>NZ_CP017141.1:4800000-5400000 GCF_001721645.1 Pedobacter steynii | reverse complement strand
AGATCGTAAAAACTACTCCTCAGGCAGAAGGAATAATCCTCAGCCTTGCTTCAGCTATAGGAAAGCAAAATCTCAGCATTGT
Source organism: Pedobacter steynii (assembly GCF_001721645.1). NCBI lineage: Bacteria > Pseudomonadati > Bacteroidota > Sphingobacteriia > Sphingobacteriales > Sphingobacteriaceae > Pedobacter > Pedobacter steynii. The sequence goes on along the minus strand of NZ_CP017141.1, from coordinate 5,399,918 downwards.
CATAGATCAGACGGAAAGCTCCCCTGTATTGCGGTATACCAGCAGCCTGATACCAGCAAAAGAAATGCTTATACCCAACTGGCCAAAAGACATTTTGTTTAATGGACAAAAAGATAATCCTGAACAAACCGATGGAAAGATCCATGCCGGCCAGTTCGGCACCCGGACAGGATTTCTGTATTTAAGCCAGACCAGACCAAAATCCGCTACCTTGCTATACCTACAAAACCTGACCGCATTGTGTGATTACTGCGATCGAACTGAAACCTCTCTCGGCGATACTGTTGGTGGAGAATGGCCCGAATTGGGGTTTTCCCTACCACCTTCTAAAAAGCCATTACCAGCCGGCGAAGAAGTTATCCTCTCTGATGCCTTTATCGCTTTCAGTGAAGAGGTGCCGGAAAAAGAATCAGATCTTATGCGGTTATATCTGGACTTACTCGCCAGAATTTACCTGCTATTACCCAAACCGGAAACAGCATACAAGCACTGGCCCGACATCCTGGACAAAGGACTCAAAGACCTTATCGACAGCCCAGGCTGCTGGTCACAAGTAACGGGACATAAATACTTTAACGCCTATGTAAGTGACTATGAAACACCGCCTGAGATCATGGTACAGCTCGCTGTTTTACTCCCACTGATTGATTACATAGAATGGAGCAAAAAAGAAATGGAAGTGACCAAAACTATAAAAGAAGGTCTGCCAGCCTTTTTTGATAAAAAACTAGGCACAATTATGCGCTGGCTTCCTGCCGCTGAAGACAAGCTCAAAGGAGAAGAAGAGCAAAAAGTGCCAAAAGTGATGGATTCCTGGTACCTGCACCATCCCTTGCTGAATCTTTCCAGACTTGCACTTAAAGGAGACAAAATGGCTAAACAGCTCTTCCTCGATTCATTGGAATTTGCCATAAAGGTAGCGCATCACTTTAAATATCAATGGCCCGTATTCTATAAAATGGATACTATGGAAGTTATCAAAGCCGAAACTGCCGAAGGCAAAGGCGGAGAAAAAGATGTGGCTGGCATTTTTGCTCATGTTATGCTCCAGGCCTGGGAATTGACTAAAGAACATCGTTATTTAAATGAAGCAGAGCGCGCCGCTAAAACCCTGCAGGGCTATGGCTTTGAAATCTTCTACCAGGCTAACAATACGGCTTTTTCATCCGGGGCATTACTCAGGCTTTATAAAATCACCAAAAATAAGCTGTATCTGGAGCTGAGCTATATGTGTCTGGCAGGAATATTCCGAAACGTTCAGCTTTGGGACTGTAACTATGGATACGGAAAAAACTTCCCGAAATTCTTTTCCCTATATCCACTCAACGATGCCCCTTATACCGCAGTATATGAAGAACAGGAAGTCTTCAGTGCCTTTCACGATTACCTGAAACATGCTGAAGATGTGGACATCCTACCCTCGGTAAAACTACTCATTGCAGAATACATCCGCTACCTTGTAGATCGTTCTGTATATTATTATCCGTCAATGCTGCCAACAGACATGCTGGAGGAAAAAGTTAAAATGGGGGAAGTGGATCCTAAACTCTGGATCGCGCTTGAAGATCTTCAGGATGGATGGCTGAAATCAGGAACTGTAGGCCAGGAAGTGTACGGTGCAGGCAATGCCTTCGGGATCCTGCCTAGACATTACCTGCAAATTCCAGCTGAGCCCTTTATGGTCTATACTGACTACCCTACCTCGGGATTTAATGCAAAAAAAGGAAAGCAAATCAGTTTTACCATATTGGGTGACCCGCGAATTAGCTGCCGGATGATGCTGGTAAAAACTAAAAAAAAGAAAATACCTGGATTTAAGGTGCTAATCAAAGGTCATAAAGTGCCGCTAAAAGCACGTCCGGTATCAAACGGCAATCTGGAATACACTATTCCTGGAAACAGTGATATCACAATTCAATTGCATTCTTAAGAAGAAAATCATTTTGAAATGAAAACAAAATCTAATCGTAATTTTTTTTACAGAAACGGATTGACCGCCGTATTCCTCACCTTATTTATAATTACTCTGGCTGCTCAGGCTTTAACAGGCTGGAATAAGCACAATCAGGATCTACAGGAAGACGATGCCCCGGAAATCGGATTCAGCACTTATCTTCAAAGCGGACATTTCATTTCCGCCACCTTCGAAAACTTTGAAAGTGAATTTCTCCAAATGGCCTTATACGTCTTACTTACTATTTCCCTGCGCCAGGTCGGATCGGCAGAATCCAAGAAACTGGATGAGCCCGAAGAAGTAGACCGTGAGCCTAAACCCTCCAAAGACGCCCCCTGGGCGGTACGGAAAGGAGGATGGATATTAAAACTATACAGCAACTCACTCTCCATTTGTTTTGCCATCCTTTTCCTGGGTAGCTGGGCCCTGCACCTGTACGGTAGTTGGCAAAACCATAACATCGAACAGCTAGCTAAACACCTGCCCAAAGAAAGCATAAGTGCTTACCTGGGTCAAGCAGAATTTTGGTTCGAAACCTTTCAAAATTGGCAAAGTGAATTCCTATCAGTGGCTTCCATCGTCTTTCTGTCCATATACTTACGACAAAAAGGTTCGCCCGAGTCCAAGCCTGTGGATGCCTCGCATATGGAAACCGGAAAATAAATAAGAACCCTATCCGAAGACCTCCTTAGCCTTATTGATAGCTTTAGCCAGGTCAATGCCATTACCCAAAATACCTTTAAACAGATCGCCTGTTTCTTTCAACCGGTCAAGGGCATTGAATATCGTAAAATCCTTCATCGTCATTCCAGGCTTTACCTCCTCCCAATCCAAGGGCATGGAAACCGTTGCTCCGGGCTTAGGCCTTAAGGAATAAGGTCCGGCAATGGTAGCACCGGGCCTGTTTTGCAGAAAATCAAGATACATTTTTCCTTTACGGTTAGCGATCATCCTTTCCATGCTGGTAAATTCCGGGACCTGCTGATGCACCAGCGATACAATGATCTTAGCAAACATTTGCGACTGATCATAGGTATACTTAGCAGCCAATGGAATGTAAATGTGTATCCCTGTAGAGCCTGAAGTTTTCACATAACAAGGGACCTCAATCTGGTCGCAGACTTCTTTGACCATCTGTGCAACACGAATCACCTCATCAAAAGTATTCTTATCCGGATCCAAATCAATCACACAGTAATCCGGATGATCGGGTGATTTGCTCCTGGAGAACCAGGGATTCATCTCTATACAACCCAGTGAAGCCATCCATAGCAGGGCCGCACTATCGTTACCCAAAAGATATTCCTTGTGTTCCCCCTCGCTAGTGGTATATGGAAAAGTATTCGTCCAGTCCGGTGCCTTACCTTTAACGTCCTTCTGGTAAAAACTTTTTCCATGAATCCCTCCTGGAAAACGGTTAAGTGACATCGGCCTGTCTTTCAGGTAAGGTAAAATATAATCTGCCACCTGGTAGTAATAATTAAACATATCACGCTTACTCACTTTATCTTCCGGCCAGTAAAGTTTACTCAAATGCGTGAATTTCAGCTCATGTCCGTTCAGCTTTCGCACCTGTGTCTCGTCTTTGGGATTGAGCAGGGTCTTACGACCCGTAGACTGCGGTGGCCGGATCGCCGAAGCATGCTGATCCTTCTGAACGGGTTTAGTTTCTGTGTCATCAGGCAATTCCATTTCCATGATGGCTTTAGTTTCCACAGCCGACTCTCTAACTACCTCCTTCGCCTTTTTGTCTATCCGCATTCCACGAAAAGAGGGATGACGGAATACACCATCACTGGTTATTTCTGCAAAAGCCACTTCACACACCAGCTCGGGTTTCAGCCAGGTTGCTTTAGCCTTTGGTGGATTGGGACGAAAACGTGATGCTTTATTCACATCCGGCTCTTCAGAAAAAGGTGTTTTACCGGTGACTAATGGCTCAAACTGTGCCATCATTTCTTTCTGATCTTTATCGTTAAACCCTGTCCCTACTTTCCCCACATACTTCAGGTGTCCATTTTCATAAACACCCAGTAACAAGGAACTGAACTGCTTGGATGTGCCTTCATTTTTAGTAAAACCAGCGATGACCACTTCCTGCCGAAGATGCACTTTGATCTTCAGCCATTCGGACGACCGGTTATTTTTCAAATATTGGCCATCTGCTTTTTTCGCAATAATGCCTTCCAGTCCCATTTTGGTCGCGGCCTGGAAAAAATCAGTTCCTTTAGTCTTAAATACCTTACTCAACCGAATTCTGTCATCCTCCTGAGGCAATACCTCTGCCAGGATCGCCTGTCGATCCGATAGTGGCAGTCCGGTTAAATCTTTCCCCTGGTACCAGATCAAATCAAATACATAATAAACCAGCTCCCCATCCGCCTCACTTCTCCAATTTTGCAAATGTCCGAAGTTAGAAACACCCTTATCATTGATCACGAGAATCTCGCCATCAACCGCTATGTCCATTTTCCAGCTTTGCATCAATTCAAAAATAGGATAGAATTTTTCATTAAACTGCTTATTGTTGCGGGACAACAGCTGTACGTCACCATTTTTCAAACTAAAACCTAAGGCCCGGTAACCATCCCATTTCACTTCATAAATCCATTCAGGATTATCAAAAGGCTCGTCTACCAGAGTAGCCAGCATAGGTTTCATACCAATTGGAATCTTGGATTTTTTACCCCTTTTAAGCAAAGTCTTTACATCCGGGGTTAGCCGTTCAGATGTAATACTTTCGCTATCGCCATTTCCAGTAAAATTTGCTGCAACCTCTTCATCAGCCACTTTTGCCTTGGCTTTCGCAGGCTTTTTCAGCTTCTCCTCATGGCCATTTCTCCAGACCTTATCACTGCTCTTTTCCATCTGTTCGATGCTCTTTTTAGAAAGTACAGATTTATCTTTTTTTATGATGTCAGTAGTTGATGCGTAATCATCTCTATGTTTGATCATCAGCCAGCTATTCTCGCCCATACCCTGAGTTTTGACCAGGGCATATTCTCCTTTGAGTTTCTGACCATGTAGCACAATTTTCAGTGAACCGGCCTTTAGCTGTGCCAGCAAATGCTTTTCCTGTGCCTTTTTTCCTTTAATTTTTTCTAAAGGTTCATAAGTACCTTCATCCCAGACGATCACTGTACCGCCACCATACTCTCCCTTAGGAATAATACCTTCAAAATTCTTATAATCAAACGGGTGATCCTCCACCATCATCGCCAATCTTTTATTTTCAGGATCAGTAGAAGGTCCTTTCGGCACCGCCCAGCTCTTCAGCACTCCATCCATTTCCAGCCGGAAGTCATAATGCAGGCGCGAAGCGTCATGTTTTTGAATCACAAACAGCAACTTACCTTCAGCCTTCGGTTTACCCGCCTTAGGTTCAGCTGTCTTACTAAAATCACGTTTTTTATTATATTTTTCAAGACTCATGATCAGGCATTTAAAGTTTAACATTTTTATGCAATCGGGGCTACGTCCCTATAAATCACCACATTTTTTTAAGACTTCCGGTCATAACTGATCAACACCATTTCCAGATCTTTAGTAGGCGGACCATTGAGTACCTTTCCTAAAACATCGAACCTCCCTCCATGGCAAGGACAGTCCCAGCTTTGCTCAGCAGTATTAAACTGAACGGTGCAGCCAGCATGTGTACATATCGGATTTAAAGCAGTTACTTTTCCAGACTCATCCTTGTAAATCGCTATTTTTTTGCCTTCAAAGTCCACTATTCTTCCCTCGCCAGATTGTAGGTCGCTCAAGGCCGGCAGCTGCCCGGCGGAAAACCGGTCGGCAATAAAATGCCAGGCCACATCCGCATTTTCCTTCACAAATTCAGTAAAACCCGCTACAGGTTTCATACGGGATGGACTAAATAAACTGGTATACTCGTTTTCATTTCCCAGAACCAGATCAGCAATGATCTTCGCTGATAGCGTACCAAACATCATCCCGTTTCCATTAAAACCGGTAGCGATATAGGTACCTTCAGCAGCACCAGGTAGTTGTCCGATATAGGGCAATCCATCCACGGGAATATAATACTGCGCAGACCAGCGGTAAGAAACTGATTCCACTTCATAATATTGACGTACATACTCTTCCAGCTCCCGAAAAGCCAACTCCGGATCACCATGACCGGTCTTATGATCTTCACCGCCTACAATCAAATAGGGTTGTCCGTCTATCGTATGCGTACGGAAATAATGATAAGGCTCCTGCATATCATAAGCCAGGCCATCGGGATAATTCTCATCCTTCAATTTCAGGCCGAGCACATAACTACGGTAAGGAGCATTCCTCAAACTCATCAGATTTACTCCTGGTGGAATATGTGTAGCATAAAACAGCTTCTTCGCGCGGATAGAGACTGAATCAGAATTTGCGGTATAGATACCGTCTTCAAAACTACTCTCCCGAATTAAAGTATGATTCACCAGTACACCCCCGAGCTTAATAAATTCTTCCAACAATCCATGGATATATTTTAGAGGGTGAAACTGCCCCTGTCCCTTGAAACAGATCACTGAGTCAAAAGGAACGGGCACCAAGTTTTCACCATCAGGTTCCACAGAAACCCCAGCGCGCTGGGAAGCCTCCAGGATCTTTTGTAACTGTTTACTTTCTTTCTCATTTTCCGCATAAAGCCATGCCGACTTACCTTCCAGCTCAGCATCTATTTTTAGCGTTCTGACAAACCCCTCAATCATACTAAAAGCCTCCTTCCCTCCACGGGCGAGCAGTTTAGCCGATTCCTCCCCGAAGTCACTTTCCACTTCAGGATAAGTAGCATCAAAGAAAGTGTTCAAATGCGAGGAAGTACCGCCAGTTGTTCCAAACCCCGGTTCCTGAGCCTCCGCAATCACGCATGATAATCCCGAACGCTGCAATAGTAAAGCTGTTGTAATCCCGGTAATTCCCGCGCCAACAATCAGACAATCATATATTTTGCCGGATTCCAGCACACCGGTAGCTTGCTTAACCCCGTTAAAATTCGCAGTTCCCTGCCAGACACTCTTACTGACACTATCTCTCAAAAAAGAACTATCTTTATTGTTTTCCATCATCATCAATTTAGGGTATAAATAATTTGCGTTATAGCAATGGTCCAAAGCCCATTGCCCTTAAGATTTTGTTGATTGAAAAATAGGCTCCGCAAACAAACTCATCAGCGGCACCGTAATAAACAGTTAACTGATCACCGTCCACCACATGTCCATTTGTAAAGACCACATAGCCAAAAAAACCGCTCAGCTCATATTTTTCGGTAGGCACCATGATCGGATCATTGGTTCTTGCAATGACAATTGCTGGATCTTCCAGCTGCATTAAAAACGCACCCAGACAATATTGCTGTGCTGCATTGGCTCCATGATAAATTTCCAGCCAGCCGTACGGCGTTCGGATTGGTGCTGCTCCGGCACCGACCCTTTCACTATCCCAAAATCCCGGACGCGATTTAATCAGGCATTTATGATTACCCCAGTGCAAACCGTCCGGCGACTCTGAAAGCCAGATGTAATTGCCGCCAATTTCCTTACTGCTGGGCCTGTGTAAGGCATAAAATTTACTCGCAATCTGCGTTTCAAAAATTGCTACATCCTTATTGTGAGGTGGCAGGATCATACCTTTAAATTCAAATTGACGCCAATCCCGGGTGACTCTTAGTCCTACCCCAACTCCGTTCTCAGATACAGCCGTATAAGTCAGGTAGTAATCCTCTCCGATCTGGCTCACCCGACAATCCTCTATACCATAACGTTCTAGCTCTCCGCAACCAAATAAGGCAGCCTCGCAGGTTTCCGGTTCAGAAAAATGGATTCCATCTGTACTTACCAAAAGGCGCAGATGAGAAACAGTAGTCAGATAATCCAGTCCTTTATAATTTACAATCCGCGCGTCCGTAGCTACCAGGTCGGGATCATTTAGCGGCACCTCTATAATTTCCATTTGGCCCATTTCATTCATGACCGGAAAAAAGATTACCCCTTCTTTTTGAGCAATACTTTCCGCCACCCTTACCAGCAGCCATATTTTACCTTGAAAACGGAACACACCCGGGTTCAGCAGGCTGATGATCTGCAATTCATGGCGGCTGGCGACCAGATCTTTCGGCATCAGCAACGGATTTTGGGGAAAACGTTTAGCCAGATCTTTCATTATGTTCTTATTCTGATAATCCAATGATGCTTTCGCCATTATACACCTTCTCAATTGCCGAATAAAGTTCGTCCATGTCTCCATTTTTAAGCAGATATCCTTTGGCACCGGCAGCAAAAGCCCGGTCCAGATAGGTTTGTTTATCATGCATCGTCAAAATAATTACTTTAATATCCTTATTCATGGCTATAATATTTTGTGTGAGTTCAATCCCATCCATTTCAGGCATATTGAGATCCGTAATGACAATGTCGACAGTCAAACCGTCCTGGATGAGCGCCAGAGCAATTTTCCCGTTAGCAGCCTGTCCTTCCACGCTAAAATTGTCTTCCATTCCGATTAAATCGGATATGGTTGCCCTGATGACTTCATTATCTTCGACTAGTAATATCTTCACCATGAGTTTCTTTTTTTATTTGATTGGAATTATAAATTGGGAAACAGACATCCACCACAGTGCCTGATGTTGACTTGCCTTTGATTGAAATCGTTCCCTTGAGCAGCTCAACTTTATTACGGATAGAAGAGAGACCGATTCCCTGCTTGCCATCGGCTTTAATCGCCATTCCCCGCCCATTATCTTTAACATAAACCCTTACTTCGTTATCTTTGGCATTTACTATAACTGTAGCCTGGCTTGCATTTGCATGTCTTACCACATTAATCATCAATTCCTGCACTGTTCTGAAAACCGCAAGCTCCAGGTAATTATCTAATTTAAAATCTCCTAAAGATACCGTACAGTTAAACCGAACACCACTCTGTAACTGACTACAAACTTCTTTTATCGCAGCCTTCAGTCCGAATTCAGCCAAAACCGTTGGCATAAGCTCATGAGAAATACGGCGCGTCTCTTTTATAGCTTCCGCTAATAAGTCCTGAGTATAATGTTTGGCCTGTATATACTTTTCCGTATTTTCAATGGCTGTTTCAGGCGTCAGGTAATTTAAGCTCAGTTTTGTTCCATACAACAACTGACCAAGACCATTATGCAAACTCTCCGAAACCCGCCGACGTTCTTGTTCCTGGGTATTCAAAGTGACCTGAAAAATCTCCTGCTGCTGCCTTGCTTCCAAAAGTCGCAGCCTGCGTTCGGTTTCACGAGTTGCTGTAATATCCATATTCACACCCAGCACACGCACGGAATCTCCATTTTCATTTTTAACTGCATTAGCTTTAATATGTAAAACAGTAGCGTTTTCATTAACCTGAATCTCCAGTGTTTCCTCAAAATCCCGATCGCCATTACGCAAGTGGTCTACAATCCGCTGTGCAGCAGGCAGGCATTCAGGTGTAGCAAAATCAAGGTATACTTCTGGTCTAACCTCAACACCTCTTTGCAAATTAAAAAGCCTGTACATGCCGTCAGACCAACTAAGTGCCCCGCTCAGCAAATCAAAGTCCCAACTCCCGGCTTGCGCCAGGTCTTCGGACTGCTGCAATAGCAAATAGTTTCTGAACCGCTCTTCTTCGGCTTTTACCCTTTCGGTGATATCAAGATTGGTACTGACCAGAATATCCTCCCCTTTCACAAACATCGTAGAATACCACCGGTCAATACCATCATAGGCATAGTGGTACTCCATCTTTCCATGTTCTCCCGTTTTGAAAGTTTTAACCATCAAATCAAAAAGGCCCATTTGCTTTACCCCAGGGAATAATTCAGCATACAATTTTCCCACCATATCATCACGTCCGGTAGCACTAACGATCAGTTTATTGACCATAAGAATCTGAAAATCAACAATCTCCTCAAGGTTATCTCTTACCGGCGCAAAGACCGACATACCAACCAGGTTAGTATCATAAATAGTTTGCAACAGAGCATAATTCTCCTGGAGTTCCCGTGTGCGGTCAGCAACTTCCTTTTTCAGTTCATTCCTGTATTTCTCTTCGCTGGCACGCAAAGCAGCTTCGACACTGCGTTCTACACTAACATCACGAAACAGCACCACCCCACCGGTGATACTCCCCTGCTCATCCCGGATGGGGGCAGCATTAAAGGCGCAAAATATATGCTCCCCATTTTGGCGCACAATTTCCAGTACCTCGCCATCAATTACTTTTCCTTCCAGAACTGCACGCGATCCTGGCCAATCTTCAGAAACAATAGCTTTCCCATCCAAATGAAATCCCTGATAAAAATCGCTATACAATCTGGCAGTGGTTTCATGGGCCGGGCGGCCCCATAATTCATCAAATACCCGATTGCGAAACAAAATTTCACCACTGGACCCAGAAATGGCTATTGCAATCGGAGCCTGTTGTAATACAGTATAAAGCCGCAATTCAGTTTTACGCAACACTTCTTCTATTTTAGCACGTTCGAAAGCTGCCCAGGTACGCTGGGCCGTTTCTTCAGCAAGAGCAATCTCGTGAGCCGACCAGTCATGTGAAACCTTGTGATAAAGCCCAAGAACAGCTACAAGCCGACCGTCTTTAACAACGGGAACACCAACTAATGATTCAATACCTCTTACGCTCATGGTTTGACCCGCAAGAAATGTTTTTTTAGCATCAACACCAAACTCATTCACCTGCAGGGATTTGCTAATCAATGATTTACCATCCGTGTAGCCACCTCTGGAGGTCAGGTATTCATCCTTGGATTCTATTTCATAATATTGTGCCCGCGATAAGCCAAGATGGACGGCAAGTAACTGCATGGCAACTGACACTGTTTTTTTTGGATCTGCTAAAGGGTGAAGTGCGTCACTCAATTTGAGCAAAAAAGTTTGCTTATCTTCTATTTCTTTTCTAGCCGTAATGTCATTAAACAATATCGCTACATGATGTTTTTCCGGCTCATCAATTGCAAATGCATAAACATCAAACCAACGTTTTAAAGCTACTGCTTCGGCCTCAAAACGTATTGGCATCCCATCTAGTGCTACTTTTCCATAGTTACGAAACCAATGCTCTTCATGATCGGGAGCAAGTTCCCGCATATATTTGCCAATTATGTCTTTTAAACCCGTTTGGGCTTCAAAAGCGGGATTTATTTCAAGGAATTGATAATCTGTAGCCTTTTGATTACCATCAAAAAGTACTTTAATCACACAAAATCCCTGATCAATAGAATTAAATAGAGAAAGATATTTTGCAGCAGAAATTTTAAAGCTCTTCTGTGATTCGCGTAGAGCGTGCTCGCCCTTCTTACGCATGGTAATATCACTTACTGCACCCAGCCATTCTGTAATCTGGTCCTGGCTATCGAAAACAGGAACGGCACGGGAATAAATCCATCCCAGGGATCCATCAGCTTGTATGACCTGATGCTCCAGCTCAAAAATACTCTTGGATTCAATAGCCTGGGCGATGCATGCTCTGACCAGAAGCTGGTCCGTTTCAGGAATATATTTATCCATCCAATTTCCAGTGACCTTTTCAGTGTCAACAAGCATATTTTTGCCTTTCAGATGGTACATCCGTGTCCAATCCGCACTCATCCGGTACACGATATTAGAACCGGCTGTTACAAGAAGCTTAAACTGATGATCTGCGTATTCAGCAAATTTAAGGTCATGGATATCTACAAAGGACATTACAACTCCATTACTTCCAGGAGCCGCTGTTAGTCTTACCCATCGATCTGTTACGGGCGATATAAAATCCGTTTCGGCTACAATTCCCTGGAACAAGGCGGTATCCAGCGCGCTCGAACATAGCTCAGCCAAACTTACCGGAAATATATCAGAGAGCTTTCTACCGACACACTCTTCATGGCTTTTGCAAAAAAGGTGTAACGCCTGCGCATTAACATACGTTAAAACACTAGTCCGATCAAAGTGACAACATGCCAGGGGAATAAGATCCAGAATTTCGGTAGAAATATCCATTAGCTAATTTTATCTATCTCAACACAACATTTCATATGACACATATTAAACCTTAACAGCTGGTATCGTAGAATGTTATAAGAATCTCAATTATACGTATTTGTACATCCTATGCGTACTTATACCGACGCCGGCAGGCCTTTATCCATTTTTAAAAACACTTTAAAAACTGATCCCTTACCCAGCTCGCTCTCCACGATTATTTTACCCCCGGAGCTCAATACTATCGTATTGACCAGGTACAATCCAACACCCGATCCATCAACAGTTAATCTTAACCTTTGAAATTTTTCAAAAATTAATTTCTGATCTTCTTCACTAATCCCAATCCCATTGTCAGTAACACTAATCACCATAAAACCATCCTGTTCGTATGATGTTATCAGAATTTCGGGATGACGTTCTGCCGGAGTATACTTAATCGCGTTATTTAACAAATTGTAAATCACACTACGCAGCTTGCGGCGAATAAAAGTAATTTCAGAAATCGCCAGATCTTCTTTGATTATTGCTCCGGATTCCAGAATCTGTGGGGCCAAAGTCAGCCTTACATCCTCCAGTATATTTTGCAAATCCACCAATTCTTCTGCCGATTGGTACCGCTGGTGACCCCAGCGGGAATCGACCAGATCGTTTACCACTTTCTTTATATCCGTTAAACTATTCTCAACATTTCTCAATAGCACCGGAAATTTTTCCATGCTCTTTTCAGGTAATCTTTTAAGTACCTGAACCGTAAGACTAAGTCCCAGCAGCGGATTTTTAATATCATGGGCTATGGTATCCAACAAAAGTTCATGTTCAGCAATCAGCCTTTCCTGCTCCTTGAGATCCCTGATACGGGGAGTAACATCCACAAATGTGATGATAACGCCATTGGTTTTATTTTCTTTCCGGATGATATAGGGTAGTATATTCATCTGATACCATCTCAGATCATTAGTCTGGATTTCTTTTTCCAGAATTTTACCTGTGGCGATAACAACCTTAATATTTTCTATGATAGTTGGAAACCTGAAGTTCTCTTTAATATCTTCAAGATGCATTCCGATAAATTCATGTTTAAGCTTGAACTGCCGCATAGCTGGTGGCGTAAATTTTCTGAGTATCAGATGTGCATCCACAAAGAGTTGCGGTATGATTGTGTTGCTGAAGTAATTTTCCAACTCTTCATTCAGCTCAATCAATGTGCTGATTTGTTCATTTTTATTTGGCATAGAAAATTAACTGGATATCTGTGTTGTGTTCATAATCTTAATAGCTGATTTAGTCAATCACACCGTTTCGCAACGCGAAACTGATCAACCCCGCGGTATTAGGCGCCTCGGTTTTATCGATCAAACTTTGCCGGTGTCCTTCGATCGTCCGTTTACTTAAAAACAACTTATCTGACATCTGTTGATTGGTTAGTCCCTCTGCAATCAGTTGTAAAACTTCTATTTCCCGCTCAGTAAAATCAATATCCAGGGGTTCTTTTGGTTGAAGATGCAAAGTACTATGCATGTTCTTTTTTAACATAATCATAGCCAGTTCTGAACACAAATAATAACCACCTGAATAAACATGCTTAATTGCATAAACGAGTTCTTCTTCTTTTGCACTCTTCATCAGGTAACCAAAAGCGCCCTCACGGAAAGCCTCATGCACATATTGCTCATTTTCGTGCATCGTCAATATAATAACTTTAGCTTTGCATCCGCGATTTTTGAGTTCTGTGATCAGAGAAATCCCATCCACTAGCGGCATATTAATATCAGATAAAACCACGTCAACTTGATCACTACCTTCCAAAAGGTCCAGGACTTGCTGTCCGTTGATCGCCTCGCCAGTTATATTAAGATCTTTGTCAGCTTCCAGCAACATTTTGAGTCCATTTCGGACAACATTGTGATCCTCAGCAAGAAGTATATTAATCATTTGTCTTTTATCATTAAGAACACATTTTTACTCAAAATGTTCTGTGTTAACTACCAATTTTGTTTACGTATAAATACGGTACCCAACGTAGTTATACGTGATTTCATTTATTGGTATAACGATCCTTAATTAAAGTATTATATAAGATGCATCCTTCCAGCCAATGTTTCAATTATTTTTTCAAGATCGTTCAGTTCAAAGGGTTTTGCCAAAAAAGCATCATAACCACAGTCCCCCAGGGAGTATAAAACCCCTGGATAAGCTGAGAAGATAAGAACCGGAACATAATGAGTGCCGATATTATTCTTTATCTGAGCGCAAATCTCGCCTCCATTAATTTCAGGTAACATATAATCCAAAATTACGAGATCCGGTTTGAATTCATCAATCAGCGGTAATATATTCTCCGTTTTACCTATAATCCGATAACGATACCCAGAGATATCAAAAAAAAGCTGCATAAATTCGGCTAATCCATTGTCATCTTCTATAACAAAAATTTTTCGCTTAGCCGTATCCAGAAAATCAGATTTTATCTGTACTTGCATAATGTAGGGATTGAGTAATCTAAAATACCCAATTTAGACGACAATAATTCTGTACAAAATACGTGATTTGCCTGGGATATCTACCTTATTTTATATCATACATTACCTCGCTCAGTTCTGAACAGATATGAATTCCGGGCTATTTATGTGGGAGGCGCACTTTAATTTTTGTGCCTTTTCCCGCTAGGGACTGAATATCTAAACTGCCTTTCAGCAGGTCAACCTTATTCCGGATCGACCGCAGACCCATACCTGGTTTCTCCTCCTGATCTACCGGCATTCCCTGTCCATTGTCGATTACCAAGATGAGCACCTCACCTCCATCAGCAGTAACTTCAACAGTCGCACTTGTAGCTTTGGAATGCTTAACAACGTTGATCATCAATTCCTGTACGGTGCGAAACACTGCCAATTCCAGAAAATTATCTAGTTTAATCGGTCCGAGTGACACTTGATAATCAAATTGAATGCCATTTTGCAGTTGCTCGCATACCTCCTTAATCGCAGCCTTGAGGCCGAATTCTGCCAATACCGTTGGCATGAGATCGTGCGATATACGGCGGATGTCTTTGATAGACGTTGATAGCAAATCAGCCGTATATGCTTTGTACTCGTTAAATTTGTCAGGTTTTTCAACGGCCATCTGAACGGTCAGGTTATTCATCGCTACCCGGGTACCGTAGAGTATCTGACCGACTCCATTATGTAAACTCTCTGAAATTCTGCGCCGTTCTTCTTCCTGCGTTGACAGAATTACCTGCAATATCTCCTGCTGCTGCTGGATTTCCATCTGTCGCAGCTTGCGTTCAGCTTCCTGCGTTGCGGTAATGTCCATATCTACGCCTAGCACACGAACAGGATTGCCCAGGTCATCTTTTAAGACTGTTGCTTTTAAATGTACGATCTTGATCTCTCCGCTGACATCGATTTCTATTGTTTCCTCAAAATCTTCATCTCCCGCCCGTAAATGAGCCAATAACTGTTCGGCTTTAGCGCGACATGCTTCTGTTGCATGCTCCAGGTAGATATCCGGGCTTAACGCTTTTCCTTTAGGCAAATTGAAAAGACTATATATCCGGTCAGACCCGGTAAAATCACCAGTTATCAGGTCATAGTCCCAGGTACCAATTCCCGCCAACTCTTCAGATTGTTGCAAAAGCGCAAACGCCCTCAATCGCTTTTCCTCTAAGCGCTTTCGTTCCGTGATATCCAGATTGGTACTTACCAGCACATCTTCACCTTTGACCAACATAGTAGAATACCAGCTGTCAACGCCCTCAAAAGTATATTTATATTCCATTTGCCCAGGCTCACCGGTTTCAATGGTTTTAATCATTAAGTTAAACAAACCGATTTGTACAGGGTCTGGAAACAACTCACTGTATAGTTGTCCATTCATGTTCTTAATTCCATAAGCCTGTTCCATTTTTTTATTGACACTGATCACCTTGAAATCCGTAACTTCTTGTTTTGCATTTCTAATTGGCGCGAAGACTGACATACCGATCAGGGTGGTGTCATAAATTGTTTGCAGTAAAGCGTAGTTTTCCCGCAATTCACGGGTGCGGTCAGCCACTTTCTGTTCCAGTTGCAAGCGGTATTTTTCTTCTGCCCGACGCAAAGCTTCCTCCGATTCCCGTCGTGCAGTAATGTCAAAAAATGTAACTACAACGCCGTTAATACGGTCCTCAGCAGTACGGTAAGGCAATAACCGCATCATGAAAAAACGGTTATCAATTGTGGTCACCTCGCGCTCCACTGCTGTAAGTTTTTCCAACACAGTTTCGGCATCCTTGAGCAAGCCATCGTACTGCAATTTATTGGTAATATCAGTAACTGGCCGGCCATAGTCACTGATCTTCAGATTGAATATATCCAGGATCGCCGGTGTAAACAGGCGTATCGCAAAATTTCTATCCAGGAAGATCGTACCAACGTTTGCGGAATTCACCAGGTTTTGAAGGTTGTTACTGGCAACTCCGATCTCTTCAATCTTCACTTTAAGCTCCTGATTTACTGTACGTAGCTCTTCATTGATAGACTGTAACTCTTCTTTGCTTGTTTCAAGCTCTTCGGCGGCCGAACGTAATTCTTCATTCATCGCCTGCAGTTCTTCATTTGATGCTTTCAGTTCCTCGGCCTGGTATTCGTGTTGTTCTATAGAGCTGCGAAGCTGCGCTTTTACGCCTATTAGTTCCTCTTCAAGTTGTCTGGCAAAGGGTTCATCCGACGCAACTTTCACGGTTGCACTTTCCTTAAAAGCCTCCATACCAGGTTTAAAAATAATCAGAATAAAGCCTTTCGCAATGTCCCTGGCTTCCAGCGTTGGCCGCACCTGGATGTCTAGTGATTGTTGTTCACCGTCCACGGTCACTTTAATATTACGGGCTTCTATCACCGTCTTACTTTGCACCGCCTGGTAAAGTGCAGACCGTAACTCTAATCTTATTTGCGGACGAATCAATTTCAGCAGATTCTGGGTTGGCTCACCGCCAGCAAATTCAAAATATTTACCGGCCCTTTCCGTCATGTGCACGATTTCATATTCCTCATTGACTACTACCGATGGCGGAGCATATTGTTCCAGCATTTTCTGGTGGAGTTCTCCAAAAGACACGCGTGGGTTACGCCCCTCTCTTTCATCTTGCTTTTGAAAAGTGTCGATTTTAGGAAAATTAAACTGAGGCACAGACTCGGGTACCGGATAGCTTCTGGGCGTGACTTCTCTCGCCTGGAAAATATGGTGATCACGGTTATTTATAGTATAAAGGTCAGTGCCATTCACTGATTCAGAAGAACCTAGAAAAAGGTAACCTTGTGGCCTCAAAGCAAAATGAAACGTCTCCAGCACCCTTTCCTGGGCAGTGCTGTTGAGGTAAATAAGTACATTGCGACAGGTAACCAGGTCAAGTTTTGAAAAAGGGGGATCTTTTAAAAAATTATGATGGGCAAAAAGGATCATTTCTCTAATTTCCCGACGCACCCTATAACCATCTCCATCTCGGTTAAAAAACTGCCTTAAACGCTCCGGAGAAACATCTGCGGCATCATTAAGCGTATACAGTCCTTCCCTGGCTGTCGCAATCGCCGCTTCGTCGATATCGCTGGCAAAGATTTGCACTTTTGGGGCGTCAAAAATGGTAGCGGCCTGTTCAGCACAAAGCATGGCAATGGAATAAGCTTCTTCACCTGTAGCACAGCCAGCCACCCAAATACGTACCTGGTCTTCCGATGTTTTACCAGCAAAGATGCCCGGCAGTATCCCCTCCTCCAGACCATTAAAAGCTTTTGCATCCCGGAAAAAGTTTGTTACTGAGATCAGCAGGTCTTTCAGTAAGGCCTGGGTTTCATCAGGATGTCCCTGCAAAAAAGCAATATAGGAAGCCAGGTCTGGCAGGTTATGTATATTAATCCGTCGCTCAATACGACGCAATAAGGTTGGACGTTTATAATTGGAAAAATCATGGCCCGTACGAACCCTGAGCTGGGTGAATATTTCGCGGAGTGCCGGTTGTTGGGGCTCGGGCTGTTTTTCAGCTTCCTCAATGATCTCCACAGTTCCGATGCTATCCCGATAAGCAATGATACGGGACGGTATTTCTCCCACATTCAGTACATCATCTACTAAATCGGTAGCAATGGCATTCCTCGGCATTTCGTTAAATTCCGCTTCACGAGGATTTTGAACATAGGTTGCCCCCCCCCGCTCTTTGATACGTTTCAAACCCATAGATCCATTTGCACCAGTACCCGATAATATGACACTGATTGCTCTCGGCCCGTGCTGGTCTGCGAGTGAGCGAAAGAAAATATCAACAGGCGCCCTACGTTCTTCTATGTTCAAATTTGGCAATACAGCTATATAATCATCTTCTATGGTCAGATGGCGGTCGGGCGGTACCACATAAATATGATCAGGCTTAATGACGGTTTTTTCTGTTACCTGCAATACGGGTATTGTGGTTTCCTGTTGTAGCACACTTGCCAGCTGACTGTCATGATCTGGAGATAAATGAAGTATGACAACGTAAGCCAGGTTTGAATTTTCGGGCACCATACGGAAAAATTCCTGCATTGCCTGTATGCCACCTGCGGATGCACCAATGCCAACGATTAAAAATTCCTTTGGCTTTTCCTGTAACTGCTCGACCGGGCTTAGTTTTCCTTTATGTTTAGCGACCTTTTTCATATAATGACAACAAGGATAGTTAATGTTTTAAGATAAATCGATTATCAGAAGATTTTTAATTATACAGTACCTAATTAAGCCTCATCTTCAGCATCCTTCAGTAACTTGATTTTACTGAGCTGTTCATGGCTGTGTACTGCTTTACGAACCAGATTTGAACGTCCCTCTGCTTCTTTTGCTTTTTTAAAATATACAGCAGCCAGTTTGGGCTGATTGGCTTCCGCATAATGATCACCAATATGATTCAACAACAATATACTTTCATCCATGCCCCTCACTGCACTATATAAACTATCCTCAATTTTTTCGGTAACGCTTGCCATAAGGGTATCCGCAGAATAGGCATGACCGGTATGGCAGCGAAAACGGCTAAGGTCACCATCCATAATTTTTGATAACACGCCATGACATTCCGGGCAAGTATAAGGCGACAGTACCCCTATATTTAAAGAACCTTGTTTTAACGCATTCTCTTCGGCGGCAATGTTGATTTCTATTTTTGTTTTTTCATCTTTCATGATTTCTGTACTTCCAATGACCTCTTGTGATAACTTGACTAGTAACGCCGGCATATCGTCCAGAGCCACACAATAGTCAATCTCTACTTCGCGCAGGGCATTCTCCGGCATGGAAGCAACTTCCGCATCATTCGGGTCCTGAACCACCGCCAGGCCACCGCTAAATTTTATACGCCAAAGTCCTGCTGTTCCGTCATCAAGACCTCCAGATAAGACAACACCAATTACCCGTTTCCCATAGGCATATGCAGCTGAACGAAACAAAGGGTCAACTGCTGGCCGGAATCGATTTTCTTTAGGCCCGTGTGTTACTCTTACACGTCCCTCTTCAATCAGCAAATGATGGTCCGGAGGCGCCACATATATCCGGTTAGACACGATGAGCTCATTGTCGTAAGCATGGGCAGCCTTTATCGTATTCAGTTTATTCAAAACTTCAGGCAGTATGCCACGAATATTCGGACTCATGTGCCACACGATAAAAATAGAAGCATCCAGATCAGGTGGCAGGCCCTGCACTATTCTTTTAAACGCTTCAAAGCCGCCGGTAGATCCACCGATCACGACAATATTCCTTTTTTCCATAATGCAATATTAGACGTGTTATAATTAATAAGGGATATACTAAATACAAGTATTCAGACAGGCTGTTTATACATTACGGACTAACAGTTTAAAAATAAAACTGTTTTATAAACCTACAAAATATCAAATTGCGTTGATACGGAACCTTTTGACGATCTGGTTTCAGGCGATTTATTGTGCTTTATTTTAAACTTTTAAAAATACATTGAAAACGGATCCTTTGCCTGGTTCACTTTGAACGGAGATTTTCCCGCCTGCTGTTGAGACAATAGTATTGACCAGATAAAGTCCGACCCCCGATCCTTCACATGATAACCTGACCCGGGTAAATTTATCGAATATAGATTCCAGTTCTTCCTTGTTCATACCGATACCATTATCAGAAACACTGATCACGATGTATTCGTCATCTTTATAGGATTTTATCAGGATCTCGGGGCTACGTTCTGGCGGAGTGTACTTGATTGCATTGTTTATCAGGTTATAAATAACACTGCGAAGTTTACGCCTGGCAAATGAGAGTTCCGAAATCTGAATTTCTTGTTTTATTGTTGCTTTTGTTTCAAGGATTTGAGGAGCGAGGGTAAGCCTTACATCTTCAATAATATTCTGTAGATCCAACAATTCTGTTCCAGGTTGGTATTTGTGCTTTTCCCAGCGGGAATCAACCAGATCGTTTACAACTTTCTTCATCTGCAACAAGCTGTTTTCGACATTTCCGAGCAGGATAGGATATTTTTCCATACTTTTCTCGGGTAACCTTTTAAGCATTTGAATGGTTAGTCCAAGTGCCAGTAATGGATTTTTAATGTCGTGTGCAATCGTGTCCAGCAACAGTTCATGTTCGGTGATCAGCTTCTCCTGTTCTTTCAGATCTCTGATACGTGAGGTGATGTCTACAAACGTAATGATCACACCGTCGGTCTTGTTTTCCTTTCGTATCAAATATGGGAGTATATTCATCTGATACCAACGCATATCCGTGGTTTGAATTTCTTTCTCCAGGATTGTCCCTGTGTCGATCACTAATCGAATGTTATCAATGATCGTTGGAAACCTGAAATTTTCCCGGATTTCTTCTAAATGCCTGCCGATGAATTCGTCCTTCAGGTCAAATTGCTTCATCGCTGGCGGGGTAAATTTTCGTAATCTTAGCTCTGCATCCACGAAGAGTTGAGGTATAATGGTATTGCTGAAATAATTTTCCAGTTCTTCATTAATTTCTATTAATGTACTGATTTGTTCGTTTTTACTTTGCATTTCGAGGCGGATAATTAGCTATCAAAAAGTAACGTTTAACGCTACATCAACTATGTTAACAAATACGCAGCATCATTGTTTGTTTTTTAACTGTGGGTTACGATTAAGTTGTCAAAACGCTGTAAATGATTTAAAGCTTCCATGATCTGCTCTAAGAAGCCTGATGAACTTTCACCCAAAGTCCACCAGGCTCTTATCAATCA
Source organism: Pedobacter steynii (assembly GCF_001721645.1). NCBI lineage: Bacteria > Pseudomonadati > Bacteroidota > Sphingobacteriia > Sphingobacteriales > Sphingobacteriaceae > Pedobacter > Pedobacter steynii. The sequence continues at coordinate 5,378,743 of NZ_CP017141.1, read as the reverse complement.
ATCTTCTTGCTTACCCACCATATAGCAGCCAGAATAAGAAGCATCACTGATCCAGTCTGAGATCTGATAAATTGTTTTCTTGTGTCTGCGCTTTCGGTATACGCCATCACCTTCCCTGCTGCCTTCTACATTCGTATTTCCCTCAATAGCCACAATCCAGCTACCATCCTCCTTTTCTATCAGGCCAACATGAGCAATTCTCTTTTTATCCGGGAAATAAATCCCGATCACATTTCCCGGAAGCGCCGATCTTGCCAGCCTTGAAACAGGGAATAACGCAGGAGACCAGCCTGTTCTTGGCTTTTCAAATCCTGTTTCATAAAAGACCCAGCTGATAAAAGCAGCGCACCAGGGCTCACCTTTTAATAAGCCCACTACTTTCAAAAACCTTTCCACTTGCGCCCCATCATTACGTCCTGACCGTTCCCTCAGGCCCAACTCCTTTACCGCTGTTCTGACTACTTCCATCCGGGATCTGGCCACACCAGCCCTGTATGGATCCAATTTATCATGCTCTAGCACAGAGCGATTAGCACTCCTGTAGATGACATTAAAAGCAAGGCAAATGATGCCAAGAAAAAAGAGATTTGTTGCCATAACAATAAGGTATTAAACTGTGAAACCATAGATAAGATTGAGGGTAATCCGCTCATGAACCAAAAGCGTTGTAGTATCCACCAGGATAAACCTGTGATCAGCAGGAAACTCATCAGGCTCAGAACAATCAGGAGCCAGATGCTTTGGTCGATGTTTCCTGCTGTATCATCTGCGAAGCGTAACAAAACCGGCGAAAAAGTCCATATTGATAGTAAAATAGAAAATATTGCGATGGGTTCTGCCCATTTAAAAGGTCTCAACTTAAACAAAGGAGTCCCTGCCAATTCCTTAGAATCGGATAATTTGATCGTTTTCATAACAAAAAGTTTTATTTAGGAATTCAGATAGATAAAAAACCCGGCAGGGTTTCATAAACGCTGCCGGGCTCTAAAGATTACTCAATGACTGTCACTGTTTTCAGATAACTGGTTTCAGAAACAATTTTGCCATCTGCTGAAGCAAAAAACAGCCAGCAATGAAGCACATCTCCGAGATAAAAACTCGGTACCGGCACCTCTGCAGACAATGCACTTCTAAGCATATTTCCACTTAAACTTACACTGTTCTTTTTTGCCGGATTATACAACAGGATGTACGCTTTATCAGTATGTCTTATACTGCAATAAGTTTACAACCTCAATAGATTTTATTGTTCTAAATATTCCAGTGCAAATTGCACCCAGTCTTTAACGTTCTTGTCCAGGTAAATGTCTGGTTGCATACCGATGTTATCAATTGGATAATCCGGCAATCTTAATGAACGGTAGGTTGGTAATTGTAATAAGTATTCAGGACAACCAAAATCGAACATACGGGCTGCAGCATAATCCAATCCTCCGGAGGTAACAGTGCCTGCTATTTTTACTTTTTTACTTTGCTTGGCCTTCATCACGAAACTCTCGGCAGAACTTCCTACCTTTTTATCTGTTAAAATAACCACATTAACAGGGCTTTTTTCCGAAGGAACTACTTTTTGTAAAGAAAATGTACTATCCTTAACATTTACGAATTTCCCCATGTTTTTTTCAAAAAGGCCAACCCACCGCTTCACCATATCTATCTCCTTCTCTTTGTTGTCGCCCGCTGTTTTTATATACTTTTTTAGACCATCCACCAAAGTTGGGCTCGCCAGATACTCAACTCCCATATTCCGGATTGAGTTACTCATAATATAAGGCAATAGTATTTGGTAGGCATCATCAGTTCCCCCTGAGTTCCCCCTTACATCTATGATTAAATTTTTACAATCTTCTATCAGGTTGCGGTTGTTTGCGACAAGACCAGTAATAATATCAACGAAAGGGTAATCAAAAGATGGAAGTGTGATCAGCATTGTCTCCCCGCTAAGCTTTTTTGCTCCGAAACCATAAAAGTCAGCTATCTTTCTTTTGATCTGTTCTTCTGTCAAATTTGACTGAGGCATTTCTTTTATAAAAGAAGCTCTTAGCTCTTTGAAATAGATGATGCTGTGGTTATAAATCTCATAACTCCCGGTCTTCAATGTCTTATCAAACGCGTAAAATTCGTACTTTCCATCAGGATACAGCCTGAATTTTATCTCATTTGGTTTCCAGAAAGCGGATGTTGAATTAATTACAAAGCCTACCTGTACCCCATCGTTATTTTTGGTAATTCCGATTTCATAAACTGGCCCGCCTGTCCATTCAAACCTATTTTTCCAAATTCCCTCGATTGAATCAGGACTAACTTTCAGCCTTTTCCGGAATCTTTCAATATTAATCTTAATCAGATTTGTACTTGTTGTGCCTTTTGCACTTATTGAAGTTGCAGGATTTATCCAAATGTGGCCATCTCTGAAGAACGAGGTATACTTCTTTAAAATATCCAAACACTTTGCCGGCTCTGCCTTACTTGTCTGATCCTTCAGTTGTTGTTTAAAATTATTATATAATATTTTGTCCTTTGTCTTTTCTTCAAATCCGGGATATTCACTTTCAATCTTTTTAATTAAGCGATCCAAAGCATCACTGCATTCACAGACACTTTGTGCATAAACTATATTGGAAACGAAAAGTACAGCTATTGAAAGAATCGTTTTGATCATTATTTTTTAATTTTGTTTGCCAAAGGAAGCAATAACAAAAGATTAAAAATTGTAAAAATCATTCAGGATATTTTTATCACAAATCCACAGCAGGTCATTTTGAGTACTCGTAATTTTACTCATTAAATGTTTGGGGGAATGGCCAGAGAACGATTTGAAATCTTTGATTAAATGCGCCTGATCATAATACTGATTGAGGTAAGCAATTTCTGTTAAAGAATCTTTTTTTCTGAGCATTTTATCCAAAGCCGTTCGGAAACGGATCGTTTTCAGGAATGACTTTGGATTTTGTCCAAGGTGATTTTTAAATAGCCGGAATACTGAAGCTTCACTTATGCCCAGTTGCCGGGCAAGTATTTCAACAGTCAGGTTTTCGTGATTACTTTTTGAAATAAACAGTAAACTATCTCTTAGTTTATTGGGTATCTCGTAATTCAGGTTTTTTATTAATAAGGATTCTATTTTCTGAGCGCGTTTTACTAAGTCATGTTCCGCAAAAAGCTGCTCTAAAAAGTAGGAGTTTTTGTCAGGAAAAATATTTTCAAAAATATGATCAGCGTTCATTAGATCTCTATAGGGCTCAGCAGTGAAAGCCCCTAAAGCAGAGGGATAAAAGATAATACAAACCTGGTCGAGACAGGAATTTATACTGACTTGAAATGGCATTTTATGAAATCCGTAGCATCTACTCACAAAATTGCTGTCCCCTTCGGTAATGACGCAATGATTTGATTGTTGATCGTTGAAATAATTCACATTATTCTGTTTGTAGATTGCAAGACAGAGGTTATTGTTTGGGAAAGTAGTATAATTCTGCGTACTGTTGTCCATTTTATTAAAAAAAAGAAAGTACTGTACGTACCTTTTTAAGATTTCGTTCCTGGGTTTAAGAATAACCGTGTTCATTTTTTCATTGATTAAATGACTTGGTAGCTTAAAGAAAATCGCTAGCAAGCTGGTTTATCCTGCAATTTAAAATTTCGAAATTAGATTGCCTTGCTTATTGGCACATTTATTACACAGTATTGGCAAAAAAAGGTCTAAATTGTTTGATTTTTGCAGAAAAAACTTTGATTCTCATAATCTTTCTTCCGCTTTTCTAAACTATTTTTACTTTGAAAAATTAGCTTAAATATTATGATCGAAGCAAAAGGATATGCAGCACAAAATGCTGAAACAGATTTAGCTCCCTGGAGCTTTGAACGTCGCGAGGTAGGCCCTCATGATGTGCAATTTGACATTTTATATTGTGGGGTTTGTCATTCAGATCTTCATCAGATTAAAAACGATTGGTTTCCGGGGATATTTCCGATGGTTCCAGGTCATGAAATTGTAGGACGGGTAATAAAAGTAGGAGATCATGTGACCAAATTTAAAGTTGGCGATCTTGCCGGAACGGGCTGTATGGTAGATTCCTGTCAGGTTTGCGAAAACTGTAAACAGGATCTGGAGCAATATTGCCTGGAAGGAAATACACAAACCTACAACTCTTATGGAAGAGATGGTAAGACCCCAACTTATGGCGGTTACTCCAATACAATCGTAGTAAGAGAGGAATTTGTACTTCATGTTTCTGAAAAACTAGACCTGGCCGCAGTGGCTCCCTTGCTATGTGCAGGAATAACCACCTACTCTCCACTCAGACATTGGAAAGTAGGAAAAGGCCATAAACTTGCGGTTCTGGGTCTTGGTGGATTAGGCCATATGGCTGTGAAATTTGGAGTAGCCTTTGGTGCAGAAGTAACAGTATTGAGTACTTCGGCAAAAAAGGAAGCAGATGCCAGAAAATTAGGAGCTCAACATTTTGTAGTGACTTCAGATCCGGAACAAATCAAAGCTGCTCAGCATTCATTTGATTTTATCCTGGATACGGTTTCGGCAGAACATGATTTTAACATGTACCTGTCCCTGCTAAGAACCAATGGCACGATGATTTGTGTAGGCGTACCTTCTAAGCCAGCAGAAATTGCAGCGTTCAGCTTGCTGGGTGGCCGGAAAAGTGTTGCCGGTTCCGGCATCGGCGGCATCGCCGAAACTCAGGAAATGCTGGATTTCTGTGCGGAACACAACATTGTATCTGAAATTGAGATGATCGACATTAAAGACATCACTGCTGCGTACGACAGGATGTTAAAAGGAGATGTCCGCTATCGTTTTGTAATTGATATGGCAACACTTTAAACAAAACAAAAAACGGGAAGACATTGCTTCCCGTTTTTTGTCTATTCATGTTTGCTGAACATTGAAAGCATATCATTTAATGCATTTGGCCCGTGCATCCATTCCGTATTGAATAACGTTTCCTCACCGGTTTTTTCGAACCGCCTGAACATTTGTTTTTCATAATTCGCAATAGCTGCCTGTATATTTTCAAATTCCGGATTGCTAAAAGATTCACTCAATTCTAAAGCATCCAACATGGCCATGTTCACCCCTTCACCTGCAAAGGGTGGCATCCAATGAGCAGCATCACCTATAAGGGTAATATTCGGTTGAGCATCCCACTTTTGTGTTAATGGCATACAATATTGCGGTCGTGGGATAAAAAGCGTGTCTTCGCTTTCAAATAATTCATACCAGATACGACTCCATCCCGAAAACTCCCCTTTGAACCAGGCCAATACCTGTTTGTTGTCTTTGAAATCTATTCCGCTTTCCCGATACCAGAATTCATTTGTTTTTGCACTCGTGGTAAACCCTAAACTACCATCACCCTTCGAGCTCACAATTAAAGTCTGCTCATTTCCATACGCAAATATCTTTCCGCCTTTCAAAAGTGCATCAATATGAGGAGCTGTCTTTTTTGAATCTTTTATTGAACCCTCAATCATAGTAATGCCCGTCCAGAAAGGCCTGATATCGGTAACGAAAGGTCTTATTTTGCTACTTGCCCCATCAGCGCCGATTACTATATCTGCCACAACACTTTTACCATTTTGAAAAACCAGCTTCCAGGAACCCTGTATTTTCTCAATAGCCAGGATATGACTATCCCAGATAACAGTATCTGGTTTTAGTGAATTCAGCAAGATATCCCTTAGTGGTCCCCGGTCAATTTCAGGTCTGTAACCCTCCTCTTCAAAATTCTGCACTATTTTTTCTGCATGTTGATCCGAGTGAATTTTTGCCTGATGGTCCAGCACCCTGACCAGTTCCGCTCCCGGCCGGTAATGCATTTTGAACTCATTCATTAAACCGGCTTCGCTTAATGCGGCTAAACCGGATTCCATGTGCAGATCGAGTGCGCCACCCTGCAGCCTTACCTCCTGATGGAGGTCCCGCTCATAAACTTTTACCTCTGCTCCTTTTTGCTGCAGCAGTCGGGCAAGTGTCAGGCCTCCGGGCCCGGCACCAATGATGGCAACTTTTTTATTTTGTATCAGCATGCTTTTAAAATTTGTTTTTGATAGACAAATCTATTCCTCAGGCAATGCAGATAATAGTATAAATCGGTCGTTTTGGTTTTTGGACAATTCCTTAGGAACCACGCCCGAAAATTTTTTGATTTCTTTTATGAAATGATTTTGATCGCTGAAATTCTGTTCAGGATAAAGTTTACCCATTTTAATATGCGACAATGAGGCCTTGAATCGTAAGATATTGCCATATGCCTTGAGTGAAATTCCAAACTGCGAATGGAAGTAACGGTTGATTTGCCGGCTGCTCCAAAACACCTTTTCAGATAGTTCCTTTACCGTGAATGAACCCTTTGAAGCGTAAATCAATTCAAATAGTTTTTGCTTTCTGCTGTCAATTTCCGGCTTGATTAAGGCCAGCATCTTTAGCGAAACCTTTTGGCAAAAGCCATCAAAGTTATTCAGGTCATTTTTTGTTATTCCCCAAAAATCATCTGGCAGCCGATGGGCACTATTTAATAAAAAGGCAGCTTTCATATCCAACAGATACTCCATTGCAAGCAGCTTAAAACTAACCGCAAACATGACAGTTCCGGGCAGAATTGAATTTTGTTCAGGATGACTGCCTAAACCCATCTGCATAACCTGATAAGGCGCCGCTAAGGAATGACAAAATATAATGTCAAATCGCCCGTCGGGCAGAATAACAATTTCATGGGCAGCATCAGAACGATTGTCAATCATCCAGAAGCTTTCCACAAAATCAGCAAGCTGTTTATCAGGCTCGGCCACCTTAAGTACTATATTTTTATCCTCTAGCATATTTCCGGCCTCATGTTATGATAGCGCTGCTGCTTCAGCCAGGTCCAAAAACAAATCCCCTAATGGTCTGCTATTGGTATGGGGGATATCCGTGTTTCCTGCAAAACCGAGCTCATTAATGATCGTCTTAAACCCTGCTAATATTTTCTCAGTCAGCAATTTATCATTTGCCTTCACGCCAATCAGGTACAACTCCTCAGTCTGCAGATCTTCTGCAGGTATTCCGATTTCTGCATTTGTACAAGGGTAGAAATCTGATTTCAAATAACAAATGGAGTCAGGTGCAATGGCAATCGGGTAATTGAGGTTACTTTGAAATGCAATCAGACTTTCATTCTGCGACATAATGGTAATGATTGTTCCATCCACCTGCTCTATTTTTGTAGTGGTAAAATTGAAGGCCCCTTTTTCATCACTGGTTTTATAAATCACTTTTCCCTTCCCGATCAGAAATCCTTCGAGCTGATTGACATGTGCCAAAGCCCCCGCAATTAACGCCCCATCTTTGATCCTGATCCCTCTTAACAATTGTCCGCAGTGCAAAGCCATAGAGATACTTCCCTGCACGCATTTATCCGCAATACGACCAACCTCATCCGGCCATAACGCCAGACTGGAAGAATTCGAAAACAGAGAGGTATGTGTTGTTTCGCGAAGTACGGATTCGACTTTTGATAAGTCACTGGCCGATACCAGCATGGAATCCCCAAGCCCATTGGAAATGGCTATAGGACGCCAGTTTTTGACCTGACCGGCAGCAAAGGTACTCAACATCAATACCGGTACCGCCCTGCCAGCTCCATCGCCATCAATTACCGGGATTTTGTATTTCGCAGCAAGCAGAAAAGGTGCCATTGTATTTTCCGGACCAGTTTCAATAGGAAATACGGCATCGATCTTCCCCAGTTCGTTACAAAAATGCCCGGATAAACTTTCAAAAGCAAAACATAAAGCCTCATCCTGCTTAGGATCAAAAGCGGTAATGGAGCCCATATCACAGACAATACAGGCAGTTCTTTTTTTATCTACTTCCGTTAAGGGGAAAGTCAGCATCTCCACCTGATCGGTAAAATTCAGAATCTCACGAATAAAAGTAAAACCGGATTCCATTTTGCCTCCACCCCCGCTTCCCAGGAAAGCAGTGCCCTCAACGACTCTTTTTAATAAATTTTCATTTAGATACATGGCGTTAATTTTTTTTTATAAATTCATATATCAATATTAACTAATAACTCTCAAAAAATGAATGCATTAGTTGGCACTCAAAACATTTTTGATCCGACCTGGGTCACTAAGTTCTCAGAAATCAAATCAGAACTTAAAACAGGAGACTTAATACTTGTTCATGGCCGATACCCTTTTAGCTGGGTGGTTACCTTTTTACAGGGCAGCAACTGGGGGCATACGGCAATGGTGGTTCTGGCCAAAGACATTGATCCGGAAAATAAGCTTGGCTTACCACCGCTGCTGTTATGGGAAGCCAATACCCTGATTAAAGATGCGGCAATCAACCGCTGGGGAACGGTACAAACCTATAAAGAAGGCCCCATGCTGGTGGATCTGGAAGAACGCTTATACCATACTCAGAATCAGTTTGACAATGTAACACTGGCTTATAAACCACTGATTACAGAAGCTATACTGGACTTTACAGGACTACCGGAGCTCTTTGATGAATTTATTGATAAAAAATTCCCGGGTAACAGTGAAATTATTTACTCGGTATATTTAGGGAGGCGGTACAACCGCGTAAGCAACCAGCCTGAAAATGAAATCAGCCTTGACATCAATTTCTCTACCGGAGACGTTAGATTTCTAGGTTTCAACAACGGGCTGAAAATGATAGAAAGTCTTTCTGAAGTGGATATTGATAAAGAAAAGATTTACTGTTCGGAACTGGTGGCCTACACCTATAAAAAACTCGGACTACTTACCCAAAACCATGTCAGCAATGCCTATGCCCCTAAGGATTTTTCTAATGAGGGTACCATTCGCCTGCTCGACAACGCTTTTCTTGGTCAGGAAATGTTTTTCAATATGAATCTATAATGGTGTTTTTGCTTAAAGATTTTAAGCCGGCCTTACTTTTTATAGTTTTCTTAATCTTTGGGCTACCAGCCGTCGGACAGGATTTTGTCCCGGCTGAAAAGGGGCTGCTGGATCTATCCGGATATCAATATCATAAAAATCTTCCCGTACGACTAAACGGAGAATGGATGTTTAAATGGAGCCGCTTTGACAATAAGATCGAAGGGCCTGAATCGACCAGCTATATTCAGGTTCCGGGATCCTGGGGGAAGTTTACAAAGGCATCGGTTTTTAGTGGAAACCTCGGATATGGCACCTATGCGCTCCGGGTCCTTCTTCCTTCAAAAGGACAAAAATGGGCACTTTTACTTCCATCGATCAACTCAGCTTATCGTTTGTACATCAATGATTCGCTGATTTGCAGTGCCGGTATCCCTAAAAAGGATGTCAGTATGGTTCCTGCCGTGAAACCTCAATCGGTTCTGTTTATCGCGCCGGATAAAGAAATCAGGCTCAGCATTCAAGTATCAAATTACCATTTTACTGCCGGTGGCATCTGGTCTTCATTGATGCTGGGCAGTCCGGATGGCATCGTAAAAGAACAGGGCGAACAATGGTTTTTATCAGCCTTTCTTATCGGCAGTCTGCTCATGATGGGCCTCTATCATTTCTCGTTGTTTTTTCTGTGGAAACGGGATAAAGGACCGCTTTGCTTCGGGTTGATCTGTGTTTTTATTGCTCTAAGAGAATCCTTTGGAGGGCCAGCGTTTTTTTATCAGCTCTTTCCTGATTTTGGATATGAAGCCTCTTTAAAGCTTTTATACGCCTGCTTTCCAATCTGTTTAATTGCCTTTATACTTTTCTTTGAAACCCTCTATCCTGCTTATTCCAGACTGGTAAAACGGGCCGGACTACTGATCAGCATTTTATACATCGCCTTAATTGCCGGATCAAAAAACACCTTTTACGGCGCTTATCTTCCTATAATTTCTTTGATGTTTAGCCTTCAGGTGATCCATTTGTTATACCTGACGCAGAAACACGGCTTAAAAAGCAGGCTGGAAAATACACTGGTACTGATTGGAGTGATCACTTTGATCTTATGCTTTGTAAATGACGTGCTTTTCGAAACCGGAAGTATCAACTCCTATTTTTTACTGCCCTTTGGCTTTTTTGTATTCACCCTTTGTCAGTCGCTCCTGCTGGCCATTCGTTTCTCAAATGCTTTCAGGTCTTCTGAACAACTTGGTCTTGCCCTGCAAAAAGCAGAGCAGCTCAAATCTGTAGAAGAAATGAAGAACCGCTTTTTTGCGAATGTGACCCATGAACTCAGAACTCCATTATCACTGATCATCTCTCCGGTTGAACAGTTGCTTCAAAAAAGACAAGGTGATGAATTGTTAAAGAAAGCACTGGGTACGGTTCAGAGAAATGCAAGCAGCTTATTACAGCTCATTAACCAGTTATTGGACCTGACCAAACTGGAGTCAGGGAACATGAAGAAAATAAACTATAAAGGAGGAATAAACCTCTTTATAGCGCAGATCATTGATACCTTCAGCTCCTATGCAGAGGAAAGAAAGGTCAAAGTAGTTTTCAATAAAACCGCAAATGAAGACCTATGGATCTTTGATGCGGAAAAACTGGAAAAGATCATTTACAACCTGATTTCCAATGCCATAAAATTCAGTCCTCCGGATACAGAAGTAAATATAGCAGCAAAAATGGAAGGAGAAATGCTCCGGCTGGAAGTACATGATCAGGGCATGGGCATTCCGGAGGATATGCTGGACGCGGTGTTTGAGCGCTTTGTGCAGGCCAACAATGGGGCTCATGTATATTCTGGAACGGGCATTGGCCTCTCCCTGGTCAAAGAACTTACTGAATTTCTGGGTGGCACCATCGGGCTGGAATCTGAACAGGGAAAAGGAAGCTCATTTACCTTATCCATTCCTCTAACTAAAGATCTCTTAACTGCTGATGGGATTGAAGCAGCAGAAATTGAACCCTTCCCTCCTGCTTCTATTCCGGTGCTCAGTCTCTTTAATCCGGCATCAGTAAAGGAAAGAACAGAGAGAAAGCATCCGGAAACAATCCTGCTGGTAGAAGATCATCCGGAATTAATGGACTTTATTGGAACCATGTTGTCAGATCATTACCAGGTCCTCAGCGCTTGCAATGGAGCAGAAGCCTGGGAAATTTGCCAGAAGGAAATGCCGGACCTGGTGATCAGTGATGTCATGATGCCATTGATGGGTGGTTTTGAATTGTGTGAGCTGATTAAATCTTCTACAGAAACAGACCATATCGGAGTGATCTTACTGACCGCCAAGTCTGCCGCCGAAAGTAAAATTGAAGGCTTGTCATGCGGTGCCAATGATTACCTGACCAAACCCTTCCATTTTCAGGAGCTGATGCTTAGAATTCAGAACTTTTTAACCTATCAGCAAACCCTGAGAAATAACCATCAGAAAGAACTGATTAGTCTGGAACCTGTAGAAGAAGGTACCAAAATACATCCCTTTTTAATGAAGCTCTACCTGCAAATAGAAAACAACCTGGACAATTCGGAATTTACGATAGATCACCTGGCTTCAGAACTGGCCGTAAGCTCCAGAACACTGAACAGAAAATTGTCCTCCCTGATCGGGGTTAGTGCGAATGAGGTGATCAAAAATTTCAGGCTGAAAAGAGCTGCCGAATTGCTTGCCGCCGGAAGAAATATTTCCGAAACTGCTTATGAAGTGGGCTTTGAAAGCCCTTCTTACTTTGGACAATGCTTCAAAAATGTATATTCAATTACACCGAGCGAATTTCAACAAAGTAGAAAAATATCCTGATTAATTCCATATTATCATTTCCCGATTAAACCGACACAGATTGTCCTGAAATTAAGGACATTTGTCCCTTTTTTGACATCCCAAAAAAGCTTTTGTGCTCAACTTCGGTTATGCAAAATTTCAAAAATTCAGCATCACCAAAACCACACAGAACATGAAAGCTATTACCACTGTTTTTATTGACATCAGGGATACACTCGGTTATATAGACCGCCCCGGACACCTGGTATTGTTTAAGCCCAGCAGCATCCAGTTTTTACAATCCCTCAAAAATGAGATGAAGGTAAGAATTGGAGTGATCACTAACCTTCCTGGAAATGTAAGCCATGAGCAGGGTATTGAAATGCTTAAAAATGCCGGCGTGCTCGACTATGTAAATCCCGGAGATGTGATCTCCAGTCATGAGGCGGGCTCAGAAAAACCAATGGCCAACATTTACCATTTTGCCTGCGAAAAGTTAAAAGTAAGCCCCGAAGAGTCCATGTATATCGGGGAAAACCTGCTGGAAGTCGTGGGTGCGCAAGCTGCCGGACTCCAGGCTACTCTAAAACCTTTCCCTCCTGCACAGGATTTTATTTTCAAAGCCCTTCCTTCCGGACCGGAAAGCCCTACGGATAGTGGCCGTCTGGCGGAAGTAATGATGGAAGAAGAACACCTGGTAGGGAAACGCATTGTCGGAGCATCGGCAAAAATCTCCGAAAAGATTGCCGCCAATCAGTTCGTATCCATGATTGCCCTGGGGAACCTCGTTTATCTGCTCCAGAATTTTGTGGATCCCTTCCACCATAGAAAAGAAGAAAAAATCCTGATCCCTTTTGCCATTTCACGTGGTTACCCGAAAAATAAAACTGCGTGGATCTTACTGGAACATGATCAGGGACGCAATTATTTCAATGCCATTGAAATCGCTTATCACCGGCTACAAAATGGGGATACCATTGCCTTTGCCGACCTGAAACTTAACCTCGATGGTTTTGTGGCACTCTATAAACAACATGGGGCAAGGGAAGACAATGAGTTTTTACCGGAAGCATGCCGGTTATTTTCGCCGCAGGATGACGCCTTGCTCGTAAATCTTTTTGCTAAAGCTGGCCCTCCGGATCTCACGCCTTATCTGGCGCTCATTGCACAAACAGAATCTGAATTGGAAAAATAAAAATATAAACCCATGTGGATACTACCAGAACAAAAAAACGGCTTCCTGGACGATGTCCAGAAAGCACAGGTAAGGGTACTCTTTAATGCCCTTCAACCAGGCGATACCTTAAGGAAGGTACCTGATGCAGAGCAGTCGGGCGCCATCAATTTCCTCAGTTTATTGCTGGCCAGGGATGCCTCGGTGTTTGAAGATATCCCGAAATGGCAGTTGCTTTATCCTAAAGCCTTACAGGCATTGGATGCGCAGTCGGCATTGCTGTTTTCCAAACCTTTAAAAGACCTGAATGCAGAGGAAGCAAGCTCCCTGATCAGCAAACTTGAAACCGGTGCATTGCAGAATTTCAGCTTCCATACGGAACTGCTGGATCAGCTCTCCTTATTTGACATATTGAGGAAACATTGCATACAGGGCTGTTTTGCCGATAGCCGATGGGGCGGAAATACAGAGGGGATCATGTGGAGGTGGTTTGGATATCAGGAGGAAGCAAAAGAACTCCTGAAATAAACAACCGTTGAGAATTTTGAAAATCAATGAATAATAAAAAGATCATGATCGCTTCATGACCATTAAAAAATAATTGTATTCCAATGAAAAAATATGACGCAATAATAGTTGGAAGCGGTGCCGGTGGTGCCACTGCCGCCCGGGTACTCACACAAAACGGACTGACCGTTGCAGTATTGGAAAAAGGCGACTGGAAAAAATCAGAAGACTTTCTTCCCTATGATGAGCTGCATTTTGCGGAACATAAATTCCTGACTCCAAATGAGAAGAAGGATCCGATGATCTGGGTAAACTCGAAGAACGAAGAGAAACCGGTACACCAGTGGTGGCTGGCGAACATGGTGGGTGGCGCAACAAACTTATGGGAAGCCAACCTCCCCCGCTATACCGAAGAAGATTTCAGCATCACCAGGTTTATGAAGGACATTCCCGCAGATACAAGCATGGTAGACTGGCCCTGGACCTATGAAGAATTTCAGCCCTACTTTGAAAGGGCAGAATGGGAATGGGGAGTTTCCGGTGCAGTCAACCAATCTGCTGCGCAGGAAAAAACCAGATCAGGATACAACTATCCTATGCTACCGATTAAACCCCATGCTTCCAATCAGTTTATTCAGGAAGCCTTTCGCAAATTTGGTATGAATCCATACCAAAGCCCAAGAGGCATCAATTCAAAAACATTTGGCGGCAGACCTGCCTGTCCTTATTGCGGCTTTTGTCAGGGATTTGGCTGTGCGGTAAACGACCGGGCCACAGCGGCAAATACCGTACTGCAAAAAGCCATGGAAACGGGTAAATGTGAGGTGCTGACCGGCTATAACGTGATGCGTCTGATCCATGAACAAGGGAAGATTAAAGGTGTGGTTTATAAAACTGAACCCGGTGGCCCGGAAAAGGAAATGACCGCTCCATTGGTATTTGTTTCTGTACAGGCCATCCACTCTGCCCGCTTATTTCTGAATTCAGGAATTCCGGATCCCAACAAAATGATTGGCCATAACTTTACCTATCATACCAAAGGCTCCCTGGAATTTGTATTTAAAAATGCGCCTGTTTGGGGCAGTTATCGTGCAGACTCTATCTCGCAGCCAAGAACCGGGCTTGGCAGTCTGCAGCTGCGCGACCTTTATCTGATCAATGATAAAAACACTTACCTCTCCAAAGGCGGCAAGTTCTCCATTTATGATCCGTATACCATCAACCCTCCGATTAAAGCGGTTAGCCGCTGTGGGTTCCACCCTAAAAAAGCAAAAAATGTATGGGGCAAAGACCTGGTGGAAAGAATGGTCGAGCTGCGTACTTACGGGGGTGCTTCTTTCTCTTTTACCGGAGAAACCATGTCCAGGTATGATAACCGCATCGAGTTGGATGCAACCAGAACAGACGAATGGGGTGTTCCCCTACCCAAAGTCTTCTACAAGCACCATCAGTACGATATGGACCTGAGTAAATATGCCTTGGGTAAGGTAGAGGAAATCATGACTGATGCAGGAGGCGAATTGAGGCTTAAAGAAGCCCAGGGATTGGAAAATCCAGGTTATGGCCATAATCATGGCTCCCTGCGGGCTGGTAAAAACGAAGGGGCTTCTGTACTGGACAGCAATTGTCAGAGCTGGACGGTAAAAGGCTTATATGTGCTCGATGCAGCCTGGATGCCTACGGCCGGCGCTTCAAACCCAACACTTACCCAGATTGCCAACGTATACCGTGTTTGTGAAAAAATCACCAAAAAATCTTATTAAACCTAAACAAAATGAAACAAATTAAAACTATCGGAGTGATCGCATATCCGAAATGTGGAGAACAGGACACGCTGACTGTCCTGGAAATATTAAAATCACTGGCCTGGCTATTGGATTCCCAATACAAAACGGCCTTAAGCGTAAAACTGCTGGTACTGGAACCGGGCAATATCCTGATGCAAATGGGAACGACCGTAATTCCGGATGGCGTATACGATGGTCAGGAACTGTTTGACCTCCTTTACATTCCCGGAGGAATGGGCAGTGGCGAAGCCTCCAAAAACAAAGTCATCCTGGACCTGATCAATAAGCATTATTCGAACGACAAAGTGGTGGCTACAAACTGCTCCGGAATCAGCATTCTCTGGCGTTCAGGTATCATCGCAAACCACCTGATCACGGCTCCGGCAACGGTATCGGAAAAGCTGGTACGCGAAGGGGCGAATCTGTCAAATCCGCGCAAAATGTGGATCGGGCTTCCTGAGCAACGGCTATGGACAACGGCCGGAGGAAGCGGTGTACATGGCAGCACAGTAGCCCTGGTTGTACAGTATTTTGGCGAGGAAGTGGGCAAAATCGTCGCTGCAATGTGGGATGCTCTTCCATTGTTTGGCGATCAGCTATTGCAGCTCCAGGGCCCTGATTATGCAAGCAACCCGGCCTATGAAAAAATAGTCCAGGACATGATGCAGGAAATGCTTTTACCTAATAAATAAACAACCATGAGCCTATTACATATTCTGCTGTTTAAGGTTAAACCTGAGATCAGCGCAGCGCAAGCGGATGAATTCAAAACCATGTTTGTGGAGTTGAAAGATAAAATACCAGGGATAGAACGGGTGCACTGGGCGGCCAATATCAGTCCGAGCCCTTTTGCCAAAGGATGGACAGAAGGCTGCTCCATGATCTTTACTTCTGAAGCCCACAGAGATGCTTTTCTGATGCATCCGGAACATGTGAAGTTATCAGCATACCGGCAGGCTTTTGCGGATGACCTGCTGATTTATGATTTGGAACACCCTTTTTAAAAAGAAAATACCATGAGAATAGTCGCACATAGAGGAAATAACCTGCAAGCCCCTGAAAACACTTTGCAGTCTCTGATTTCAGCTTATACCAGTGGTGCCGGGGTATTGGAATTTGATGTCCAGCTCACCAAAGATCATCAGCTGGTAGTTTCACACGACGGCACGATTAACCGGCTTACCGGAACGGATACGGGGGATGTATTCATCAAAGACCTTACACTACAGGAGCTTCGATGGGGAAGTTATGATTTCGGTGAAACTTTTAACCCTTATCAGGTGGAAGGCTTCCGTTACCATCAGACAAAAAAAAGAATCCAGATAGAAAGACTTCAGGATTTGCTGGACCATTTGCCGGCAGACATTGACAAATTAATCGAATTGAAGCACGATTCTTCTTTGAATGAGGAGATGCGCCAAACCTTTGTCACCCTTTTTGCCAGTGTAATCGTAGAGCGGGCTTTACAGGAACAGGTCGTGGTTTATTCCAAAGATAAGTTGTCGTTGCACTTACTGAAACAGCAAATCCCAGGTATTAAAACTGCGGTATTCGATTGGGAACTATCTCCCGCAGATCAGTTAAAATTGCTGATAGCAGAAAAAGCCGACGGATTGGTAACAGACCTGGATAGTGTGCTGGACAGCAATGCCTCAGTAACTGATTTTGGAAAGGAATTGCAAAAGGTTTTCCAGGAGCAGCAGCTCTCAGTAGGGGTGATTCTCTATCCTTTTAGAAAACCGGGTGTACCTACAGAAAAAGAAGTAAAAGCGCTCCGTACGCTGGACTTTATATGGTCTGTTTCTACCGACAGCATGATCGGAACCTATCAGAACAACCAGGCAACCGACTTTTCAAAATGGCTTTATCCGCAATACGACTGGCTGCCACTTTCCACTTTTCAGGGCAATGTAATAGATCGCGACTGGTTTGCATTGGGTTATGCTAAAGCCAACCGGTACTACCGGATTTACCAGCAGGATGGTGTACAGATAGCACTCCAGAAATACGATGGTTTCCTGCCCCTGCCACCAGATGCGGATGAGGTAAAAGAACGGTTGAATAACCTGGAACTGCGGATGATGTACACCGAAAAAACCTGGCCCTTTTATTCGGGCGGAGGTCTGGGTATCGTTAAACCGCTGGAAGGTGATTTCATTGCAACTGTCGACTACGAGATGACCAGACCAATGTCGCAGGCCCAGACACTGGAAATGGCGGTTACAAATGTGGACCCGTCAGCACACCGCGATAAACCTCCGCAGACCTTTCGGGATATAGATGCCTTTTATGATCCACATGGCTGTCCACCTTATGTAGGCGTGGAACATGATGAAGACGATGGTTACCGCATCAACTGGAACCTGGGTGCAGATTATGATAACAATCAATATGGATCACCTTTTGGCAATGGAAAAATCCCGCAGGCGGGAACACTGCGGTTGGAAAGAAGAGGACATTACTTCTCTGCCTATTATAAAAACAGCTATGATGCCCCCTACTGGATCTGTGCGGGTGTGGTAAAAAATGAAACCCTGAACCACCGGATTTTCCTGCGTTGTGTTGCCAAAAGGTGGCTGCAGGAGAAACAGGATGGCGGGTCCGGATACCATACCGTAGAGGAAAACACCTTCACCTTTAAAAATTTACTCATCACTAAACCTATAAAATAAACCGCCATGGATCACAGTGAAATTACCTTAAGAAAAGAGATCGCAAGAGATTTGATTGCCAATGATATTTCTGAAATCGATGGATTTCTTGAAGTTGATGAGCTCACACTTGCCAGAGAAGCCAGCTTAATGGCCTTAGCCGATAACCTGGAATATCCGGGAGGTCTGGGCCCGAAACCAAAACCCATTAATCCTAAACCCGATCCGGAATCGGCTTTGCCAAAAGCAGACATCCTGGTGGTTACCTGGACGGTTGCCGAGCAGAATGCAATGGCAGATATTTTAACGCCGGGAGTCAGCAGAAATGGCTGGTACCGCTACAGGAGAAATTTTGATTCCCATTTTGATGCCCTGATCCGTACCGGAAACGGGGTTAAACAACCGCCATCCCGGACCGTCAACCGACTGGGAAGCTGGTTTCCAATCACAATCGGCGACCTGACAGTGATCTGTTTTAAATCAGAATTGCACCTGAACCAGGATGGCATCTCCTTAAATGCAGATGGAACACCATCTGATACCAATACCGGCTTTGCTACACTACCGGTAAGGGATCTTTTTAAACAGCTGATTGAGGAAGTGCGACCTTCCCATGTCCTCACTGTCGGCACGGCGGGTGCAGTGTTTAAAGAACATGGTCTGGGTGATGTGGTAGTAACCAGAGGTGCTAAATTCCGGTTACAGGATGAATTTAAGAATGAACCTTTTAATGGCATCAATCACGAAGGTGCGCAATATAAAAGCGACTGGAATGTTCCTACCACCTTTTTCAATACCGCATTGCAAATGATGGCTTCTTTCAAAAAGAACCTGGTAGAACCGGAATTTACCACACCAACGATACGGTATGACCAGGTTCCGGCGCCGATCAGGTCATGGGCCAATGAGGCTAAAATACGATTGGACGGAACGCATGAACTTCCTGAATTTCATCCGATTATCAGTACCGATTTTTTTGAATTTGGTACTTCCGGGAATAAAATGGAAGAGCAGGGATCGGCCATGGAGATGGGCGACGCCGTATTGGGGCTGGTCTGTGAAGAAATGGAGCAACCTCCGAAATGGCTGGTGATCCGCAACCTCTCGGATCCACAGATCAATGCGTCATTGCCAACCAAACCGGCAATACTAAACATGCAAACGCATTGGGCGGTCTGGTATTACGAAAAATATGGATACTGGACCAGTGTAAACAGCGCTTTAACCACCTGGGCCGTTATTGCGGGCCTCAATTAAAACAGCCATGAACAACTCCAAACTACCCACCGAAGTAGAGCTGATCTATGAGGTGATGCCTTGCAGCGCAATGCGCGCTGCACAGGAACCCAGCGGAACCAAACATTCCTGCACCTATTTTAGAAAATGGGGTGCCTATCACAGCTATGATTATAATGCGGATGGCCCACCGCCAAAACCGGGTATTGAACAACCATCTGACTATGTCGGTCTCGCCAACCTGACACCGGAAGTATTAAGCGGCTGCAGGAAATCCCCTATTTTTGTGGTAGGCATCAACCCAAACCTGACGGGTTTTGACATCCGGAGGAAAAATTCAGTTTATCCTCTATTTGATGAGTACAAGCAGTATGCGCATTATTTCCGGTATCGCAGTACCGATAAACTGGAAATCCCCAAAGATAAATTTACGGCACTCGGAGGGTCAAATGAAGAAGCTCCGCCCCTGCTCAGCACCGATCTGAATGTCCCTGAGCAGGATGGTAAAAGAAGCATTCCCCTGCAACTGCAGCAGGTGACTTATTACCATGAATTACAGAAACTGCTGGACGATCTGGCTGAAGAAATGGGCTGGACAGACCATGAGCTGAAAGTAGGTGAAGACCTTTCCTATGGCAATATGGTGGCCTGCCCTTCTGCCCGTTGGTTAACGCAGAAAAATGACGGTTATCCCGGATTGGAAATGACGGGCACAGAGGTAAAAGAGATTGTGCAGGAATGTTTTCATTACCGAAAATATTTTCTGCGTCAGTTGTTTCAGAGCCTTCCTAAAATCATTATGGTGGTTGGCGCCACCACGGCAAGACCCTTCATCACGGCTTTACAGGACCGTTTCATCCAGGGCAATCCACAGCCTGAAGAAAAGGTTAAAGACCTGCTCAGCAGAAAACATGTATTGAAATACGGGGACCTGCCCGATGGCACTGAACTGACGGCAAGGGTAATTTTTTCTGAACACATCACCGGCAATCCGGCCAACTACAAAATTGTCAGGGCAAAAATACTGGAACAACTGGTAGATGAAGCCAGAAACGACAGGATTGTCCTCAATCAGAATTCCCGTCATCTGCTACGGCCTAAAGGCTCCTGTGTATTGTGTCCGATGATGGAAATCGGAAAATGTGATTATGAGAACGAGCTCATTCCGATCACAGATCATCCTTCGCTTACCGCCGATTCTCCGGGGATGTTGCTATATGAAGAGAAAAAGGCGCAACTGGCGCTGATGGATACGGTAAAGGCTAAGGAAACCGCAACAACGGAGATATGGGCAGAAGAACCTGAAGATTACAAAAACAATATCGAATAAATCTAAAATAATATGGCACAGAAACCAAGTTTTGTTTTACATGGGCGTATCGTTACCATGCAGGCAGAAAGCAGGATCATTAATGATGGCTACCTCGCCATAAAAGAAGGAAGAATTGCAGCAATCACTGATGATCAGCGCAAACTTCCGGCAGAGTTTTCAGGTAAAGTAATTGTAGAAACTGAAGGTACCATATACCCTGGTCTGATTGACCTGCACAATCATTTTGTATATAATGTACTTCCCCTCTGGGTGGTTCCGAAACGTTATGATAACCGTTCCCAATGGCCATCCCATCCGGAGTATAGAGCAGGAGTTTCCAAACCGATAAAACAGGCCCTGGCAAAATTCAGCGTATCGGCCAAAGCATTGGTGCGCTATGTAGAAGCCAAAGCCTTGCTTAGCGGCACCACTACCGGACAGGGCATGCGAACACAGGTGAACGGAGGAAGCCGACTTTTCAGAGGTGCTTTGAGGTTTGCAGAACAACCTGAAAACGAAAGCCTTCCCCCGGCACGAAGCATGGTACCAGACCTGGTGGTTACAGGAGCCACTGCGGCAGAACGGATCAGTAATTTTCGGGAAGCCCTGAATGATGAGAGCGGAGGCGTTTACTTTTACCACCTCTCGGAAGGCATTGATGAAAGTGCGAGGAGACATTTTTCCAATCTTAAAATAAATGACCTGATCAATGATAAGCTGGTCGGCATCCATTCCCTGGGCTTACAGGAAACAGACCTGAACCATTTGCAGCAAAAAGGGGCCAAAGTAGTCTGGTCGCCCTTCAGCAATCAGCTGCTTTATGGAAAGACCATTGATTTGCGCGCGCTGAAAGCCTCGGGCTTACTCTTTAGTCTGGGTTGCGACTGGTCTCCTACAGGAAGCAAAAATATCCTCCAGGAACTTAAAGTCGCCTGGTTTGCCAATCAGCAGCAAGGCGAGGTATTCAGCAATTATGAACTGGTCTGCGCGGCCAGCAGTAATGCTGCAGCAGTTACCGGATGGGGAGCACATCTGGGCACTTTGGAAGCGGGAAAGCTGGCTGATATTCTCGTGATCAAAGGCAATGAGGACGATGCCTATATGCAATTGATCAAGGCCGCAGAACCTGAGGTTGAACTCGTGATCATAGATGGTATTGCACGTTATGGAAATCTTGATTTCATGAAAAGGCTTCGTGTCGATACTGCCCACCCAATTGAAGAGCTGACCATCGGCAACCGGCAGAAAGGGTTTTACCTGTACCGTGAAAATTCCATGATCAATGATATTGGCTTTAACACCGCCACTCAAACCTTAACAGAGATCATGAGAGACCTTCCGGGCTTTCTGAATAGAATGGAACAGGAAAAAGCCACACTCCTGGATCTGGGGGTGGATACCCAGGAGGAATTTACCCTGGAGCTGGACAACGAGTTTGAGATTGAGTCGGATGTATTTCAGGAATATGAACATCCTGATGAGGCGGAATTATTAGCCGATCCCCCGATGGTGGATGCTATTGAACTGGATACCCATACCGTGAGCGGCAATGATTATTGGGAAAGAATTGAAGCACAGCAAAATATTTCAGCAGAACTAAAAAACTGGTTAAAATCCTGTTATCAGCATTAAATCAGAACGGTCATCATTAAACAGCATACAATGGAAAATTTAATCCGGGTAGAACTCCGCTATATGGGAGATGAGGAACTAAAAACGATTAATGAGGAAATTTCACTTTCCGGTGCCACCATC
The DNA here is from genome assembly GCF_001721645.1 of Pedobacter steynii. Taxonomy (NCBI): domain Bacteria; kingdom Pseudomonadati; phylum Bacteroidota; class Sphingobacteriia; order Sphingobacteriales; family Sphingobacteriaceae; genus Pedobacter; species Pedobacter steynii. The sequence goes on along the minus strand of NZ_CP017141.1, from coordinate 5,356,652 downwards.
ATCGGACAGTATGATGGTATGTTCGAAGTCGATATTCCGGCTTCTTCATTGGAAATACTGAAGAAGAAACACATCCTGATGGATTTCCCTTATCAACAAAAACTAAGCACAGACAACGATGCCTCCTTATTAGGGGTTTCCAATCCCCAGGCGGAAACCGGGGTCAGGGAATCAGAGTGGATGTCGGTTTTTAAAACCAAGGCCAGAAAGGCCTATTCTGATTGGGTTGATCCCTCTTTAGAGGTTTCTTCAGATCCGGAAGGCTTGTATATTGTCACTTTTAATGGCCCCCTTAATTCGGTATGGAGATCAGCATTCCGGAATCATGGCTTAAAATTCTGCACTTATTTTGACAGTGGAAATGAATATTGCTATAAAGTATCGCTGACAGAAAAGCAATACCAGTACCTCCGTGCACAGGAGATTACCAAAACAATAGGTAAATATGAGATCGAAAGAAAAATTACAGACAGTCTGGTGAAAGAACTTGATCAGGCCAGCGCTGGCCTTAAGGGAATGCCTTCCCTTAAACAGTTTGATATTGTAGTATCGGAAGAAAAGCAAATCGACAAGGTCACCGAGCTGATCAAAGCTACCGGCGAAGCTACAATTGTGGATTCCGGGCTAAACATTATCCGAATTGAAATTAACCCGGGCTCCTCCTTAATCAGTGCCTTGGCCGACTCCCCTTATGTAAGTGGAATGGCGGTATACGAACCTCCTACCCTTTTTTGTGATGTATCCAGAAAGGTGATCGGACTGGAATACCCGGATACCCATACTTCTGCCTTTTATGGAGCAGAAGAAACGGTGGCAGTTATCGATAGTGGTATAGATCAGCATCATCCGGACCTGCAGCACAGGATCAAAACCAGCTTACAATATGGAATGGGATCTGTAGAGGACCAACATGGCCATGGAACACATGTGGCCGGTATTATTTGCGGCGATGGTACCGCTTCCGGAGGTAAGATTACCGGAATAGCACCAAAGGCAGCAGTGGTTACGATAGGAATTGTGAACAGCAGCGGGCAGTTAGACCTGCCGGTAGATATTGGAAAACTATTGAAAATTGCGGCAGATCAGGGCGCAAAAATCATCAACCTGAGCCTGGGATGGAAAGTAAACGGGGAATATCAGTTTGGCTCCTTCAGTGTAGATAAATTCATCTATGAAAATCCGGAAATATTGCTGGTCGTGGCGGCGGGAAATGAAGGCAATGCCGTTAATGGCAGATTGGCTTATAAGACTGTGGGTGCACCGGCAACGGCAAAAAATGCGCTGACGGTGGGTTCCTGTTCCGGACGAAGGACCCATCCGGTCATCAATCAGACCTGGGGTGACCTGCGTCCGGCAAGCTTCCCGGTACCACCGCTCAATACCATGAAACTGATATCCGACATAGACCACCCTTCTTTGGGCAGCAGTACCGGTCCGACTGATTTCGACAGCATCAAACCCGAAGTCCTGGCACCAGGTGCATATATCCTTTCGGCAAAGGCTGGCAATGTGGTGATCGCTGCCACAAACAGTGAATTTTACGATGAACATTACACTTTTAAAACAGGGACAAGCATGGCCACACCTGTGGTCAGCGGAATGGCTGCACTCATCAGGGAGTATTTAAGGAAAGTACATCATTATAACAATCCCTCCTCATCGCTGATCAAAGCAATTATTATCGGGAACAGTCGCCAGATAGACAGTTACCGCCATGCACCCGAAGACCCCAGTCTGGAGAAAATCGGCTTTCCGGATTTTGATCAGGGCTTTGGTCTGGTAGACATGAACCGGCTGCTAAATGAACAGAACATCCAGCTGCAATTTGTGGACATCCTGAATACCGAGGCCACCGCATTGGTGAGCAGGGCAGAATTGGGAGGCCCCTTGAAATCTGTACGTGAATATGTGATAGACCTTGCAGAAGCCAGCGCAGACCTGTCGGTTACCCTTTGCTGGATTGACCCACCGGCAAAAGGAATACAGAATAACCTGCAGCTGAGTGTAAAACTACCAGACAATGAATGGAGACTAGGCAATATGGAACATAATTATAAAAAGGACCCTCTTTTTGATACTTTGTTCGATTTAAAACCACTGGATAAAAATAACAATACCGAAAAGGTATGGATTAAAGATCCCTTACCCGGCAAATACCTGATCCGGATTACCGCACAGAATACTTTATCAAAGCAAGGTTATAGTTTAGCCGTACTTGGCAATGGAACTGGTTTTACAGAAAGATAATTCGGCAACGCCATAAATTTTGATTACTTCTTTTGCTCCAGCTCTAAGATGATCCGCTTTTTCATGGTGGTATGTACGTAATCTTTAACTTCAGCAAAAGAAACCCCATATTTCCGGTCAATTGCTTTTAAATGCTCAGGAAAAGGGGCCAGCATTTTATCATAGTAGGAATTCAGTTTCTCTTCTTCAGGCATGTCAAATCTGAGTTTCAACTGAAACCTTCTCAATAGCGCCCGGTCGATAATATCGTGGTGATTGGTAGCACAGATCAACAGACAATCCAGTGGAAAATAATCAATCAACTGGATGATGGTATTCACCAGCCGGCGCATTTCACCCACTTCTTTATCGTCATTTCCCCTCATTTTCCCGATCTGGTCAAACTCATCCAGAAACAACACTGCTTTTTGTCGTATGGCCTGGTCAAAAACAGCTTTTAGATTTTTAGAGGTTTCCCCTATTCTCGCAGAGATGACAGTACTTAAACTCAGGATTACAATTGGCTTATCCAGGGCGGTTGCAATGGCTTTGGCGGTAGTCGTCTTTCCACAACCGGAATCACCATAAAGTAAGATCTTGTTGTCTACCGGCAAGTTATAAACACGCAACTCTTCCAGGTATTGGTGTTCTTTTAAAATCTGATTTAAAATGGCCTTATTTTCAGTACTGAAAAACACATCTTCCAATGCTACCTTTTCTTTGTCGCTGATGATCAGTTCGTATACGTTCATTTGATAATGGTATGGTGTTTCCGGTATTTGTCGCAAGCAGCATATACCGGAAATGATGTAAAGATAAGACTATTTCCACCAATGGTAGTAATTGTGCAATCCGTCATATTCGAATCCACAGCGTGGATACAGGCTGTTACCGATATCGTTTGTCTTTTCTGTTTCCAGCATCAGGCCACATGCTCCGGTTTCCTCACACCATTGCTTGCTTCTGTCTATCAGCGCTACAGAAAGCCCCTGTCCCCGGAAATCAGGATGAACAAAGAGGTCGCTCAGCAACCATTGCTTCTGAAGTTTGGTATAGTGGAACAATTTGTACAACTGCACAAAGCCTACGGCTTTACCATCTGCCATGGCCAGGAAAATATCCGATTCACTATTCAGGAATCTTTCTTTGAGGAAAGCTTTTCCTTTTTCAAGGTCAGATTCCTGACGGTAGAAAATACGGTAAAGGTTAAACAGTTCTGCAGTTTGATCTAAGTCTTCCAGACTCGCTTTTTTAATAATATGCTTCATCTTCCTAATGTTTTATTTCCGGCAAATGTGAGGAAATACAGGCTCAGGGTACTGGTCCAGTATTTAGATTTTAAATGGGTCCAGTATAAATTATAGAAATCCGGTACTTTTTTATAAATTCATGATTATGAACAAATCAAACCGAAGAAAATTTATTGGCACCGCTGCTGCGATTGCAGTTGGAACTGCCGCCTCTGCAATGCCCCTGTCAACTGAAAAAGGAAAATATCCTGTGGTCCATCACGTATTCTTCTGGTTGAAAAACCCCGATTCCAAAGCAGACCGTGAGGAATTAATAAAAGGAGTAAAAACCCTGTCAAAAATAGAAACCGTTCTGGATCTTCATGTTGGTATAGTGGCCGGTACAGAGAAACGCGATGTCATTGACAGCAGCTGGGGAGTTTCTGAATTGCTGTTCTTTAAGGACCTCGAAGGACAGGCCATTTATCAGACCCATCCTATACACCTGGAATTCATAAAAAACTACAGTCACCTTTGGGCCAAAGTGCTCGTTTATGATATTTTGGAAGCTTAACAGGCTGATGGCCCTGGTGTCCGATGCTGCACAGCAAGTGTCCATTTTCGGCCACCATGCTCAAAACAAACAAACTAAAACATTCATTTTCAGCACGATACATAAGTTCAGATCATTGGCATGGTGTTCGTAAAGCATTGGTTTTATCAGAAACCTATAGGTTAATTAAACACCAGGCCATGTTCAAACTTAACATTAAAATCGCGTTGCGTAATATCCTTAGAAACCGGGTATCTTCTTTTATTAATGTCACCGGACTAGCGATTGGCCTGGCTGCCTGTTTAATGTTGCTGCTCTATGTTTCCTATGAATGGAATTTTGATAAACAATCAAAGCATGCTGCCGATGTATATATAGGAATGACCAATGTAACCGACGACAGCGGGAAAATTGTAGCCACATTTGATGGGACCACAACTGCTTTCGCACCATTGGTTAAACAGGGCATTCCCGAGGTTAAATATATCGCCAGAATGAATTACGGAGCGAAAAACCTGATTTCAAACAAAGAAAACACCTTCAAAAAATCAGGGAAGTTCGCAGAACCAGACATCCTGAAGATGTATGATTACCAGTTTATCGCGGGGGACCCTAAAACGGCACTGGCCCAACCGAAATCAGTTATCCTGACCGAAAGCCTGGCAAAAGTTCTCTTTGGTTCTACTGATGTACTCAATAAGTCCGTAAAGTATGAGAACCGGGAAGATTTAAAGGTAACGGCAGTTGTTAAAGATTTACCTGAGAACAGCTCCAATAAGTTTGATTTTCTAATGCCCTGGTCCTTTTACGAGATCGTTAATTCGGATGCAAAGAATTTAAACTGGAGCAATTACAGTTTCATCACTTTAGTTCAGTTAAATTCCAATGCGGATATTTCCATTGTCAATAAAAAGCTGGATGCCCTGGTCAGAAAAAATCAAAACATCGTCGGACAGCAGCCTCACTTCTTTTTCCCCTTAAACAAAATGCATTTGTATGGAAAATTTGAAGGTGGAAAAAGTGTGGGTGGTGCAATTGAACAGATCTGGCTTTTTATGGCGCTTGCCTTTGGTATCCTGCTTATTGCCTGCATCAATTTTATGAATATGACCACGGCAAAATCAGAGAGACGTGCCAAAGAAGTAGGCATTAAAAAAACAATAGGTGCCAGCAGGTTTTCTCTGATCATGCAGTTTCTGATCGAGTCTCTGGTATTGGCAATTATGAGCATTGTGCTGGCATTGGCCCTGATTGAGGCTTGTCTGCCATCCTTCAATAACCTGCTGGGTGTTAACATGAGCATCACTTACTTTAATGTTTACAGCTGGTTTGGCCTGATAGGAATTGTTTGCATGACCGGCTTAACAGCAGGCAGTTACCCCGCATTTTACCTGTCTTCATTTAATCCCATTCAAACCTTAAAAAAGAAAACAATAAGCCGGAGCCTGCTTTCTGTCAGCCTTCGTCAGGTATTAATCGTAGGCCAGTTTTGTTTTACTGTGTTATTGATTATCTCGACGATGGTGATCTATAAGCAAATCCAATACATCAAAAATAAACCTATTGGTGCGGATGTAAAGGCTTTGATTGAAATGCCGCAGGACGGCTTATTAGCGGATAAATATGAATTGCTGAAAACCAGACTGATCAAATCCGGCGCAGTGACCAGCATGTTTCAATCATCCCAGCCCCTGGTTCACCACAATTCCTTCTTTAACAATCTGGAGTGGCCGGGCAGTACACCTAAAGAAGCCAACATTCTATTCAACCGGATCGGCACGACCTATGATTTTATTAAAACCACCGGATTAAAGCTGATCTCCGGAAGAGATTTCTCAGATCGATATGCCTCTGACTCGGTTGCGGTGATGGTTAGTGCCTCTGCTGTGAAGACCATGAAATTGCAACATCCATTGGGCAGCACCATAAAAATGTCTGGGTACCAAAAGACAATTATAGGGGTGTTTGAAGACTTTATCTGGGACTCCCCATATAAATCCAATTCCCCATTGATCGTCTATTTTAGTCGGCAACATACAGGCGCCGTTACCATGCGCCTGGATACATCGAAAGACCTACAGCAGAACATGGAAACGATTACCCGGATTACCAAAGAAGTCAACCCTGCATACCCTGTTGAGCTGAATTTTACCAGTACCGCCTACCAGGAGATGATGCAAAAAGAGCAAAAGCTGGGTATCTTGTCTAATGTTTTCGGCGGGCTCGCCATTTTCATTTCCTGTCTGGGTTTATACGGGCTTGTAGCTTTTAGCGCGGCACAACGGACCAAGGAATTTGGCATCAGAAAGGTACTGGGTGCTTCGGTTGCCAACTTAATGCAATTGTTATCTTTTTCTTTCATCAAGATGATTTGTGTAGCCATCCTAATTGCGGTACCCATCTCCTATTACCTGATGAATAAATGGCTTAGGAATTTTGAATTTCATACCACGATATCCTGGTGGATTATTGTGGCCGCTTCAGCGGGCACCTTACTTATTGCTTTGCTGACATTAAGTTACCAGGCCTATAAAAGCGCTATCTCAGAACCTGTTGATGCCTTAAAATACGAGTAGATCATACTTTTGAAAATAGCTGTATATTTAAAAACAGCATTTGTATGAAAAAAGAAGATAAAAAAATGAGGGATAATACGCTGAGCAATTCGTTAAATCGCGGCCAGGAAATCACTACTGCTTATTTCGATCTCCTGGACAAGCATATTGAAGAGGTGGTTCAGGGAGAGACCACTGATTTCATGGAGCTCAATCAAATTGCCAGCGCATTGTTTATCTCCCATTCCCATCTCTCCGACACCATACAACAAACAATGGGACATCACCCCTGCCATTTTTATGACCTGAAAATTATTGACAAAGCGAAGTCCTTACTGACAGATACTAAATCCTCTATTGCAGAAATAGCCAGGACGCTGACTTACGATCCTTCCAATTTCTCCAAGTTCTTCAAAAAATTTACCGGACAAACCGCCGGCGAATTTAGAAAACAATACAAAAAATCAGCTTCCTTATAAAAGTTCCGAAAAGTTCACCACGATAAACCCATTCCGGCAGGCCACCTTTGTCTTATTAAAAATCTAAAACACAAGACAATGGCAAAAAATGATTTAAACGGAAAAGTGGTACTGGTAGCTGGCGGTGCCAAAAATTTAGGTGGCTTGTTAAGTCGGGATTTCGCAGCAAAAGGAGCAAAAGTAGCGATACATTACAACAGTGAGGGTACCAGATCTGATGCAGAAAAAACATTGGCAGATATCCAGGCTGCAGGTGGAACAGCATTTTTATTCCAGGCAGATCTGACTAAAGTAGAAAATATTGGGCAGCTGTTTACGGACACCAAAGCCAGATTTGGCGGCATTGACATCGCCATAAATACGGTGGGTATGGTATTGAAAAAACCATTTCTGGAAACGACAGAAGCAGAATATGACCAGATGTTTGCTATCAATTCTAAAGTCGCTTACTTCTTTATTCAGGAAGCAGGAAAACACCTGAACGACAATGGGAAGATCAACACCATAGTCACCTCTTTGTTAGCTGCTTATACCGGATTGTATTCTACCTATGCCGGAGCTAAAGCACCAGTGGAGCATTTTACGAGGATGGCTTCCAAAGAGTTTGGTAACCGGGGCATTTCAGTTACAGCAGTTGCGCCAGGCCCGATGGACACTCCTTTCTTCTATGGTCAGGAAGCGCCGGAAGCAGTAGCCTACCACAAATCAGCCTCGGCACTGGGCGGGTTAACCAACATTAAAGACATTGCACCCCTGGTAGAATTCCTGGTTACGGATGGCTGGTGGATTACCGGTCAGACCATCTTTGCAAATGGCGGTTATACGACCAGGTAATTATTTTGTTTACTTTTACACAAAAAAAGTAATATGCCTTTCACGTCCTTAGGTTTATCACCTGCTTTGTTAAAAGCACTGGTAGATCAGAATTTCACCGTACCTACCCCTATTCAGGAAACCGCAATACCAGCTATATTAAGTAAAAAAGACGTTTTAGGCATTGCTAAAACAGGTTCTGGAAAAACCGCCAGTTATGTTTTACCGCTTTTAATGAATTTACAACAAAGCAATCTGGTAAAAAACCGACATGCGGATGTCCTGGTATTGGTACCTACCCGTGAACTTGCTGAACAGGTAAAAAATGTCTTTCAGGATTTTAGCCGCTCGCTCCCTCAACCCATCAAAACCATGGCGGTGTATGGAGGTGTTTCTATTAACCCTCAGATGATGGGTTTACAGGGGGTAAATGTGCTCGTTGCCACACCGGGAAGGTTATTGGAGTTAACAGACTCAAATGCGGTCCACCTGTCGGGGATTGAAACACTGGTGCTGGATGAAGCAGATAAGATGCTGAATCTGGGCTTTCAGGACGAAGTAAACAGAATCCTTGCACTCCTGCCAAAGAAGCGTCAGAACATTTTGTTTTCTGCTACCCTGAGTGATGATCTGCAACACATTCACCAAATCCTGCTACACGATCCGGTAGTGATCAAAATTGCAGCTGAAGAGGTTTCACTGGACCTGATCAACCAGGTGGCTTATATTGTTTCTGATGAAAAGAAAGGTCCTTTTTTAAGGTACCTGATCAATCATCATGAAATGAAACAGGTATTGGTATTTACGTCTTCTGTTCATCAGGCTGATGCGGTAGTGAACAAACTCCGTAAGAATAATATCGATGCCAGAACCATTCACAGTAAAAAAAGCCAGGGTGCCAGAACGGAAGCATTGTATCTCTTTAAAACAGGCAAACTGCGGGTATTGGTCGCTACAGATCTAATGGCCAGAGGAATTGACATTAATTTTCTTCCTTTTGTGATTAATTACGAATTACCACGCTCACCTAAAGATTATGTTCACCGCATCGGCAGAACTGGTCGTGCAGATACTGCGGGAGACGCAATTTCCCTGGTGAGCCACCATGAATTACACCACTTTGAAGTCATCCAAAAAAAGATGGGTAAAAAAGTAACGCTGGTGGACAGTGAAAATATCAAATGATAAATAGCTATTAGCTGATAACCTAACACAAAAGCCTCAGAAAATCTGAGGCTTTTGTGTTATAAAGCTTCGATAAAGGAAAGGTAATCCGATGCACTGCTGTTTATTCTTTCTGCAGTAGGCTCATGCTCTACCCCATAAAAGGCAAAAAGCGGTTTATAATCGGCCCTCACATAATCAAAAGTAATTTCAAAGGGGGCCGTGAGTTCCTGCAGGGTATATTTATACTTTCCTGAACTGCGGTAATCGTCGTCGTTAATACCAGCGGTAATGCCCAACGCAATTTTCTTGCCGGCCAGCTTATATTCGCTTCCTACTCCATACGCCCAACCATGGATCAATACTTCATCCAGCCATTTTTTTAAGAGCGGCGGACAATTAAACCAATAGAAGGGAAACTGAAAAATGATCCGGTCGTGGGCTTCTATCAGCTCCTGTTCTTTCCTTACCTCAATCCTTTCATCGGGATATAAACGGTACAGATCATGTATAGTATACTTATCGGGATGTTTTTCTAATTCTTCTTTCCATCGTTTGTTGATCACCGAATTTTCAAGATCCGGATGAATGATCATTACAAGAGTCTTCATCATCTGATTTTTATCAATAAATTTGTAGGTACAAATATGAAGTTCATAGACTCGTGGAACAATACGGGGTTAATTAATCACTCAGTGATAAATTAGTCACCCTTATTTAAAAGATAAAAAAGCATATGTATCAACGAAAAATTCCGATAGATTATAATTGTGGCCTTACCGTTGCCATGGAGGTAATGGGCTCTAAATGGAAATTCTGTTTACTGGATGAAATTTCAAAAGGAATTCAACGTCCCAGAGATCTGATGAATGCCATAACCGGCATCACCAGAAGGGTATTGCAGAAGCAGTTAAGTGAGCTGGAATTTCATGGCCTTTTAGGAAAGACAGTTTATGCTGAAGTTCCTTTGCGGGTGGAATACTACCTCACTGAAACGGGAAAATCACTGTTGCCACTGGCCGCTGCACTCGATAAATGGGGCCTGGATTTTGCACCTACCCTTCAAATGATAGCAGAGCCTGCTCCCATTCTTCATTTAACATAGCATACAATACCAGATCCAGAAACTGACCGTTGACCAGCTCTGCCTGTCTCAATACCCCTTCCCGGGTAAAATTCAGTTTCTTTGGAATGGCCTGGCTTTTTAAATTACCGGTGGCCGCTTTAATTTCAATCCGCTGCAGGCCCACCTCCTTAAAACCATAGCTGATCAGGGCTTTGCAGGATTTAGTAATGATTCCTTTCCCCTCTGCACTTTTAGCCAGCCAATACCCTATTGCCGCGCATTTATTCTGTGCATTGATGTGATGTAACCCAATTCTGCCAACAGGAATTTCATCCGATATGATCACAAAACTTACTTCCTGGCCTTGTTCATACAGCGTTTCACAGTACCGGATATAGTCACTAAAATTAGCTACCGACTGCATGTGCCCCACCCAGGGCAGAAATTCAGAGAGGTGTGCCCTGTTTTTATCTACTGCATTAAAAAGCCCTTCTGCATGTTGCTGAGCCGTGAGTTCTAACCTCGTATTTTCGTCTATATTTATCTTCATTGGTTGTTTTGCCAGTCGATTATTTTCAGGTCATGAAAATACAATGTTTTTATGATCATCCCTAATCATTCCACCCGAAAGTCTATTGATCAGGAAAGTCTGCCCGGTGGTCAAAAAAATCCCTTCGATTTTAAGCGAAGTTCTTTCCTTGCATCAAAAAAGAAAAAAGATGGAAACCACAACGCGTCAGACCTACCTTGATTGGCTTAGAATACTATCCATATTGGGGGTATTATTTTTTCATTCAGCAATGCCCTACGTGGCTGAAGATGGCTGGCACATCAAAAATGCAGAAACGAGCAACCTGCTCATGGAATCCAACCTGTTCCTTCATCTTTTCCGGATGCCTTTGCTTTTCTTCATTTCTGGCACGGTAAGTTATTATATGATGCAGCGCCGCAGTACCTTAAGTTTTATTGGTTTACGCTGCCGCAGATTATTGATTCCCCTGGTCTTCTGCATGCTGGTTATCGTTCCGCCTCAGATTTATATGGAACGGCTGACAAATGGTTATCAGGGTAGTTTCTGGCAATGGTATCCGGCTGTATTTGATTTTACACCCTACCCGAAAGGCAACTTTAGCTGGCATCACTTATGGTTTATCGCCTATCTGTTTATTTACGACCTCCTGTTTGCGCCGCTGTTTGCCTGGATGATCTCTTCCAAAAGTGATCGGTTTAAAGCCAGCATCGCCCATTTGGCCAAGGGCAGACGGGTTTACCTGCTGATGCTTCCCGGAGTGATCTGGTATGCCCTGCTGAGCCGGAAATATCCTGAAACCAACGACCTGATTGCTGATCCCTGCTATTTCGTTTACTGGCTGTTGTTCCTGATGGCCGGATTCATCTGTATCCTGCAACCTAAATTAATGGACAGCCTGGAACGAAACCGCCGCTTTGCATTGACCATCGGTTTTCTCGCGATGATATTCCTGGATTATCTGCGGTGGAACAAAATAGAACCGGGCCATGAGCTGTGGTATTTTCAACAGGAATTTTTCACTTATCTCTTTGATGCCATCAAACCAATCATTGCCTGGAGCTGGGTATTTGCGCTGATCGGATATGGTAAACATTACCTGAACCGCAAACACAAGATACTCGGTTATTTAAACGAATCGGCCTATCCTTTCTACATCCTGCACCAGACGGTGATCGTGATATTGGTTTATTATTTTGTACAGCTATCTAATGAAAGTATTTTATCTAAATATATTTATACATTAGGAACTACATTTTTTATATCGGTACTGACCTGCCATTTGCTGATCCGCCCATTTAATTTCAGCAGGTTTTTATTCGGCATGAAACCGATAAAAAAAGAGCAGAAAAACCAAACGGAAGTCACAGGATAAGATGAAGTTTTTCAAAAAATATATTTTCCCCGCGCTTTACGGCTTACTCGTTTACTTTACGATCAGGCTGCTGCATGACCTGGCTTCGGATTCCAGGTTTTGGGAAAGAAACTGGGTCCTAAACACTTTTGAAATCATTTGCAGTATCCTGATTGGGTATTTAAGCATCATTATTTTCGAACGGCTCTTCCGGTATTTCGACCATAACCTGCAGTCCGGGCGGTTAAACTATCAGGGCGTAGGCAAAGAGCTGAGCTTGTTTGTTCTGGCCAATCTGGTCCTGGTAAACCTCATATTTCTTCCTATGGCCGCATTTACGGATGATGGGCTTTCCTGGGCTGATGTGGCCGACCTCATCATGATTCCTACGCTATATGCCATCATTTACTATGGCATTGTACGCAGCAGCAATTGGCTAAAAGCATATGTAGACAATAAAGTGCTGCTGGAAAAGATCACGAACGAACATTTAGAGACCGAACTTAAGTTTTTAAAAGCTCAGTATCATCCTCATTTTCTTTTTAATGCCTTAAACACCATATATTTTCAGATGGATGAGGACTTAGCCGGCGCAAAGAGAAGTATTGAAAAGTTTTCGGAACTATTGCGCTATCAGCTTTATGATCAGCAACAGCAGGTGCCTGTGGTCATGGAAATAGACTACCTGAACAGTTTTATTGAGCTGCAAAAGATTCGAAGTTCAGATAAATTACAATTGAAGGTCGTTTTTGATCCGCAATTGAACCAGCAACTGGTGTATCCACTATTGTTCTTGCCACTGGTGGAGAACGCCTTTAAATTTGTAGGCGGAAATTATCAGATGAGTATTGAGGCGGCCATAGATCAGGAACAAATCCGGTTTTGTGTAGAAAATTCAATTCCTTTAGTCAGCTTTAATGAAACTAAAACCGGAGGCATCGGACTGGAAAACCTGAAACGACGTCTCAACCTGCTTTATCCTGATCAGCATAGCTTAACATTACAAGAGGAAACTGACCGGTTTAAGGCAACATTAACTATAAAATATGAGCGATAAAATCAGTTGCATCATCACCGACGACGAACCTTATGCACGTAAAGGTTTACAGGGATATATAGAAAAAATCGATTTCCTCGACCTCAAAGGAACTTGCGAGGATGCCTTGCAATTGAATGCGCTCTTAGAAAAGCAGCCTGTTGCCCTGCTTTTCCTGGATATACAGATGCCGCATATCAGTGGCATAGACTTTTTAAGAAGGGTCCGCAACCCACCTAAAGTGATTTTCACAACAGCATTTGAGCAGTATGCAATTCAGGGCTTTGAACTGGACGTGATGGATTACCTGTTAAAACCCATTTCTTATGAGCGGTTTTTAAAAGCCGCGACCAAGGCGAAAGAATATTTTGCTATGAAAGCCCAGCCGGAGCAGTTGAATACTTATGTGTTTTTAAAGGTGAATGGTAAATTTGAGAAAATAGTCTTTGCAGATATCCTGTTTATTGAAGGAATGGAAAACTATGTAGCCATTCATTTCAGGGATAAAAAAATCATTACGCTCAGCACCATTAAATCATTGCTTGAGAAATTACCTGACAGACAGTTTATACAAACTCATAAATCTTTTATTGTACGGATGGATAAGATTGATACGATAGATGGCAACCTGCTTCACATTCAAAACCACCGGATACCGCTGAGCAAATACTTACGAAAAACAGTGCTGGAAGTGATTATGAACTCAGCTGACCAATAAGATTCAGGGTATTTTATCATAAAATTGTCAAGAGCGCATTATTCGAACAATCAGCTACCCTATTCTTCTATCTTTGGCGCCGTATGTTTATCAAACTATTTCATTTTCTGTCGTTGTTTGCGTACCTCAACATTATTGCTTATGAAGCAGGAGACACTTCCTTAAATCAAAAGCAATCTACTTTTGCGGGCGACTCAGTTCTGGAGTTTGTACTTGATGACTTACTCGATATTCCAATGCATAATTATGAAGACGACATAAAAATTCCAAACGAGAATTACCGTCTTTTCCATACCGGCATTTATATCTTACCTGCAATTATTGTTCTCCTTTCCTTTTTCCTGTTTAAACAGATTGGAAAACTAATCGTTATTGAGCATCCGCTTTACAAAACAAAAAGCGTTTGTTTACCAAGTTATTACTCCCACCTTTTCAGGTTAAAACCATTCTAGGGTAAATATCTTTTATTAGTAATTTCTAAGAGCTGGCATTTCTATGATCTGCCTCGCATTAAGCGCGGGCAAGTTTTCGCTTTTGCCCTGATCTCCAGCATTTACTAATGCAGCCGCCATTCCATTTCCGTATCGAATTTCATTAAACCATTTATACATCTGGGCGTAAATACGTCCACAAAAATCAGTATTGCCATGAAGGTTAATTTTTTAGCTTATTCCCCTCTTTTTGTTGCACTTGCATTTGCCAGCTGTACCTCTTCTGAAAGTAAAGAACATTCTACCGCCGACAAGTTCAAATCCGTACCTGTTGCTGCGATCCATGTATTAGACACCACCATTTACAAAGAATATATTGCCGATATACAGGCTGTAAAAAACGTAGAAGTCCGGTCCCGCTTATCCGGATTCCTGGAAAAGATTTATGTAGAGGAAGGCGCAGCGGTGAAAGAAGGACAAATTCTGTTTAAAATAAATGACGAAGAGTATAAAGCTGACCTTAGTAAAGCAGAAGCGGTATTGAACAATGCCATAGCAGATGCAAAGACGGTTGAGCTGGAACAACAAAGGACGAAACTGCTGGTAAAAAACAATATCGTTTCCAAAACAGAGCTTGATCTGGCAGCAGCCAAAGTTAAAGCGGCAGAATCGCGCATTGCCGAAGCCAGGTCGGTATTGCGCTATGCAAAATCCAGGTTATCCAATACCCTGATCAAATCCCCTTTCAGTGGCCGGATTGACCGCTTGCCATTAAAAGCCGGCAGCTTATTGGAAGAAGGTTCCCTGCTGACTTCCGTATCTGACCTGAGCGCTGTAAATGTCTATTTTTCCATTACCGAGAAAGAGTATCTGAACCTCGCCAGTGATGCCGGATATGCGAAAAACAGCTTTAAGAAACAGGTTAAACTGACCCTTGCAGATGGGGCTGTTTATCCCTTTGCAGGCCAGGCACGATTTGCAGAAAGTGAATTCGCCAGTCAGACTGGCTCATTGTCATTAAAAGCGAACTTCCCCAATCCTGAAGGTTTATTAAAACATGGTGCTTCGGGTAAAATCAGTGTTCCTGTAGAAACCGGAGAAATCCTGGCCGTGCACCAGAAATCCGTTTTTGAGATCCAGGACAGAACTTATGTTTATGTTTTAGGGGCAGACAACAAGATTAAGATGACGCCGTTTCAGGCCGGACAAAGAGTAGGTCATTACTACATGGTCAGTTCCGGTTTGACAAAATCAGACAGGATTGTTTTTGAAGGCACTCAAAGTCTGCGTGATGGGATTCAAATTAACCCCATCGAAACTAACATAAAAGGCACCAATCCAATAGCAAAAAACTAAACCGGTATAAATTCTATCATATTATGTTTGAACAATTTATAAAACGACCGGTATTATCACTGGTGATCTCCCTTTTTATTACCCTTTTGGGGCTACTGGCTTTGTTTACCCTGCCGGTAACCCAATTCCCCGACATAGTGCCCCCCTCTGTGGTGGTTACCGCAAACTATACCGGAGCCAATGCCGAAGTCAGCACGAATGCCGTTGCTATTCCTTTGGAAAGGGCCATCAACGGGGTCGCGGGAATGACCTATATGAACTCGGTATCCACCAATAATGGAACCACCTTAATCCAGGTGTTTTTTAAGGTAGGTACAGACCCGGACATTGCAGCTGTAAACGTGCAGAACAGAGTAACGACCGTGCTCGATGAATTACCTGAAGAGGTAATTAAAGCGGGTGTAACTACTGAAAAAGAAGTGAACAGTATGCTCATGTACCTCAATATCTATAGTGAGGATAAGTCTGCTGATGAACGCTTTATCTACAACTTCACCGACATTAACATCCTGAAAGAGCTCAAACGTATTGAAGGTGTAGGTTTTGCCCAGATTATGGGCTTAAGGGATTATGCCATGCGGGTCTGGTTAAAACCTGATCGTCTGGCAGCTTACAAAATTTCAAGTGACGATGTGATTGCCGCTTTGAGAAAGCAGAATGTGGAGGCCGCTCCCGGTCAAACGGGCATTGGATCTGATAAATCAGTGAACATGCAGCAATATGTATTGCGCTATCCTGGTAAATTTTCTGAATCAGAAGAGTATAAAAACATTCCCATCAGAGCAAATGCAGATGGTTCTATTATCCGGATTAGAGACATTGCGGACGTAGAGTTTGGTTCACTCGACTACGAAATGGTTTCTAAAACTGATGGTAGGCCATCTGCTTCTATTATGATGAAGCAATTGCCTGGCTCGAATGCACAGGATGTCATTAAGAACGTGAAAGAAAAGATGGCTTCCCTGCAGGAGAATTCCTTTCCACCGGGCATGAAATACACCATGGGTTATGACGTGTCCCGTTTCCTTGATGCTTCTATATCCAGTGTACTCATCACCTTATTAGAAGCTTTTGTGCTGGTATTTATTGTGGTATTTATTTTCCTGCAGGATTTCCGCTCCACCCTGATTCCCGCTCTCGCGGTTCCGGTATGTCTGATCGGTGCTTTATTTTTTATGCAAATGCTGGGCTTCTCCATTAACCTGTTAACCCTTTTCGCTCTGGTACTCGCCATAGGTATTGTGGTTGATAATGCCATTGTGGTAGTAGAAGCGGTCTATGCTAAAATGGAAGAGGAACACCTGCAACCCATGGAAGCAACAATTGCGGCCATGAAAGAAGTGGGTAAACCGGTTGTGGCGATCACCCTGGTGATGTCGGCCGTATTTATTCCGGTGGCCTTTCTTTCCGGTCCGGTAGGTATTTTTTACAGACAGTTTTCCCTGACACTTGCATCGGCCATTATCATTTCCGGAATAAATGCACTGACGCTCACCCCTGCCTTGTGCGCCATCATTCTACGCTCTCCACACGATAAGCCTGCTGGAAAAGGCTGGATGACCAGATTTTTCTCCACCTTCAACAAAGGGTATAATAGAATGGCCGGAGGTTATAAAAACCTGCTTGGAAAAATCGCCGGACGAAGGGTCCTTACTTTTGGCTTACTGATCACCTTTTTTGTCACGACCTGGGGAATGAGCAGCATCCTGCCTTCAGGTTTTATCCCGACGGAAGATCAGGGAATGATCTATGTAAACGTGACCACCCC
The DNA here is from genome assembly GCF_001721645.1 of Pedobacter steynii. Taxonomy (NCBI): domain Bacteria; kingdom Pseudomonadati; phylum Bacteroidota; class Sphingobacteriia; order Sphingobacteriales; family Sphingobacteriaceae; genus Pedobacter; species Pedobacter steynii. The sequence continues at coordinate 5,339,375 of NZ_CP017141.1, read as the reverse complement.
TCCTGGTGCAACGGTAGACCGGACAGAAAGCGTACTTAATGAAATTGATGCGATCAGTCGTAAGATGAAGGCCGTAGAAACCGTTTCTACCCTCGCAGGATATAGCCTTGTCAACGAGGTTTCAGGAGCTTCCTATGGTATGGGCATGATTAACCTGGTATCCTGGAAAGATAGGAAAGAATCAGTCAGCATAATGATTGAAGAACTGAAAAAAGCTACTGCACATATCATGGATGCTGAAATTGAGTTCTTCCCCCCACCTACTGTTCCTGGTTTCGGTAACTCTTCCGGATTTGAATTACGCCTCCTGGACAAAACAGGTAATGACGACCTGAATAAAACATCAGCGGTGATGAAAAAATTCATTGCAGATTTAAAAGCAAAGCCTGAAATAGGAAATGTGTTCAGCACCTTCGATGTGAGTTTCCCCCAATACCTCATCAAAGTGGACCATGACCTGGCGGCAAAAAAAGGGATCAGCGTAGAAAATGCAATGAACACCCTGCAGACTTTAATGGGTAGTTTTTATGCCACCAACTTTATCCGTTATGGACAGATGTATAAAGTGATGGTACAGGCTGGCCCCAACTACAGGGAAAAACCGGAAGATGTGCTGAACCTTTTCATCAAGAACGACCGGGAAGAGATGCTGCCATTTTCTTCTTTTATCAGCATGGAGCGCGTCTATGGTCCAGAGCAGATTACCCGCTATAACATGTTTTCATCGGCCATGCTGAATGGTGAGGCTAAAGCTGGATTCAGTAGCGGCCAGGCAATTAAGGCGGTCGAAGAGGTAGCCGGAAAACTACCTGCAGGTTATGAAATTGAATGGTCTGGTATGACCCGTGAACAGATCCTCTCCGGAAACCAGGCCTTGTATATTTTCGCATTGTGTTTGCTCTTTGTATACCTGATTCTGGCTGCACAGTATGAAAGCTTTTTGCTTCCGCTACCTGTATTGCTTTCTTTACCTGCAGGTATTTTTGGGGCCTTCCTCTTTTTATGGATGTTTGGCCTGGAAAATAACATTTATGCACAGGTAGCCCTGGTGATGCTCATCGGTTTGCTTGGAAAAAATGCCATTCTTATCGTTGAATATGCCATCATCAAACAACAGGAAGGCATGGGCTTTTTACAGGCGGCAATAGAAGGCTCAGTAGCCCGTTTGCGCCCGATTTTAATGACTTCCTTTGCTTTTGCAGCAGGTCTTATTCCTTTAATGATTGCCACCGGAGCCGGTGCATTAGGGAACCGGTCGATTGGAACAGCCGCGGTAGGTGGAATGATCATCGGAACAATAGTTGGTGTAATTGTGATCCCAGGGCTTTATGTGCTCTTCTCTTCCTTAATGAAAAAGAAGGTGACTATTGCAACCAAAGCAGCAACAGTGATCGCTGGTATTATGCTGATCAGCAGTTGTAATCTGAAGAAAGAACTTCCTGAACATCAACACCGGACCGCGCCTTCTTCATACGGACAAGGCACTGATACTGTAACCATTGCCAACACCCAATGGAAGGATTTCTTTAAGGATGAACATCTGATTGCTTTGATTGACACCGCGCTGGCCAACAATACAGATATGAAGCAGGCTTTGCATCATATTGAAATGGCCAAAGCTAATTTACGCATGCGTAAAGGCGCAATGTTGCCTAATTTAGACCTAGCTGTGGAGGCCGGTTTGCGTAGATACGGCTTTTATACGATTGATGGGATTGGTAATTATGACACTAATTTTTCCGGAAACCTGAAGGACAATGAGCGACTGCCGAATCCGGTGCCCGATTATTTTGTAGGCATCAGAACTTCCTGGGAGCTGGATTTATGGGGCAAGCTTAAAAACAAGAAACAAGCGGCACTGAATAAATTCCTGGCTTCTTATGAAGGGCAAAAGCTGGTTCAGACAGAATTGGTCAGCAATGTTGCCACAGCCTATTTTGAGCTGCTGGCACTGGACGATGAGCTTAAAATCCTAAACAGAAATATCGACCTGCAGCAGAAAGGGCTTCAACTGATCGAGGTTCAAAAAGAAGCGGGTATGGCAACAGAGTTAGGCGTTCAGCAGTTTAAAGCGGTGCTCGCCAACTCAAAAGCAAAAGAACAGGAAGTGCTGCAACAGCAGAGCCTGATGCAACACCATTTAAACTTCTTAACCGGAAACTTTGACACTCCTATCCAGCTGACAGAAAATGGACTTGAGTCATTCATTTCTACGAAAACTTTAGATGAGGGTACGCCTTTACAAATGATCGCACTGAGGCCGGATATCAGACAGGCAGGACTGGAACTGATTGCTTCTCAAAAAGAGGGTAAGGCAGCCAGTGCTGCATTTTTACCCGCCATTGTACTCGCACCGCAAATCGGATTGCAATCCTTCGACCTGACTAAACTCTTCCAGCCGCAAACCGCTCTGGCTTACGGTTTAGTTGGAGGTTTAACCGCGCCGATTTTTAATCAGCACCGCATAAGGGCCGAGTATGAAAGCTATGTTGCTGCCTATGGCATTGCCTTTCAAAACTATGAGAAGATCGTCCTGAAGGCCTATCAGGAAGTTCAGGATGCGTTAAAATCACAGGCATTCATCAACCAGAAAAGAGTTCACATTTCGGATGAGGTGAAGGCTTTAAATGCAGCGGTCAAAGCAGCAAATATTCTTTTCTTAACGGGGAGGGTAACTTACCTGGACATCATCACCAGTCAGAGAGATGTTTTGGATGCGGAGATGAACGAAGTTCAGGCCAGGAAACATCAGGTGCTCAACCAGCTTTCCTTATATAAGGCGCTGGGAGGCGGATGGAAATAATCGCTGATTTTCAGAAAAAGGTGTGCAGGATTTCTGCACACCTTTTTTTATCTTCTGCCATTACATCTCTATATTAATCCTAAATTAGGGCTGATGAAATCAACGCCGCAAAAAGGAATGGTCATCTGGATACTGGGACTATCCGGAGCAGGAAAAAGCACCATATCAAATCTATTAGAAGAGCAGTTACAAAGAGAAAACATCTTCTCGATACAACTGGATGGCGATGAACTGAGGGCCGGCCTGAATAAAAATCTGGGTTTCAGCATGGAAGACAGGGCGGAGAATATCCGAAGAGCAGCCGAGACGGCCAGAATTATGGCCGCTAAGGGCATCATTGTCATCTGCTCTTTTATTACCCCTTTAAATGCGCACCGGGCAATAGCCAGGGAAATACTGGGGGAAATGTACTTTGAGGTTTTTATAGATTGTCCCCTCTCTGTTTGTCAGGAAAGAGACGTAAAAGGGCTTTATAAAATGGCCGGGAACAACACCCTTAAAAATTTCACAGGGATCAGCTCCGCTTTTGAAAAACCGGAAAATGCAGACCTGGTATTACTTACTGAAGACCAGACACCGCAGCGCTGCTGCGATCATTTATATGCTGCAATAAGTCCCAGACTCGCGGGCCTGCAATTGATCTAACTGCTGTAACAAATGATCTAACTGCTGTAACAAAAAAAACCCGGATTTAGAAGATTAGGTTTATTATAGCAGAATTTCTCTTTTAATGCATTTAGCATGGTCGCTCCTGCGCTCACGGCAATGGCTTGTCCTGCTGCAGTATCCCACTCCATCGTTGGTCCTTTCCGATAGTAAACATGTGCTTTTCCTTCAGCAATGAGACAGAATTTCAATGAGCTCCCAATTGAGAGCTTATCCGTTACCGGGAATTCCTTTAATACTTCTTCTTCGTCCGGGTCTGAGTGAGAGCGACTGCCAATCGCAGTCCAGTTGCTCTTTTCTTTACCCACAAAAATAGGTTCAGCCGGAGCCCCGGGAGTCATTTTAAAACTACCTTCCCCCAGGCTTCCGTAATAAATGACATTTAAGACCGGACTATAGATCACGCCCATCACCGGTTCATTGTTTTCCATCAACGCAATGTTCACCGTAAATTCTCCGTTCCGGTTAATAAATTCCTTTGTTCCGTCCAGCGGGTCTACACACCAGTAAAGAGACCAGTCTTTCCTGATTTCGTGTGGGATATCGGCCCCCTCTTCAGACAAGACAGGAATATCCGGGTGCAAGCTCCTCAGGCCCTTCATGATGATTTCATGAGCGACCTGATCAGCAGCGGTTAGAGGTGAATTGTCTTTTTTTGAAGTAATCTGAAAATCCTGAGCAGGATCATGGTAAACCTTCAGTATGCCCTGTCCTGCTTCAACAGCAATATCTAGTATCGGTTTGATAGTTATCTTATTCATATGATCAATTTATTGAGGCTCTTGTATGGTCCTTGATTTTATTTCCTTCAGGATATGCAATTGAGGAGCCCTGTTTTCCAGATCTGCTGGCCGGGCAAGGGCCAATGCTTCCTGCTTTAGAATTTCATTCTCTTTATCATAATCCATCAGCTGCTGCGCATCAATTAAAGCCGGATCGGCTTGTGGTGCATATCTTTCGTAATTAAGTGCGGTCAGGGTTTCTCCGGCCACGAGCTCAAAAATATCCAGATCATGTGCTTTAAACTCCTTTAAAAATTTGCCGGTATTGTTACTGATGATGGGTTTTTCAAGATTACTCCACATCTCACCCGCAGCAGCAGTGAGCTTAGAAGTCTTAGAATCATGAAACAACAGCATATCGGCCCGGTATTCGATATCCAGAAAATGACAAAGCCTGCGGATTTCGCTTTCAGGTTCGGTAATCAGCTGCTCATAACTGAGCGAAAAGAAACGGTCGGCCGGCAATGTTTCTTTTAAACGAATACAGGCCTGCTGGTCCTTTTTCCATTGTTGCGCAAGATGATAAATGTGTTTCTCGCCCACAATTGCCTTTTTGAAAGAACAGGCCACATCTCTCCCATCTCTATATAGAAAAACGTATTTAGGACGCAATCCAAAAGCTTCCATTTCTGCAGCGTAATGTACATTGGCCATGCTTTTACAGCACCAGTACTTCGCATTTTTACTGATTGCTGCCTGCTCATAGATCAGCCGGTTTAAGGTAAACAGGTGGTAAGTCTCTGACTGCCGGAAGAGCTGCTCTTCATCCAGGACCACTCCATCCCAGGGTACCGGGTTCGCATTAACATAAGCAACCACATCTTTTACCAATCTCCGGTAAGTGACAGCGTCAAGAGTTCCATACGCAGCCAGTAACGGCATAAAAGTAACCAGAATATGAGGTGGATGTGGAGAAGCTATTTCCGGCGACTGGTCCAAAATCACCCTCAGCAAATTTGATCCTGATCTTTGGGTTCCTATGATTTGTATTCCGTTGTTCATGTTCGGGTTATGGATGGATTATATTAAAAATTGCTGGTAAAATGGAGTATGATGCCAACCATTAAAGATATCAGAATTAAGTATACCGGATTAAATTTAAAGCGGAAACTTAACAGAAAAGCCGCCAGAAACAGGCCAATACTAAGCGGAGTGTAAGCCACAGAAAGCAACAGTTTGATAGCAGAGACCAGGATCATTCCCACCACAACAGGTTTAATCCCCGCTAATGCATTCTTCATCAGCAAAGAATCTACATTTTCTTTAAATACCTTGGCGGCAATGATCATGAGTATGGCTGAGGGCAAAAAAATCGCTACAGTGGCCAGTAAAGCCCCGGCTATACCTGCCAGCTTATAACCAGTGAAGAAAGCACTGACCAGAATTGGACCGGGAGTAAGCTGACTAAAAGCGATGCTGTCTATAAACTCCTGATTGCTGAGCCATTTCAATTCTGTTACAAAAAGAGATTGCATAATGGGAATCATGACATAGCCTCCTCCAAAAAGAGATAAGCTGATACCGGAAAACACAGCAATGATTTTTAGTAAAATCTGATCTGTGTATTTATAGATACCAGAGATAAAAGACAGATACAGAAGCCCCAGTGCAGACAAACCCGCCCTGGCACTAAAACTCAGCTTTTTCCATTTAAAACCAGCATCTGCCTGGGTAGCGTTCTGGTTTCCCATTTTAAAAACAACACCGCACAATCCGCCGGTTAACATCAGAAACAGGATAATGAAATATCCTTTAATGAAGGAAAGCAATAATACGGCAAGCAGACATAAAACCAGCTTACTGTTATTCCCCTTTACTTCTTTCAAAAAAATATTCAGTCCGGTGCTTAAAATTATCGCGCTAACTGCCGCTACGGTATAGACCATAATACCAGACAGGCCTTTGACGTGGATGTAATTGAAATAACACCAGGAAAGGACGTACATCAGGATACATGCCGGTAGCAATACCCCTAGCATGCTTACAGCCAGTCCGGATTTCCGTTTCAGGTGATACCCGATATAAGCGACAACATTGACCGCTAAGGGGCCCGGTAGTAAACTGGCAATACTGATGGCATTCAGGAGCTCCTCCCGACTAATACTTCCGTCTTTTTCGATCATTTCTTTCTCCACAACTGCTATTAAAGCCATGTGCCCGCCAAAGGAAACACATCCTATTTTGAGGAAAGTAAAGAAGAGGTATTTAATCATGTTATTCCGCTTGCTGTTTTGCGCCTTTTGATTTTGTGAAACTGGAAGTATATACTTCCCAGATTTCAATCCCCTATGGCTTATGAGCCTGTAAAATACTGTTTTTTACAATAAGCTCATATATCATACAGATGTTTATCGTAAACTTTGAATCAAATCATTTATTCATAAAAAAAAGCTATGTTTTCATCAAAAACATACTAATAGAAACAAATAGATAAAAATGGAAAATCAGGAACCAGCAACATCATTCTTAAAATCAACATTATCAAACGCAATGGCATTTTTAAAGGAAATGACTACTGCAGGAAAAGGGCCAACACTTACAGGAATTTCTGCATTCCTGGTTGTTTTGGCATTTGTATATGGAGGAGCATATCTTTATAGCTACTATTTCATTGGATTAGGAATTCCCATTTTTAGTCTGATGGATGTTTCAGAAATTATTCAATATGCTATTTCTTCACTAATTACCATTACTTTGATCGGAATTTTGACCATCATCAGCATCGGTTTATTTACAAATGCCGTTCTCAATAACAACAGGTTTTATAAAATAATGGCGACATTCATCATTGCGCTAATTGCAATCGGAATAGCTGCCTATATTTATCACATTTACGAGGCTGAGTCCTTTACGTATTTTATAAATCTACTGAGTCTGAAAGTACTTCAGGTACTCATTCTGCTCACGTTCTTTTTATTGCTTCTTTTCCTATTCAATTCCATAAATACCTTCACATCTTATTCTTTGTTCTTAACTGTTGTTAGCTTTTATGTGCTGTTGGCATTTTCTAATGCGAGCATAAGTAAGGCAGAAATATTATTTTCATCAAAGGCGGCTCCTTTTTCCATCCACATCAATCAGCAAACAAAAGTTAAATCGAGCTCAAAAATGAAATATCTTGGAAGAACGAAAAATTATTTATTCTTTAAAATCGGGAACGACTGGAAAAGGATATATTCGCTTGATACAGAAACTATTTATGATTTCAAATAGCATTTCTTATTTATATGTCAGCCGACTAGATGAAGCCTGCTGCAGGACAACAAAAGATAAATTGAAGAATATTAGTAATATCTGTAAATTGCTTTTTTTAGCATTATGAAAACCGAAACCTTTTTTGATTTTATCCATGTTGATGAATATTCGGCAACGCCTAAGTACCTGCAGCTTTCTGATGCCATCATCAAGTCGGTTGAACTTGGGAAACTCAAAAAAGACGCGTTGCTCCCATCGATCAATGAATTGAGCTATACGTTGGAGATTTCAAGAGACACGGCCGAAAAAGGATATAAATATCTGAAATCTATAGGCGTGATTAATTCGGTGCCGGGCAAAGGCTATTACATCAGCAGTACCGATGTGAAAAGAAAATTAAAAGTTTTCCTGTTGTTCAATAAACTGAGTGCGCACAAGAAAATCGTTTATGACGCCTTTATCCATGCTTTGGGTAATGATGTATCTGTAGATTTTTACATCTATAACAATGACCTCACGCTTTTCAAGCGTTTTCTTTCCAATAAAAAAGAAGACTATACCCATTATGTTATTATTCCTCATTTTATGGAGGGGGAAGAATATGCAAAAGAAATTATCAATGCCATCCCTAAAGCAAAACTGATTTTACTGGATAAACTCATCCCAGGTATTGAGGGTGATTTTGGTGCGGTATATGAAAATTTTGAAAAGAACATTTACGATGCCCTGGAGCAGGCACTGGAGCCGTTAAGTAAATACCATACGTTAAAGATCATTTTTCCGGAGCCTGGTTATTTCCCTAATGAAATTCTGGATGGCTTTCATCGTTTTTGTCAGCAGTATGCCTTTTCCCACCAGGTGGTAAGCAACATCTCCCTGGAACCGATTAACGAAGGAGAAGTATTCATCAATTTAATGGAAGACGATCTGGTTATTCTTTTGGAGCGGATGATAGACATGAATTATAAGATTGGTAAGGACGTTGGAGTGATCTCCTATAATGAAACCCCATTGAAAAAAATCTTATTGGATGGCATCACCACCATATCCACTGATTTCAGGTTTATGGGTGCAGTAGCAGCGGAACTTATTCTGGATCATTCCAGAAGGCACCTGGAAATCCCTTTTTATTACACAAAAAGAGCCTCTCTGTAGCTTATTTCCAGCTATTTCTTTCGGTTAGCATGACAGTACAGGACAGTTGATCCTCACAACTTACATAAATTAGGGCGATTTTAAATTTAACCATTTATAGAGCCAGATCGTTATGCAGGTAATTCTAGGTATCATTTTCCATTTTACGGGAGGCTTTGCCTCAGGTAGCTTTTACATTCCCTATAAAAAAGTAAAAGGATGGGCATGGGAAAGTTATTGGATTGTTGGCGGGCTTTTTTCCTGGCTCTTTATCCCCCCTTTGGCGGCTTACCTGACTATCACAGATTTTCCAGCCATCATTGCTGCTACCGAAGGAAAAATTCTGCTCCTCACCTATTTTTTTGGTGTCTTATGGGGTGTTGGCGGGTTGACTTACGGATTGGGTGTCAGGTACCTGGGGGTTTCTCTGGGCAGCTCTGTTATACTTGGTTTATGTTCTGTTTTTGGCGCAGTCATCCCTTCTATTTATTACAATTTTAATCCGAAAGCAGGAAAGGACAGCTTTACCGATATGCTGAACAGTCAATGGGGACAAATGGTACTATTAGGCCTGTTGATCTGTGTTCTGGGCATCGTCATCTGTGGAAGGGCTGGTGGAATGAAAGAGAAAGACCTCATTTCTGCAGGAAAGACAGATCCTTCCAATAAAGAATACAAACTGGGACTGGGACTGGTTTTGTCTATCATATCCGGGGTGCTCAGTGCCTGCTTTGCATTCGGAATTGATGCGGGTAAGGAGATGGCCCATCAGGCCAATGAGATCTGGAAGAGCAGTCATCCTGGCCAGGGTGAATTTCTGTTTCAAAACAATGTCACCTATATCCTCATTTTATGGGGCGGCCTCACGACCAACCTCAGCTGGTGTATGGTACTAAACTTTCGCAATAAAACTTTCGGGGATTACACCAATACCAAAACTCCGTTAATGGCCAACTACGCTTTCTCGGCCCTTGCAGGTATTACCTGGTTTTTACAGTTCTTCTTTTATGGAATGGGCGAAAGTAAATTGGGCAACGGGGCGAGCTCCTGGATTCTGCATATGGCCTTTATCATCCTGGTAGCCAATACCTGGGGCCTGATCCTAAAAGAATGGGCAGGGGTAAAAAGAAAAACCCTGGTGACGGTAATCCTCGGTATAACTATGATTATCTTGTCTATACTGATTGTCGGATATGGAAATTCTATCAAATAAAACAAATATAATTACTGGAATTTATGACTTCTCGAACAACTGATTTTAAGCATGTAAGCTATTTGTGGGATGAAGCAAAGGCCGCTGAACTGGCCGGAGATGAAATCGCACTGCTGATCTACCGTTCAAATTTACTGGGTGCAGATCTGCGCTTAACCAATTATGGCGGCGGAAATACTTCCTGCAAGGCCATCACCAAACATCCCCTGACGGAAGAATATACCGAAGTCATGTGGGTGAAAGGTTCCGGCGGTGATATTGGTACCCTTCAAAAAAGTGGTCTTGCAGCCTTATATGTAGATCAGCTAAGAAACCTGAAAAACATCTACCGGGGTTTAGCATATGAAGATGAAATGGTAGCCCTATTTAACCACTGTATCTATGACCTGGAATCAAAGGCCCCTTCTATCGACACGCCATTACACGGGTTCTTACCCTTTACCCATATAGACCATTTACATCCGGATGCGGCCATCGCTATTGCAGCAGCAGCAGACGGGGAGCAAATTACAAGAGAATTGTTTAATGGTACCATAGGCTGGGTACCCTGGCAAAAGCCAGGCTTTGAACTGGGCCTTCAATTGCGCAAATGCCTGGATGAAAACCCTGGAATCAGGGGTATTATGCTGGGTTCACATGGCCTGTTTACCTGGGGAGATACCGCCTATGAATGCTATATCAATACCTTGGAGGTGGTGGAAAAATGTTCGGAATATCTGGAATCTGCGTACGGCAAAAAAGGACCCGTATTCGGCGGACAAAAGATCGGGGCTTTAATGCAGGACCTGCGTTTAAAACAAGCCTCGCTGATTGCCCCTGTTTTGAGAGGCTTCTGCTCAAATGAAAGACATATGGTTGGCCATTTTACTGATGATACCCGTGTATTGGAATTTATCAATTCCAATGACCTGGAGCGTTTGGCCCCTATGGGAACGAGTTGCCCTGACCATTTTTTACGGACCAAAATCAGTCCCCTGGTTTTGAAACTTGACGCGAATGAAAACCTCAGTGATTTGAAAGCCCTCCAGGCAAAACTGGCCCCTGAATTTGAAGCGTACCGGCAAATGTATGCGGAATATTATCAGTCCTGCAGACACGAGGATAGTCCTGCAATTCGTGACACCAATCCTGTCATTATTTTATACCCGGGAATTGGCCTGTTTTCTTTCGCGAAGGATAAACAAACGGCACGAGTTGCCGCCGAATTTTACACCAATGCCATCAATGTAATGAAAGGTGCGGAAGCCATTTCCAAATACACGTCATTGCCAAAACAGGAAGCCTTTAATATAGAATATTGGTTGCTGGAAGAAGCAAAGTTACAGCGAATGCCCAAACCGAAAGCCCTTAGCGGAAAAATCGCCCTGATTACAGGCAGTGCAGGCGGTATTGGAAAAGCAATTGCCCGGAAATTCATCAATGAAGGTGCCTGTGTGGTCATCAATGACAATGATGCCGCGCGACTGGCAAATGCAGAAGAAAGTTTTAAAGCTGAATTCAGTAAAGATGCCTATGCCACTGTTTTACTGGATGTAACCAATGCCGATGCCATTCGTCATGCATTTGAATACGCGGGTTTAGCATTTGGCGGAGTAGACATTGTAGTCAACTGCGCAGGAATATCCATCTCCAAGTCCATCGAAGAGCATACCGAAAAAGATTGGGACCTCTTGTACGACATTTTGGTCAAAGGCCAGTTCCTGGTGACACAGGCAGGTGTTGAAATCCTGAGAAAACAAGCTATCGGCGGTGATGTCATCAACATCGTGAGCAAGAATGCGCTGGTTTCCGGGCCAAATAATGCGGGCTACGGTTCCGCAAAAGCGGCCCAGCTACACCTGAGCAGACTTAATGCGGCAGAACTGGGTGCAGATCATATCCGTGTAAATACGGTTAATCCCGATGCGGTCATCTCGGATAGTAAAATCTGGGAAGGCGCCTGGGCTGAAGGAAGAGCAAAGGCTTATGGAATTACCGTAGCAGAGTTGCCAGCTTTCTATGCAAAACGTACCTTACTTAACGAAATGATCCTACCTGAAGACATTGCAAACGCTTGTTTTGTCTTTGTGGGTGGATTGATGAACAAATCAACCGGAAATGTATTAAATGTAGATGGTGGTGTTGCCAACGCCTTTTTACGTTAAAAAATAGATTATGAAATTAGAACCAAATCAAATTGCCTCACATAATGAGCGTTTACTTTCCAAACACCAACAGAGACTGGATTTTGCAACACAGGAGATCCCAAATTCAAAAGATATACTGCAGAAAATCAGCGATTTTCAGATCGGCATCCCAAGTTGGGCTTTAGGAACTGGCGGGACTCGTTTTGGCAGGTTTTCCCCTGGAGGTGAACCTGGAAATATAGAAGAAAAGCTTGCGGACATTGGCTTGCTTCATCAGCTGAATGCTTCCAGTGCTGCAGTTTCCCTACACATTCCATGGGATACCACAACGAATGTACCTGCGATAAAAGCGCTGGCAGCGGAGTATGGCCTACACTTTGACGCGATGAATTCCAATACTTTTCAGGATCAGCGCGATCAGCTGCACAGCTATAAATTTGGCTCCCTGCAACATGTGAATAAGGAAGTCAGAAAACAAGCCATCGCACATAATATTGAAGTGATCCGCCAGGGTATAGAACTGGGCTCAAATGCGCTGACCATCTGGTTAGCAGACGGTTCCTGCTTCCCCGGGCAGCTGAACTTCAGAAAGGCTTTTGAAAACACATTGGAAAGCCTTCAGGAAATATATGCCGCTTTACCGGCAGACTGGAAAGTATTTGTGGAATATAAGGCCTTCGAACCTAATTTCTATTCGACTACAGTTGGCGACTGGGGCCAGTCCTTGTTGTACGCCAATAAACTGGGTTCTAAGGCCTTTACCTTAGTCGACCTTGGACATCACCTGCCAAATGCAAATATTGAGCAAATCGTGTCCCTGCTGCTGATGGAAGGAAAACTCGGCGGTTTCCATTTTAACGATTCAAAATATGGGGATGATGACCTGACTGCGGGTTGTATGAAACCTTATCAGTTGTTCCTGATCTTCAATGAACTGGTGGAAGGAATGGACCAACGCGGGATGAACCACAAGAACGACCTTGCCTGGATGATCGATGCTTCACACAATGTAAAAGATCCACTGGAAGACCTGCTTCAGTCGGTAGAGGCAATCATGATTGCTTATGCGCAGGCCCTTTCTGTAGACCGCATAGCCCTGGTACAGGCTCAGCAGGAAAACGATGTGGTTCGGTGTCAGGAAATACTACAACAGGCTTTCAGAACAGATGTACGGCCATTGGTGGCAGAGGCACGTTTACGTGCTGGCGCAGCTTTATCGCCTTTAGCCCTATACAGAGAAACTGAGATCCGTAAAGAATTGATCAAAAACCGCGGCAATAAAACCATAGCTACAGGATTATAATTAATGGGACAAAAAAACAAACCGGTTCCTGTAATTGCCATCTTTGATGTAGGCAAAACGAACAAGAAATTGTTCCTGTTTGACGAGCAATACCAAATCGTCTTTGAAAGAACCGCCAGATTTACCGAGACTGTGGATGAGGACGGTGATCCCTGTGAAAACCTGGAAAGCCTGCGGCTCTCGGTATTTGACTCTCTGAGGGAAGTTTTTAAAAAAGAGGAATTCGAGGTCAAATCCATCAATTTCACCACTTATGGAGCGAGCCTGGTCTACATCGATAAAGATGGCCAACCTTTGTCGCCTTTATATAACTACCTGAAATCCTATCCTGAGGAATTAAAATCTCAGTTTTATGTGAGTTACGGAGGCGAAGAAGCATTTTCCAATACGACGGCCTCCCCCGTTCTGGGAAGCTTGAATTCCGGCTTACAGTTATATCGGATTAAGCATGAAAAACCAGAACTTTTTAAACAGATAAAATATGCACTTCATTTGCCTCAATATTTAAGTTATCTGATCTCCGGAGCACTTTATTCTGACCTCACCAGCATTGGTTGTCATACTGCATTGTGGAATTTCAAAACACAGGACTACCATGATTGGGTAAAAACAGAAGGTATTCTGGATAAGCTGGCCCCTATTGCGCCTTCAGACCATGTGATGCCTGCTGCTTTTCCAGGAAACAATTATGCCGTGGGCATCGGATTCCATGACAGTTCAGCAGCGCTGATCCCTTACCTGATCAATTTTCAGGAGCCTTTTATCCTCTTGTCTACCGGAACCTGGTGTATCAGTTTGAATCCATTTAATTCGAGTCCGTTAACCGTAGAAGAACTCCAGAACGATTGCTTGTGTTACCTTCAGTTTGAGGGTAAACCGGTAAAAGCTTCCCGTGTTTTTGCTGGTTACGAACATGAACAGCAGGTAAAACGGATTGCTGCTCATTTTGGTGCAGATGTGATCAGCTACCGCAATGCTATTTTTGATCCGGGAATCATCGAGCTGCTCAGGAAGAATGGTAAACCGGAACCAGAACCCGGATCAGAAATCATAAAGGAGTCCCGGTTTTCCAAAAGAAACCTATCCGACTATGCCACAGATATCATTGCCTATCATCAGCTCATGCTGGATCTGGTAGACCAACAATGCCAGGCGACACAAAGGGTATTAAAGGGAACTAAAGTAAAGCGAATTTTCGTAGATGGAGGCTTTAGCAAAAATGCCATATTTATGAATTTATTATCGGCCTCTTTTCCTGAACTTGAAGTATTTGCTGCTTCCATGGCACAGGCTACGGCAGTTGGTGCTGCGCTTGCCATCCACAAGTCATGGAATACCAAACCCTTGCCAAACGACATTATACAACTCAAGTTTTATTCGGCGGCGCAACACCATTATTGATCCCTGCCTCCCCGAATACCTGACCTATCTTTCTGTAAAAGGGCCAACCGGCTCTTTTTTTTATGCCCTTTTCTTTTGAAAAGCACTCGCCTTCCATACAGGACGGTGCAGGTTGCCGGCGCAAATCGGATATACGAGATTAGCTAATAAATCCCCATTTAAACATCAAGTAAAACGTTAAAATGAACAAAAACTTACTAAACCAAATCCAAGCATTATGAGCAAAAAAAATCTAATCGGTCTATCTAAAAAAGGAATAGGCCTGGTGTGCTGTCTGTGTTTCCTCAGCAGCTTCATCTATGCACAAAATTTAAAAATTACGGGAAGGGTGACAGACCTTAGCGATGGAGGAGCGCTTCCAGGCGTATCCGTTAAAGTTAAAAACACCACAACGGGAACGGTAACCAATACCGGCGGGGCATTTGCGCTGGAAGCACCCAAAGGAGCAATCCTTGTTTTCAGCTATATTGGTTATGCGAGCAAAGAATTAACCATAGCAGACAACAACCCGCTAAATGTGGCGCTTTCTGCACAGAATGACCAGTTGTCTGAGGTGATCGTGATCGGTTATGGTACGACTCAGAAAAAGGACCTGACCGGCTCCGTTTCCAGCATTTCAGCCTCGCAGATCAAAGACTTGCCGGTAAGCTCCATCGACCAGAAAATGGTTGGACAAATTGCCGGTGTTCAAATCAGCACGCCTACCGGTGCGCCGGGTGGTGGCGTGAACATACAGGTCAGAGGTGCCGGCTCCATCGGTGCAACCAACAGCCCTTTATTTGTGGTGGATGGCTTCGCGATCTCCAACACCGGAGGTCAGAGCTATAACCCACTGAACGTCCTTAGCCCTGATGATATTGAATCTGTTACTGTTTTAAAAGACGCTTCTTCCACCGCAATATATGGATCAAGAGGCTCAAACGGCGTGATTGTCATCACCACAAAAAAAGGAAAAACAGGCGCCCCGGTCGTGAATGTAAACAGCTATATCGGTAGTCAGCAGGTCCCTCAAAAAGGCAGGCCGAAAGTCCTTAACGGCACAGAATATGCACAATACAGAAGAGATATCATTACCGATGACTTTGCTTCCAGAGGTTTGGTGGCCACTGATAATGATATTCCCGCAGAATTCAGAAACCCTGCTCAATACGGTGAGGGCACGAACTGGTATGATGCGGTGTTGCGTACAGCAATGCAAAACAGTGTGGATGCCAGCATCAGAGGCGGAAATGAGCATACCAAGTATTCCGCTTCTGTTAACAGACTGGAGCAGGATGGAACAGTGAGGTATACAGACTATAAACGTTACTCCCTGAATTTCAACCTTCAATCCGACCTGAGTAAAAAAATTAAAGTGGGCATTAGCCTTGCGCCAAGTGGTGGCACTCAGCACCGGAGTGGATTTGAGTCCGGACAAAGAGACGTACTGACCCGTGCACTTTGGCTTAGTCCACTTGTTCCGATTACGGATGCATCTGGAAAGAGAACGGTCTTTATCACCTCCCCTGGCGCTATTGGGGCAGGAAACCCCTTAAATACCCTGGAATTTTCGGGCACTAAAGCCAATTATTTCAGAGGCCTTGCCACTGCCTTTGCCGAATATCAGATCATTGATGGTTTAAAAGCAAAATATAGCTATAACCTTGATTATACCAACAACAGTTCCTTTGCATTCAGCCCTACCTTTGTGATTGGCGAAACGGGAAATCAAAAACCAAACCTCTCTATTCCCGGTTCCAATACGGCACAGAATACCACTACGAACTGGCTTTCAGAATTAACCCTTGGTTACGATAAAAGCTTTGGAAAAGACCACCGCATCAACGCAATTATAGGATATACGGCACAGCAGGAACGTTACAACGGCTATTCTTTTGGGGCAACAAATTATCCCGACGACCTGATCCAAACCATTAATGCTTCCACTTTACTCAATGGAGCAGCAGCAGGAGTAGAAAAATGGTCGCTCATCTCCTACCTTGCCCGCGTAAACTATACTCTTAAAGACAAGTATATACTTACCGGTACCATTCGTTCTGATGGTTCTTCGCGTTTTGGTTCGAGTGTCCGTTATGGAACATTTCCATCGGGGGCATTTGCCTGGAGGGCTTCTGAAGAAGAGTTTCTTAAAAACGTAAAATGGATCAGCGACCTGAAGTTAAGAACGAGTTATGGCCGTACAGGTAACTTTAACATAGGCAATTATTCCTATGCCTCAGGAATAGGATCAGCAAATTA
Source organism: Pedobacter steynii (assembly GCF_001721645.1). NCBI lineage: Bacteria > Pseudomonadati > Bacteroidota > Sphingobacteriia > Sphingobacteriales > Sphingobacteriaceae > Pedobacter > Pedobacter steynii. The sequence continues at coordinate 5,322,514 of NZ_CP017141.1, read as the reverse complement.
TTCCTTTGGCGGACAACTTGCCAATGGCCGTGCTTCAGGATCGATCGCAAACGAAAACCTGACCTGGGAAAAATCAGATGAATTTGATCTGGGTCTGGACTTCTCTGTTTTTAAAAGCAGATTGAATCTCACTGCAGATTTTTATAACCGAATTACCAGCTCCCTGCTTTTAAATGTTGAACTTCCGCTTGCCTCAGGATATTCTTCTGCTACGGTAAACCTTGGGAAAGTGAGAAACCGGGGTTTTGAATTTGGACTGACTTCCAAAAATCTGACCGGTGCATTTACCTGGAATACTAATTTCAACATTAGCTTTAACCGCAATATTGTTTTAGAACTTAACCCAGGCAATAACAATTCCCCTATTTATAGCGGTCGTAGCGGAGAAGGTAATTATACCCATATTAGTCAGGTTGGAAAACCGCTGGGACAATTTTTCGGATTTGTATTTGATGGTATTTACCAAAATGCAGCTGAACTTGCCGGTCAGCCGAAACACAATTCTTCCATCGTAGGATCAGTAAGATATAAAGATATTGACGGCAATGGTGTGATTGAGGCAGTTAAAGATTTCACGGTTATCGGAAATTCGCAGCCTGATTTCAACTACGGAATCACCAACAGTTTCGGTTACAAGGATTTTGATCTGACGGTCCTGATCATCGGTTCACAGGGTGGACAGATCATGAAAACCGGAAATGAATTCTTAACAAATATCGACGGCGTGTTCAATGTGGATCGTAAGGTATTAAACAGATTCAGATCGCCGTCAAACCCTGGAGATGGTCGTGTGCCTACCACAGTAAATGGCAGAACACTTTATCGGGAAGTCAACTCGCAATGGATAGAAGATGCCAGTTTTATGCGCATCCAGAACATCACCCTGGGTTATAATTTCAATCAAAAATTCATCAGCAGTTCCGGGGTTATAAAGGCGCTTCGCTTATATGGCAGTATACAGAACCTGGCCACATTCAGTAAGTATAGCGGTTCGAATCCTCAGGCAAGCACCAATGATGGTTTTTCTGTGTTGACTCCGGGACGTGATTTTACCAGTTATCCGCTACCAAGGGTCATTACTGCCGGAATTAATATGACTTTTTAACCTTAAAAGAATTTAACAATGAGAAACCAATCAAAATATATCATCCTGGCCTTCCTGTCCATAACCACCTTAGTTGGAGGATGTAAGAAAGACTTTTTAAACCAGGCACCGGAATCCAGTTTAACCAATGCCAATTTCTGGAAAACAGAATCAGACCTTAAACAGGGAGTCGTGGGCGCCTATAGTTCCTTACGTGGAATGGGGACCTTCAGCTATTGGGTATTTGGCGAAATGCGTTCGGACAATACTACTTTTCAATACAATGCGCCGCAACGGGGTCAGGAAAACAGGGAACTCGTGGATCAATTGCTGGTAAATTCTACCAATACCCTGATTCAGGACTACTGGAGAGATTGCTATGTAGCCATTTCCCGCTGTAACGATGTATTGAACAATGTGGGAAGAATCGAAATGCCGGCAGCCGCTAAGAGTCAGGCGACAGGAGAAGTTAAGTTTCTCCGTGCTTTCCATTATTTCAACCTGGTCAGACAATTTGGTGGGGTTCCTTTGCGTTTGGAAGCGATCAAATCGCCGGGCGAAGCACCTTCAAAAGGAAGAGCTTCAGTAGATGAGGTTTACAAACAGATCATCACAGACCTGACGGATGCGGCAAACGAATTACCGGATGTGGGCAGCTACCCTGCTTCGGAAAAAGGAAGGGCGACAAAAGGTGCAGCAAATGCGCTTCTCGGCGAAGTTTACCTGACACAGAAAAAGTTTGGAGAGGCATTAACTACTTTGAGAAAAGTGACCGGATATAGTCTTCTGTCGGCCTATAAGGATATTTTCCTGACCACGAATAAGAACAACGCAGAGTCTATATTTGAGATACAGTATTATTCAACGGCCGGTACAAATTTGTCCAGCAACTTCATGTATCAGTTTGCCCCCTTCAATTCAGGTACGGCTGTAACTAATGATCCGGGAACAAACCTGAACTTTAACAGTGGATGGAACACGCCTACAACGGATCTGATTGCTGCCTATGAGTCTGGTGATTTACGTAAAGACGTTTCCCTCGCAGAAGGTTTTACCAGTGGTTCTGGCTTTGTGGCTGTGCCTTATGTCAGGAAATACAACCAGGGTTTTGTACAACCGGGTCAGACCAATGTTAATTTTCCGGTGAGCCGATATGCAGATGTGCTGCTGATGATTGCTGAATGTTTAAACGAACAGGGATTTGCTCCTGATGGTGAAGCATTTGGCTTGCTAAATCAGATCAGAAGACGTGCGGGTCTCAATGCTAAAACGTTTGACAATCCGATACCTGCATTGAAGGTGAGCAGCCAGGCAGCGTTTAGAATTGCCATCGATCAGGAACGCAAAGTAGAGCTTGCTTTTGAAAATCACCGCTGGTATGACCTTGTCCGGACCGGTACCGCCATACCGGTGCTAACCGCCCATGGACAAAGAGAAATTGCCAAAAACCCAAGTCAGTTTCCGGCAGGATCTTATCAGCCTACACAAAACAAGTTATTACTGCCGATACCACAACGAGAGGTTAACCTGGATAATTTACCTCAAAACCCTCAGTAAAATAATTAACGCGCTCTTTTTAGGTTAATATGCTGGCAGTTGTGGCGACTGTCAGCATTTTTTTATCCATAAGGATCAATAGCGTAAAATTTCAGCATCAATTCTGAACCTGTCAGGACAGTACAGGTTGCTAATGATCGCTGAAGGGGTTATTATTGTAGAATTACACCTAAATTATGCTGATGAACTTTTTTTCAACGTTACTACTTGCGCTACCACTGAGCAGTATAGCCAAAGATCCGGTGATCGCCAAACCTGTCGCCCTCCAATGTGAATACCTCCTCAACCCGATCGGAATTGATGCCACAAAACCACGTTTATCCTGGTCAATGGCAGATACACGTCAGGATGCCAAACAAACAGCTTACCGGATAGTGGTTGGAAAAGATTCTGTAGCTGTCAGTAAAAAAAGAGGAACTTCATGGGATTCGGGTAAAATAACTTCGGCTAACCGACTGGTAAACTACACAGGGGAGCCGCTGACTGCCTTCAGCAAATATTTCTGGACTATAGAACTCTGGGATAAAAACGGAAAATTGGCAGGTAAGGCACCAGTAGCAAGTTTTGAAACCGGAATGATGACGGCAGATCCTTGGAAAGGATCCTGGATCAGTGATGGGAACGACATCAATAAACGACCGGCTCCTTATTTCAGAAAAGTATTTGAACCTAAAAAGCAGGTCAGGTCTGCCCGTGCATACATCGCGGCAGCGGGATTATATGAATTATACCTGAATGGTAAAAAGGTGGGTAACCATCGGCTGGATCCGATGTACACGCGTTTCGACAAGCGAAATTTATATGTTTCTTATGATGTGACGGCTCAGCTCCTGAAAGGCAGTAATGCGATTGGTGTACTCCTGGGCAATGGCTGGTACAACCATCAGGCAATTGCGGTCTGGAATTTTGATAAGGCAGCATGGAGGGCCAGACCAGCTTTTTGCATGAACCTTAGAATTACCTATACCGACGGAACAACGGCCACAATTGTTTCAGACGCCGACTGGAAGACTAGTTTAAGTCCGATTGTATCGAATAACATTTATACCGCAGAACACTATGATTTCCGCCGGGAACAAGCCGGATGGAACACCGTAGATTTTGACGATCACAAATGGGAACCTGTTGTCGTCCGAAAAGCACCTTCAGATCTGGTGGTAAGTCAGGCCATGCAACCCGTCCGTAATGTGGAAGAAATCCCGGTTAAATCGATGAAAAAACTGGATGATACTACGTATGTTTTTGACCTGGGCCGCAATATATCCGGAGTCACTAAAATCAGGATTAAGGGAGAAGAAGGCACGATTGTCCGTTTAAAGCATGGTGAACGTTTGTATGCCAATGGCAGAGTTGACCTTTCCAATATTGATGTTTACTACCGCCCCAAAGATCAAACTGATCCTTTTCAAACTGATATCCTCACCTTATCAGGAAAAGGAGATCTGGAATTTATGCCGAAATTCAATTATAAAGGTTTTCAATATGTAGAAGTAACCAGCAACAGGCCGGTACAGTTGACCAAAGAAAGCATTACCGGCTACTTCATGCACAGCGATGTGGCTTCAAAAGGCAGCATCAGCTCTTCTAATCCTTTAATAGATAGATTGTGGTGGGCGACCAACAATTCTTATCTGTCGAACCTCATGGGCTACCCTACCGATTGTCCGCAACGCGAAAAAAATGGCTGGACAGGCGACGGGCATTTCGCGATAGAAACAGGCTTATTTAATTTCGATGGGATTACCATTTATGAGAAATGGCTGGCTGATCACAGGGACGAGCAAAAACCAAATGGCGTGCTGCCTGATATTATTCCTACCGGAGGCTGGGGATATGGAACCGCCAATGGAACCGACTGGACCAGTACAATAGCCATCATCCCATGGAATATCTATCTTTTTTATGGCGACAGTCAGCTTCTGGCAGACAGCTACGATAGCATGAAGAAATATGTGGATTACATCACACAGATCAGCCCTAAGGGACTTACTACCTTTGGCCGCGGAGATTGGGTACCCGTTAAATCTAAGTCCGACCTGGAATATACTTCCTCCACCTATTACTTTGTAGATGCAACCATACTGGCAAAAACAGCCAGGATTTTGCATAAACACGCGGATTATGACCATTACCGCAAGCTTGCAGATCAAATCAAAGCCGCAATCAATGGTAAATATTTTAATGCGGAAACCGGAATTTATGCCTCAGGAGTTCAAACCGAATTGAGTGTAGCCCTGCAATGGGGATTGGTACCGGAAATACATAAAGCTAAAGTTGCAGAAAACCTGGCCAAAAGAGTTGCGGCCGATGGAATGCATCTGGACGTTGGCGTATTGGGTGCAAAAGCAATATTAAATGCACTTAGTGATAACGGGCAGGCAGAAACAGCTTACAGGTTAGCCGCACAGGATACCTATCCCTCATGGGGATGGTGGATCGTAAATGGAGCCACTACCCTTTATGAAAACTGGGACATTAAAGCAGAAAGAGACATTTCACTGAATCACATGATGTTTGGAGAAATAGGTGGCTGGTTTTTTAAAGGATTGGGCGGCATCCACCCTGACGAACAATATCCTGGATTTAAGCGGATACAGCTACGCCCGAATTTTGTCAGAGGTCTTGATCATTTTAAAGCAGTGCACGAAAGTCCTTATGGAAAAATCATCTCAGACTGGAAAAGAACAGGAAATAAAGTAAGGTATATGATTACCATTCCACCCAATTCGGACGCCGTAGTTAGTTTTCCGGTAGATGATGGTAAAAAAGTATACCGGAACGGAAAGGTTATTGCTCCAAAAATCACACTTGGGGCTGGCGTATATCAATTTGAAATCGTTTAAACATGGCTTTTAGGGATAAAGGAAAAAGCCAATTAAAAACAGATAACAAACATAAAATCAAACATTTAAATTTCAAAAATAATCAGAGTGACGAATGCACATATAACTAAACAAAAAACCTTATATATTTGGGCTCAAATTTTACAATTATATTTTTATGGCAAAGGCATCTGAAATTAAAGTAGGAAATATTTTACGTTTCAATAATGAACTGGTAACAGTGACTGAAATCTTACATCGTACACCAGGTAAAGGTGGAGCTTTCTACTTAGGTAAGTTTCGTAATATTAAAACAGGGAAAATTGTAGAAGCCCGTTTAGGAACTGATGAGCAGGTTGAAATTTGCCGTGTAGAAACGAATGACTATCAATATCTATATGAAGAAGGAGATTATTTTGTAGTAATGGACAATGTCTCTTTTGAGCAGTTCAATATTCCTAAATCGCTTTTCGGACCATCTGCAAAGTTCCTTAAAGAGGGAATGAATGTGATCGTTTCCCTTGAAAGCGAAGAGCCAATTATGGCTCAGGCACCAAACTTTGTAGAGCTGGAAATTACTTACGCAGAACCTGCAGTTAAAGGTGATACTTCTTCTGGCGCATTGAAAATGGTGACTACAGAAAATGGAGTAGAGTTAAAAGTGCCTCTTTTTGTGAACCAGGGTGATAAAGTAAAAGTAGATACCCGTACCGGAGAGTATGTGGAGCGTGTGAAATAGTGAACACAAAAAAAATTTAAAGCGGCTCGTAGAAATATGAGTCGCTTTTCTTTTATCCGGAAATCCGGCTATTCTACCCAATAGGTTAATTGCACAACAACATAACCGTCTGGTCCAACCTCCGGATTACTTAGAGTAACGGTTTTCTGAACCGCCCCCTCCCAGGCTCCGGGATAAGCACCAAAAGTATAGGTTCCGGCAGGAAGCCCTTCAAATTTGTCTTCATCTTCCTGGCCACCCGGATAATAGTATTCTCCTGTGGCTTCATTCCTTGCCCAAAAACCACGCAGGCCGGTGCCACCTGAAACCGGGTTGCCATAAATGTCAACCAAGGTGATGCGCACGTTATAATCGGTGCTGATTTTTTTCTCTGATGATACCGGGGCTCTAAAAGCAGTTCGCTGATCGATAAGGGAACCGGTTAATGGTGTTGCATAACCTGCGGCAGAAATTGAAACTGACAACAGGCTGAGGATGATTGTTTTTTTCATAACGATAATGTTATTTTAGGGATTAAATGATCACGTTAAGATAAGGATTTTCTTTCTTCGAAGAGCCTCACAATCTGATCTGGAGTCTTATCCAGCTGATCTGCCGATACACGAACTGAGCTGGCATTTTTAAGTTCAACGACCAGGGTATGTCTCGTGTGGCTGATCATCGTACCTTCTTCGGTTTTGCTCTGATAGACCGTCTTCTCTATCCGACTGGACGCGATGTCCTTCCATTCGTAAAATCCATCCTGTCTAAATCGTACCCCTATACCAGTCAATATCATTTCCTGCGGGAACCGTAGATAATAAATGACATAAACCCCGATCCAGGTCACAAAAAGCATATAAATAATCAGGAGTATAAACGCGATGATGCCCACATTGTAGTCGTACAAAATATAAGCTGCCGGGAGTAGGAATATGATCACATTGGCCATTTCCAAAGGCAAAAATCTCCAGGATTTTTTAATCACCAATGTTTTCCTGTTTTCCATTTTCTAAATATCAGAATTTTATTTTTCGGTTGGGATTTAAATTTCAGCTCATATCGCATGTCGCAACATCCCCCTTTATTTGTCGGTTATACCCGTTATTTCCTGTGGCGGGGATGCTTATATTTGCATAGCGAAAATACTTAACCATTAAAGCTTTAAAAACCATGAAAAATTCCATTTATCCATGTCTGACCATCAGAGGTAAGATTGCAACAGCCTCAGATTTTTACCTGGAAACTTTCGGAGCCGGAAAAGTTAGCCAGACCTCTCCTTTTGTTATACAAATTGAATTGAGCGGGCAAAAGTTTATGCTGCTTAATGAAGGGCCAATGGCCTCGCCCAACCCTGCGGTTTCTTTTATGGTGGTTTCAGAGCAGGCAGAAGAAACAGAGAAATACTGGAATAAATTAATAGACCAGGGTAAGATCCTGATGCCGATAGACCGCTACGACTGGAGTCCGAAATATGGCTGGGTAGAAGATAAATTCGGCGTTTCCTGGCAGCTATATACCGGAAGCAAAGCAGATACACCGCAGAAATTCAGTCCTGCTTTGATGTTTGCGGGAGCTGATGCAGGTAAAGCTACTGCTGCTATAAATTTTTACACCCGGCTATTCCCTCAATCCGGTATTCAGGGAATATTAAAATATACAAAGGAAGAAGGCCAGAATCCTGATTTTGTTAAACATGCCCAATTTAAGATCAATGATTTTACGATGATGGCTATGGAAAACTCTTTCGATCATGGTTTTGGTTTTAATGATGCCATTTCATTTGTGGTAGAATGTGAAACGCAGGAAGAAATTGATAAATACTGGTCGCAGTTAACCGCTAATGGAGGTGCCGAAGTGGCCTGCGGATGGTTAAAAGATCCCTATGGAATCAGCTGGCAGATCATACCCAAGGACTTAGGGAAATTAGTGACTGACCCTGAACGCAGCGGAAGGGTGATGAACGCCTTAATGAAGATGAAAAAACTGATTATTGCGAACCTGGAAAACGCGTAACCTGCTTGTTTTTGTAAAATAAAAGCTAATTTGCCAGCCCTATTCCGCTTTTATATGAATAACCTCCAGTTCGAAAATATCGCCAGACAATGGTTTGCAGCCTTCAATACACAGGATCTGGATTCATTACTGGAATTGTACGATCAGGAGGCCATTCACTTCAGTCCGAAACTCAAGATAAGGCATCCTGATACTAAAGGCCTGGTAAGCGGCAATGCTGCTCTCCGGCAGTGGTGGAAGGAGTCTTTTGAGCGTTTGCCCTCCTTGCGTTATCAGCCGACTTCATTCACCGCCAATGATCAACGCGTCTTTATGGAGTACATCAGAACCGTGGATGGGGAGCCAGATATGCTGATTGCTGAGGTGCTGGAAATCAGCAATGGAAAAATAAAAGCCTCGAGGGTTTACCATGGCTAGGATCTGGTTAAATTTGTATCTTTAGTAAAAGAACAACAATGGGCAAATATCAACAGGAATGGAAACTGATGCTTCAGAAAGAGGAGGCATTTAAAGATTGGAAGATCAGGTCCAGTGGTGGTGACTTGCTGATACGTGTACCTGAAGATACCGACATGGACGTGCTGAAAATGCAATTCTCGGATCTGATTGGCCCATTGGCCGCCTTAATTAAATCACCTAAAACTTCCCTTAAATTCTACGTAGGCACGACAACCGAAGCAGATTTTATCTTTACCCTGAATTAGAATCTTACCGAATGACATCCTTCGCGGGAATTTGTTATTTTCTTCTGCTAGTGCTGGGTTAAAGCTCATGCGCTGAAATACAATTTCAGTTCCGAAGACAAAGCCAGCAAGAGATTTAGCTGATGTTGCAGTGTCCCCTCATGCGCATTCATTTCTACAGGTTTATCTGAATTCAATACTGTATTAACACTTTTCAGGTTCAGGTTCCCGCTATGAGCAACACCGTATTCCAGATTACTCAGGGCCTCCGATAAAAGCAATATGCCCGAATCCTGCTTTATATTTTGTTTTGCAGAAAGCGATAAGGAAGCAATAATCGAGTTGATCCGGTAACTGAGAATCTGAATCCCATAAATTCCCCTCAGGTCTACCTGTTTACTTTTAGGTTCCAGATGCATATACTGAAGGGCCTCAGAAAATTTGGCCAGCTGGATATAACTGTTTTTTCTGGCCAGTTTAGATTCCGTTATTCCGACTTCAGTTCCCCATAGCTCTCCCTGGACTTTAAGTAAATAATTCCTGTTGGCTTCAAGAATGTTTGAAATCAGATTTTTTAACCCTTTTGTTTCCCAGATTGGAAAAAGAAAAGCGGCCAGGAAAGCGATGACACAACCAATAACAGTATACAGGATCCTTTCTGTAATAATATGATCGGTATGACCGTCATAAATACTGAGGCATAAAATCACCATAGAGGTAATGAACATCACGCTCACGGCATATTTGATGCGGTTGAACGTGAAAAATCCAAGCAGTAAAAATGCTGATATGACTAAAAGTACCAATACCTGTTTAATGATCAGCAATAAAGCAATTCCGATAACGGCACCGATGAAAGTACCGGATAACCGTTCCACATTCCTCTTCCAGGTTAGTCCGAAACGCGGTTTTGCAACGATAACGATGGTAAGCAATAACCAATAACTATATTTTCCAAAAGGAAATACCAGGGTAATGAGATAAGCCAGTAAGCATAACAGTGCCAGTCTTAAGGAAAATTTAAATACTGGTGAACTGAAAGAGAAGTATTGTTTTAAGGAAGTCAGGCTAAACAGCTGAGGAGATAAAAAATGTTCATAATCTGTATTGCTCCAGCTGAGGTCAGGATGAATCAAAGACATCGGCTGATCTCCTTTAATTACCTGAATATGCAGCACAATGTCTTCCAGGTTCTTAAGTATCTTAAAAAGGATCTGGGCATTGGTTTCTTTTTCTGAGTCAGCAAGCCGGGTCAGTTCTGCTTTAGCCCGCTCAAATTCAATAGAACGCCCTGAAGCCAGAATTTTCTTTGGCCTTAAGAAAACGCCACTCAGCACATCCAGTTCCTCCGCCAGGATCTCAATTGATTCCATGATGAGGTTTAACGCCCCCGTTTTGTCGAGCGCTTTTCTTACATCTGCATAATCATAATGAATCGCCGTAACCTGTTCATAAAGGTCAATTACACTGATGGCCGTACGCAACAATTGTTGTCCACGCTCATTTGCAGGTTTCATCGCTCCTTTATCGCTGAGCAACAGGTTTCTCACCAGCTCCTGCTTTTCATTTACTTTTATATGTAAAGCGATCGTTTCACTATAACATTCTTCCAGGTCAACCTCGGGATCATAACAACGGGCTTTAGACTTTAAAAATGCAGAAGTAGTGGTAATGCATTCAAAAATAGCCTGATGCAGGGAACGGTATGGCCAGATCACAATCTGGATAAGGCTGATCAGATAATACCAGCAACCACCAAGAAAAACATACCAGCTAAACAACAGCGGATCATGCGGATGTAAGCCAAGGGTAAAAATACCCAGGATAATGGCCATGGTTCCTGTTAAAGCGAGCCGGTTTCCAAATATGGCAAACATGGAAAAAACAAAAGAAAGCAGAAAAATGCTGCCCGCAGTTAACCATTGATTTCCGAGCGAGGAAGAAACAGTCAGAGCGGTCAGAAAGAAGGAAAGGATGCTGATCACCGAGCTTCTCAGCTTATTGGTTCTGTTTCCGGGAGCATCTGTCAGGCTGATCAGTAAAGCACCCACACCTACTCCTATGGCCATATTGGGCTGATGATAAAAAAACAGCAGCGCAAAGGGCAGCACAATAGTTATGGTATTTCGTAAGGCATCAGTAAAGTACTCCCCATACACTAAACTGATCAAGCTGGTTTTTATGTTATCCCATTTCAGCAAATCCCTACTAAACATAATTATGATATGAATTTATTATTTAGCGGCAAAACTATTGTATAAAAACCGAATGTGGTTAAAGTTCAGCTATTTTTTCTAAAATTTAAACCCGGTCCACCTCATGAAGTATAAATATTGGCTGATAAAAACCTGATTACCAAATGAAACAGATTTTGAATATATTTAATAGTTGAATTCAAGAATATGGTTATTCACCACTAAACCAAATAAAATGAAAATCGTAAAAACTGTACTATGTATCCTTTTCGGTCTGATGTTTGTCAATGCCGGATTAAACAAATTCCTTAATTACATGCCTATGCCGGAAATGACGGCCGAGCAAATGAAACTAATGGAAGCTTTTGTTAAGATTTCCTGGTTGATGCCATTAATCGGCGCAATTGAAATCATTGGAGGGCTGTTGTTTATGTTACCAAAGTTCAGAGCCCTTGGCGCCATTGTTATTTTACCGGTTACCGTAGGTATTGTCATGCACAATGCCATTTTCGAGCCATCAGGCCTGGCCATCGCCCTGCCATTTTTTCTGATCAACCTATGGATCATCGGAGACAACTGGAACAAATATAAACCTATGATCAGTGACTACAAATCATAGGTTTAAACAAACTGATGGAAGCAGCTGGTTAAGCATGCTGCCATCAGTTTGTTTGTGCTAAAAGCTTAGCTATCATTTTCGCTAACTTCTGCTTGTCTTTTTGATAAGGCGCTAAATTAAAAAGACTTACTTTTTTAAATTCAATAGGATGACTTTCGCTCTGCAAGGCAATATACCCCCCTGTTAAAGCTTTGCCATTCTCTTTCATTTTAGGATCATAATTCGCTACGTTTCCTCCACCTATCTGAGGTTTTGTATACTCGAGCACCACTTCCTTATCGATGATGTGTTTAATCACTGAATCACCCAACACCAGAAATTCAGCGGTAACCCACTGGTCGCCGGCATAAGTTTTTGATTTAGAATCTAAACAATGCGGGGTAAATAATTTCCCTTCATAAACAACTTGTGTACCCGGTGTACAAAGGTTGCTGGTGGGACGAATGTGTGTACCATCACCCCCCAGGATTTGTGCTTCTATAGAAATTGGAAAATCCTGGTCTTTTAACATGGTTTCAGGAGCCTGACAATGTAGCATGGCCCCACTGTTCCGTAAAGCCCATCCCTCTCCCCCTTTGGCTTGTTCTCCAACAAAACGATAGGTGACTCTTAACAGGTAAAAGGAAAATGGTTTGCGGTAAAAAATATGACCATATTGCTGATCAAAATCTCCATACCCTTCGTAATTTACCTTTATCAGTCCTTCTTCTACACGAAATGTATTAGCATAGTTCTCGTTATAATCATGTTTGGAAATTTTAATATTCCAGTCTTTCAGGTTTTTGCCGTTAAACAGTTGAATCCAGCCTTTTTGAGCGGAGGACTGGTTTACGAATAAAAAGGTTAAGGATACAAAGAGTGACAGGCTGATTTTTAGTTTCATACTTAAAATAAATGGTTCGTTTTAAAAATAGGAATTTAAATCGAGCTGACAACAGGTAAAATCTCTTCCGGGGGTATTGATCAATGGAATGAAACACTTGCGACAATTACCTTATATTTGGAACAAGCTTTAGTTAACTACAAAAAGATATGGCATACGATGATCAATTGGCCAACCGGGTCCGGGAACTACTTTCCGATCGTAACGATGTGACTGAAAAAGAAATGTTCAGTGGTGTATGTTTTATGGTGGATGAAAAGATGTGCATCTGCATCTCGGGTGTAGAACTGCTATGTCGCATTGGTGCGGAAAAAGTAGAAACGGAACTGGAAAATGGCAATTGCCGGAACATGATGAATAATGGCCGGGTGATGAAAGATTATGTATACGTAGAAGAGCTGGCATTTGATCAACCACAGAAACTTCGGTACTGGGTGGACCTTTGCCTCGATTTTAATCCAAAAGCCAAAGCAAGCAAGAAAAAAAAGAAACCATGAAATCGCAGAACAGCAACCTTAGGAGCAGGCTTAACTATGCTTTATTATTGATTACTGTAATTATTTTAGGTATCCTATCCAGAAAAACAACTATTATTCCTTTAATCACAGGTGATATACTCTATGCGATAATGATGTTTTTTCTCATCAGATTTCTGTTCATCAGGTTAAATTATCTTAAAGCTGCTTTAATCAGTTTGACAATATGTTACCTAATTGAACTTAGCCAGCTCTATCATGTGGCCTGGATAGACCAGATTAGGAATACCAGTTTAGGCGCATTAGTGCTGGGACGTGGATTTCTTTGGAGCGACATGGCTGCCTATACCATAGGAACTGCAGCTTGCGTATTCCTGTATTTGCTTATCATTGTCGTCAAACAGCGTCCATCCTAAGGTGATAAAGGCATTATCATCACCTTTTCTTAACTGTTTAACATGAGACAATTCCATCGCCGGGTACAAATCAGACTTCATCAACCCTAAGTTCGCCTCAACAAAGTTTAACATATCATTTACGTTAGACCTTAGTGCACCATTAGCCGCTACTGCCGGCATATCCCAATTCGCAACAGGTTGTCCATAGGCATTATGCCCGATCGCCATATTACTTCTTATTGCGGGTGTTAAGGTAATCACCGTACTGGTCATTTTTAGAGGTACACAGATCTGCTCCTTTACCAGGGTTTCATAATCCTTGCCAGACACTTTACTGAGTGCCTGTCCCAGCAGCGAATAGCCGGTATTGGAATACTGAAATGAGGAACCTGGTTCACTGGCAGGCTGAAACCTGGATACATAATCATACAATTGTTTAAGGGTATAATCTGCATAAGGGTTTTCCAGATCATTGGGGTAACTGTTATCCGGAAAGCGTGGGAATCCTGAGGTATGGGTAAGTAAACTCAACAGGCTAATCTCTCTTATCCTGTTACTTCGGGGATTAATCAGTTCCGGTAGAAATTTCAAAAGCGGGTCGCTTAATTTGAGCTGTTTCTTTAAGCTCATATCAGCCATCATGATTCCGGTAACTACTTTTGTGATCGAACCAATTTCGTACTCCGTATTGCCATCCGGTAAACGATGGTCTTTATCGCTTAATACTCCTGCACTAACGATATGTCTGCCATTGGCATCAACAATTCCAACAATAATGCTCTTACTCCGCTTATTCGCAACTTCGTTTTTTAGGATCGTGTAAATGCTATCCACAGATATTTGTCCCGATACAGCGCCTGGACTCAGGAAGGCGATTAGCAATATAAAGGGAGCTATGAATTTCAAGAGGGTTTTAGACATGATATACATCGTTTAAATATGGGGCAGAATATTAATGTTTTTTGGTTTCCAGATCAACTTCAGCATTGAACAGATCAATAAGTTCTCTAAGTTCATAAAATTCATTGAACATAAAGATTCCTTTATTTTCAAATTCGTCTTTAATGGCCCCCTCACTCTTTCCGAAAATCCAGAAATCTCCTTTCTTTGCCAATTCCATACCGATCTTGCTGTGATCAACCACTGCACATTCAGAAGGTTCAAGTCCAATGGCTTTAGCGGCATCAGGAAAACTCATGGATTCACTGAAGATCTGTTCCTCCGTAAAAAAGGAATTTAAGCCTGCTTTCCTTAGTACATCTTCTATTTTGGTTTTGCTATCAGTGGAAAGAACGAAATATGGTAATTCCAGATCTTTTAACACCTCTTTAACCCCTACTGTTTCCATTAACGCTTCAAGGTTAAAGATGATGCATTTTATTTTCGATGTTAGCGCTGAACTCTTCATAATATTTTATAAGCTGCAGCACTTCTTCCAGCTATGATGCCACGAACAAACAGAAATACAAATCAATATATATCAGTCAATTAAAAACAACAACGCACAGCCTACATGTCCGATATTGAACAGCTGGCGCACAATGCCGGACAGTCTGATCTACTTCTTACCCTTTTTCCACCAGATCAAAAAGCCGGTAAGCGGCAAGGCTGCAGCTACCAGTCCGGCAAAAAAAGCCAGCACTTTTCCGGTAAGTCCCAATACACTTCCCGTGTGCAGGTCATAGTTCATGGAGATTAGCCGGGAACCTAAAGCCTGCTTGTTAAATTCCAGCCCTTTTTGCAGCAATGCTCCGCTGTACCGGTCAAACCTGTATTGCACCTTATCATATAAATTCATTTCGCTTTGATAGGCCGACACATTCACTGTTCCGCTTTTAGCAGCAGGAAAATTGTATAAAAAATAAGCGGTCTCCGGAGAGGCTTTTAATGCCTGATCCAAAATCCGGTCTGCCGGCATCACATCAACCATCCGCGTGGTATCAGAAAATACCTTTGACTTCTTTTCGGTCGTCAGTTCGAAAGACCACATCAATCCGGTTAAAGCAATTATCATCAGAATCAGGAAACTATAAAAGCCGGTTACATTATGTAAATCATAATTCAGCCTCTTAAATTTCGCATCCCATTTGACCTTAAAACTCTTCTTTAGTTGCTTTCGTTTCCACTTTTTTGGCCACCACAACACCACACCTGAAAGCAGTAAAACAACAAAGCAAACAACCGACCATTGCACAATGAAATGTCCGACACGATCGCCCATCAGCAGATTCATATGCAAAGCCAGCACTACAGTAAAAAACTCATTCTTTGCGTTTTCTTTATAGATTACCTGCCCGGTATATGGGTTCAGGTATACTTTATAATAATAATCATAATAATTCCAGTAGCCAAAAGCTTCCCGGTTGAGCTTCAGGGCCCGGAACATATAGGTACGCCCCTTTTCCAGGGAGAGCTCTCCACGGGAAATCTTATGCTCCTTTCCCATCGCCTGTTCCGCCAGCGGCAGCAACTGACTTAGGGGCAAATGTGAAGCACCGGCCGGAACCTCTACATAGAGCCTGTCTTTATAAATCCATTCCTTGATTTCGTCAGCAAAGGCATAAATTGAGCCGGTAAGTCCGAGCACAAATACCACCAGCCCGGAAATTAATCCGAGCCAGAGGTGTAAAAAGCGTATGATTTTCTTAAAATTTAAATGTGACACTTGCAGCAATTGTTCTTGGTAGCTGTGGACTTAATGTCCCCTGACCTGTAAAATAAAGTTCATCGGCGAGATTATCGACTTTAACGCCCAACCGGTATTGCGGTTTATCATAAAACACCGTAGCAGTAGCCATGATATAAGAAGGCAATATAAATACACCAGTAGTTTTCGAATTGGCCGTTAAATGTTTACCGATATAGTTTACCCCTGTTCCAAGACCCAGGCCCTTCAAACTCCCTCTGGGAATGGCGTAGCTAATCCATGAGTTGATCAGTGTGGTAGGTCCTGCCGATGCTGGACGTCGGCCTTCAAGCGCTACAGTTCCTTTAACCAGCTTGCTGTCGTTATAGCTGTAACCTGCAATTACATTCAGCCCCGCAAATGGATTTGCAATCAGTTCAAGCTCTATTCCCTTACTTTTCTGTGTACCGTTCTGTACCGTGATCAGGTAATCCTTCCCATCAACATTAACCTCTTCAGGTCTGGTCATATTCGTCACTTCAATATCGTATACACTTGCCGTAAAACTTAATTTACCTTCCAACAGATCCATTTTCGCCCCCGCTTCAAATTGATTGGCATGTTGCGGTTTAAACGTCCCGGAAGCACCCGAACCTTCAGGCTGGCTGATGGGTGCCACATTGCTGAATCCGTTCATATAATTTCCAAATAATGAAACTCTGTCTTTCAATACCTGATAAACCAAACCAAACTTCGGAGATACCGCCGTTTGCATATAATACCCGGAACGGGTATTGTTATTTTGATTTAAAATTCCTTTATTCTGAAAACGATCAACCCTTAAACTTAGCATCGCCATTAATCTGTCGTTAAGATTCAACACGTTAGAGGCATAGGCACTATAAATATTACTTTTTCCATTGTTCTTGGTTGGGAGGGCTGTACTGGTGGCCAGCTTAGCCTCCACTGCAGAACGGGAGATCTTTACATAATTTGGATCGGAAGGATTTAACCCACTTACATTGTCAAATACAATATAGGGCGAATTGCTGTTATTTACGGTCTGATTCAAATAATCCAATCCAACTACCATTCTGTTGCGCAAGCCGAATATTTTAAAATCGCCAATAAAATTCTGCTGCAGATCTGTAGAGGTGTTCACCGAATTCTGCAGCGAAATATTTCTTTCCAGCATTTCATCTGACTTCGCTTCCCGAATAAACTCATATTGGTAAAAGCCATCGGATTTACGTGAATTGCTTGAATAAATAGTTTGTGAAGTCCATTGATCAGAAAGCTTATAAGTAAGCTGACCTTTAATATTCACTGTTGGGTTCTTCATGATCAGGTCGTTGGTGGTGTAAGACCGCTTCCAGTCAAAATTCAACTCCTCAGGTGTTTTTGCAATGAAACCACGAACCCTGTTCAAAAAGATTACCGAAGGACTCGTACCTTCCAACTGATAAAATCCTGCATTCAGACTGACGTTCAATTTTTCATTTACGCGGTATTCCAATGCCGGCGCAACAAATATTGACTTCCTGAATCCGGCATCCTGAAAGCTGTTCTGGTTCTGATAAGCAGCATTCATCCGGAAGAGCAACTTTTTGTCCTTATTTACGGGACCATACACGTCGGCACTCAGTCGATTCAACCCATAACTACCCGTCGTGTAATTCACTTCACCCCCGAGGCTGTCTACCGGCTTTTTAGTGACGATATTGATTAATCCGCCAAAAGAAACTACTGCTCCACCAAATAAAGTACCTGAAGGGCCCTTAATCAGTTCAACACGTTCGATATTTGCAGGTTCAATCTCCCCATTAGTTTGGGCAGGCACACCGTCGGTCAAGGCTGCCTCTGTTCTGAAACCACGCATACTGTAAAATGAAGCGCCATCACTATTGATCCCTCTGCTTCCCTGGATCTTATACACACCCGGACTATTTTTTAGCGACATGCTGAACTCTGTTACCATCTGTTCGGTAAGCAGGGTTTTTGGAATGGTGGTATAGATCTGTGGATTTTCCAGATTACCCAGGGGCATTTTTGCAGAGGTGGTGGTTTTCTTTACAGAAAATTTATTGGTACTTCCCCCATTAATCACCACTTCTTCCAACTGCTCATTACTTTCTGCAAGCATAAAATTTACGGATACCGTTTCTCCGGCTACAACCCTCACCTCCTTCTCCTGAACGCCCAGTCCTACAAAACTCGCTATCAGTTTATACTCACCGGCTTCCAGGTCTTTCAACAGGTAATTGCCTTTTGCATCCACCTGTGCACTCTTTAAACCTTTAATCCCTACCGTAACAAATTCAGCAGCTTTTCCATCATTAGTTCTGACCGTCCCCTTAATACTACCTCTGCCATCGGAGGTCCGGATGGTTACCTGCATCCCTTTTACACTCAACCCTTTGAGCTCAGCACCGAGTAAGTCCGCCAATACCTCCTTTAGGGGCTTCTGTCTGAAATCTATATTTACTTTCCTTTGTATGTCCAATTGCGTACTGCTGTAAGAAAATTGTACTCCCGTTTCCTTTGTAATGGCTATAAGCACATCACCTAACCTTATGTTGTTTAATTGGAGTGTTACAGTTTTTTCCAATACCTGATTTTGCTGCCCGAAACTAACACAGGGCAGATATAAAATGCTGAAAATTAAAAGCAGAAATTTTACGAATTGTTTCTTCTGGGTACATCCTTTGTACATACTTTTGTTTGTTGTTAAATTAATGATGAATTGATTTTTCAATAGCCCGGTGTGAAGTTTGCCGACTGAAACCGGGTTTATTTATATTAAGCGAGGGATGATCAATAGAATACAAATGTCTGTCCATCTTGCTGATAACGGAATTTCATGGCAAAAGCCATGCTTTCAAGTACCTCTTTAAGTGAGGGATTGTTAAAATTTCCGGTGTAACGCTCAAGGTGCAATCCTTTTCTGTTGATTTTTATTTTCACGTTATACCAGCGTTCCAGGATTTGGGCAGCCTCTCCGATGGTTAAATTATCCAGTAACAATTCATTGTTTTTCCAGGCGATATATTTAACGGCATAAACTTCTTCTGTCTTCAGGAATGGAGCTCCTGCTGAGAGATCAAAAACACCCCTTTTATTGGCGGTCAGTATCACCTGCTGTTTATCCGAATCCCCAGAAAACTTAACCTTTCCTTCTTCCACAACAACAGATGTCGTGGTTTCGGTTGTCAGCGCCCTTAAGTTAAATTTCGTACCAAGCACCTGTACCTTTGTTTTTTTAGTGTGGACAATAAAAGGTTTTGAAGCATCCTTTGCAATATTGAAATAAGCTTCTCCACTGAATTCCAATTCTCTCAGATCGTTTTTAAAATTCTCAGGAAAGCGCAGCACACTTTCCGCATTTAACCAAACCACTGTTCCGTCGGGTAGCGTTACCATCAGCTTTTCTCCTTTCGCAGTTTTTACTTCTTTATAAGCCTGTATCTGGTTTTGAATTTCATTCTTCGAATCTGTATTTGAATAATAGAAAAAGGCAGCGCCAATTACCAGCATCAGGCAAGCCGCAAACTGCCAAATCATACGATAATTGTCTAATTTTAGACTAGCCACAACCTCAGGTTTAGGGGAAATGTGGTAGCGACCGGAAATCTTCCTCCAGCCCCGATCTCCGATTACTTTTAAATCGGTATTTTCCGGAAAGCTCATTTCTACTTCTTCCGAATCCAGCCATTGCTCCACAATTCGCTGTTCTTCCGGACTACATTCTCCCCGATGATAACGTTCAATAACTTCCTTATTAACCTTCATAAATATCAGGCACCCCTATCATACACCTGTATCTATAAGCCGGATAAGTAAAGATTTTCCCTAGGTGGAATTTCCAAGAAAATGACATTATTTTACAACTACCTGAATTCCTGCAAATTAATCCTTAAAAAACTAAGTGCTTTGTAAAGGTGATATTCTACCGTTTTCTCCGAGATCGTTAATGCGGCTGCAATCGCTTTATTGTTCATACCCTGTTCCTGACTCAGGCGATAGACCTCGCGACATCTGCAAGGCAACTCATCCAGCAACAGATTCAGACTTACTTTCAGTTCATTAAACAAAACCGATTCCTCTGTACAGTTTTTTGAGCAACACTGACTTTGTAAAGCACAATTGATATGTTCCCGCCGACTATTACTAGTACGCAAATAATCGAATGCTTCCAGCTTTGCAGCGCGGTTCAGGTATTTTTCGATACTGGTATTGATGGTGATTTTATGCCTTCTCTCCCATAGGGAGGCAAACAGATCCTGGCTAATTTCCTCAGCAACCTCTTCGTCCTGAGTATAGTGGAAGATAATTCCAAAGACATTTTCCCAGCAATTCCGGTAAATTTGCTCAAAGCCACGCTCTTCTATAAGCGGGGCAGCAACTTGCCTGAGTTGATCCGGATTTGAATTAGATAATGGCACTTGATCAGATTTCCCCAAAGCTAACAATTAACTGGAATCAATCTAAATAAATAATAATTTTATTCCGCTCACCTCATTAGGACCTTATGCCCATAGCCGCAGTGGTCAGACAAAACCTGACCACTGCGGCTATATTAGCATTTTCCAGATGTAATTTTTAGCGCAGTGATCTGAAGGCCGCACGAAGTTCTTCCGCAAACAATTGCGGTTCTTCCCATGAAGCAAAGTGGCCGCCTTTTTTAACCTCATTAAAATAGATCAGGTTTTTGTACGCACGCGCCGCCCAGCTTCTTGGTGCCTGATAAATCTCCCCAGGAAATACCGTTACCGCTGCAGGAATAGAGATATCTACCGCATTGAAATTGTTGGCGTTATTTTCCCAATAAAGCTGCGCTGAAGATACAGCCGTATTCGTGAGCCAGTAAAGCGAAATATCATCCAGTATTTCATCTCTGGTTAATGATTTTTCCGCATCTCCGCCACTATAAGTCCATTCGTTCATTTTATCGTAAAAAAAAGCAGCAAGGCCTGCAGGAGAGTCAGACAAGCCATAGCCAAGGGTCTGTGGACGCGTAACCATCATCCCTGCATACCCCCCGCCTTTGGTATATAAATGATTTAGTGATTTAAACGCCTTTTTCTCCTGATCAGATAAACCTTCCGGTTCCGGATCTCCGTTTTTTAATGCTTTAGCAATGTCTGCAGGGACGGTAGCAGGCATATTTACATGGATGCCAAGTAAACCCTCAGTTTTTTGACGCGCCATCTTATCCGCAACCACAGAACCCCAGTCGCCACCCTGCGATACATAACGTTTATAACCCAATCGTTTCATCAATACATCCCACGCCCTGGCAATATGATCTGCATCCCAGCCTGTAGTTGTGGGTTTACCTGAAAAACCGTAGCCAGGCATTGAAGGCAGTACCAGATCAAAAGCGTCTTCTGCACGTCCGCCAAAAGCAGTTGGATCAGTAAGCGGACCAACGATCTTCAATAATTCAAAGATGGAACCAGGCCAGCCATGCGTAATAATTAAAGGCATAGCATTCGGATGTTTGGAACGAATGTGTACAAACTGAATATCCAGTCCATCAATTGTGGTCACAAACTGCGGCAGGGCATTTAGTTTAGCTTCCGCTTTTCTCCAGTCGTAATCCTTGCCCCAGTAAGCAACGAGTTTCTGGAATTTCTCCAGCTTCACACCTTGACTTTGGTCGCTCACCGTTTCCTTATCCGGCCATCTCGTAGCCAGGATACGCTGACGAAGATCTTTTACTGCAGCTTCCGGAACATGAATAGGAAACGGACGAATTGAAGTTGGGTTATTAACATCAGCCGAGGTTTGCGCGAAACCGGAAGTTCCGCTTAGCATTAATGCCGTTGCAATAATTACATTAGTCAGGATAGATCTGTTATTCTTCATTGTTTTAAGTTTTAGATTTTGTAAAATTTATTTGATTACTGATCCAAAACTACTGCCATCTGGCCTGCTGATCAATCAGCAAATGGCTTAAGCAGACGAAGCACAGCCTGAGTTAGTCATTTTAAACCTTGAATTTTCAAATTCAAATAATGACCTGCAAACAAAGCCAAATCCCGGGGTTGAATTTGTCCACTTCAACCGGTAAAACATTGATTTCAATTACAATAGGAATTAATTTCAATCCTATGAAAAATCCAGAAACTGCAATCAGAAAACAATTACTCGCTATCCTGATGTTCTTTACATCGGCGCTTTCCATTTCCACTGCCAGATTCGAGCAAAATCCGCAGAGTTGCGGAATGATGGTAACGAGTATTAAGAGAAAGAAGAAGAATGAGCAATCCCCACCACTTTCCCCACTACTATAATTGCCGGATAAGTTAACCCTGCCCCGGCAGCTGCAGCCGGCAAATCCCCGGCCTTGCACACCACTTTCTTTTGTTGTGGTAAAGAGGCATGTTGAATGATTGCTGCAGGCATATCCCCTAGTCCGGCATCTTTATAAACTCCTGCGATCTCCACCAGTTTTCGCATCCCCATATAAATAACAACCGTTGCAGCGCTGTTAATCGCGCAACGCAAATCGTTCGACAGGCTTCCATCCTTCTTCGTGCCCGTAATGATCCACATACTTTCACTGGCTCCCCGATGCGTTAAAGGAATACCACTCAGCCCACTGGCCTGCATGCTGCTGACACCAGGAATGTAATGCGCAGAAATCCCGTGTTTTTCAGCAAATAATACTTCTTCAAAGCCTCTTCCAAAAATAAACGGATCACCCCCCTTTAACCGTACGACTACCTGATGTGTTTGGGTATATTCTCTGATCAATTCATGAATAATCTCCTGAGGAGTATAGTTTCCATACGGCTGTTTGCCTACATAAACCATTTTACAGTGCTTCGGAGCAATTTTTAGCAGTTCTTTGTTGATTAAATTGTCATAAAGTATCACTTCTGCCCTCTTCAACACCCGATATCCTTTTAAAGTGATCAATTCCGGATCTCCAGGACCACCACCCATCACAAAAAGCCCAAAATCATCTTCTTTTTTATTCATTTCTATAAATATTTAGACATAAAAACTAAAAACAAACTAATAATATAACCAAAAATAGATTATTTAATGATAAAAATCATGTTATTGTATTTTTATGTTCATAAAATCATATATTTACACTACAAAAATCATATAATTCAAAATTATCAATAAAATAATATCGAAATATTAATTATATACACTAAAAATGACACAACAACCAAAATAAAATCACAAAACAAGACTAAAAACAACCAAACAAACTGACTAATACACAAACAATATAAAAACAACCAGCATGAAACATAAAAAAGTAGTTGTAATTGGAAATGGAATGGTGGGATACAAGTTTTGTGAGAAAATAATAAGCAAATCCAGCGATTTCAGCATTACAATTTTTGGCGAAGAGCCTAGAAGGGCCTACGATAGGGTTCATCTGAGTGAATACTTCAACGGAAAATCTGCAGACGATCTATCTTTATGTAAGGAAGACTGGTATTCAGAAAAAGAAATTACACTTTATTTGAATGATCCGGTAAAAGAAATAGACAGGACCACCAAAACCATTCATTCCTCAAAGGGACTTACCCTGGAATACGACTACCTGATCATTGCTACCGGCTCCGCTCCTTTTGTTCCCGACATTCCGGGTATCGATAAAGAAGGAGTTTTCGTATACCGCACCATAGAAGATCTGGACCTGATCAGAAACTACGCCCTCAATGCCAGGACAGGTGCCGTATTAGGTGGTGGCCTTCTAGGACTCGAAGCCGCAAAAGCCCTCATTGATTTAAACCTGAAAGAGACCAATGTAATCGAATTTGCACCCCGCTTAATGCCAAGACAGATCGACAGTGCCGGCAGCGGGATGTTGCAAAACAAACTGGCCGAATTAGGCTTGAACATTTACACCAACAAAGGCACGAGCAGCATCGAAGGCAGCGATCGCATCACTGCATTAAAATTTAATGATGGCAGCGAATTAAAAACAGATATGCTGGTGATCTCTGCCGGAATCAGACCCAGAGATGAACTAGCTAAATTATCCGGCATTGAAGTAGGTACCAGGGGTGGCATTATCGTAAACGAGTATATGCAAACCAGCGATCCTTCTGTTTTTGCCATAGGCGAATGCGCCCTGTTCGATCATAATATTTACGGATTAATAGCCCCTGGTTATGAGATGGCGGAAGTTGCTGCTGCAAAACTTTGCCATGAAGACAAAACTTTCAAGGGTTTTGACATGAGCACCAAACTGAAACTGATCGGCGTGGATGTAGCCAGCTTTGGAGATCCTTTTACTACCGAACCAGATGCAAGAACCATACTTTTCGAAGACAGTCATAAAGGCATTTACAAACGCATTAACATCAGTAATGACGGAAAATACCTGCTTGGCGGTATATTAATTGGAGAAGCAGAAGCCTATAACATGCTCCTCCAAACGGTAAACAACAAGATCCTGCTTCCAGCCAACCCGGAAGACCTGATCCTGGGCTCAAGAGGCGGCAGTTCACAAACAGAAAATGCAGGACTGGCCGGCCTTCCGGATGAAGCCCTGATCTGCAGCTGTGAAGGCATCAGCAAAGGGTCCATCTGCAATGCCGTAACCGAACACAACTGCGAATCAGTTGACGCCATAAAGAGCTGCACCAAGGCCGGAACAGGTTGCGGAGGCTGCATTCCAATGGTAAAAGACCTGATGCTCCATACCATGAAGCAAAATGGCAAATACGTCAGAAACGTGATCTGTGAGCACTTCCACCTAAGCAGACAGGAGCTTTATGATCTTGTAAAAATACATAACCTAAAAAGTTACGAGCAGGTGCTGGACAACCTGGGCAAAGGTGATGGCTGCGAAGTATGCAAGCCATTGGTATCATCGCTTTTAGCGAGCTTATGGAACGACATGATCCTCAAAAAAGGCAATGATACCGCCCAGGACAGCAACGATCGCTTTTTGGCAAACATCCAGAAAGGCGGCACCTACTCCGTCGTACCAAGGATACCAGGAGGAGAAATCACCCCAGAAAAACTGACCATCATAGGCCAGGTGGCTGAAAAGTATGGCCTCTATACTAAAATCACAGGCGGACAACGAATAGACCTGTTCGGTGCACACCTGAGCGACCTCCCTCTGATCTGGGAAGAATTGATTGCCGCAGGTTTTGAAAGCGGACATGCGTATGGCAAAGCCCTGCGTACGGTAAAAAGTTGCGTAGGCAGCACCTGGTGTAGGTTTGGCTTACACGATAGCGTAAGCTATGCCATCAGGATAGAAGAACGCTACAGAGGCTTACGGGCACCCCATAAATTAAAATCAGCCGTTAGCGGCTGTATCCGCGAATGCGCGGAAGCACAAAGCAAAGACTTTGGCATCATCGCTACGGAAAAGGGATGGAACCTGTATGTATGCGGCAATGGAGGAAGCAAACCCCAGCATGCCTTACTGCTTGCAGCAGACGTAGATAGCGACACCTGCATTAAGTACATCGACCGTTTTCTGATGTTCTACATCCGCACAGCCGATCCGCTTACCCGAACCGCCCCATGGCTAAATAAAATGGAAGGCGGCATGGAATACCTGCGAAATGTAGTCGTAAATGATAGTCTGGGCATGGCAGAACAATG
Organism: Pedobacter steynii; assembly: GCF_001721645.1. Classification (NCBI taxonomy): domain Bacteria; kingdom Pseudomonadati; phylum Bacteroidota; class Sphingobacteriia; order Sphingobacteriales; family Sphingobacteriaceae; genus Pedobacter; species Pedobacter steynii. The sequence goes on along the minus strand of NZ_CP017141.1, from coordinate 5,296,840 downwards.
GGAACTGGAAATGCAGGCGCTGGTAGACAGCTATCAGTGCGAGTGGAAAACAGCAATTGAAGATCCGGAGATCCGAAAACGCTTTAACCACTTCGTAAATGCTCCTGAAGAAAAAGATCCGAGCGTAAAATTTGATGAAATGCGGGGTCAGAAAAAAGCGGCCGACTGGACGCTGGCTTAATCCAAAACTAGAAATCATGATAGAAACAACAACAAACTGGTTTGCAGCCTGCCGCGTAGAAGATGCAGTAGAAAATGGCGGAGTATGCGTAAAATGTGGCGACGAGCAGATCGCATTATTCTATTTCACACGCCGCAATGAGTGGTACGCCACTCAAAATCTCTGCCCACACCGTCAACAAATGGCGCTCAGCCGTGGCATGATCGGCTCTGTTGGAGAAGACCCTAAAATTGCCTGCCCTTTCCATAAAAAAACATTCTCTCTATCGACAGGAGAATGTCTCAGCGGAGATGAATGCGCAATCCAAACCTACCCTGTAAAAATTGAGGATGGGCTGGTCTACATCGGACTGAAAAATTAAGCACCAAATATAAGAACGCCTAAATCAAAGCACCCCTAACCTATGCGCGATATCACCGGCAAACAGATCACATTGAGAACAGCGAAAGCTGTAGCGGTGATTTATTGCACAACGGAGACCCTGGAGCTCATCAAAAACAACCAGCTTCCTAAGGGAAACCTTTTTGATGTAGCCAGAGCCGCAGGGTTTCTGGGAGCCAAACTTACCCCTCAACTGCTTCCGCATTGCCACCCTGTAGCCATAGACGGCATGGAGATCAGCTTTGAAATCAACAACAACCCAAGACCAGGAATCACCATAAATGGGGAGGCGAAATCTATAGGAAGAACGGGCATCGAAATGGAAATGCTGGCCGCCGTATCCGTGGCAGCGCTGGAAATTTACGATATGCTTAAACCTGTAGATAAGACACTGGAAATCGGAGGCATCAGACTGCTAGAGAAAACAGGTGGCAAAAGCGACCGCAATAAATACTTCTCCACTCCTCCTGTTTGTGCAATTTTAGTATGCTCGGATTCTACAGCTGCAGGAAAAAGAACAGATAAAAGCGGAACAATAATCAGACAGATGCTGGAGCAGGCCAATGCAAATGTAAAAGCTTACGAAATTCTTCCGGACGACAAAGAGCTGATACAAAAGCAATTATTGAAATGGGTAGCCGAAGACATACATTTTATATTTACCACAGGAGGAACAGGACTCGGCCCGCGTGACCATACAGTAACAGCAGTTACTGAAATCCTGGAAAGAGATGCAGATGGCATTACAGAAGCCATGCGCAACTTCGGGCAAATGCGTACGCCAATGGCCATGATGAGCCGGGCAGTTGCCGGCTCCATTTCAGAAACACTCATCCTCACCTTACCTGGCAGCAGCAGCGGAGCCAGAGAATCACTCGAAGCGGTATTACCGGGAATATTTCATGCCCGAAAAATGATGAAGGGAGGTGGACATTGAGCCTGAAAAGTTTTGAGGAGGCGATTGCTATCCTTTCCGGAATTTCCGGTTCATTTGGAAAGGAAAGAATTTATCTGGAAGAAGCAGACGACAGGATCCTGGCAGAAAACATCTACGCAGACCGGGATTACCCTCCTTTTAACAGAGCTGCGATGGACGGTTATGCCATCATGCAGGAAGACTGGGAAAAAGGTATCAGAACATACAAAATTATAGAAACCATATTTACTGGTCAGCCTGCCCGATATGCACTCAGCTCGGGCAATTGCTATAAAATCATGACGGGCGCAGCTACACCTGAAATGGCAAATGCCATTATCAGAAGAGAAGATGCGGAAGAATCTGAAAATCAGGTCACTCTGCGAGCCGGCGCCTTAAAAAATTATCAGAACATTGCCCTGAAGGGAGAAGACAGCAATACCGGCAGCCTACTGCTATCCGCTCCATTAAAATGCACACCACAGGTCATTGCCCTGCTCGCCACTGTAGGCAAAGCAACAGTAGAGGTTTATAAACGACCAAAAGTAGCCATCATTACCACTGGTGATGAAATTGTTAGCCCGGCAGCCGGAATCAGCCCTTTTCAGATCCGCAACAGCAATCAGTATCTCTTGAGGTCATTACTCAGTCAGTGGAAAATCCGGCCTGTGCTATGCACGCATGTCGACGATCATAAAGAAAAACTAACCAGCATATTAAGCGCTGCACTGGAAACCGACCTGGTGATCATCAACGGTGCTGTTTCCGCCGGGGATGCCGACCATGTGCCTGCTGTACTACAGGAACTGGGCGTAAAAACCTTATTTCACAAGGTGAGCATCCGTCCTGGCAAACCGATATTGATAGGAAAAGCGATATCCGGAGCCATCGTTTTTGCCTTGCCGGGAAACCCGCTTTCCTGCCTCAGCACATTTATCGTTTTCGTAGAGCATTATTTATACCGCTGCTCCGGATACGAAGCCAGACCTATTCAAATGCTTCCAGTCCTGAAAAGCAGAACAAAAAAACATCCCTTAACTGAATTTTTTCCGGTTGCACTGGGGCATTCCGGCGGCTTAAGCCCAATCTCTTTTAATGGATCCGGTGATGTAACCGCCACCATCCAGGCTCATGGCCTTGCCATGCAACCGGCAGCTTCATTACAACTCCACAAAGACGAACTCATCACCTTCTATCCATTTAATCCTTCATTCTATTCACCATTATAAATAAAAAACGGCGCTATAAATCAACAATTCCAGAAACCTAAACCTAAACAAACCATGACTGCTGACTTTAAGCCACTAAGTAAACTCAACATTTTTTCAGCCAGAGGCATTCAAATGCGAACCTTTCACATCACATGGGTGACCTTCTTCTTCTGTTTCTTTGGTTGGTTTGGGGTTGCCCCATTAATGCCGCTGATCCGTGAACAACTGCATTTAAGCAAAGACCAGATTGGAAACATCATTATCGCTTCCGTTTCTGCAACCATTATTGCCCGTTTAATCATTGGAAAACTTTGTGACACCCTGGGCCCACGCCTTTCCTATACCATTTTACTCGCCATTGGCTCCGTTCCGGTTATGTGCATAGGATTGAGCAACAGCTATGAAAGCTTTCTGTTATTCAGGTTCATTATCGGAATTATCGGAGCCTCATTTGTCATCACCCAATTTCATACCTCAATGATGTTTGCACCCAATGTGGTAGGAACAGCAAATGCGGTAACCGGAGGCTGGGGCAACCTGGGCGGAGGAGTCACCAACCTGATCATGCCGCTGATTGCAGCAGGCTTTGCCGGTCTTGGTTTTGTAAGTCAGGCCGACTCCTGGAGACTGGCCATGGTGATTCCAGGTATCATCCTGTTAATCATGGCTTTCATCTATTACAAGTACACTAAAGATACACCTGAAGGAAACTTCAAAGACCTGGAACAAACCAATGTTAAAACTGCAAAAAAAGGTTCTTTTATGACCGCATTAAAAGACTACAGAACCTGGGTACTTGCCCTTGCCTACGCTGCCTGTTTCGGAATAGAGATCACAGTAGATAATGTAGCTGCTACTTTTTTTACAGATCAATTTGGAGCCTCTATGATCATGGCTGGTGCCATGGCCAGCATATTTGGTGGCATGAATATATTTGCACGTGCATTGGGAGGTTACGTAAGCGACAAAGTAGGGAAATCCTATGGTTTACGCGGAAAAGGCCTATTGCTGGGTGGACTCCTGATATTAGAAGGCATCGGAATCAGTCTTTTTGCACAATCGCAAACCCTTGGCATGGCCATCGCTGCCATGTTATTTTTCGCGCTTTTCCTTAAAATGGCCAATGGTGGAACTTACGGAATTGTCCCCTTTATCAATAAAGATTCCATTGGAACGGTGAGCGGTATTGTTGGTGCCGGTGGAAACATTGGCGCAATGCTGGTTGGCTTTCTCTTTAAATCGGAACACCTGACCTATGCAGATGCCTTTCACTACATCGGCATCGGAGTGGCCATAATCGGCCTGATGGTCTTCATCACCAAATTCCAGGTTAAAGGCGCTGCAAAGCGGGAAACCATCAAACCGGAACTGTTACAAGCTTAACCTAACCTCAATTTATGCCAGCGCACACAAATAAAGTATATACCAGTACCTGTTGCTATTGCGGGGTCGGCTGTGGCGTAAAAGTAACGTTGGATAAAAACGATAACATCGCCGTGGAAGGTGATGCGGACCACCCCGTAAACCGCGGTACGCTTTGCAGTAAAGGACTCAACCTGCAGTATACGGTAAATGACAAAAGCGACCGCCTGCTTTATCCGCAAATGCGTTATGGTAAAAGTATGCCCATACAAAGGGTAAGCTGGGATGATGCGCTGACCCGTACGGCGGCGGTATTTAAGACTTTCATTGATAAATATGGACCTGATTCTGTCGCATTTTACGCTTCAGGACAATGCCTTACCGAAGAATACTATGTCATCAACAAACTGATTAAGGGTTTTATAGGCAGCAACAATATAGATACGAATTCCCGCTTGTGCATGAGCAGTGCGGTTACCGCCTATAAAATGGCATTGGGAGAAGACAGCGTGCCGGTTTGCTATGAAGACATTGAGCTGGCAGACTGCTTCTTTGTAACCGGAGCCAATCCGGCATGGTGCCATCCTATTCTCTGGCGCCGGATAGAAGCTCATAAAGCCGCCAATCCGGAAGTTAAACTGATTATTGCAGACCCAAGGGTAACGGACTCCTGCGGACTGGCAGACCTGCATCTTCAACTCAATCCCGGCACAGATGTGACCTTGAATTATGCCATAGGAAGGGCCCTCATCGAAAAGGGAAACATCGATACCGACTTCATCAACCAGCACACCAGGGGTTTTGAAGATTACCAGAACCGCGTATTCGAAAGAACCTTAAAAGAAGCGGCATTGATCTGCGGACTTACCGTAGCCGAAATAGAACTGGCAGCGGACTATATTGCAGATGCCAAAGGATTTTTAACCTTATGGACCATGGGACTGAACCAAAGTTCTATCGGAGTCAATAAAAACCTGAGCCTGATCAATCTGAACCTGATTACCGGACATATCGGAAAACCTGGCTCCGGTCCTTTCTCTCTGACCGGACAACCCAATGCCATGGGCGGCCGCGAAGTTGGTGGCCTGGCAAACCTGCTCCCTGCTCACCGGGACCTGAACAATGAAACACACCGGCTGGAAGTACAGAAGTTCTGGGGAGGAACCACCATTTCAGATAAGCCCGGATTAACTGCAACAGAAATGTTTGAGGCATTGGATGAAGGGAAACTAAAAGCGATATGGATACTGTGTACCAACCCTTTAACCAGCTTACCTAATGCAAGATTTGCAGAGCAGGCCTTAAAAAAAGCAAAGTTCGTAGTGGTTCAGGAGATTACGGATAAGGCGGAAACCCTGGCCTATGCCGATGTGATTTTACCTGCGGCAGCATGGGCAGAAAAGGAAGGCACCATGACCAATTCCGAGAGGAGGATCAGTCACCTTCAGAAAGTAACAAATGCTCCGGGAGAAGCCTTGCCTGATGCAGAAATCATTTGCCGATTTGCTATAAAAATGGGCTATAAAGGCTTTGAGTACAAAGGCATGGAAGACATCTACAAGGAACATACCAGGCTTACCTACCGTTCCAGCATCAACATCAACGGACTGGATTATCAACGGATTGACAAGAGCAAAACCATACAATGGCCTTACAATAAGAAAACAGAAAAGGGCACAAAACGACTGTTTACCAATCACCTTTTCCATACCGAATCTAAGAAGGCAATTATACACAGTCCTTCGGATGAATTGAAAAGCGAGTTGCCTGACGAAGATTTTCCTTTTATCCTGACTACAGGAAGAATACGCGACCAATGGCATACCATGTCTAAAACTGGCAAGGTGAGCAAGCTGAAGCAACACTTGAAACATGCCTACCTGGAAATCCACCCTAAAGATGCAGTATTACTTGATATAATAGACCAGGAAGTACTGGTAATCAAATCCAGACGAGGAGAAGTTCAGGTAAAAGCAAAGGTATCTGCAACGATAAAACAAGGAGTAGTTTTCCTCCCGATGCATTGGGGTAAGATCCTGGGGAGCGACCTGAACCGTGCTAATAACATCACCAGTACCATCATCGACCCGATATCAAAAGAACCGGATTTCAAGTACTGTGCAGTGCATATAGAAAAATATAAAAAGGATTTCCAGCGGATAGTCGTGATTGGTGCCGGCGCAGGATCCCATGGCTTTGTAAGGTCCTACCGGGAAATCAACACCAAAGATGAGATCACCGTCTTCAGCACGGAAAACCTCCCCTTTTACAACCGGGTCATGTTGCCCGACTATATCAGCGGGACACAGAAATGGGAACAACTGGTTAAGATGAAGGATGAGGAAGAGCCCATTTATAACATCAGGCACTTAAGGGGAATTGCTGTCGAAGCGATTAACCGGGAGAAAAAATACGTGACCGATGTTACCGGCAAAAAAACACCTTATGATGTTTTAGTGATGGCAACCGGAAGCCGGGCTACCCTGCCGAAAAACGCCCCCTCATTACCGGGTATCTTTACCATGCGCAACCGCAAAGATGCCGATAACTTCAAAAAACACATCCCTAAAAACGCCCATGTAGCAATTGTTGGCGGCGGATTGCTTGGTCTGGAAATGGCTGCTTCCTTACGGGAAACTGGTGTACAGATCACCATTATACAACGGGTATCCAGGTTTCTGAACCGGCAGCTGGACCCATTGGGCAGTCAGCTGTTACACGAAGAAATGGTTGATCAGGGCTGCGACATCTATTACAACGATGAGGTACAGATCTATTATGGCCGTTCAAAACTAACAGGAATCGAGTTAAAAAGTGGCAGAAGAATCAACTGTGATGCCGTCATACTGGCCATCGGTACCACCCCAAATATTGAACTGGCCCGGGAATGCGGACTGGATTGTAAACGAGGGGTATTGGTAAATGAACGCCTGCAAACCAGCGACCCTTCGGTGTATGCCATTGGAGAAATTGCGGAGTTTGAAGGAACGTTGTACGGGATCACCGCAGCAGCTGAGCAACAGGCGGAAGTTGTAGCCAAATTCCATAACGGCGATATCAGCACCTATTACCAGGGCAGTCTGTTCATGAACATCATCAAAATTCATGGATTTGACCTTTGCAGCATCGGACTGGCAGAATGCCCGGATCAGATAAACTATGAAGAAATCGTATTTATAGACAAAGCCAAACGCTATTATAAAAAATGTATCATTCATCAGGACAAACTGGTAGGAACCATTTTAATAGGCGATAAAAGTGAGTTCCTGGAGTTCAGAGACCTGATTGCCAATAGAACCGAGCTGAGTGACAAAAGGCTGCAATTGCTCAGAAGTGGAAAAAAGGCAGAACCCGTAAGCGGAAAACTGGTCTGCAGCTGCAATAATGTCGGTATAGGGAACCTGCAAAACAAAATCGCCTCGGGTTGTATCGCGCTCGGACAACTTTGTGAGGCTACAGGAGCAGGAATGGGCTGCGGCTCCTGCAGACCGGAAGTTAAGCAGATTCTTCAGGAAGCCTTAGAAACCCAATTGTTAGAAAAAATAGGTTGACATGGAAAACACAGAAATTAAAAATCACCAGATCAAGATTAACCTTCCCGGAGGAATCGTATCTGTGGGTGACCTTTCGGTGATGCTGGAAATACTGGAAAAGGCCGGGATAGAGAACATCCGCTTCGGTACCCGGCAACAGCTGTATTTTTCGGCAACACCAGATCAACTGGATGATATTGATCATGGTTTTCTCATTTCTGATACTGATTTTGAGATAGACGCCGATAAATACCCTAACATTGTCAGCTCCTATGTGGCCGAAGACCTGTTCAACAGCTCAAACTGGTTGCGCGAAGGAGTTTACAAGGACATATTAGATACTTTTAGCTACACCCCCGGACTCAAAATAAACCTGATTGACAACAGCCAGAACCTGATCCCTTTTTTCAGTGGAAATTTAAACTTCATTTCCTCCGATATTGGCAGTTACTGGCACCTGTATATCCGTTTTCCAAAAACCAATATCATCTATTATTGGTCCTCTCTGGTTTATTCAGAGGACATCGCCCTATTGAGTGAAGCGATAGAAAACACCATATTAACCCAAAGAAACTTATACTACGACCAGCAGGAGATTGATGGACAGCCGCTCGAAACTGCAGTAAGGGCCGGTGGCAGCTTTCTCTTTCAGGAGGCCTCCTCTCCGCTTAAACTCCCGGATTTCCAGCTACCATATTATGAAGGCTTTAATCAATACAACGGAAAATACTGGCTGGGCATTTACCGTAGAAATGAACTCTTTCCCATTAGCTTTTTGAAGGAGCTCTGTGTCATTTGCAGTAAAACGCGAATCGGGCAACTCTATACCACCCCCTGGAAATCCATCATCATCAAAGGGGTAGAACCTTCAGACCGGAAATTATGGAATGCGGTACTGGATAAAAACCGGATGAATGTGCGGCATGCTTCCAATGAGCTCAACTGGCAAACAGAAGACCTCTGTGAAGAGGGATTAAAACTTAAACACGAACTGATCAATGGATTTAATACCGCTGATCTCCGCACATTCAAACTTTGCTTTGCCATCAAGATTAATCCGAAAAGCGGACTTTTTGGTTCCGTAATCATCCGAAAACAAAATCAGCCGATAGCTGAACCTACTGAGGCCCTTTTTGATCTGATGCATACCATAGATTTTAACCCCAACTCCAAGCATTACTATACCTATGCAACCGGCATCAGCAAAGTAAACCTGCTTCCTGCCTTAAGCAGCCTTTGCGAAACCTATTATCAGCAGCAGACCCTGGTTGCCGGAGAACAGCCAGACCATTATTATGAAACCAGCCCCCGTGCAGAACCAGAACTGACCTATGTACATCAATGCAAACATTGCCTAAGCATTTATGATGAAGCCTGGGGAGAAAACAGTATGAATATCCCCGCAGGCACTCCTTTTTCTGCATTGCCAGCCCATTACCGTTGTCCGCTTTGCGAGGCAAGCCCCTCAGAATTCAATCCCGTTATTAAAGAAAGCCTAAATACATTTTAAATCATGGAACTAGACATCAGCATCGCATTCGCTTTATATCTTGTAGGTTTTCTTTACGCCTCAGTTGGCCATGGCGGCGCAAGTGGGTATATCGCTGTACTTTCCTTATTTTCCATCCCGGTAAGCACGTATAAACCCCTGATTCTGGTCCTGAACATCCTGGTGGCAGGAATGGGATTCTATCATTTCTGGAAAGCGGGTTATTTCAGGTGGAAATTATGCAGGCTATTTCTCATTACTTCTGTCCCTGCCGCATTTATCGGCTCAAAATATTCGCTCGAAGGCAATATTTACCATTACCTATTGGGATTGGCTCTGGTACTTCCCATCATTAAGCTGCTGGGTATTAAACCTAATGAAAGCGAAAACCCTAAACCGGTAAAGCTCCTGCCTGCCCTTCTGATCGGCAGCCTCATTGGCGGCCTCTCCGGAATGCTCAACATTGGCGGAGGCATATTCTTAAGCCCTGTTCTCATTTTGCTGGGCTGGGCAAATGTAAAGGAAGCCGCCGCTGCATCTGCCCTCTTCATCGTACTCAACTCTCTGAGCGGCCTGCTAGGCAGTTCAGCAGCTCTGACCATCGGCCCTTCGGCGATTACCTGGTTTATTATGGCTGCTACAGGTGGAATCACCGGTGCTTATTTTGGCAGCAGTCATTTTCAGCACCTTACCGTACGGTACCTTTTGAGTGCCGTACTGACCATTGCTTCCGTTAAACTTTTATTTTTCATGTGATGGAACAACTGAGAGATCAGCTCATCCGCTTCCTGGGTATCATGGCCATGGGACATTTACATAGAAAAGCAGATGAATACTTCTTTTCACAATCGGAAATGCTTCAGCTCATCAGCACCCATTACCGTTTTAGCCCCATCGAGAGAAAACAGGCGGCTACGGCCAATTACTGGCAAACCGAAGCAGCAATAACCAGCCTATCGCGATAAAAGGTGTTTCAGTACCAGAAGAGCTGGACCTGCGCCTGAAAGAAGCACTCGCACAAAAACAAAGTCTAAAATTTACAGGAAGCAAGTTGAGCATGCTTCATAAAGGAGGATAAAAAGATGAAAACATTTGAAATCTTATGATAAGGGCACTAGTATTATGCGGTGGAGAAAGCAGGCGAATGGGCAAAGACAAAGGCCTGCTTGCTATTGGAAAGAATAACTGGGCCTTAAACGCGGCCCATAAGCTGGAGCAGTTGAATCTTCCGCTAAGTATTTCCATTAATCCCATGCAACAACAGACTTATGGAGATTTCTTTCCTGCAGAACAACTGATCATCGATACAACCAGCGCAAAAGGACCGCTGCAAGGCTTGCTCAGCGCATACCTTAAATACCCGGATGATGATTTTCTGGTTCTGGCCTGCGACATGACCGAAATGAATACAGACACCTTAAAATTCCTGCTGGATATCGCCTGCACATTCCCCGACCACGACTATTATGTTTATACGCGGGAAGACATTATGGAACCTCTATCTGCCCTATACCGTTCTTCGGCTTTAAAAGACCTGTATCAGCAACTGGAAAACGGCAGTTTAAATGATTTCTCCCTGGGTAAACTGATTAAAAAGGGCAATTACAAAAGCCTTCCCATAAGCAACATTCAGACTTTCAATAACCACAATACCTTAACCAATAAATTTCTCATATGACAAACCTTTACAAAAAATCAGCTTATCTCTTCTTTAGTCTTAGCATCCTGACTTTAACCGCAAGATCGCAAAGCAATGGCAATTCAGTACAGACAAAAGCAACCCTTTTTGAGGGAGTAATTGTTGCGGGTTATGTAGATCATGGTGCGTATATCAATTGTACCGGACCGGCCATCAAATTCAGCAAAAAACCATTGTCGGTATTGATCGGATTACTACCCAGCTTACGCATAAAGAAAGACAAGGTAGCAGCTGGTGCACCGCAAAATTCGATCCTCACTCCCAACCTGGGCGCAGGCATCACCGCCATTTACAAACATCTGGCCATTCAGGTTCCGGTGTATTACAATGCTAAAACAAGCAGCAAAGACGGAAAATGGAATCCTGGTATAGGAATCGGCTACAAATTTTAGGTAGATTAAGATTCCTGTGTAAGGGATCTTAATTTTATTTCATCTGCAATAGAGATACTTTTTCCCGACAAGGAGATGAGTTTTTCATTGACCAGTTCGGTGGTCATTCGGAATACCGTTTCGTAGGTTGCACCGGTAAATGCCGCCAGGTCTTGTTTGCTCAATTCTATATTCAGCTGTCCGGCTTCATTAAGGCCAAACTGATCTTTTAATTGCAACAAGGCTACCGCAAGTCTGCTTTTAACCGACATCAGGGCCAGATTACGCATTTTCTTCTCTGATTCCTGTAATTCGTCTGCATAGAATAGCATCAGGTTAAAGGCAAAATCATGGTTTACTTTTAACGTAGCTATAAAAAATTCCAGGTCTATAAAGCAAAGGGATGTTTCTTCCAGAGCAGTAGCAGAAATCGGATATACAGAGCTGTTGGTGCCTAAACCGCGATGGCCGAAGATTTTGCCGGAGTTGGCAAAACGTACAATCAGTTCCTTATCGCCCCAATGTTTGTGCACTTTCACATTCCCCTTCTGGACAAAGTACATACCGGTTACCGGATCTCCCTCTTTAATGATCTGCTCACCCTTTTTTGCAATAAAATTTTTGCGGTTACTGTCGATCGCAGGTTTCCATTCCTTCAGCACCATCCCGCACATCAGGCAGGTATTAAGATCACAGCATTTACCTTTCTTCATAAATTATACCGCAGCAGTTAAGTACAGGCTTCTAATATCCTAAAAGTTTTCGATTAGCGCATGCTGTATTTTATTAACCTTCTTTAAAAACGAGTCAATATTTCATTAAAGTTCCTACGTAGTCGTATTGTGACGCTAAACCCGCAGTCGATAGTCGCTAAGTAGTCGCTGTTTTTATGGCGCTCTGAGCAATGCCCTGTATTTTTGTATGATTCAATCCGATAACATTTCGGATGAACGACAATTAAAGTTGTATCCTACAAAAAACATGAATTATGAAAACTAAATGGTATTTCCCGGCATTGATTTTATTTTTGCTATCATTTCAGATCGATGTACTGGCACAGGACGAATCTGCACTACAAATTGTATTTAAGTTAACCGATAACACCAATAAAACCAGTCATACCTATAAGGTCAATAGTGTTAACTACAGCATCAGCAATCCTTATTATATGCAGGATGAGAGCAAGCTGATTAACAACGGCAGTTGCAGCATTAGCATGGAGATGGCACAGGATGCCGATGAATTTTTACTAAAATGGATCGCCGGGAATGTAAAAAATGTATCTGGTGTCATTACCACAACCACACTTAACAGTGTAAAAAAGCCCAGGACTCTTGCGATTAGCGAAATGCAGGTCCTGGGCTCATCAGAAAGTTTTTATACTTCCGCCGGTGCCAACACTTTCCCCCTGATTACCATTTCTGCGGGAACACTGTCAGTTGATGGCATCACTATATTTAGCCAATTAAAGACTCATCCCTCCGTCCATTAAAAATTCCGCACCTGTAACAAAAGAAGCTGCGTCAGTTGACAAATGAACTACCATTTTCCCGACATCACTGGCCTTCCCCATTTGTTGCAGAGGGACCCGGCCAATAATCCAGTCCTTTAACCCAATTAGTTCATCATCGGTAAGCCCTTGTTTATTCAGGATTTCTGTTTCTATCGGACCAGGGCTTACTGCATTCACCCTGATCCCGCGTGCGGCAAGTTCCACAGCTGCAATCTTCATGACCGAATTAAGTGCGGCTTTCGTAGAGGAATAAATGGAGGAACTGGCGGCATTCATACTGGCCGTATTTGAGGATAAAAATACCACCGAGGCGCCCTCATTCAGAATAGGAATAAAACGACTGAGTGTAAAAAATGCGCCCTTGAAATTGACTCCTATCACATAGTCGAAAGTCTCTTCAGTTGCCTCCGCAATTCCTGCACCTCCCAATACTCCGGCGTTGATGAACAGGATGTCTACTTTTCCAAATTTTTCCTTTACCGTGGTAACCAATTGCTCAATATCTGTCAGGCTCGCCTGATCTGCTACCAGACCGGTAACCCCCAGCTCCTGTGCTGCAGTTTCGACCGCCTCTTTTCGCCTTCCGGTAATGATTACCTCAGCCCCCTGAGCCTTTAATTCTATTGCTGTTGCATAACCAATGCCACTGTTCCCCCCGGTAACAACAGCTATTTTGTTTTTTAAAGTTTCCATGATTAGATTTATTTAATTCTGCCAGCAAAGCTATAGCGAAAATGGTATAACTTTGTAACCAGTATAACCAATGATACCACAATGGAAGATAAAAAGCGGCTTAAAATGATCAGGGAAGTGCTTTCCAATCCCCGTAATCAACAGGAAGAAGTACAGGCGCTGCAGGACACGATCTATGTGCTTGGTGGTAAATGGAAATTACCTATCATTAATTCTATTTGCAACGGCAACCGGAGATTCAGGGAAATCGAGCGCAGTATTCCTGGCATCACCACCAGAATGCTTTCCCGTGAACTAAAGGAAATGGAGGCCAACCAGCTGATCAAAAGAACCGTGACACCTGATATTCCGGTTATGATAACCTATTCCCCTACGGATTATTGCCAGTCTTTTGGAGATATTATTCTCGAAATGATCAAATGGGGTAAGGCCCATAGGGAATTGATCAAACGCCTTTAATTTTTCGGACGGCGATACGTCCGGTTAACAGCGGAGACTGTCTGCTTCAACCCGATATTGATTCCTTTGGTATATCCTGAAGTATAGTTTTGTCTTGTCAGATGATTAAAAGATCTGAATTACAAATCATAAAAAGGATAACAAATGGAACATCAACCAAACTTAGGTCGCCGTCGCTTTCTGAGCATTGCGTCCATCACTATTGCAGCTGCCGGACTTGGCAATACCGCTGTGTTAAAAGCTGCCACTACAGAAACTAAAGTTCCGGCAACTGGAAATGGAAACCCCATTTCCGCTGGTTTTGAACACATCAAACAAGTGAATGCAGGACTGCTGGATGTGGGATACGCAGAACTCGGACCTCAAAATGGCCGTACCGTTATTCTTCTTCATGGCTGGCCATACGATATCCATAGCTTTGCCGACAGTGCAAGCCTATTGGCAAAAAAAGGTTTTAGAGTGATCGTACCACATCTTCGCGGCCATGGCAGCACCCGGTTCCTTTCTTCAGCGCAGCTGCGTAACGGACAACCTGCTGCACTCGCCCTGGACGTGATTGCATTAATGGATGCATTGAAAATCAATAAAGCCATCATCGGAGGTTTTGACTGGGGTGCCCGTACTGCCGGTATCCTGGCGGCATTATGGCCAGAACGTTGCGAAGCACTGGTATCGGTAAGCGGCTACCTGATCGGTAGTCAAAAGGCCAATGAGATGCCACTATCCCCTAAAGCTGAACAAGCCTGGTGGTATCAGTTTTATTTTGCTACCGAACGTGGCCGTATCGGCTATGAAGCAAACCGCCATGATTTTGCAAAGCTCATCTGGCAAACTGCTTCGCCACAATGGCAATTTGAAGACGCTGTTTTTGAGCGTTCCGCCGCATCGCTTAACCATCCTGACCATGTGGCTATCGTTATCCATAATTATCGCTGGCGGCTTGGTCTGGCTGAAGGAGAAGCGAAATACGATGCATTGGAAAAACAACTCGCAGACACCCCTTTCATTACTGTTCCCACAATTACAATGGAAGGAGATGCCAATGGTGCCCCACATCCCGATCCTGCCGCTTACGCTGCAAAATTCAAAGGCCGCTATAGCCACCGTAACCTGAGCGGAGGAATCGGACATAATCTTCCGCAGGAAGCTCCACAGGCCTTTGCCGATGCCATCATTGAAGTTTCAAACTGGACGAAATAACCTAACAATACTTATAAATTTTAAAAACAAATACAGAGATGAAAAATCAAATCGTAATTACTGCAGCTGGGGCTGCTCCAATCAGTAAAGTTTTATATACCGGAAAAGTACAGGTTACCGGAGGTCGTGAGGGTGAAGCCAAAAGCTCAGATGGCCGACTGGAGATCAAACTTGCAACACCGGGAACCTTGGGTACCGGCACCAATCCGGAGCAATTATTTGCTGCAGGCTGGTCTGCCTGCTTTATCGGAGCAATGAAGCACAATGCTTCCAGGTTACAAATACCACTACCCGCAGAAACCTCAGTAAATGCAGAGGTAGATCTGGCCAGCGGAGATGAGGGCTTTGCCCTTCAGGCGAGACTGCAGGTTAACCTGCCCGGACTTAGTCCTGAGCAAGCTCAAACCGTAGTTGAAGCGGCTCATCAAACCTGCCCCTATTCAAAAGCCACCCGTGGCAACATTGGGGTCGAGATCAGCATCGGCATTTAATCACAATATTTATCAATACATTAGCTTTTTTAAAATTCCGTTGATGAATAAAGCAGGCTTCAAGATTTCCCACACCATCATCTGGACCAGTTCAATTTTTTTGGGACTGCTCTCATCCGTACCACAACTGGCTTCACACCAGTTTAATGCTTTAGAAGCTGTTGTTAATGCAGGCATTACCGGAGCTTTTGCGGTGATGATGTGGTATTTCAATATCTACATGCTTTCACGCAAAAGCGATAAACCCAGAAAGCAGAGCATATCCTACAAAAAACTATTGAACTCTTTGCTTTTCGGACTGGTCATTATGCTGGGGCTGGCCTATATTCAGCAACTCATCCTTTCTCATATTGATTTCGGACCAGTCATGCTGATGGTGGAGGTCAGAGGTATACTCATTAACCTGGTATTTTATATGTTCCTGAACCTGCTTCAACAAAATTATGAGAACCAGCACGTCAACATGGAACTGGAGCGTACCAGAAATGACAATCTGGGTGCACAATACGAATTGCTCAAGCAACAGGTAAATCCGCATTTTTTATTCAACAGCCTGAACACCCTGAAAGCAATGGTCGAAACCCAGGATCAGCAATCTGTTGATTTCATCCTGAAACTTTCCAATTTCTACCGCTTTACACTGGAAAGCCGTAAGCTGGACCTGATCCATGTAAAGGAGGAAATGGAGATCCTGGATGCTTATCTTTTTTTACAAAAAGCAAGGTTCGACGAAGGTTTTATTTTTAATAGTACGCTGAATGATGAGGTTTTAGCTACCCTCATCCCACCTTTCACTTTACAGCTTTTGGTAGAAAATTGCCTCAAGCACAATATCGTTTCCCTACATAAACCTTTAAAGATCCGGATCTATCAGGAAGACGAAAAGATTGTGGTCGAAAACCAGATTCAGCTGAAAACCGGCGAAGCAAGTTCACTTGGTGTGGGCCTGAAAAACATAGAACTCAGGTACAGCCATTTGCTGGATAAGCAAGTAGAAATCATCAGTGACAACCACAAATTCCAAATCAAACTCCCCATTATCTATGAACATCACCATCATTGAGGATGAGCTAAGAACAGCAAAATCTCTCGAAAATATTATCCGTGAAATCAGGCCAGAAGCCAAAATCACCGGCCCCTACCAAAGTATAGAAGCATCCGTTTCGGCACTTTCAGAAGGTCAGCAGCCCGACCTGATCTTTATGGACATTCAATTGGCAGATGGGCTCAGTTTTGAGATCTTCAAGTCTGTAAAAATCACCTGTCCTGTGGTATTCTGTACCGCCTTTGATGAATATTCACTCGAAGCCTTTAAACGTAACGGGGTGGATTATGTCCTCAAACCATTCTCAAAAGAAGACATTGTAGGCTCCTTTAAAAAGGTCGATGAGCTTAAAAATTTCTTCCAGCAGAAAAGTATTCCCGATCTGGCAGAAATGCTGATCAGCATCGTGCAACCCACAGAAAAGACCAGTTTCCTCGTGTTTAAGCATCAGAAATATACGACCGTACAAGTTGAACAGATCGCTTTCTTTTATATCCGCAACGATTCTACTTCCATCATGTGCTTTGACGGACAAGAGTTCGCACTCAATCAGGCCCTGGATCAGATTGGCAACACCGTTTCACAGAAGCAGTTTTTTAGGGTAAACCGACAGTACCTGGTCAACTTTAAAGCGATCAAAGAGGTGGAGCATTACTTTTTACGCAAGCTGTACGTTAAACTGCTGATTGAGACACCAGACAAATTGCTCATCAATAAAGAAAAGTCAGCCAATTTTCTCTCCTGGATGGAGAACAGGTAAGCGTTCTCTAAGCCTGGAACTGTCTGACTCAGGGTTTGAAACGTCCGGTTCAGCCATTTCAAGCTTAGTTTAGGTGTCAGGGAAAAATACTTTTGAATCAAATAAAAAAATCAAAAGTTATGAAACCGACACAAATTTCAATGATAGCTGCGCTGGTAGCGCTCCTATTGTTCAGCGCTGTTCTTGCTAATAGAAGCATCGCTTCAAAATCATCAACAGAACGCACAGTTAAAGGAGATGGCTTTGCCGTTCTGGAACTGTTTACCTCCGAAGGCTGCTCAAGCTGCCCACCCGCAGACGAGCTACTGGCGAAAATCCAGAAAGAGGCAGGCAACAGACCTGTATACGTTTTAACCTACCATGTTGACTACTGGGACCGTTTGGGATGGAAGGATTCCTTCAGCAATTCCGATTACTCCAAACGCCAGTACCAGTATGCCAGCAAGCTTCGCGCTCAGGTTTATACACCTCAGCTGGTTGTTAACGGCAAAACGGAGTTTGTAGGTTCCAATGAAGCCGCCACAGATTATGCCATTAACAGCGCCTTAAAAGGCACTCCCACTACCTCACTAAACCTTCAGGGGAAAATACAATCCGGTAAAATGGCATTGGATTACCAGATTAAGGGAAATGAAGACCAAAGTGAACTGGTCATTGCAGTAGTACAGAAACAGGCCATTAGCAAGGTAAAACGCGGCGAAAATGAAGGCCGGACATTGGCCCATGCGCAGATCGTACGACAACTCAATTCCTTTAATCTGGAAACCGTCGAAAAAGGCAAGGTAAACATTTCAATTCCTGAAGATTTCAATAGTAAGGGCTGGGAAGTAATCGGCCTGCTTCAACATCCCAAAACAAGAGCAATCAGTGCCGCAGCCAAAGTGGCATTTTAATAAACAAATCCTTATTAATAAATAAATTCTTAAACAACCTTAAAAAACAATAATCATGAACACAAAAACAGCAAAAGCAATTTATTGGACAGGCGTAATATTAACTTCATTATGGTTCGGAGCAAGCGGCTTCTTTGAACTTACCGGTAATCCTATCGTGTGGGACATTACGGTGAAACTGGGATATCCTGCTTATTTCATCTATGTGCTCGGTGTGGCAAAACTGTCCGGAATAACCGTTCTGCTCATCCCCAATAAACTGCTCAGATTAAAAGAATGGGTTTTCGCAGGTATATTTTTTGATATCATTTTCGCCTTTGCCTCTAAAGTAAGTGTGATCGGGCTGGCAGCTGCGGGCGATGCGGTAATCGCTTTTATAATGGTCAGTGTAACATATGCGATGTTCAGAAAGCTTTATCATGCGAACTACCAGAAGGTAGCAACAAGCTAAACACTGAAGGAAAGGCTGATCAAGTTAGTGATTGGCCTTTTCTTATGGTCTAGCTTTCTTGATTATCCTCCTTCACAATCCTTATCAATTGCTCCTCTTGTTTAATTGCGATTGTCTTGCCTTTGCATTGGAGGCTACCAAGTTGCACAGGTGCTTTCCAACGAATCCATGGTACTCAACTCCCCAACACCTGTTCAGGAAGTGAAGGCTTTACGGGATATTCTAAAGGCCTATCAGATACGGATTCGTGAAAGCAATGAAGCCGGTATAACGCTCTATTTTACCGCTTTAAAACGAGCAAGGGGCGCCATTCTGGCTTTATTTAAAGATAGGTTATCTCCGCTAAGGGTATAATTATCTGCAGTAATCAAAGCGTTGTTCAGCCCATGTTCGATCTCCATATTTTCGCAAGCCATCATTGTAGACATGCCTTGGGAGAATTTGATCCTTCCATTACCCTGCAGGGTAAATGTCCCTCCGATTCCATTACAGCCTCCGGAAGCCGAATAACGGTTATCACTTTTCTGAAGCAGAAGAAATGGTTCCTTACCGTTTACTTTATCTGCCACCGGCTGACCTGCAAGTTCAACCAACTTCCATTTACGCTCTGTGATGACGTTGCTTTGATTAGACTCTTTGCCTGTATCCTGCGAAGGTTTTTTAAAGATGCTGCATGCACTAAGAGACAGCAGACACAGGCCAAAGCCGAAGTATTGTATCGATTTCATAGCTATTTAAATTAGGGATTATAAAACTTATACTTACAAATTACTGAAATTCCCTGAAAAGACGCCTAAGATCTTTCATCTTTTCTGCCAGCAAATCCAGTACCGGCGGACTACCAATCACATTAAAACTCCAGATATCATCCCCTCCTTCCATTCCGATAAACCAATCCTCCTTTTTCAGATCAGGATAAGTCTTTAACACTTTCCAGCAATATTCCCTGTCCTTGTTATTCCTTTGGATCAGAAAGATATCAGTACGGCTACAGCAATCAATACCGGAGCTGCAATGGTATAGTTAATTTCCATATCTATTAGTAAAGATAACAAGCCTATGTGAATTTCTTACTTAATCTCTATCCAAACCGGTGCATGATCACTTGTTTTTTCCCAACCTCTTACTTCCCGGTTTACTCCTGCCCCTGTCAACCGTTTCTCAATTGAAAAACTTAAAAGAAAATGATCGATTCGTAACCCTGCGTCACGACCGTAAGCATTACGAAAATAGTCCCAAAAGGTATAAATCGTGTCTTCCGGATAAAGTTTCCGGATCGCATCCGTCCATCCCTGATCAACCAGGAGTTTAAAGGCCTCACGAACCTCCTCTCTGAATAGCGCATCATTTATCCAGCGTTCCGGCTTATATACATCTTTTTCTGTGGGCATCACGTTAAAATCTCCGGTGAGGATAGCCGGAATACCCCTATCCAAAAGATTTTTAGCATGCGCAGAAAACCGTTTAAACCAGCCTAGCTTATAGTCGAATTTCGGACCAGGATAAGGGTTACCATTTGGCATATAAAGGCAGCCGATAACCATATCATTAACAATCGCTTCAATGTATCTGCTTTGGATGTCTTCCTGATCACCTGGCAACTCCCGGCGTACTTCTTTCAACTCCGCACCAGCGGAAAGGATTGCGACTCCGTTCCAGCTTTTCTGTCCATGCCAGATGGCCTGGTAGCCTGCATCATTTATCGCAGCTAAGGGGAATTTTTCCTGCGGTGCTTTCAGCTCCTGCAAACAGACAACATCAGGTTTTGATTCTTTTAACCAACGAAGCAGTACCGGCAGACGGCCATTAACCCCATTTACATTATACGTCGCTATTTTCATATTGCCTGTCCTTTCTTACAAACGACAACATTGCATAACGCTTTTTGTTTTATTACGAATGATATTCAAAAAGCCTGCAAGGAGATTGCAGGCTTTTCATAATCGGATTCAAATTCCCTTCTCTTTTATGCCCTAATAAAAGCCAAAAGATCTGCATTGATTGTGGCAGCTTCGGTAGTCGGCATTCCATGAGGGAAACCGGGATAAGAAATCAGCTTTCCATCTTTTACCAGTTTCGCGGCTTTTTCTCCGGTCAGTGCAATTGGCACGATCTGATCATCTTCACCGTGCATTACCAATACGGGAACATCTACGCTCTTAAGGTCTTCTGTAAAATCTGTTTCAGAAAAAGCTTTGATACAATCATAATGTGCTTTTATTCCGCCCATCATTCCCTGACGCCACCAGTTTTCTTTGATGCCTTCAGATACTTTTGCTCCTTCCCGGTTATATCCATAAAATGCAGTGGTAAAATCTTTGAAGTACTGAGGTCTTTGTGTTGCCGTTCCCTGACGGATTTCGTCGAATACAGCAAGTGGAATACCTTCAGGATTGCTTTCTGTCTGAGCCATGATTGGAGTAACCGCACTCACCAATACGGCTTTAGCTACACGGCCTTTACCATATTTTGCTACATAACGGATCACCTCTCCACCACCTGTCGAGTGTCCTACATGGATTGCATCTTTCAGGTCCAGTGCCGCTGTCAGTTCTGCAACATCTGCTGCATATGTGTCCATATCATGACCTGTTGCTGTTTGAGATGACCTTCCATGTCCTCTGCGGTCGTGTGCAATAACCCGGAATCCTTTATCCAGGAAAAACATCATCTGTGCGTCCCAGTCGTCGCTAGACAAAGGCCAGCCGTGATGAAAAACGATCGGTTGTCCTGTGCCCCAATCTTTGTAATAAATTTCTGTACCGTCTTTTACTGTGATCTTGTTCATGTTCTTTGATTTTATTTAATAAGTAATGATTTTAATAGGTTTTGTTAATTTCCCCTTCGCTGTTACCACGCATCTCCACTTTTTTAGAAGAGATGGCCCAGTAGATCCATAGCAAAATACAGATCAGCAGTGCCGAAACCGGAAAGTAAAATGAGAGGCCAAAAGCAGCTACATAAGTGGGCAATCCGTACAAATAATTGTTTCTGATTCCCAGAATTGCCGCCTCACTAAGTCCCGGTCTTAACAGCGTCCTGTCCCGGCAAGCCAAAAACCACAACAGGTTATAGGAAAGATTTACCAGCACAAACGTTCCGGTATAAATACTAATCACAAGCTGCTGCGAATCAGTATCGTAGAATTGTGCCAGTAATGAACTGGGATACGAAACGCAGCAAACCAGGAAAAGAATCAATCCGTTGGCAAACATGATTTCCGTATTTCTCCGGTAAATCTGTTTGAACAGCTTATGATGGTTCACCCACATAATGAAGATACTGAAAAACGAAATGGCAAACGCAATATATGTCGGCCATTGCGCCATCAGTTTACCTGCTACCACTCCTGGGCCTTCAGCCCCTACAACCTCCGGAACACGCAGCTCCAGCACAAGCAAAGTAATGGCAATGGCAAATACGCCGTCACTAAAGGCCTCTATCCTTGCTGTTTCCTTTTCCATCATCGGCCCTGTTTTCCTCATTTGCAGTTCATCTATCGGTGTAATTTCTATCAGTATAATTTTGGCAGGCTGTTTTCAAGTTCGGCCCGCAAATAATCGTGCTGCTGAGGCAACATCAGATGCGTACCTAGCTCTGCCAGCGGTTCATCTACCGTAAAACCTGGATTATCCGTTGCGATTTCAAAAAGTACACCTCCGGGTTCACGGAAGTAAAGGGAATAGAAATAATCACGGTCTATTTTCGGTGTGATAGGAAGTCCCTTACTGCTGATCCTTTCTCTGAATTCCTGCTGAACTGCTTCATCAGGTACACGGAATGCCACATGATGATTGGTGCCAGAACCAGATTTCCCCGGCTGCCCATCCGGACTTTCCAGAAGGTCTATGATCGATGAATTCTGCACGCTATCCGTCATGAAACGGAACCGGTTTCCCTCCTGAGCCAATAAACTGTAACCGAAAATATCGGTCAGCACTTTAGCCGTCTCGTCAATGCTTTTTAAATTAAGTGTGGTACTGTGGAAACCTTTCGTCGCATTTTCAGCTTTAACCTCCTCTGTTTCCCATGGAATTCTGGTATCCGCTGTAGCCGGAATGATCAGGCTCAGCTCAAGCCCGTCGGGATCCTTAAATTTCAGCAATGTTTCTCCAAATCGCTCCTCAGTTTCCTGATGGTTCACCTTGAATTGTTCAAACCTGTCTTTCCAGAAGGCGAGACTACCGCTGTTTACCGCATAGCCAATTTCTGTAGCCATACCGGTGCCATTTGATCCCTGAACAATCCCCTCCCAGGGGAAAAAGGTAAGTATCGTTCCTGCAGACCCCCTTTCATCACCATAATACAAGTGATAAGTTCCGGGGTCATCGAAATTGACGGTTTTCTTTACCAGTCTCAAGCCCAGCACCCGGGTATAGAATTCGTAGTTTTTCTGTGCACTACCCGCAATTGCGGTGATATGGTGCAATCCTAATATTTTATTCATTTTAATTTTTTTCCTCCACTGTTCTGGTCGAAAAGTAGCAGATCACCATCGCCACTCCCGGCAGTAAAATGCCCGTCAGCCCAAAAGCCTTCCCAGCATAAGCACCTAAAATGCAACCCAATAAAAAACCACCAAGGGTAATCAAGCCCTTTTTTAAACCGGCCAGGTATCCTGGCTCAGCAACCCCTTTCGTAAGCCAGCCTCTCAGATCAAGCGAAAACTGGGTCACATTGCCCGTCATCATCGTCGTAGGCCCATAGGTGTCTTTCGCAAAAAGTTTCCCGAAAGCATTTTGTAAGCCCATGGCGAAAACCACAATCATGGTAACCAGATACATTGGCCAGGTGATTTCCCCATTATCAATATATCCGAGTGAATACGCTATGGCTCCGGCAAGTAAAAGAATGATCCCCTCACATAAAAGCAGAAAATGCCTGTTCGAAAATCTCGCCGATATCCAGCCACCAGCCATAACCGACAGCATAAATATTGGGAAAGTCAGCAGCTTGATCCATGCATCGCCCTCAGCGCCTTTAATCATTTGATAAGCGAACACAATAAAGTTTCCCGTAACATGTGCCGAGAAAATTTTATCGGCGGCAACAAAGGTGATGCTATCGCAATAGCCCGCTATAATGGTCAACACAAGGGTTACAAACCAGATATTGTTCTGTTTTTCTTCCATAGTTTTATGATAAATGAGCCCTTAACATCCAGGCCATGGTTTCATGCGTTTCCATTAAGCCCGTGATGTAATCACTTGTGCCGGCATCTTTCAATGCACTGGCATAATTGTCGATATTTCCCCTTAGGTGAATTAAAATACTTTCGTGGTCGGCAAGCAGCATTCTGATGTAGGTAGGCGCATCATTCTTGCCGCGGTCATCTTCGGTCAGGTGTGTTAATTCCAGGAATTGTTTAAGTGATGCTGGTGCATAATGACCAAGCTTGCGGATGCGTTCTGCTACGTCATCAACAATACCTTCCAATTGCGTGTATTGCTCTTCGAAGAACTTGTGTTTGTTGTAAAAGTCTGGTCCTTCTATATTCCAGTGGGCTTTTCTTGTTTTGGTATACAAAACGTATTCATCTGCAAGAATTTTACTTAATGAATGTGCCACCTCGGCAAGGTTTTCCGCGCTGATTCCAATTTTAGCTTCCATGATTTTTGTTATTTTGATAGTTATCTGTTATTAAAAAAGATGTTTATGTAGGATGAAAAAGTGTGTATTAAAGGGCCTGTTAAAAAAATGCCCTGATTAAATGATGATCTATAGAATAAGTCCCGGGACCAATTACCACCAGAAAAAGCATCGCCAGTGTATACATATACGGCACATCCCGGACCTCTATGGAATCATTTCTGTGAACGACGAAATAACCAATTGCGGTTACACCGATTGATGGCAGGAGGAAAAGTCTGGTTCCGAAACCTATGGCAACAAAAAACGGGACAACAGTATCGGAAAATGTAGCCACTAATCCGTTCAGCTTATCCGGTAAGCCCAGGGGATTGGGCACGTGCTCCTTTTCGCCATTTTGAACACGAAACTTTTTCATGCCATGAACCCTGAAGAGTTCGAGCATAAGCAGTACCCTGAACAAGAGTACAGCCCAGTTGTTGATCTCTGACCCTAAGTCAGAATAAAGCAGGTAATTGATAATATTTTCCATGTTTTAAAAAGCAAAGCATGAGCAGCCCAATGCGCCCCAGAATGCGGTGTAATTGTTTACAGGCAGGTTACTTGTTCTTACTGCATCGTGGTTATGATGGTGAACATCACAACTGCCAGCACAAGCGTGTACCATCGCAATAACCGGATCTGTTCCCTTTGCGCCTGTTGTTTTTCCTTGTTGATTTTTGCTATGGCTTGCCAGAGAATAGTATCCGTTATAGCTGTTTGTCGGCGACCAGTCTGGCAGAATCGGGATTTTTGGTGGCGAAAAGGAAGAGAAGTCCCCTTTTGCATAAACAATCTTACCATCAACAACGGTTAAATCAGATTCTATGCTTTTGATCTCCTCATCAGATACTTCAAAATAATCCTGATTCAGAACCGCTAAATCGGCAAGCATCCCCACTTCGATATCGCCTTTCTTTTGCTGTTCATTGGAAAACCAGGCGCTGCCTCTGGTATAAAGCTCTAAAGCGGTTTCCCTGCTCAGAACCGTATCTTCATTATAGATTTTCAGGCCTCCAACCGTTTTTCCTGCCGTTAACCAGAACATGGAAACCCATGGATTGTAACTACTTACACGGGTGGCATCAGAGCCACCGCCAACAGGAATTTCCATCTCGAGCATTTTTTTTATTGGTGGCGTTTGCAGCGCAGCTTTTGCACCATAGCGTTCTGTAAAATATTCGCCCTGATAAGCCATTCTGCTTTGAATCGCAATACCTCCACCCAGTGCTTTTACCCGTTCAATGTTTCTTTCGTCTATCGTTTCCGCATGGTCGAAAATCCAGGGTAGTCCGGCAAAAGGAATGTCTTTATCTACCTTTTCAAAAACAGTTAAAAAACGGCTGATGCTCTCGTTATAAGTAGCATGAAGCCTGAACGGCCATCTTTTTTCAACTAACAAACGTACCACCCGTTCCAGTTCAGGTTCCATGTTATCCGAAAGGTCTGGTCTTGGCTGAAGAAAATCTTCGAAATCTGCTGCCGAGAAAACCAGCATTTCCCCTGCCCCATTATGGCGGTACATATCATCACCCTGATAAAGGGATACCGTATTTGTCCAGTTGTCAAAATCTTCAAATTCCTGTTTCGGACGTTGCGTAAATAAGTTGTAGGCGATACGGACGGTAAGCTGTTTTTGCTCGTTCAGTTCATTTACGACTTTATAATCGTCAGGAAAGTTCTGAAAACCTCCCCCGGCATCAATCACACTTGTAATGCCGAAACGGTTCAGCTCAGTCATAAAATGACGGGTAGAATTGACCTGATGTTCGTAAGAAAGTTTCGGGCCTTTTGCCAGCGTGGAATATAAAATCATCGCATTTGGACTCGCGATAATCAATCCCGTAGGTTCTCCCTTCGCATCCCTTTGGATCTCCCCACCCGGAGGAGCAGGTGTATCTTTGGTATATCCAACGGCCTTAAGCGCCGCACGGTTCATAAAAGCTCGGTCGTATAAATGAAGGATAAAAACAGGCGTTTCAGGCGCAATGGCATTGATCTCTTCCAGTGTCGGCATCCTTCTCTCCGCAAACTGAAATTCAGACCAGCCTCCAACTACACGTACCCATTGTGGCGATGGGGTAATATCTACCTGCTCCTTCAGCATTCTTAAGGCATCGGCAAGTGAGGGAACACCATCCCAGCGCAATTCCAGATTGAAATTTAATCCGCCACGGATCAGATGAATGTGGGAATCGTTGATTCCGGGAACTACCCTTTTTTTGTGAAGATCAACCAGCTTTGTTGCAGCACCGGAAAAGTTCATGACATCACTGTCTTTACCAACAGCGATAAACTTCCCGTCTTTAATCGCAACAGCGGTTATTTCTTCTTTGTGTTTTGCAATGGTATGTATCTTACCATTGAATAAAATGATATCTGCAGTCGTCATATTTTCTTTATTTAGCCATGGAAACCAATTGAGCTGTTAATTTTTTAGGGAAGCGATTGCCTCCTGAATTCCTTCTCCCGCAGTAGTAAAAAATGCCGGACCAGCCAGAAGGATTACTTTTGAGATCGGTTTAAATGTGGACATCTTCTTTTCTTTTAACCAGGTTTGTGTCCGGTAAGCTTCAAAAATACCCCTCACTACATTCCCCGCAACCAGTGCCGTTGGCGAGTCAATTCCTGCATCTTTTAAATCACTTGCAAAAGAAAAATTATCTACGCCCAGATTAATCGCTTCTCTCATCGCAACGCTCCCCACTCCAGTCATTAAATCCGGGCTAAATTTGTCCCTGTCGCCAAGACCGATTAAAAGCAGTTTTTTACTACCTATCGTACCTTTGGGTGGGGAAATTAAAATCGTTTCATTGGCATGACCATGAAATTTCCCGCTCTTGCGGATTTCGGTTAACAGACCTTCCATATCCTGATCTAAGTGTACCAGGCCATTTAAAGCCGGAGGAAGTGCTGGTGGAGTATTAAAAATATCGCCTTCGGTATATTCGAAAACACAGGCAATCTGCAAATCGCTGACCTGTGCCGAGGGTCCCTGAACTACACCTTCGATGGCAATTCCATCAACGGTACCCCAAACTTTGGCCGTCCCGATTGCTGTAGTGGCTTGTGCATATGCATTTCCTGTAAGGAATACAGAAAATATCATGATGGCTATCCTGAAGTTCTTTTTCATTTTCTTATGGTTTAAAATTTGTATGATACCTGTGCATTAAAAAACTTTGAATTGTCCCAAAGGGGAACAATATCTTTTATGAAATCGCCAACCCTGAAATATTGTCCGCCACAACTCAATGAAAGGTGGTTATTGAATTTATAATCTGCGCTGAGCAGATAAGTTGTACCGATAAAACGATGATTGGAAATGGAGCCCGGAACATTAAAATTTCCGCCCGGCCGGTAAATCCCGTCGTTTAAGGAGTACCTCCAGTTGAACACCACATCTGCCTGAACGCTCAATTTATCGGTTAAGGCAAGTGTCAGATAGGGATGTAAATCAATTAAATTTGATGGCCCGACAAGCGGGTTAAACCCAAAATAACCTCCTTTCGGAAATAAAGGGTTAAAGGTCTGCAGTTTTCCATCTCCTGCCTTTTTATCACCGGAGATGTAATCATTACGGAGGTTCACAGAAGGCTTAAACCTGACCTGCTCAAAAGTATAACCAAACTCAATGGCCATTGTCCAGGCCTCAATATCGCCTTTCCCAAATTTCCCGAACTGATAGGCAGCTTCTAAATTATAGATAAAACCGCCACCACTTTTCCAGTATCTGGTAGCTAAAGTATGCCTGATTTCTTTTCCTGTCCCTTCTTCAAATTCTGTGCGGTCGCGCCTGATGCCTAAGTAATAAAAATCGAAGTTTCCCCCTTTTTGAATATTAAGGTTTGAATAGGCTCCCCAAAGGTTTGCCTGATGGCTTGGACGATTATCAAATACGCCAAAATTAACTTCATCGGCGGCTAAAACAAATGCATCAATTGAAAACCTGGGTGTCGCATACCTGACCTTACCGCCTGTAAAATATTGCCTGACGGTTGTCCCCTCTCTGACAGAAATTAACCTCCCCGAACCGTAATTAATTTCCTGCCGGCCAATACGGACAGCCAGTTGATTTGAGGAATCTTTAAGTATCCGATACTCAGCAAACAGGTTTTGAACGGCAAGCTGATCTTCATCAACCGGCGCCGGACCGTATTTACTGCCATTCTCCAACGCACTGTTTACCTGAGCAAAAAACCTCAGTCTCTCTCCAATATTTAAATCGGCATAAAGCGAATAGCGCTGTAAAAATGAAGAATTGAAACCTTGATTGCTGATCCAGTCCTCATTTATTTTTCCTCCATATTCTTCTCTGATCTCCCCGCCAAAACTGAGGTATACCTTTTTATCAGCTGAAAGTGGCAGGAACTTTAAGGTGTTGTATAAGTTCCTGCTCGAATCTTTCAAATGACTATAATCCTCATCATAACGCATCAGCTTAATGTCCTGTCCGGATGCCCCTGTTAATGAAAAACAAAGACAAGCGGCCAAAGCAATCGCCAGACGGGGATAATTAATGTTCATTTTTATCTGGAATGACAATTAGTGTTTGATCATTTTATGCGCATACTGAATTCCCAAACCATATCCGGCACCATACTTTTTCATCAGGTCAGTCACGGCCACATAAGTCTCGGTTCTTGCCCAGTCTCTTTGCAATTCCAGAATGTACTGAACAGAAGTAATTGGCTTCACGCCTGCATGTACCATTCGCTGAATGGCTCTTTCGTGTGCTTCTGCACTCACATCTCCACAGGCATCAGTAATTACAAAAACATCAAATCCTTCAGATAAGGCAGATAATGCAGGGCCCACAATACATACGCCTGTCCATAGGCCGGCAAGCACCAGTTTTTGTTTTCCCGTGCCGGTGATGGCTTTATAAGCCGCTTCATCTTCCCAGGTATTCATAGACGTCCGGTCGATATAACCTGAACTTGCCTGCGGGTAGAATTCTTCAATTTCCGGAAATACAGGCCCGGCAAAAGAATCTTCTGCAACGGTAGTCACGATAGTAGGTACTTTGAAAATCTGCGAAGCACCGGCAACAATGGCAACATTGGTTCTCAATTCAGTAATTGAAATGCTTTTGGTAGCAAAAGCCATCTGGCCTTCAAAGTCGATTAATACTAAGGCGTGGTTTTCCGGCGATAAAAGATTTGGTGATGGTTTCATAATTTTAAATTTTTGACCTGGGCTAACCAACAAGCATACCAAGCAAATAATCAACTGATCCACAAACACTTAATTCATTCACCACAAATTAAAACTTACTTTATTTCGTCATTTTACGAAGGCGGATTTACGTATAGTCGTAAAATGACCTCCTGATTCTTATTTTAATTTGCAGCTTTAGTATCTTCGGGAAATGAAATACGGGGAACGAGAGATGCTCATTCAACTTCGCGAAGAGCTTAAGACAGCAAAGGAAATCATTGCAAGACAGCAGCTGGAAATCATTGGGTATCAGCAACAACTGGAAGCAGAAGAATTGCCGTCGGCCACTGAGGCATACCTCAACTATCATGATGATATTGTGGGCAATAGTCCATTGATCCGGCAGGTGCTGAACTCAATAGCGCAGGTAGCGGCTTCCAACAGTACCGTGCTGATCCTAGGCGAAACGGGTACAGGGAAAGAGCTGGTCGCAAGAGCGATCCACCATGCCTCTTCCAGAAAGGTTAAACCGATGGTCAAACTCAATTGTGCTTCTATTCCATCTAACCTGGCCGAGAGTGAACTTTTCGGACACGAAAAAGGAAGTTTTACCGGTGCCCTGGAACGCAGAATAGGGAAATTCGAACTGGCAGATCACAGCACCTTATTTCTGGATGAGATTGCCGAACTCCCGCTGGAGCTTCAGGGAAAACTACTGCGGGCATTGCAGGAAAAAGAAATCGAGCGCCTGGGAGGACAACAGGTAATCCATACCGATGCAAGAATCATCGCTGCAACCAATCTTGACCTGCTGAAAGAAGTACAGGAAGGAAGGTTTAGGAGTGATCTTTTTTACCGGCTCAATGTGTTTCCAATCCAGCTGCCTCCGTTAAGAGAAAGAAAAGAGGACATTGAACAGCTATCTTATCATTTTCTCCGCAAACTGGCCATGAAAACCGGAGCCAAGCCCAAACAATTATCTAAAAATGCGCTTAAAGTGCTGATGGCGTACGACTGGCCCGGAAACATCAGAGAGCTGGAACACCTGATGGAAAGAAGCATGCTCCTGACAAAAACAGCCCTCATCAAAGACATCCCCCTTCCGGATCCGGCAGGAAAAGCCTCTGATGCTGATCAGGTTTCGAACATCAAAACCATTGCTGAAAATGAACGTAGCCATATCCTTTCTGTATTAAAACGTTGTGGCGGTAAAATATCCGGCCCTGCAGGCGCCGCAAAAATACTGGGCGTACCGGCAACCACCTTAAACTCAAAACTTAAGAAACTGAATATTTCGAGAAAACACATGCTACGTTAGCAGAATGGATTCGTAAATTCACGATATATCATCAATTTTTACTGATGAAAAACACCTAAAACAAAGCAAATCAAGGCCTTAACGCATGGCATTTTATTTGGTAAATGATAACCCTGAAAGAAACAGGAAATGAAAGATAAGATTTTGATCGTTGAGGATGAGTTTATTGTCGCCAATGACCTCAGCCTGATGCTGAAAAAAGCAGGGTACGACAGCTGTGGCATTGCGCCTTCGGTAGCAAGGGCATTGGAACTCATCGCCGAACAGCAACCCGACTGGGTACTTATTGATATTTTCCTGCAGGGAGAGCGTACCGGAATAGACCTGGGGATTCAACTCTCTAACATGGACATTCCTTTCATTTACATTTCTGCCAATACAAATCAGACCATCCTTCAGGCCGCGAAAGCAACACTACCATACGGATTTCTGGTTAAACCATTCCGGGAAAAGGACCTGTTGGTGATGCTGGACATTGCTCAATACCGGCATGGACAAAACATTAAATATAACCTTCAGCATCAGATGGGGCTGGTGCAGCAACTAGCGGCCATCAGTACAAAAAAGGAAGCCAGTGCAGAAAAGGTCAAGCAAATTGCCCAATTGCTGCAACCAGTCTTACCTTTCGACCAGCTGTTTCTGACCAGGATAAATCCCCGCAGTCCGGCCCGCGACTGCAGTGTCATCAAATCGCCCTCCGGAAACTATCAGCTGGAAACTACAGAATCGATGCTCAAACTGCTTTCTGTATCCAGCCGCGATTACAAACTCTGGGACCCGCTGGGCTTAAAGCTCGACAAGCAATTGCACTGCGCTTACGAATTCAGAAAACTGCGCATGGAAGACCGCTGGACGCAAGTCATCTCTGATCAATTCGGATTGGAGTCTGCCATCATGACCAGCATTACAGATCCTAAAGGCGACCTTTACCGGGTGGCATTCTTCAGCAAAGAAAAAGAACTTTACAACAGCATCCATGTAGACCTGGCCAATCAGATCATGACCGCATTCAGTGCAATGATTGATGAAGTATTCTTCAGTAAACCTGTTGCCGAAATTAAAGAAGTTAAACTGAATCAGGTGCCTGCCTCCCATTTCTATAGGATCATTGGTAATAGTCCGCTGTTAAATTCCGTATTTGATAAAGTGAAAATTGTTGCCGCTGATGACACCTCTGTACTCATTCTTGGCGAAAGCGGAACGGGTAAAGAACGGATCGCGCAGATCTTACACGAACTTTCACCAAGAAAGTCGAAAAAGATGGTTACCGTGAATTGTGCAGCATTACCGCTCACTTTGATCGAATCCACACTTTTTGGTCATGAAAAAGGTGCTTTTACCGGTGCCAGCGACCGAAGGATAGGAAAATTTGAACAGGCCGATGGGAGCACCATCTTTTTGGATGAGATCGGAGAACTGCCACTGGAAGCCCAGGTTAAGCTCCTTCGGGTACTTCAGGAAAAAGAAATCGAACGCCTGGGGGCAAATCAAACAAAAAAAATAAACGTACGGATCATTACCGCAACTAACCGCAACCTGGAAAAAGAAGTGGCAGAAGGAAGGTTCCGGCTTGATTTATACTACCGCCTCAACGTATTCCCGATCGAACTTCCCTCCCTGCGTCAGCGGAAAGAGGATATTGAGGCCCTCGCCTATCATTTCATTGAAAAATATAGCAACAAATCTGAAAGAGCGGTCAAATCCATTTCGGCAGCTGCGCTTCAGCAGTTAATGGCCTACGACTGGCCGGGCAATATCCGCGAACTGGAACACCTGATTGAACGGGCAGTGCTGCTAAGTTCGGGAACTGAGATTACCGATACCGGACTTGCTTCCGGAAAACAAACCGGTCATCCGGCCAACGGCACCCTATACCCCGACGGGAACCAAACCTCTATCGGAAATCAGTCAGCAAGTGTAAATCAACCTGCAGCGGGAAAAACCAAAACCCTCGAAGAAGTGGAAAAAGCTTATATACTGGAAATCCTTCATTTATGTAAAGGTAAAATCTCCGGTCCGGGGGGAGCCGCAGAACTGCTGAATATCCCCTCCACCACGCTAAATTCTAAAATCAAAAAACTGGGAATTACGTATGAGTTTACCGATTAGGTGTTGTCTTCTTTACCTTATTTTATATTTACTACCCTTGTCGGGAGTTGCCCAGACCAATCTGCGGAATAGCCTCCCCGAGCTCAGGACCTTGTTGTCCAAACAGAAGGATGCAGCAAACAGAAGCCATTATCAGATCAAACTAAGCAGGTTCTACCTTTATAACAAGTCAGGTACCAAACAAAACCTGGACAGCGCCTACTTCTTCGCATTGGCTGCAACAGAAAACAGTAAAAATGGCCACGGTTCTGAAGGCAGCAAAGAAAGCCGAACCGTACTTTCAGAAGTATTGCTCAGAAAAGGCGCCACTAAAGCTGCCCTGGCCCAGACCTCAGGAATGGACGGGCTAACCATAGCCAGAATGCTGATCAATGCCGGTAGCTATTTTGTCTATAAAAGAGGGGAACATAAGGGCGACCTCGATACGGCATTCCGCTTTCTCCAACAGGCAAAAAAAATAGCCGGATCAAAGAATGCACTTAAACTGGTACATGAGGCCGAACTTTACCTTTGCGACCTTTACCGGGAAGGCGGTCAGCGGGAAAAGTCAGACCAGCATTTTGCCCAGCTTCTAAAGGATTGTGAAGCTACCGGAGATGACGAGCTCGCTGCAGCCACAGCCTCCAGAATCGGCGATCACCTTCCTTTTTCCAGCGAGAAAATCAGGTTCTACGAGCGCGCACTGATGTATTATAAAAAGATTGGTCAGACGGAGCAGGAAATCGGAATGGAAAAAGGAATCGCAGATGTAAACCTAAACCTCGGAAAGCTTAAACTTGCAGAACAGCAACTGCTTTCTGTGCTAAAAAGATACCAGAAGCTGGGTTATAAAAACCTGCAATTTACCTACGACCTCCTCTCGGCAATTAACCAGTTCAGCGGGAGCCAGAAAGCCGCCCTATCCTATGCAATCTCTGCAATAGAGTTCATGGAGCTGACAGAAAGCGATGCTTCCGCAGGCTACTTTTACAGCAATCTGGCCAGGATATATGGAGACCTGGGAGACACCCAGCGAAGTATCAGTTACTTCCTAAAAGCGGTGGAATGGACAGATCCGAGAGAAAGTGACGCAAAACTTACTGCAGTCAAAAACCTTGCAGATCAGCTGATTATCCAGGGCAAAATACACGAAGTATTCAAGGTACTGGATTCCAACATCCCAAAGGTAGAACCAAGTGAACTGGGGAGGATGATCATTGCCGGTATCCGGGGAAAATGCTACGAAGCCCTGAAAAACAACCCGCTTGCAGAAACACATTTCCTCGAAATGATCCGTTGGGAAAAGAAAATACCCGGGCATTTCTTTCACAAAGCAGAAGGCTTTTATAGCATTGGCTCATTTTACATGCACACGAAATCCTTCGCCAATGCCAGGACCTATTTTAACAAGATTGCCCTGCTGCCAGCCGGTACCTACCCCCTTTCTAAAATCAAAAATGTATATCTTTCTTTGTACCAGCTGGATTCTGCCACAAATAGACTGGACTCGGCAATTGTACATTATAAACTTTACAAGTTAATCTCAGATTCCCTGTTAAATGCCTCGGCAAACCGGACCATCTCCGAAATGGCCCTTCGATACCAGTCCAAACAACAGGAAAAAGACAACCAGTTGCTACGCAAGGAAAGTATCCTTCAGCTGGGTAAATTGCAGAAAGCAGACCTGACCAATAAAATCACTTTTGCCGGAATAGCAGCCCTACTGCTCATTATCGGCCTGGTCTACCGCAACTACCATCACCGAAAAAAAGCCAACCAGCAACTTTTAGCGCAGCAGCAGATCATCACCCATAAGAACCATTCACTGGAGCTGTTGCTGGAGAGCCAGGAAAAACTGCTGAACGAAAAGGAATGGCTGATTAAAGAAATCCATCACCGGATCAAGAACAACCTTCAGGTGGTAGCCAGTTTATTGAATTCACAGCTGAACTATCTGGATAATGAAGAAGCAAGATTGGCCATCAAGGATAGTCAGAACAGAATCCAGTCTATCTCGCTGATCCATCAGAAGCTTTTTCAATCGGAAGACCTGAATATAGTAGACATTCACGCCTATATACACGACCTGGTGAAGTTCCTCTGCGATACCTTTCATGTTGGCCAAAGAATTAATTTCCTCATTGAGGTTCCGAAAATATCTTTCGACATTACCCAGGCAACACCACTGGGGCTCATCGTAAATGAAGCCATTACCAATATCATTAAATATGCATTTCCGAACAACAGCCCGGGAGAAACCCATATCAGCCTTAGCAAAAACCCAAATGAAAGATATACTTTTCGCATCAGTGACAATGGCATTGGCCTTCCGCAAGACCTTGATCAAAGCAAGACTATGGGAATGACCCTGATCAGGGGACTTGCCGAACAACTTGGTGGAACAGCAGAAATCGTATCAGACAAAGGGCTCTCCATCAGCATTGAGTTTGACCTGGTTCCAACAGAAAAGTAGTTTAACGTTGCACTGAATTCTTTTCCATTCTTTTGAAGTC
The DNA here is from genome assembly GCF_001721645.1 of Pedobacter steynii. Classification (NCBI taxonomy): domain Bacteria; kingdom Pseudomonadati; phylum Bacteroidota; class Sphingobacteriia; order Sphingobacteriales; family Sphingobacteriaceae; genus Pedobacter; species Pedobacter steynii. Next base: position 5,261,485 of record NZ_CP017141.1, on the reverse strand, counting down.
CTTGCTGTCCCAGACTGTAACAGGATTAAATTGATCACCCCGCATGTATTTCAGCAGGCTATATTTTAATTGCCTTGCCACAGGTCTGCTGCTGAGATCGGCATGAATATCCATGGTACAAAGCAATAACTTTCCATTTCCAACCTTTGCTTCGACAATGCTGGCCATGTTTCTGTTTTTAAAGAAATTATCTATATTTCTTAACACAATAGACGAGGGCGACAAGCCGATACTATCCAGCTCTAACGTAGTTGATTTTTTGCAAAGGTCCCACCATTGCCAGTTGGTATGGCTATCAGTAGGAAAATGTTCAAAAACAGGGTGTTTTGGATCCATCAATAATCCCATAGTACCTGGTTGATTCGGGAAATGAACAGGACTCCAGAATACCTGTACAAATTTTCCTTCAACACCTTTGATTGTTTCTTTAGCCGGATTTAACAGCACCTTCTTTCCTTCTTCCAAAGCGCGGAGTGCTTCCTCGTAATCCTTTGTAAAAACGACGTCTGCAACAACTTCATCTACTTTTTCAGGATACACCCAGATTTCCCAACTGTTGTTATAGGCGGTATTTTCAATACTTACTTTTACCGTTAATTTCTGGGCGCTCAACACTTTAGTCAAGCTTGCATTAATCTCCCCTTCCAGCTCACTATTACCCAAATTGATATTAACATCACTTATTTTGCCCGATGCAACCAGGGCCTCATCTGCTCCTCTGACCTGCCAAACTACATTCGTATTTTTTAAAGGAACCGAACCAAAATTGGCGACTTCAATTTTGGCCTTAAAGATTTCATCATTGGTATAAGTTGCTTTTTCAAATCTGATCAGGGGCACAACCGGAGCACAGAATTTCCTGAAATCTTCCTCCTTTATCAAACCTTTACTATCCCAAAATGCATCAAGTATACCCACCAACGCGGTTCCCTGTCCCGGAAAATCATGTAAATCCAATAACTGAATGCCACTGATACCTTTAGTTTTCAATGCTCTTTCAATTTCCTCCTTGTACAGCAATACCGCCAGCTTCCCACTGGCATTTGTAAAATCATCAGCAAGAGCAGCCATGTTCTTTTTCTCAAGATCAGCTTTTACAGCAATAAAATTTGCCGGACTGAGTACGCCGGTATATTTGGAAATTTCGTTGAGATTGGGATATACGGCATACTGCCCGATTTCATGCGTCACGATTGGAACAGGTAAACTGTCAACTGATTTGGCGTAATCCTTATTAAAAGAAGGCATTTCAACATCAAAAACACCCTGGCCCCTTACCCAGCCTTTTTTTGATCGCTGTGTGATAAAATAATCATCAGCTGGTACCGGCCAGTCGCCAAAACCTTTCTCAAAAGTATAGGAAGTCGTGGTGTACATCCTCCTTTTATCCGATGATTTTAATTTCATCACCTGATCACTTAACCATTTCATATCGCCTTGCATTTCATTACCCATACTCCAAAAACAAAATGAGGGATGGTTGCCATAATACCGGATCATCCTGCCGGACTCCCGATCAAAAAAATCATCAGCCAATTGGTTTTTTCCTATTTTAAGGGACCATGCCGGTAATTCCACCTGCAGGTAAAACCCTAGTTTATCAGCAGCTTCAAAAGCTGCTTCCGGAGGGCACCAGCTGTGAAAACGCAGGTGATTTAAGCCATAAGCTTTTGCCTTTTCAAAAATCTTTTTCCATCCCTCTTCTTCCATTGGCGGATACCCGGTTAAAGGGAAAATATTGCATTCCAGGGTTCCCCTTAAAAATAACGGCCTATCGTTAATCAGCAATTGCGTACCATGGCTACTTAAAGTTCTGAACCCAAAGCTGGTGGTTTTGCGATGTGTTGCACCTGCATATTTTACCGATGCAGACAGATGGTATAACGAAGGGTTAAACTCATCCCATTTTTTTATAGGGGCATTAATTTCGATATAACTGACAATGGTATTTTCGCCAGGTTTTAACAACACCGGAATATTTGTTTTCTTAAATTTTGTCTGTCCGTTGATCGCGGATAAATTAAGCGTTGACTTCAGTTGCTTATCCAGGCTATTCTCAATTTCGCTGACAATTTTTATCCGCTTTAAATTTTCTTCTGTAAAAACCTGTATATTTTTAAGATAAGCCTCTGGTCTGGAAATCAGCTTTAATTTACCAATTACCCCATTCCAGATAATCTGTGTTTCAGCAGAATAGGCATGTCCATCGCCGATATCATATTTTTTACTGTTATCGATCCTCAGCGTAATCGTGTGTTTTCCAGGTTTTAAAAAAGCTGATAAATCAAAATGATGAGCTGCGCTGAGGCTTTCGCCCTGGGCATTTACTTTTTTCCCGTCAACCCATACGTCGGTTTGCCAGATCACCCTTTCCAGGAAAAGTGATACTTGTTTATTATTCCAGGACGCTGGGATGATGACCTCTTTCTGGTACCAGGCTGCTCCGATATAAGAATGCTTACGCCACAAATGCAACATCACCTCGCGCGTTAGTGCTGGTTTCAACTTTAAGGGCGTCCCTAAACCGGCATCATCGGTAGTGCCGGGCAATTTTATTTTCTGATCAAAAAACAAGCCGGGCCTGCTATACCATTTTTCCTGCTCCCCTGTGTTAAGAGAATCCAGGCGAAATGACCATGTTCCAGCCAGATTTATTTCCTCTTCTCCGATTTCAGGTTTGCTTTTTTCTTGTCCCAATACCCCTGAACTCAGGATAAGTTGGAAAAGGCATATCAATAATAATTTCTTCATCATCACAAACATCAGCATCACAGCACAACATGTCAATGCACTGATTTCCGATTATGATGGATTTTCTTACTTTTTCCCGGTTTACTTAATCCGCGGTTTACCGAAGTTCAAAAAAACCGAAACACCTGTAGAATTCAATTTTACATCGTAATTCCCTATTCCGGTAAGCGGCAGCTTTACAAACGGCTGCAATCCTATACTCATGGACGAATTTAGCTTTCGCTCCACACTAACAGACAGGTTGGCAATGCCCAGAATATGCTGGTTTTTATTGCTTACCTCCACTCTTGAAAGACTGCGATCAGGCCCACTCCTGAGCTCATAACGTTCATTTAACATCAGGTAGCTTGATAAACCTGTATTCAGGCTTATTGCAATTTTTTGCTTTTTGAACACCTGATAATTAACATTCACCGGAATGTCCAGTACCCGGCAATCCGCATTCACCTCCCAGGCCTGATTCCCGTATCCATTATCCGCTGCAGCAATACCAGCTGAGTTATACAACTTCTTGGCGTAAATCAATCCGGTACTTACACTTATTTTATTGCTGAGTGGATAGGTGACCATCAAACCGATATTAGAACTGATCTTCTGAGAAACATTAGCACCGGTACCGGAGATATCCGGAGCCGCCATAATGCTGAACGACAAACCCGAACGTTTAACCACAGCATATCGGGGCGCCTTCACAACAATACCTTCCTGATGTACTTTCATCGGAATGAATTTTACCGTATCTCCCTGAAATGGCCTTAAACCGGAATAAGAAACCTTAGCAGTCAGCATGCTTACCGGCATCAGGTTTCCGGAAGGCAATTCAGCCTGATTTTTATGGCTTAGACCGGGCTTACTCCGATGGTCGGACCTGGTACTGCTCCAATCCTTAACAGCCAGCTCAGCCGGGGCCGGTACTGGCACTGCTACCGCTTCCTTACCCGGATTCTGCACTTTAGCTTTCAGCATTTTTTTGTTTACCGGTTCTTCTTCCAGCAAAATGGTAAAGAGGAATACGAGTAATGTTGCCGCAATACCTGCGCCGGCAAACCACCAGATTGGCAAAATACGTTTCTTCTCATATGCATCAAGCTTTTCGGACATCTTCTCCCAATCCATTTCATGGAAAGGAATTTCTGGATCTCCTAGTCCAGCCCTGAACAACTGGTCTATGTTATGCTCGTCTTTCATTTACATTGATATTTTTATCGTTCGCTATTGCGATTTTTAATCGGGAACTGAACTGATCGTATGTGGCCAGTTTCTCCTGTAGTTTCTGCCTTGCCCTGGATAAATTTGATTTCGATGTTCCTACAGATATGTTTAAAGTTTCGGCAATCTCCTCGTGTGAATATCCATCAATCGCATACAGGTTAAATACAATCCGGTATGCAGGAGACAGGGTTTGGATCAGACTTAAAAGGTCATCATAAGCCAGCTGGTCGTAAACAGCTGCCCCCTGACCAATATGCCCGTATTCGTTAATGTCATCATGCATTGAAAATTTCAGCTTTGCACGATAATGGTCAATTGCGGTGTTGGCCATAATCTTAGCCATCCAGGCTTTAAAAGGTTTGTTCGCATCGTACTTTTCAATGTGGTTAAATACCTTCAGAAATGCCGTATTCAGTACCTCCGCCGCATCCACATCATTTATGGCGTAGCGCTTACAGATACCCATGCAGTAGCCATAGAATTCTTTATAGAGCAGATACTGACTGGACCTGTCTTTCCGAATACACCCCTTAATAATTTCCTGCACCTATATAAATGTAATTGCGTTCGCTAACCTGATCATTTCTACCTCTTCTTACGAATCAATTCAGCTAAAGGTTGCCTCAGGTCAAAGAAAATATTTTTTAATCAACTTATCAAACTGATATACAGCTGATTATTTTATTTTCCGAAAGGTATCTCAAAATGTAAGCAACCATTGTTTCAGGCTCCACGTATCACTTATAATTAAAACACATTTTCAACCCTAACCCCTCTATTATGCAAATCAAATTCAAAACTGCCTGGCGAACGCAGGTTCCCGTTTATCTGGCCCTGACCTTAATCTACCTCTTATTGTTCAGCTGTTCTAAAAGACAAGCCGCCGAAATGGTTCCAACACCGGCTCCCCCTGAAGAGCCAGGGACATCAGTGACCTATAACAATTTCGCAAAGGCGCTTTTTCAAACCAAATGTGCCGGATGTCACAGTGCAGGAAGAGGTGCAGCAGCAGTCTGGACCTTAAACGGATTGAGTTCCATTACCAGCAATAAGACCAGGATCCAGCAAGCGGTATTGGTCAATAAGTCCATGCCTATGGGAGGAACGCTATCTGCCGCAGAGCTGAAGTCTTTACAAGAATGGTTCGATAATAACATGCCTGAATAACCTGAATTGCCATGAAAAACACCTGTCTTTTTATTGTATTTACCCTGATCAGTTTTGCCGTAAATGCACAGCAAATCCTGATCTCCAACAACGCCAAAGTATCTTTTTTTTCCAGCACGGTGATGGAAGATATTGAGGGAAAAAGTGCCACCGGAGGTTCCGTTATCGACACCAAATCGGGCAACATCATTTTCAAAGTAAAGAACACCTCCTTTCAGTTTAAAAAGAAACTGATGCAGGAACATTTCAATGAGAATTATATGGAGTCCGAAAAATATCCGGTATCAGAATTTAAGGGAACGATTAAAGAACCGATCAACCTGGCTGCTGATGGAACATACAAGGTAACCATAGAAGGTAACCTGAACATCCATGGGATCAGCAAGGCCTATAAAACCCAGGCTGATCTGGTAGTGAGTAAAGGCACCCTAAATGCCAGCGCGGTCTTCAAAGTGAAAATCGCTGATCATAACATTGAGATCCCAAAACTTGTATTTAAAAATATCGCTGAATCCGTTGAAGTCCGTATTCAGGCCACCTATTTAGCTAAAAAGTAATGAAGATAAAAACATCAAAATTATTCGCCCTTTCCGCCCTGTTATTGTTCAGTGCCCAAACCACATTTGCCCAGGAAGAACTGGAAAAAGAACTGGCAGCTCCGGCTGCCGATAAGGAAAAAGTAAGCGCTACCTTCAAATCTACCAAGCTGATCAACGGGCATACCAATGAAACGCTTTACAAGAACGAGCTCGATTTTAAGGTCGACCACCGATTTGGCGATATCGCAGGAAGCAACGGAGGAATCCGGAAGTTTTTCGGATTAGATGCCTCAACAGACGTGCGCATCGGATTTGAATATGGCCTTACCGATAACCTGACCATAGGCCTGGCCAGGGCAAAAGGCGCAACAGCGGTACAACAACTCTATGAAGGAAGCCTGAAATATCGTTTACTTCAGCAAACTACAGACAACCGCATTCCATTTGCGGTTACACTGTTTGGCAGCAATACCATTGCAGCCGTAGCTGCAAACAAGGATGACCCTGCCTCGCCTATCGCCTATGATGGCTTTAAAGACCGCCAGAATTGGGTGGCACAAATCATCCTGGCTAAGAAATTCAGTCCCAATCTGTCTTTTACGCTTACACCAAGTTATGTACACCGGAATTTTACCGCCTTCCGTGATCAGAATGATATGTTTGCGATTGGTGCTGGCGGAAGGTTGAAGTTCAGTCGCCGGATGGCCCTTGTGGTAGATTACTTTCTGCCATTCCGGAACAAGTCCGACAAAGCCTATCTCGAAAAGGTCAGTGCCACAAAATTTTACAACCCCTTGGGTGTAGGACTGGAAATGGAAACCGGAGGACACGTATTCCACCTGAACTTTACAAATGCAACAGGCATTCAGGAGATGCAGTATATTCCGCAAACCACCAGCTCTTGGCTAAAAGGCCAGTACCGCTGGGGATTCAGCATATCCAGAAGATTCTCATTTGCACATTAAAAAGAAGCACCTGTTCAGGATCCTGAACAGGTGCTTCTTTTAACATCTTATCTCATGGCAAACCAGCCACTGCCATTAACAGGGCCCGTTGCCAGGCTGATGATTTCATTGATTTTGATGAGGTCTTCATCCACCTGTTTCAGGTTTCTTTCCGAATGATTACGGCAGGTTACCAGGCCAAGATGCTCCTGATGGGTCAATATATTTTTCTCCCTGTCCTGGAAAATGAGGTGCCTGACCATCAGTCTGGTCATCTGGTCCAATTGATCTTCATTTAGCTCCAGTGCAGTCTGTTTTAAGCAATCCAGGATCCTGCTTTCAATTTCCTCCCTTTCGGATTCATTTCCAATGGTTAGCGGAAGCAGCAATAAAAACAAGGGCGACAACTCCGATTTGTCATTTGCGATGATTTCTTTTAGCTCAGTCCAGCTAAAGAGAGACAGATGAAAATGTCCACCTGTGTTTCCTAAGTAGATGTCGTTAAAAAAATAAACGGTATTGTAGGCATGAAATTCAGCAAACAGGGTCACCTGATCATTGATCTCATGTACATAGGTATAGCCATACCATGGATCTTCCTCTAATCCGTTTTCATCAGTAAGACCTGATAGTTCTTTACACCACTCTTCAGAGGGCATGTTAAAATTTTCCATCATATAATCAGACAACATCATTTCCTTTTCATCGTCCACAGCGAACGGAAACTGAGTAATCAGGTATATGCAGAAATCCTTATTTGATAAGTTTAATTTCATGGTATCCATTAAGATATCGTGGCAAAACCACGGGTTTGTGTTGGACCATGTCACATTGGGGATGATTGAAACGATCTACCCCAAAGATAAATGCGGCAAATGAAAATAAAAAATTATACCACATATTCGCGGCATAATTTTTACTTTTCGTTCTTTAGGCTGGATTAAGCCTTTTACAGGATGATATTTCTTTTAAATGCACAGCCCAATTCCATGATAGAGTCTGTTTTGGCAATACCGGGGATATTGTCGATTTTTTCATAGAGAATTTGCCTCATGTGCTCATGATTTTTGGCAATGATTTTCAGGTATAAAGTATACGTACCGCTAATATAATAACACTCCGTAATCTCCGGAATTTTCTTTAACTCTTCAATAATCCGGTTGGAATCATGGTCTTTTTCGAGTGTAATCCCGGTAAAAGCGCCCCAGTCGTACCCAATCTTCTTCTCGTCCAGAACAGGTTTAATCCCGGTTAAGATACCCTGTTCGGTTAACCTGGATATCCGCTGATGAACCATGGTGTTGGATACGCCAAGCGTGGTTGCGATAGCCGAATAAGCCATTCGTCCATCTATTTCCAGTTGTTTTAATATTTGGATGTCAAATTCATCAATGTGGTCCATACTTCTGCTAAAGTTATTTTATTTCCGCCAATCAAAAAGTCAAATTCACTTTATTTAAAACACAAAATAATAAATATTATTATATTTGCACTAATAAACAGTCAATTATGAAAATTTCAGCAAATTTAAGCAAAAGCGAGGAGCTAATAGAAAAAGAAGAAAGATATGGTGCACATAATTACCATCCTCTGCCTGTTGTCCTTAAAAAAGGAAAAGGCGTCTTCGTTTGGGATGTTGAAGAAATGAGGTATTATGATTTTCTTTCCGCCTATTCAGCTGTGAACCAGGGGCATTGTCACCCGAGGATCATCAACGCACTTAAAGAACAGGCTGAAGAACTTACCCTGACTTCCAGGGCATTTCATAGCGACAAATTGGGTGATTTTGAAGAATTCGTCTGTAACCTCTTTGGTTATGATAAATCATTGATCATGAATTCCGGAGTGGAAGCAGTGGAAACGGCGATGAAACTTTGCAGAAAATGGGCTTACCAGATCAAAGGCATCAGCCCGGATCAGGCAAAGATTGTCTTTGCCGAAGGAAATTTTCATGGCAGGACCATTTCTGTCATCTCCGCCTCTAACGATGAAAGCGCAAAGAAAGACTTTGGTCCCTTTGTAGGTGGAATCACTCATGTTCCTTACAATGATGTGGAGGCTTTTGAAGCCTTGTTAAAAGCAGATAAAAATATTGCGGGTTTTATCGTGGAGCCCATTCAGGGTGAAGCCGGCGTAGTGGTACCAGATGCCGACTACCTGGTACGCATTAAAGCCCTTTGTCAGGCTTACAATGTCTTGTTCATAGCTGATGAAATCCAGACTGGAATTGCACGTACCGGAAGCATGCTGGCTACCTACGATGTTAATTCTGAAGATAAAAGCAACCAGCCGGATATTCTGATACTGGGGAAAGCCATTTCAGGCGGGGTATTACCGGTTTCAGCAGTGCTGGCTAACGACGAGATCATGCTCACCATTAAGCCTGGCGAACATGGCTCAACCTATGGAGGAAATCCTTTGGCCTGTGCCGTTTCGAAAGAGGCCTTACAGGTAGTCATAGATGAAAATCTTGCCGAAAATGCGGATAGACTTGGAAAACTGTTCAGGGCAGGATTAGAAAATATTGCCACAAAAACAGACCTGATCCAATCGGTAAGAGGTAAAGGATTATTGAATGCAATTGTCATCAATTGCGCAGAAGAATCTGATATGGCCTGGAACATCTGCATGAAGTTTAAAGAGAATGGCTTACTTGCAAAACCTACTCATGGAAATAAAATCCGTTTCGCTCCCCCATTGGTGATTACGGAAGAACAAATTATTGAAAGCCTGGACATTATCGAGCGATCATTGCTCAGTGTGGCTTAGAAATTAAAAAAAGAACCTGTTCGGGATGGAAACAGGTTCTTTTTTTAAGCTTAGTTTTTATCCCACCATACCCTATCCGTTAATTTTGCATTCTGTTGCGGTTGCGGATTGGAGATCATCTCCGTATTCGGATACAATACCCTGCGCGGAATTTCCGACAGCGCATTTTTAACCTTTGTTAATACCGGAAATCCGGTACGGCGCCAGTCTGTATAATTCTCAGCATTCAGGAAGTTCGAAATGGATTTTTCTTCTATAATCAGCCTCAATGCATTTGCTGAGCTCAGGTTCCCACGACTGATCAGGTAAGCATTCGCATCAAGGGTACTCACCCCAACTTTTGTCATATGGGTCCTGACCGCCTCCGCATATATGGGCTGAGCTGCTGCCGCACCTGAGATGATTAAGTTCGCCTCTGCTTTTAAAAACAAGGCTTCGGTATAATTCACCAGGTAATTAAAAGCACTGGGCGCAGCATAAAAAGCTGCCGGAATAGAATACGATTCCAGACTACCGATTTCGTTCAGCCCTGCTTCCCTACCCGTATAAAGTCCTGTTTCTTTTGCCGGTGCCACCATTTTACTTAACCTCGGATCATTTCTTGTTTTAAACCCGTTTACAAAAGTATCTCCGAGCACCAAAGTACTGGCCGGAAGGAAATTTTGCTGCCATGGGTTCTCTGTACCCGGAGTTCCTACAAAGATCATTTTCAGGTCGTCCGCATTTCCGGTCATCCCATTGGTCAGGGCTGTTAAAGCCAGCTGCGCCTGGGTTGCTGCATTATAGCCCGGAGCTTTAGTGAGGTGCATCAGGTAACGCGCCTTTAAGGTATAAGCCAGCTTCGTCCATTTTTCCATCTCGCCATTATAGAAATAGTCGTCGCTACCAGGCTTAATGCCTCCCTGTTTAGCGATATCTGCAATCCCATCCTCTAACAAACTGTTGATTTGCTTGTATATAGACTCCTGACTATCGTATACCGGTGTGAGGTTGTCTTTGCCTGCAAAAGCCGTCGAGTAAGGAATATCTCCCCAGGCATCAGTTGCTGTCCCTAAACAATAAGCCGTTAAAATTTTAGCAATCCCCGAATAATTAAAATTGCCGTTTGCAGCTGCTTTCACCTTAAGGATAGACAGGTTATTCAGTGTCCTGACATACATATTGTTCCAGTCGCCATCCATATCCTGACTGTACATCAGGTAGGTACCGAAGTTCGGGGCCACCTGATTCAGCGCAATCACCTGCAGGTATTGCTGCAAAACAATGCTTAGATTTCCGTCCCCTGCAGCATTGATATTCTGGGAGATCAGCATTTCAATCGGTGCCAGCATTAAAGGTTCCGTCACGCTGATCGGCCTGTTGGGATCATTATTTACATCAATATATTTCTTACATCCTGAACTCATCACCAGACTGATGACCGTTAAAACCAGGTATATCTTTTTCATCTTCATCGTATTATTAAATTACAAGGTTAACTTTAAACTGAAATCAAAGGAGCGCGATGTGGGCGTAGAGAAAGAGTATATTCCCTGCGATCCGTTTGATGAACCAAATGAACTTACCTCAGGGTCGCCACCTGTAAAATGCGGTGAATAGATCCATAGGTTCCGGCCGGTGATGTTAAAAGAAATGGCTTTAAAAGGACTCTTTGCGATCCACGAAGGCTTAACCGTATAACCCAGACTTACATTTCTCAGTTTCACATAAGTACCATCCTGAATTACAGACTCCAGAATTCCGTTAATGCGCTGGTAATAACTCTGACCATTTACTTCCACCTGGTTCGGGTTTCCGGTATTGATGTTTACTCCATCTACTACCCTTGGCCCACGGTTTTCCGTCACCTTAGGGGTACCATAAAAGTAGCCGTAACCATCTACGTTATTCTGGATGTCACCACCTTTTTTCATATCAAATGAAAAGCTCAGGCCGAATTGTTTATACCTGAAATTGTTCACGATACCGCCCATCCAATCCGGATTGATATCACCTATAATTCCCTGTCTCTCTGCTACAACCGGTAACCCACTGTCATCGATCAATAACTTTCCTTCTGCATTTCTATCGTACCTCGTTCCATAGATTACTCCATATGGCTGGTCTATGATGATATTGGTAAAACCATTACCGATCTGTTTTAAATCCCCATAGATTGCCAACACTTTATTGCGGATGCGGCTATAGTTTAGCGTGAAATCCCAGCTAAAGTTGTCTGTTTTAACAGGTTTTACATTTAACAGAACCTCTACCCCACGATTACGCATTTCAGCAGAGTTTACACTGGTCGAATTATACCCTGTTGAAGGTGCAATCGCTACGTTTGGAATGATGCCATCCACGGTTTTCTTACTGAAATAAGTGACCTCCAGGTTTACCCTGTTTTTGAAAAAACCGGTCTCTAAACCTAATTCAATCTCATTGATGCGCTCATTCTTTAAATTAGGATCATTTAATACCCCGCCGATTAAAAACCCGGATTGTCCGTTATAAGGGAAGGAGATATTTCTCACTGTCTGGTTCTCAAAAGGAGTCAGTAAACTGTATGCGCCTATACTCGCATTTCCAACCGTACTATAAGAAAGTCTTAACTTACCGAAGTTCATGACATCCGACAATCCAGAAGAAAAGAAGTTGGAAAAAATGAAACTCGTTGCTGCAGAACCATAAGGATAAAAGTTACTCTGTTTCGCCAGCACGGAATTTCCGTCATACCTTCCGGTTAAAGACAAGACCAGAAACTTTTTGTAATCAACATTGGCCTGCGCATAAAAACCAATTTTTCTGCTGAGGTAACTGTCTTCCCGATAAGTGACGTTAGAAGCAGCACTCATGTTGTCCAGTCCGGGAACAGTAATACCCAGACCATTTGCATACATGTTTTGGGTATAGGTAGAGATGATGTTATTTCCAAGTAGCAAGTCGGCTGTAAAATCACCAAATGTTTTACTGGCATTCACCATAAAGTCATTATTGTACTGTCTGAAGTTGACGTTATTGTCTACCAGGCGGCCATTAGGATTGGATACTGACAGCCTGGATTCTATATACTTATCCTGCTCCACATAAACGTCTGCTCCAAAGCGTTCCGTTATCGTCAGCCAGGATAAGGGCTTATAATCGGCAGTAAAAGTTGGAATGAAGCGGTTTACTACAGACCTGTTCTTGATGTTATCGACTACCCAATAAGGATTGTTACGGGAAAACCGAAACAAGCGCTGAGTTCCATCTTCATTCAGAGAGGGTTGTAAATCATAAGATACCGGTGCAGAAAATATGGTCCATACCGGACTTTCCAAAGCATAACCTTCCGGCTGGCGGTTATTCTTAGTATTTGCATAATTCAGGGAAAAGGTCATGTTCAGGTCTTTAATCAGCTGCACATTGTACTTTGCAAAGAGTGTATTTCTGTTGAATGAGGTCGACCGGACCGTTCCATCCTGTTTCAGGTTAGAATAAGAAAGAAAGTAAGAACCAATGTTGCTGCCCCCATCGACACTGATTGTATTGCTATATGTTCTTCCGGTTTTAAAAAAGAGATCAGATTGATCATATACCTTCGCCGGCTGTCCGTTAATTTTCAAAGTATCCATTAAAGCTCCCCAGGAGGTACTTGTTTTTTGTGTTACCCCATCATAATACTTTCCGTTGGTTCCCAAAGAGTATTTGTTCTGTAATTCAGGAAGCAATGGATTCTCAAATGAAAATCCAGAACTGATGTTCACCGATGGCCTGCGGTTTTTCACTCCTGCTTTAGTGGTGATGATGATTACCCCTTTTGCTCCGTCAGAACCATATAAGGCTGTGGCTGCACCGCCTTTCAGTACGTTGATGTTATCAATGATATTAGGATCCAGATCGGCAATCCGGTTTGTTCCAGGTCCGGAGTTGAGGTTTCCCCGCTCCGAATTGTCGACCGGAATACCATCGATGATCATTAAAGCTTCATTATTACCATAAAAGGAATTGGCACCCCTCACCACGATACGGGATGAACTTCCCGGTGTGCCTGAAGAACTGGTAATCTGCACTCCGGATACTTTTCCTGAAATGGCATTGACCAGGTTGGGTTCCTTAGACTGCGTCAGCTGATCCCCCTTTACCTCCTGCGAGCTATAAGTCAGGATCCGCTTTTCCCTTTTGATCCCCAGCGCCGTAACCACCACTTCATTCAGGTCCTGCATATCATTCTGCAGCACTACCGTAAAATTCGGCTGATTGTTAAATACCACTTCTTTGGTCAGATAACCGATGCCGGTAACCACAAGCGTAGCCGGAACAGCATGCTGCAGGTTGAAATTTCCTTTTACATCTGTTGCCGTTCCAATGGAAGTGCCTTTTACTTTTATCGATATACCTGGTATCCCGATCCCAGAATCATCAGATACTTTCCCCCTGATCGTGCTGGTTTGTGCCTTTGCAAAACTGATTGCGAAGCCACAAATTAGTAACATAATTAATTTGATTTTCATCCCTGTTTGTTTTTGGTTTAGTACTAAACCAAAACTAGAAGCAAAATCGCAGATAGATGATTAGCATATTGTCCGATATTCCTAGAATATTAACATTTACGTTACAGAGCATTATTTAGATAGTTCAACAGTATATCTGGCTGATTTCCAATAAAGAAATCATATTTTAAATAACAAAATAATTCCTAACCATTAAAACACTGTCATGATCACAGAAACATTAACATCTACAGACTCGTGGTTTTTAAGAATCATCGCAAAATTCGCTGTATGGATGACAAAGAAATCAAAAAAGCCAAATGGCAAATTGAATCTTGCCTACTTCATTACTATTTCAACTGCTATTCTTATGCTGTCGTCTTTTTTGCATCTGGGAGAGTTCTATGCAGCCTTTGATATTGCCTATTTCAGCTTTTTCTCATTTGAAGATGCATTAAGCCTGTTATACGAAAAAGGTAGGCTGTTCCTTCTATTTCCAATGATAATCGGCTTCGTCGCGATTGCCATAGCTACTGCGCATACCTTTCGGAAAAAGAACATCCATAAGGAATTAAAGAGAAACTCTTTCATTCTATTTACTACAATTGTGATCGGACTCACTACGGGACAGGCATTCAGAGCAGTGGGGAATCTTCCCTGGCTTTCAGCCATTTTTGTTGGCGTATTTTCAGCTGCAATCGTAATTATGTACTTTTATTTTCATGTCATCACCATATATCTTTATCCAATGCTAATTGGGTTCGGATTGGTTTTAAGTGCCGGGCCAGATGTAGAACGAGTAGTTAAAGAGAAGATCAGCTTTGACCTGACCCTGGTAGATGGCAAAGATCCAATGCCAATTGTCCAGAACAAAAAAACGTACTGGATCGGAACCACTTCCAAAATCATGTACCTCTACAATGACTCAACGAGGAAAATAACCGAAGTTTCAGTAAGTCAAATTCAAACTATAAGCTTCATCAGGCCAAAGAAAAATCTTTAAAACAGCAAAAGGAAAGCTAAACTATTGGCTTTCCTTTTTATCGCTAAAGGTGTTTTATTAAGGTTATTATTCCTTTGGCTTTGGAACTACCGCCTCAAGTATTGCCTGCAACAATGCCGTGGCAGACTCAGCAGTTAAATCCACAAATGCCGTGCGTTGTTCTGCTTTGATCTTAAAGGGATTGGTTTCAGTTACGACCACCTCAACCTCATATGGTCCAAAGCTATCCACGTTCGCAAGGGGGACTTTGACCCCGGAAGTCGAAGTAATGCTGCTTTCAGCAGAATGAGCAGCAGTTTTCTTTGTTAATATATTTTCTGATCTGGTCACCTTGGTTACGGTATCGCTCTTGACCCCAGTTGTTTCAAAGCTGGACTTTGGAGGGAAAGGAATCCAACCGGAGACAATATCGTTTCCAGGCAGATTGACTGCATTAACCTGCACCATGGGAATGGTAACTAACACCGTCCTTAATTCGCTCAACTTATATTCCCCGGATGCAATAGTCAGGCTTCTTACCTTAATTTCCACAGTAAGATCCAAAGCATTATATCCGGGCCTGATTTTGGCAACAGAATAGCGGTATTTGAAAGACCTGGGATCCAACCTGAATCGAAAAGCAGTCTTGTCCATGGATAGCTCAGGAATGAATATGATCCTCGATGCCGTGTCTGGCTTATTTCCAGATATCAGTACCATTCTTTCAATCTGAACAATTGGAGGTTTTACATATCCCGGATCGGCATAAAACCCGTCAGCAGATCCGGACGCTTTATAAGTTCCGGTATATTTAAGTGCTTCCCTTTTTATCTTCTCCTGTACCGCCTTAACCCCAAGATTAATCAGGGCCGGAGCAATTGTACCAACGGCAGCCAAAAGTCCTCCTGCCTCTTCTCCTGTTTCCAGTGAAATCTCCTTTTTTATCAGTTTTAGGGTTGTCTTTTCACCAATGATCTTTATGGATCCGGTGTTGTCATAATTTTTAATCTGTGCACTACTGTCTAGGCAAAAGATTGCTGCGAGTGCGATAATGTAAAATGTTTTCATGATGAGTGTGCGTTTATGTGATTTAGAATAACTTGAAATGCATGACCATAGGCCGTGCCTGGAGTTTCACTCCCTGTATGGAGAATAGCCAGGCGGACATTCTCACTGGCATCGTTTATGATCCAGGCCGCCCCAGAATCTCCCTTTTTTGAAAGAGGCGCTTTCGGTGCATTAGGATCCGGAATAATGGTGAATTTTCCGGGATAGACCAGGGAGCGGCCATCAACCAGGCCGTAAGTGATCCCTGTGATTATGCCACTTTTTTTAACCTTGGTAAAGCCAATTTTTAGTTTATTAATAGGAGCAATTAAAATTGGGTCGGTACTTCCGGGAAATCCATTTATCTCAGGTATCCTGCCTACCTGAGGATCGATCTCTACCGTGGCATAATCGGTCAACATATCAAAAGCCCTAAAACAGCGACCAATGGCTTTGTCAGGTGGGTTACCATCGTTCTGGAAGACCAGTTCCTTTCCTACTGCTCTCTGCCTCACCTCATCTTCATCCAGTCTTCCATAAAGGACATGATAATTGGTGAGGCCAAGAAAATGACCGTTCAGATTGAAAATACACCCAAGGGTACCGCGATGCTCAGATCCAAGGTATCTCTCTCCAAAAATCTGCAGACCACCTCTCAATGGCCGAACGGCATTAGTTGGCTCAACCCATTGACTCTCCAGTTGCGGATCAATCTGTATCACATCCGTGCTAAATTCCCCAATCTTTTGTGGAAACACCTGATGGGATTTCAAAAAATTCAGTTGAACTTTCTCTCTTAGTTTAAAGCGAATGGAAAGTTCATTGGTAGATTGATCAGCTACCCTTTTCATTCCAAGATCAATGTCAATTACGCCAGGTTGGTCCCGGAAAGGCATCGCGAGCTTCTGCGCCCGCTTATAAAGCCTTTGTTGTTCTCTCAGTGTCATAAAAATCCGTTTTAGCTTAATGTTTGCTGATTGTTTGAACTACCCAAATTTCCACAAACCAGAGATCGGGAACTACGTGGATTATCTCCATTTTTTCTGTTGCTTTCCTTTAAATTGATACGGGAAATTTCCCGTCAAAAAAGGGGCATTTCCCTCCATTGCAGATATAAATTAATATCCTCAACTTGGAGTATCAATTAACGTAAATCAAAAAAAAATGAAAAGACCAAACGAACTCATGACCCTGAAAGGCTTTGATCATCAGGGCACTAAACGTGACCTTATTCAGGAACAGCCCTTTTCCTACACGCAAGATAAGAAGCATTATGGAATGCCAGTTACACCATGTGCTGCTTTAGACATGATTAAAAGATTCCAGGATCAGATAGGTAGCACGATTCCCAACGATCCTTTTAGTAATGTTTACTGGGTAGAATTTAGTAAAGCTTCTATTTTCAGAGTTTTATCCTATGAAGGCTGTGAGTATATCAGATTCTATCTGGCCATACCCGATAAGGATGGAAAAGATGCTAGTTTAACGCTCGAAGGTGTAAATGCTTCAGGAACAGTGATCGGGAAAGACATCTTACTACAGATTGCAGATAGAATGACGGAGCAAATGGGAGCAGACAGAACCGGGGAACTGGATGAGAACCGTATCTATAGCGATCTGAAACACGAAATTCCGCCTATAGAGGAAAAGGGAAATGGAGGCAAAGGTTTTTTAGAAATTGACAATGTGAAATCGATGAAGAATTTTCTTGACAATGAGAAGAAGAGCCTAACAGAGGCAAATTTCACAGATTTTGTAGCCGCTTTTTATAAGTACACAGAACAAAAATTTTAATTATGATTAAGCTCCAGTATTTTTATTACTTCTTAATGGTTGCTAGTTTTGTGAACAGCTTGTTCTATCTGAACATTAAAAGAATAAAAATACTGGCTTTATTGTTACTGATATCCATCCTCACCGAAATCATCGTTGAGGTATACATGAGCAAAGGATTAAATTACTACAAGTTTTATCACGTTTTTAATATCCTGGAATACAGCCTGATTACGTTATCACTTATTGAAGGCATCAATCAAAAACCCGTTAAATTGATGATGTTATATTCCATTCCTGTATTTATTACCGGCTCCCTACTTATCAGTTTAACGGTACAGGGCTGGCAACAGATGCCCAGCATGAGCAACAGCTTTGAAGGATTGCTGATCATTACCTGGTGTATCATCGCTTTGTGGGGTATCGAACCAAATGATAACCGGTCAATTTTCCAGCAACCCACATTTTGGTTCATCATGGCCTTTTTTATCTATTTTATCTGCACATTACCTTTTAATGGTATATTTAATTACTTAATTACCATTAAAACGCACTTCAATAAAACTAAAGCTCTTTTCTCACTCATCAACTCGGTGAGTAATTATTTATTATATATATTTCTTTTAATTGGTTTTTCGCTCTACAGATGGAAGAAATCTACGCCACAATAATCATCACTTCAATAATTCTTATCATCCTGTGTCTGGGAATCGTATTTGCTATTGTAAATTATAAAGTGAAGCAACGGATATTCCTTCAGGAAAAGAAAACCATGCAGGAAGACTTCGAAAACCAATTGATGAAATCCCAGATAGAAGTTCAGGAAATGACATTTGATGAATTAGGCAAGGAATTGCATGACAACGTAGGACAGCTATTGAGCAGCACAAAGATGCTACTGGGCGTCACTCAAAGAAGCCTGACCGATATCCCTGAGACTTTAAACCTTGCAGAAGAAACCTTAGGTAAAGCCATTAACGAACTTCGAGCCCTTACAAAATCACTGGATAAAGAATGGTTGGAACGATTTGATCTGATTACCAATCTGGAGACTGAAATAAACCGGATTAACGTGGCAAAGACGGTCTGCATCAGTTTTATGCATTGCGGCAAACTACCTATAGATACTCAAAAACAAATCATTCTTTTCCGCATCATTCAGGAGGCGCTTCAAAATGCCATAAAACATGCTGATGCAGCAAATATCAGTATAAACATTACTGTGAGCTCCAATACGATCAGCTTAAGAATTTACGATGATGGAAAAGGTTTTGAAATGCAATCAACGGATACCGGCCTCGGTATACGAAATATGCAACACCGTACCGCTTTATTGGGAGGAACCATTAACTGGGACCTGTCTGCAACCGGCTCCAGGGTAAATATACAATTACCAATTAAAGAGAACGACCATGAAAATTAGCATAGGAATTATAGATGATCACCAATTGTTTTTAAAATCATTGGTATTGATGCTTCAGACTTTTAAGAAATATGAAGTTGTCGTACAAGCTATAAATGGCAAAGACCTGCAAGACAAAATGAAATCTGATCTCAATGTTCCGGAAATCATGTTAATTGATGTAAATATGCCGGTAATGGATGGCGTAGCCACCGCCGCCTGGCTTAATCAGCATTACCCCGCAATGAAATTGGTTGCGCTCTCTATGAATGACACAGACAGCACCATTATAGAAATGATTAAAGCAGGATGTTGTGCCTATCTGTTGAAAGATACTCATCCTAATGATCTGGAAAAAGCCCTGGACGACATACAGGTAAAAGGATATTACAATGCTGATGTCAGTAATATCAATTTCAGACGGTTGTTAACCTATGAAAAGGATATTGTTAAACTCAACGAAAAGGAAAAGACGTTTTTGCAGCTTGCCTGCAGCGACCTTACCTATAAACAAATTGCAGCCCTAATGTTTCTAAGTGAAAGGACAATTGATGGTTACAGAGAAGCCCTGTTTCAAAAACTAAACGTACAAAGCCGTGTCGGCATGGCAATAGAGGCAATTAGAAAGGGCTTCGTTAAATTATAAAGACGCTATAATCAAATTATTGCTTTTATTCCTCTCCCCAATAAAGAACTTCTTCTTCTTTTTCTGCCAACTGCAGTCGACCAAACCTCATAAAGTACAATTATATACCTTATAATATTTTATTCTTAAAATAAATGTACAATAAAGCACTTTATTAGTATATATTTGTACAGAATAAACCGATAACATGTATTACGATTTAATAATTGAGGTAATCGATCTGATTAAAATTTACGAACAGGAATCTGAACCTTATCATCAGGATCCTTATTTATTCGGACAATGGTTAAATGAATATTATCAAAAAAAAGGGCATCCAACGATTCCCGAGCCTGAATGGGATGGAAAAGTAAACGGACGATCCGCTGATAGCGTGATCAATACCTCCCTGGTTCACCTGTATAAATATGCCAGGTTGCATGCCAAAGCAGCGATAGCCAATACCTCCTTTTCTACACCAGACGAATTTATCTACCTAATCAGCCTGGTTTCCTTCGGAAGTATGTCTAAAACAGCACTCATCCGACTAAATATTCATGAAAAATCTGCCGGAATGCAAATTGTAAACAGGTTAATCAGCAATGGATTAGTAGAACAGGCTGCGTTAGATAGTGATAAGCGAAACCGAATGATCCACATCACAGCAAAAGGAACTCAGCTTTTAAATGAAAGCATGCAAAATATAAGAATTGCCTCCATGAAGGTAACTGAACCGCTATCCCATCAGGAAAAAATGGACCTGATCCGGTTACTGACAAAACTTGAAAACTTTCACGAGGAAAAAACAAGAGGTCAGCTGTAAGCCATTTCAAATCATTATCAACTTAAAAAACCTGCATGTCAGTTCATCAACAAAAAGAAGGTCCGGAAATAGCGGTAATTGGTTCAGGATTTGCCGGAATCAGCGCTGCGGCCTATCTCGCAAAGCAAGGTTACCGGGTAGATGTTTATGAGAAAAACGCAGATATTGGTGGAAGGGCCCGCCAACTTATTACCCCAAATGGCTATGTGTTCGACATGGGCCCAAGCTGGTACTGGATGCCTGAGGTATTCGAGCAGTTTTTTAATGACTTTGGCTATAAAGCCGCAGATTTTTATGAGCTACAATTACTCGATCCCGGCTTTAGCGTAGTTTTCGGCGCGGATGAAGTACTCAACATCCCAGCTAATTTTGAAGAATTGTGTCAGCTGTTTGAAGCTACAGAAAACGGAAGCGCCGCTAAACTAAAAAGTTTCTTAACCGAAGCAGCATACAAATACAGAATAGGAATTGGGAAACTGGTTTATAAGCCTGGCCTTTCCCTACTGGAGTTTGCAGATGCGGAGCTGGTAAAAGGTTTGTTTAAACTACAGGTTTTTACTTCTTTCAGTTCCCATGTAAAAAAGTACTTCAAAGACCCCAGGCTTATCGCTTTAATGGAATTCCCGGTACTCTTTCTGGGTGCCATGCCCGAAGATACACCGGCACTATACAGCCTGATGAACTATGCAGGTCTCAAGCTGGGCACCTGGTATCCCAAAGGCGGCTTCGGAAAAGTGATCCAGGCGATGAAAGAAGTTGCAGAAAAACAAGGGGCAATGTTTCATACCAATGCAGCTGTCACTGCACTTGACGTAAAGGGAAAACACATTGTCAATTTAACCTCTGCAAAAGGAACAAAGGATTATGCAGGTATTATTGCAGCTGCCGATTACCATCACGTTGAGGAAAAACTCCTGAATCAGACTTACAGAAACTATTCTGAAAAATATTGGGACAATAAAGTTTTTGCCCCCTCCTGCCTCATTTTTTATCTCGGCGTAAAAACTAAAGTAGGTCGGCTAAACCACCATACTTTGTTTTTTGATGAAGATTTAAAACAGCATTCCCAGGAGATTTACAAAGATGCACAATGGCCCACAAAGCCTTTATTTTATGTGTGCTGTCCAAGTGTTACCGATCCCTCAGTTGCCCCTGCCGGACAGGAGAACTTATTTATTCTAATGCCCCTTGCACCAGACCTGAAGGATCCTGAAGCCATCCGGGAACAATATTTTAATCTGATCCTGGACCGGCTCGAATCCTATACGGGTACCGCTATACGTGAGCAGCTGGATTATAAGAAAAGTTATTGCGTAAGTGATTTCATTTCAGATTACAACTCCTACAAAGGGAATGCCTACGGACTGGCAAATACGCTGATGCAAACAGCAAACCTAAAACCCTCTTTAAAGAATAAGAAAATAGAAAACCTGTTCTACGCCGGACAATTGACCGTTCCGGGCCCTGGAGTTCCACCCTCCATCATCTCAGGAAACATAGCCGCTCAACAACTTATAAAGCACCTAAATAAATAACGATGAAAGAGATATTCGATAAATTATCAGCAGCATGCAGCGAAATGATTACCAAACGGTATAGCACCAGCTTTTCATTGGGTATTTATTTTTTAAACGAAAGGCTACGGAAGCCCATCTATTCCATCTATGGCTTCGTCCGACTGGCAGACGAAATCGTGGATAGCTTCCATGATTTCGACAAAATCACCTTACTCGCTAAGTTTAAAAGAGATTGCTATGAGGCTATTGAAGAGGGAATCAGCTTGAATCCCATCCTCAACTCTTTTCAGGAAGTGGTGAACAAATACGACATCGACAAAGAGCTGATAGAATTGTTTCTTCAAAGCATGGAAATGGATCTTAAGCAGGAGTTTTATACTCCGGAAAAATATGATCAGTACATTCTGGGTTCCGCTCAGGTAGTGGGTTTAATGTGTTTACAGGTCTTTACCGAAGGAGATAAAACACAATACGAAAAACTAAAGGATTCTGCGATGAGTCTGGGTTCTGCATTTCAAAAAGTAAACTTCCTCCGAGATGTCAACGCTGATTACTATACCTTAAACCGCACCTATTTTCCAAATGTGAATTTATCCGCTTTCTCCAACATTGAAAAAAAGCAGATCGAGGAAGAAATAGAAACAGAATTTAAATTGGCATTGATTGGCATCCGGGAATTGCCTGCATCCGCCAAAAATGGAGTTTACCTGGCCTATGTGTATTATAAAGAGTTGTTCAATAAGATTAAAAACAGTACAGCAGAGAAGGTAATGTCTCAAAGGATCCGGATTTCCAGTGCGCATAAGTTCGGATTGATGTTTGATTCTATCATCCGTTATAAGACCAATACCATATGAAAATAGCTGCCCTTTTTCTCCTGTTGCTATTTGCAACAAAAGCCTATCCGGCAGAACCAGAGCTCCGGGAAGTCAAGCGTCTGTTTGAAGCCGCTGTGCACAGTAAAGCTTCCGCAGATCAGCTTTTAAACCTGCTGTCGGCCGTAGGACCGGACTCTCCTCCTCTTTTGATCTGTTATAAAGGTGCTGCCGAAATGATGCGCTGCAGGTATGGACTTAACCCGGTCAATAAATTCAGGAGATTTAAAAAAGGAAAGAACCTGATCGAAGAAGCCGTAAAAAAAGAACCTGATCATCCGGAAATACGTTTTCTGAGGTTTGCCATTCAAACTAACATTCCGGCATTTCTCCACTATAATGACGACATCACAAAGGATAAGAAGTATTTGTTAAGCCGCGTAAAAACGATAAAAGATAAAAAATTGAAGGAAAGCATTTTAAAATACCTGACCACTTCTGATTATTGCTCTGCAGAGGAAAAGAAAGGATTAACCATATGATGGAAGAAGAAGTTATACTCGTAAACAGCAACGACCAACCGATTGGAACCATGCCTAAACTGCAGGCGCATATTGAAGGCAAACTTCACCGCGCCTTCTCCGTGTTTATCTTTAACCGTTCCGGAGAACTTTTACTGCAGCAACGGGCCCTGGATAAGTATCATTCCGCAGGAAAATGGACAAACACCTGTTGTAGTCATCCGCGCCCGGGCGAAGAGACCATTCTCGCCGCGAAAAGACGATTAAAAGAAGAAATGGGAATGGAATGTGAACTACGTCCAGTTTTTAGTTTTTCCTATCTTGCCAAATTTGAAAATGGCCTGACAGAAAATGAATATGACCATGTTTTTTTTGGATTTTCTGAGGCCGTGCCTCAACCTGATCCGAAAGAAGTAGCCGCCTTCCGCTATATCAGCCTCGAAGAACTCGAATCCAGTCTGATTGAGGAGGAGGAAAAATATACCGTCTGGTTAAAAATATGTTTTAAAGAACTGAAGACTCATTACAAAAAAGAGCAAAGCAATGGATAACTGGATCACCTATTTACTGATTACAACGGGTACTTTTGTCTTTATGGAAGGAGTGGCATGGTTTACGCATAAATTTGTAATGCATGGATTGTTATGGGTATTACATAAAGATCACCATCAGAAAAAGCCTCATTTCTTTGAAAAGAACGATTTCTTCTTTTTGATATTCGCCGCGCCGAGCATCCTTCTTTTCTTTTTTGGTGCAAGAGCGGGTTTCAACTGGATGTTTTACACCGGCCTTGGCATTTTGCTGTATGGGATTGCCTATTTCATCATACATGATGTGGTCATTCACCAAAGGTTCAAATGGTTTTCAAGAAGTAATAATAGGTATATAAAAACGATTAAAAGGGCGCATAAAATGCATCACAAACACCTGGACAGGCACCATGGTGAATCTTTCGGAATGTTGTTCGCCGCCCGGAGATACTGGCAGCAATCTCAAAAAAAGCAGGTATGAAACATTTTGATTATATCATTGCCGGAGGGGGCTGTTCAGGAAGAAGCCTGGCTATACGGATGTTGCCTTATCTGCAAAGCACAAACAAACGGCTATTGATGGTCGACAAGCTGAATAAAAAGGAAAATGACCGGACCTGGTGTTTCTGGGAACAGGAAGCGGATGTATTTGAACCGGCAGTATACCGGAAATGGAATCATTTATCCTTCTCCGGCTCCGCTCATCATCAGGAACTGGACATCCAGCCCTATCAGTATAAAATGATTCGCGCAGCAGACTTCTATGCCTATACCGATCAGCAGCTTTCAGAAAGTAATCACATCAGTATGATACAGGGAAATGTAGACCAAATATATACGGAGCAGGAACAAGGTTATGTGACCATTGATGGAGAAACCTTCAGCGCCGGTTATGTGTTCTCCAGCATTCCCCAAATCCAGGAGAAAAGGCCCGATCGTTATCAATATCTGCTGCAGCATTTCGAGGGCTGGGTGATCGAAACTAAATTGCCCACATTCCATCCGGAACGTGCCACACTGATGGACTTCAATACTGCTCAGGAGGCAGGAACATCTTTCGTTTACGTATTGCCATTAAGTTCAACCCTTGCTTTAGTTGAATATACGGTATTCTCTGAAAATGAACTGCCAGCTGCAAGTTATGCCACTGCATTAAAACAATATATACAGGAACAGTTACATTGCGAGCATTACGATATTAAAGAGCGAGAAAAAGGAGTAATTCCCATGTCGGATCATCCCATCAAACAGCAGGACGGCCGTATCATTTATCTTGGCACTGCAGGAGGATTTACCAAAGGATCTACCGGTTATACTTTCCGGTTTATACAGAAACATACGGCTGCGATTGTGGAGCAACTCACAAAATCCGACAATCCTCAGGTTGCAGCAATTTCGCCAAAAAGATTTGGTCTCTATGATGCTACACTCCTTCATTTACTGAACAGCGGACGGCTTTCCGGGAAAGAGATTTTTTCTACGTTATTCAGAAAAAACAAATCCAGTCAGATATTAAAATTCCTGGATAATGAAACCTCTTTGATGGAGGAAATCCGGATTTTCAAAACCCTGCAAAAAAGGGAGTTCGCTTTGGCTTTATTAAATCGCAGCTTAAAATTGATGAGCAGCAATTAATGCCCGAGAATCACCTTCCGCAGTCGCTCTTCGTGATCGTCCCCCCATTTGCCTAAAGCAGCAATAACAGGAATTAAAGTCTTCCCAAAATCAGTCAGGTTATACTCTACTTTTGGAGGGAGCACAGGAAATATTGTTTTGCCGACCAGGCCATGGGCTTCCAGTTCATTTAACTGGATATTCAGCACCCTTCTGGATGCAGCCGGAATCTTTCGCTGCAACTCACTTGGGCGTAAATAGCCTTCATTGATAAACCAAAGCAAACGGATCTTCCATTTGCCGTAGAGCACTTCAGCAATTAAATCGAGTCCGCAATTCAGGTTAACCGCTAATTTTCTTTCGTACATAACACAAATATAAGGCTATGTTCTCAAACGGCAACAGGGATAAATTTAACCCTATGCGAATCGTTTTTCCGTTATTGTAGCATCCGCCCGTATCCTTGAAATTTGCAGTAAATAATAATGTTTATGACACAGTTCAATTTCAATAATGAGTTATCCGGCAAAATCGCCCTGGTAACCGGTGGCACTAAAGGGGCAGGTAAAGCCATAGCCGAACGACTGATTCAGGCGGGAGCAACAGTAATCATCACTGCAAGGAATCTGCCTGAAGAGGAAAATCCAAACCTTAATTTTATACCGGCAGACCTGAGCACCTTAAAGGGAACACAAAAAGTGGTAGAGGATATTTTAGAACGTTACGGCAGACTGGATATTCTGATCAACAATCTAGGCAGTTCAGAAACACCGGGAGGTGGCTTTGCAGTATTAACCGATGAAGACTGGGAATCTACCCTCCGTACCAATTTACTTGCTCCGGTACGTTTAGACCGGGGCTTTTTACCGCAAATGATTGATCAGGGAAGCGGAGTAATCATCCACATCGCCAGCATACAGGGGAGATTGCCTTTATATGATTCAACCCTACCCTATGCCGCAGCAAAAGCAGGATTGATCAATTACAGCAAGAGCCTGTCTAATGAAGTCTCTCCTAAAGGCATCCGCGTCCTTACTGTCTCTCCGGGATGGATCATGACCACCTCTGCAGCCAGGATGATGGAAAGAATTGCAGAGAGCTCAAAAGGCACCGTAGAACAAGCCACACAAAGCGTAATGGATGCGCTTGGCGGCATACCTTTCGGCAGGCCAGCCAAGCCTGAAGAAGTCGCAGAATTTGTGGGCTTTCTGGTTTCTCCAAGAGCGGGTTATCTGACCGGAACAGAATATGTAATTGACGGCGGAACGATCCCAACTATTTAGTTCATCACCTGGGCTCATTATAAACCTGAAACTCGTTTATTGATGGTGGTGTATCGGAAGTTTGAATTGTGATCTTTACCTTATCCCCTTTTAATGGTTTAAACCGGTGCATTTTAAGGCGATGGGAATTTTCCCCTTCAAATATCGTTTTCCAGCCATTGCCATCGTGGTATTCCAGTTTGTATTTTCTGATATTAGGCTTAGCCTCAAAAACAACCACCGCATTAAATTGCTGATTGTCTTTCAGATCCACCGCATACCAGAATTCTTTTGCCATTGGGTTTGCCTGCCATGCCGAGCCAAAATTATCATCGTTACCATAATCCATAATAGCCGCATCTTCACTCCAGCTTGAATTTGCCACCGCAAATTTAGCCAGGTTATGTGCAATTACCGGAGGTCCCGTTTCATTCAGTTTCGCTACGGGACCTCTATTTTTCCATAACTTTCCTATTTCTTTCAATGCCTCGATGGCATTATCATCAAATAAGCCGTCACGGTTTGGAGCGGCATTCAGTATAAAATTACAACTGGCATCATTAAGCGGCGCCAGGATTTCGTTAACCAGCTTGTTTACTTCACGCACAGGCACCCTTGGAAAGTCTGTTTTCCAGAACCAGGAGCTGTTTAAGGGCAGGCAGGCCAGTGCAGGCATTTTATTCGTTTCTTTAGAAAGGTATTGCCCCGCTCCCATCTCATAGGTTTTTATATCGGTATAATACAAACCATCCGCCGGATATTTAGCGCCATTAAGATCCATTATCAGGCAGTTGGGCTGCAGCTTTTTCACCAGCTTGTATACTTCTTCAAAAGGGATATCATCATAACTGATCCGCGACCATGGCGCATCCCAACCATCAATAATCAGCGCTTCTACCGGACCATAATTAGTCAACAGTTCTGTAATTTGCAGCCTAACCATTTCGATATGTTTAGGCTTAATGGCATTAGGACGAAGCTTATGGTGGATATCGAGTATCGAATAATACAACATCACCTTTAAACCCTCCGCCCTAAAGGCATCCACATATTCTTTAACCACATCTCTTTTCAAAGGACCATTCATTACGCCATAATCTGTAGTTTTCGTATCCCATAAACAAAAACCGTTATGATGTTTGGTCGTTAAACAACCATAGCTCATGTTTGCAGATTTCGCCGCCTTTGCCCATTGTTTACAGTCCAGTTTTGTCGGGTTAAAGATCGCTCCAGGAGCTTCCGGATCAGGCCAGTCGGCATTTGTATAAGTGCCTATTCCAAAATGAATAAACATGCCGAACCGCAGGTCAACAAACTGTTGCTGTAATTGAGAGAGTGGCTTAGCGGTGCCTGATGTTTGCGCCTGAACACTAAACACACCTGATACAAGGGCCAATAGCAGATAACGTAACTTCCTTTTCATATTTGTTTTGAAAAACTAAAGCTAGTGACTCCACTATTGGTTCGCAATGAACAATGCCGTGGTTTTACTGGATTATGCTATTATGAACCATATCGATAAAATACCAGACTTCTTTCCTCATTTCGTTAACTCAAACAAAACCAGAAAATATCGGTTTGTAATAACAAATAATAATTTACAGATTTATTTATGGATTTTACAGTAGAACTTGAGGATATGGTTGCGATGGTTGTTTCCATCATATGTGGGGGTGCAATAGGCTTTGAGCGGGAATATAAAAATAAATCTGCCGGCTTTCGTACCATCATCCTCATCTCCCTGGGCTCTACTATTTTCACGATAGTATCCCGTCACGGTGTCGGGGCCGACGACCGGATTTCGGCAAACATCATTACCGGCATCGGTTTTATCGGTGCGGGTGTAATTTTCAAAGACAAGATTTCTGTCCGTGGATTAACAACAGCCGCTGTAATCTGGACTTCTGCTGCAATTGGCATGACCACCGGAATCGGCTATCATGCATTGGCCCTGTGCCTTACCGTCATCACACTTGGCGTATTGTTAATCGTGACGAGGGTCGAGCGGATGATTGCCCAACTGCAAAAGGAACAACTGTTAAGCGTCACATTTCGGGACCCTGACTTTGATCAGATCCAACAATTGGAGAATACTTTAAACACAAAAGGCCTTTCTTTGGAACGTTTAGAAATCGCCAAGGAAAACAATCATTTAATGGTCACGTTCAAAGTATCCGGCAAAAAGAAGTATTTGATAGAGATGAGTGAAACGCTCGCTACCAGACCGGAAATCTTAAGTTTTTCGTAAATTAGATCAATGAAAGTCCATCAATTTCTTCCATCCGATGTACTGAAACCTTTTGTAAGCCGCTTCCTGGTTACGGAAAGTGAAGGTGATTTAACCAGGCAGTTATTACCTGGTACCGCACCCGTTATGGCATTACGTTTTAAAGGTGCAATATCTCTAAACAATACCAATCTGGACTTTGGCCTTACCGGAATATACAGAGTGGCGCGCCCCGTACATTATAGCTCTGGTTCAGCTATATTGCTGGTCCTTTTCAATGAGGGTGGTGCTGCAGCATTTATAAACACCCCTTTAAATGAATTCTCGGGTCTGACCGCAAGTCTTGACAAGGTGTTTCCTGCTGAACAGGTTCAGCGACTCGAAGAAAGCCTGGACAGGGTTCAAACGCATGCCCAAAGAATCGTTGCAGTAGAAAGCTTCCTGTTGGCACAGCTCAAAACAAATGATAAAGATCCAATGATCAGTAAGGCCATTGACATCATCAAATCCAGGAAGGGCAATCATAAAATAAAAGACCTTGCCACTACGCTGAACATCAATATCGACTCCTTAGAAAAACGTTTCCGTGCTCAGGTAGGCATTTCTCCTAAACACTTCTCCTCCATCGTCAGGATCAGTTCTGTCATCAGCACTTATCAGTCGCATCAAGACCTCACCGCAGTCTCTCTGGAAACAGGTTTCTTCGATCAGGCCCATTTCAATAGGGATTTCAAGACTTTTACAGGCGAAAGCCCCGGTCAGTTCTTTAAAAAAGGCCCGCCGAAGTGGTGATTCAGCAAGCCGATAAAACTTGATTTTATACAATTTTTGATTTCCGGTGCTACCTAATTTTGTCTTATTAAATTATAAGCACATGAAACATTTACCTTTAATTATCGCAATTACCAGCACGCTCCTATCGCAGGCAGCCGAAAAAAAACACGTCAACGTACTGGGAAAGGACATGGCGTATATCGAAACCGGAACCGGCGATCCTATTGTATTTCTACATGGAAATCCAACCTCCTCCTACGTGTGGAGAAACATCATCCCTTACGTATCACACTTAGGCCGCTGCATTGCTCCTGATCTAATCGGAATGGGCGATTCGGAAAAGATTTCAGATCCCAAATCACATACCTTTGCCGAAAACAGTCGCTATCTGGATGCTTTTTATGAAAAACTCGGGATTAAAAAGAAAATAACATTTGTAGTTCACGACTGGGGTTCGGCACTGGCATTCGACTGGGCAAGCAGACATCCTGAGGCCGTTAAAGGGATTGCATTTATGGAATCTATTACCGTTCCCTATAAATGGGAGCAAATGCCTCCCAAAGGCCGGGAGATCTTTCAGGCCCTGCGTTCGCCGGCTGGTGAAAAAATGGTACTCGAGGAAAATTCGTTTCTTGAAGTCAACATCCCTTTGTCGCACCTCATCCCACTGACAAAAGAAGTACATGACGAATACCGCAGACCTTTTCTGGTACCTGGAGAATCCCGCCGACCTATGCTCTCCTGGGCACGCCAACTCCCCTTTTACGGAGAACCCAGTGCATTTACGGTTGTAGCCAGCAGGTATACCGCATGGCTAAAGAAAACGATGGTACCAAAACTATATATTGAAGCCAATCCGGGAATGAGTTCTCCTGATGCAAAGCAGTTTTGCAACAGTCTGCCCAATACAACGAAAGTTGTGGTAAAGGGCCTGCATTATCCGCAAGAAGACTCCCCAGTAGAGGTAGGTACGGCTTTGGCTTCATGGCTTCAATGGTTGACCATGCCATAGCGCTTTACTGTAAAGATTTAAGGTGTTCAGTTGGCGTAAATCCAGTGATGTCTTTAAAATACCTGTTAAAAGAGGATTTAGCGCGAAAACCGGCATCATAAGCCAGCGACAAGACATTTACAGGGATTTCCTTACGGTGTAAAATCTGCATCTGGGCGATGGCATATTCAATCCTGTACTCGTTTATATATTGATAAAAAGACTTTCTAGCATAAGTATTCAGCGTTTCCGAAATATGGTACTTATTGATTCCGGTTGCCTGAGCAAGTTTATCGAGGTTAAGCTCACTATCTGCGAATAATTTATGATCTCTCAAATGACTCTCCAGGCTTTCCCATATTTCCTGTTGCTTCTGAGCCGTTAAAGGAGACTTTCGCTGCAGCGCATTGTCTTTAACCACTAAAATCTTTTCTGTTGAAAAGTCCTTTGCTACAAAACTGGTCAGATCCTGATGATTACCGATAAACAGTCTGTAGTATCCGATCATAATACATAAAAGGGTCAGTATCGCATAAACAACACTTCTGACCAACAAGGGAGGAACTAAATCATTTGCGTAAGGACTCACAAAAAAAGGGATACTGAATACTGTGATGAGTAAAAAGCAAGCTGCAATGCGTTCCACCATCTTTCTTTCTTTTGGTTTTTCAGCCAGATGCTTACGGGCAACACGCAATGCCAGAAACGCAAAACAAAGTTCGGATGCCAATAAAGCAAAAGTACTGATCTTATTGTACCAGCTGAGTAACCGGTAATCTGATGATTTTGAAAGAAACAGGACTCCCCCAACCGTGAAATAAGCAATCGCTGCCAATATAAACGGTACAAAAAAATACCACCTGGAAGCAGGAACAAATTCACTATTGCTTGCTTTTAGCGCATATAAATAGAGTAAAGGACCATAACAAAACCCGATAAACGTATTCATTTGCTGGCGGACATGCACATCATCAACAGAACTGAAAATGAAAAATTTCATGGCGAGATGAGAAGCGATACAAGCCAGTAACAGGATTAATAAACCATCACCACTACTCTGTAATCTACTCTTCAGCAATAAAGCTATAACGATCATTGCCTGAAATATGCCAATGGCTATAATGTACTGCATGTATATGTTCCCTAATGATGTACGAAGCTAGTCATCAAATATTAAGAGAATATTAAGTTACACCCTGTTTCGGCCGAAAATTGTAAGTAAACATATTGATAACAATTAGATAACACGAGATAAAGCATTGTAAATCAGCATCAAAAAGTCTCAATACAACGCCTGACACCTGAGACCGGTACTTGTGGTTGGGCTAAGTCGAGCCGTTGCCCATCTTAGTGGACTTTTGCAGAAAATAAAAAACATGATGCATACTTTTACAAATGTTAAAAAGCTGACAGGCATGATATTGTTGATCCTGCTCAGTACGACAAGCTTATTTGCCCAGAATATAAAAGGGACGATAACCAGCAAGGATGGTACACTTCCCGGGGCCAGTATTCATGGAGTAACTTTCAAATTAAGTACTTCTTCTGATCTGAATGGTGAATTCACTTTAAATGCCCAGGTAACAGGTAAAGCTAAAATTGCAATCTCTTATATTGGCTATGCCACTAAAATAATTGACCTGGAGTTGAACAGCGGCATGAATTCTCTGGGAAATATTGAATTGATAGCTGAGCATAAAAATTCCCTAAGCGAGGTGACCATCTCCGGTAGTATGGCGCCATCTCAGGCGAAAGCGTATAGCATTAAGAAGAATTCAAATGCGATTATGGATGTTATGGCCGCAGATGCGATCGGAAAGCTGCCAGACCGTAATGCTGCCGAAGCGGTGCAAAGAATGCAAGGCGTTGCTGTTGCCAGGTACCATGGCGAAGCAGATCAGGCCACAGTACGGGGAACTCCTTTTGCCTGGACATCCACCCTGTTTAATGGAAACCGCTTACCCAGCTCAAACGTAATGGGTAATCGTTCATCGGTATTGGATGCTGTCCCTTCAGAAATGATCCAGTACGTACAGGTAGCAAAAGCCATTACTCCCGACATGGAAGGAGATGCAATAGGCGGATCCATTAACTTCATTACCAGAACGGCTCCAACGACCAGGCAACTGAATGTGAGTGCTGCGGGCGGATATAACACCTTCTCCAAAAACGGCACCTATAATGCTTCATTGGTATATGGCGATAGGTTTTTGAACGATAAACTGGGCGTAATGTTATCAGGCGCCATATGGGACAGACAATGGGGAGCCGACTCTTTCGATGCTTCCTATAATACCGGGCTCGCAGATCCTCAGCAGAAAAAATCAATCAATACCATTATGTTCAAACGCTATATGGGTAGCCGTCAGACAATGGGTGTTAACCTCGGTACTGAATATAAGTTTGATGCTTCAAATAAAATATTTTTCAGGGGGATGCTGAATAAATTTAATGACATCAGGCCTGTTTATGAGTCGTACGTAGACTATACCAATAGCCGCTATCAATACAATTACCGCTACTCGCATTATCAGACCTCTTTAAAAGGAGCTGAACTTGGCGGAGAACATCAGTTGAGCAGCAGGCTGAAGTTAGACTGGACAGTAAGCGATTACAAAAGCAAGTATTACCTGGAAACCCCTCCTACCTATGGCACAAAAGGGCTGCCCATTTCTACCTTCCGACAAAAAATTACAGGGGGTTTCAATAATCTTTCCGATGATGGGAAACGCTACTGGGGCTTTGATTCACCAAATGGTGTTGGAGGAGATCCTATGCATTTCGATGCCGGCCTGAATAACCCTGCAGAAACCATGAGTGCCGACAAATTGCTGTTACAACAACTGGTCATTGCTCAGCTGGATAACAGTGAACATGACCGCAATGCACAGTTAAATGCAAAAATAAATGTCAGCAACAAAATCAACCTGAAAGTGGGTGGTAAATACAGGCATAAATACAGAGAAAGTACCTATGGATCCAGCATTGTATTTATGCCGGGAGCAGCTCTGGGTGTACCTTCATCTCCCGCACTGGTTAGCCTGTCTCAACTGGAGACTAAAGATTTCCCTTCGGGATCAAAATTCTTCGGCACAATGGATGGCAATCACAGCCAGTACATCATGAACCCACTGACTAAAAACCAGTTATTCAACTTGTATAGCAACGATTTTTTAACTCCGAATGGTTTTGCAAACGTTACTCCGAAAACAAATCCCACTGCACTATACAATGGAAAAGAACAGGTGTTTTCTGCTTACGCCATGACCGAAATTGATGCCACAGATCAGCTTAAAATAATTGCCGGTGTCAGAAATGAATATACCAGCATGGAATTAAAAGGATCCAAAGCAACTACAGCAGGAACTCCGGCAGTAACGACCATCTCCGAATCTACAGTAAGCAACAACTACAATGCACTATTGCCGATGCTTCATTTGAAGTATGCACTGAATGAAAAATCTAACTTAAGGGCAGCTTATACCCGCAGCTTTATCAGACCAAGTTTTGGAGACATGACACCTGGAACTTCAGTTGACAATACCAAAAACCCAATGACGATCAGTCAGGGCAATCCTGACCTGAAGCCTACTTTCTCCAATAATTTTGATGTAATGGCCGAATATTATTTCGACAATATCGGGATCATATCCGGAGGGGCTTTCTACAAAAAGATAAACGATATCGTATTTACAAACGCCAGTATGCAAAATATCAATGGCACCGACTTTATGGTTACCCAGGCGAAAAACCTTAATAACTCTACCTTATTCGGTTTCGAGGCCGGCATCAATAAACGTTTTGATTTCCTGAGGGGTTTCTGGAGCGGCTTTGGAACAGAATTGAATTACACCTTTATTAATAGCAAAGTTAGCGTACCAAGAGGTACCGGTAACAATATCACGCTCGACAAAACAAGCCTGCCCAATCAATCTAAACACCTGTTCAACGCTATTCTTTTTTATGAACGCGACCGTATGATGGTGAGATTGGCTGGAAATTACCGTGGTTCATCAGTAGAAACAATTAATCAGCAATTGGGACCTGACTTTTACATCTGGACAGCGGCCAATTTCACTATCGATGCCTCTGCCACTTACACCATCAATAAACATCTGAAAGCTTTCGTTGAACTCAACAACTTAAGCAATGAGCCTGTAAAGACCTATATGGGAGATAGCCGGAGACTGACCACAAGTGAATGGTACGGCCGTCGTGGACAGGCTGGTATCAGATGGGACATCATCAGGTAATCTATATTCTATTCAACACCATTATATTCTAATCCTACAATTTAAAACTAAAGATCATTTTATGAAAAAAGCAGCATTATTCATCGCTTTATTAATTCCTTGCCTGGGTATGGCCCAACTGTCAGACAGCACTAAACGATTGGTGCACCTCAAGGGTGCACTAAACTTTCGTGATGTAGGCGGTTATAAAACCAATGAGGGGAAACATGTTAAATGGAACAAGGTTTTCCGCAGTGCTTCGATTGCCGACCTCACCGATGCCGATATGGATACGCTCCGTGATAAACATATTTACACTGTAGTTGATTTACGTGGGGTCAAAGAATCCGCTGCTGCACCAGACCGTTTATTGAAAGGCAGTGATTATACTTTAAGTCCTGCCGGAAGTGACAGCCTTCCTTCAGGTGCGCAAATGGTCGCCTATCTTAAAAAAGGAGATTTCCTGGACAATTTTTACGGCGATGGAGGGATCCGCTATTTTGGCGAGCGCTACAAACCTGTATTTCAAAAACTGCTGCAGTTAAACGATACGACAGCCCTACTTTATCATTGTTCTGGCGGTCGCGACCGTACTGGCATGGCTACCGCTTTATTCCTTTATACCCTGGGCGTTCCGCAAGAAACCATTGAAGCTGATTTTACTGCTTCCAATGTTTACCTGTTACCGATGATGGGAAAAATGTTTGCGCCTATGGCTAAGGCTACGGGAATGAGCAATGAGGAAATCAAAAAGAAAATGGACCTGCGCCCGGAACTGTTGCAGATATTCTTCAAATCAATTGAAAAAAAGTATGGCAGTATTGAGAATTTCATGGAGAAGGAAATGGGTATTGGTAAAAAAGAACGTGCAGTTTTAAGAAAGAAATATACTTCATAAAGCAAAAGAGGGTGTACAGCAACACCCTCTTTTATTTAACACAACCTTTATCTCCTTTGTTATCCTTAAAACAATTTCATCATCGATAACTGACAGGCGTAATGATTATATAGTCACTATCAACACAATTGTTCACGATTGATAGAAAGTTTAGAAAAACAGAGCATCATCTGAACAAAAAATGGAAGGATGAAATGTATATCTATTAAAACTATTACTATCGAAACGTGATCGCAACCATTGAAAACCCTGGTGCTCCTTAACCGGCACCAGGATTCATAATTATCAGAGTGCGATTACTTTAATTGACGATGCTTTATCGTTAAAAGTAGAAACAAAACTACTCGACGAAGTCATCTCTATGCTGCTGCCGGTAAAATTATCGCCGTCATACATGATTACTTTTACGCCAAAGCCCAGAGTCAGTGAGGATACATCGTTATTGCTAATGCCCAGACTGGCCAGATCCGCAGTGGTATAGTTACCAACCGGAAGCGATACGCCATACCCACCATAACTGCCATGCTGGAAAAACTTTGCCGATCCATTGGCCCCGATTTGCGGTACTCCATTCAAAAATGAGAAAGAATAGGCTTTGGAAATGGTATTGCCATTATTGAGCAACAGTTTAACTCTTACGTCGTATGGCTCGTTGTTTTTAAAGTTAAGTTCATTGAGCGCCATTGCACCTGTTAGGGTATTGCCAGAGCCCGGATTAAAGCGCCAGGTTACCGCGTTATAATCCGCATCGCCGCTGCTTATTTTTGGATCCATATATACCAGGATATCGCTTACGGTTTTGTCGCTGGTAAAATTCCCTATCAGGTTAAGGGTTTGCAGGGTGCTGTCGTAGGTCAGATTGGCGTTAATCGTTGTTGTTGCGCTTGCATATGGTGTTTCAGTTGGCAAAGGGCTTTGAAAAACCTCATTTCTATTCAATATCGCTGCATCAACCGGTGTAAGGAAAGTAGGCTGGCCTTTACTAAAAGTTACGTTTCCGCTTCCCATTAATGAGGTTCCATAAACAGGTTGCTCAGAAGTGTATTTTGCGTGGTCGTGCGGCAAATTTAATCCATGACCAAGTTCATGCAACATCCCTCCAATATAATTCGAGGTGCTAGGAATTTTGTCGACCGCCATATTACTGTTATCCAGGGCAAAACAATATTTTCCCCATCCATAAAAAGGCTGACCTTCACTACTGGCATCGGTACGCTGAGGCATCAGGATGAGCATGTGCGAAGAGTTTGAGAATTCGCTGGCATGCGTGGCTTTGTAAGCATTAATTTCATTGATGATTATAGTAGCCGATACGCTCGCTGCGTAAGGATAATCAGCCTGCGGGCCCTGGGCGGGAATTTCGATGAATTTCACTAAGCCTCCGGTATCCAGCGGCAGTCCCATGTATTTATCGTAACCGTAGCGTAGCATTTCGGTATGCAGCCAGCTCTGGAAATGAACCATCAGGGTGGATAAACGGGTTCTGTAGTCGCTTAAGGCCGGGTTGTCTGTGGGAACAAACATCACAATGTTAAGATTTTTGGGATTGGTGGTAAAAGTTGATGTAGTCGTTGAAGCGGTTGAAACTTCCATACTTTTTACGGCCTGTCCGACAGGGAGCACTTTAGCCTTTTCGCAGGAGCTCAGGAATACAATGATCGCAAGGAGTATTGCGAAGATGCTTGTTTTTTTGTTTGTCATGTTTTGATTGGTTTAGGTTTGATTTTAAATAAAAAATGCCCCGGTAAATGAATACATAGGCTACAAGCTGACGGAACAATACCGTCAGTTATAACTTAAAATTGACCTATTATTTGTTAAAAAAAGATGAAAAATCTTAAAGAAAGGGTAGAAAATTCAGTAGAAAACGAGGGAGTAATGTCTTTTGATTGATCCTGCTTGTTTGATAAAAATTCGGTTAGTTTGCCATCTTCGTATTCCAGCGTTTGGCCTGTTGTCCTGTATTCCATTTCTATAAACCCGCGTTGCGCGCCTGTTTCGTCTAAGGCTTCCATTACTGTTTTTAAATCCTCTTCGGTAAAAAAATCTTTAAGCATATCATAAGTAGCCAGCAACTGTTCTTTTTGTATCAATAAATTGTTTTCGCCAGTAATTTCCCCCAAAACATCTTTAAGTGCATTTACCTCTAACCGGGTCATATCAAATACTGCTTTGCCCAGCCCAATACCTGGTAACAACGCCCAATTGCTATCGTATTGTTTATTTGTTGTCATTGCATCCATTTGTTTTCTTATGACTGATGATTTTTATGCCATCTTGTTTATCGGTCTTCCATAAATGGATTTCATAAAAATCTTCTCCATCAAGTCCGTCTTCACTTATTTTATCAAGGTTTCCATAATAAATCCGTGCCCGGTAAACTCCGTTTTCAAGTTCAATTCTTTTTGCATCCGGAAAATAATCGGTACAGCCTGCAATTACAATTTTACCTGAACTAACTTCGATATCACACTCGTTTATTTGTCCAATCACATGATCATCGTCTGCCAAAAATGGAGGTTCGTTATCAAATGTTTTCAGATTTACCGGAACTTTCATGTTTCGAACTGTACCGACTCCAATTGTTCCATCCGTTGTTGCTAAAAGAATGCAGACAGCTTCGTTAGTCCATTTATCACTCAAATCGCCATCTACTTTTTCATCTTGTATATAAAATTGAAAGTAGTCTGCAAAAAGCATCAACTTAACTTCGTTTACTATTCCCATATTAATTCTTTTAATTCTTTCATCTCCATGCCATAAGTACAGCTGTTTCTCAAGGTTCCCTTACATATGGATACACAAAATTAAGTCCAACAAGAGGCCAGGCCAAGAAAACAGAGATTACGTAGCGACTACATGTCCTTGAACAAACGTCTACAGAGGAACTACAGGATGGAGCGAAATATATAAACTCCAATAGTGATAATTAGAATGTTACGGGCGATTGCCTATCTTTAAAGATTGATCATAAAACCCGTAACAAATGAAAAATAAGCTAATATATATACTGTTCTGTGTTATCATCTTAAACGCAGCGGATCTGAATGCACAAAGCCAAGCCAGCGCAACTGTTGCCACATCGGATATGTTGGTTCGTATTTCTGAAATAGAAATCATACCAGAACACCTGGAAGCATATCATGCCATATTAAAGGAAGAAGCTGCGAATTCTGTAAAAATTGAACCAGGTGTGATCGCAATTTTTCCAATGTATGTGAAGGAACATCCTAACCAGATCCGGATCATTGAGATCTATGCCAATAAACAAGCTTATCAATCACATTTAGAAACGGCACATTTTAAGTATTATAAAACAGAAACCCTTAAAATGGTTAAGTCATTAAAACTGGTTGATATGAGTGCAATTGATGCAGCAACTATGAAATTGATGTTTACCAAAATGCAGCAGTAGCCAGGCTTGTCTTTCTTAATTTGCTTTCCCAGATCATTACAGGCTTCGCTTATTACTTTCAATAGCGATGAACTCCGGCAAATAATTTGGAGTACATCCTTTTGACACCATTTGATCTTTGTACAGGCCGGTTTTCTTGCCTAGGGAAACGCAACGTTCCCGGAACTTTTTATCGTAAACACCGATCCAGCCCGCAGTAAAATTCATGGCCCACTGCACTTCGGACGCTTCCCCGCCAATGTTAGCTTCAATTGCAGAAAGCAGGTATGCAGTATTGTCAGGAGAAACTTGCCCAACCCATCTTAACCGCCCCTGATAATACCAGAAAACACGCCTTTGAAGAGGCGAAGGGCTGTTTTCCCAGGATTCAATCAATGCAATAGTTTTCTTGTCTTTGGTGAGTTGATTGGCCATGAGCCAGTCTATTAATTGATTTCGCTCGTTAACCGGATGGCCCTGAATATCCATATCCAGTTTATCGACCACATCTTGCGTAAGAACTTTATGATCCATAATTAAGATGGCCAGCTGTCTGGGCAGGAAACCGCCTCTGCTCCAAAGCTCAATAGCCAGGGCATGATCCATCTTAATTTCCTTTGCGATTTTACGCAGGTCGCCAAGTTTAGTCTTACTATCGATCTGTCTCAGGAGTTGTTCTGCTTTTGATGAACGTTGCATATTAACCTTTCTGCTTTTATGATCCGGTATAATTTACGAAATCAGAAATGAAGTTGAGAAAAAATTGGGAACAAACCATGCACGGAAGCGCCCACAAGCAGGAAGATGCTCATCTTCTTTCCTAATTTTATAGTGAAGGATATTTTTTGTAAATATGTCTTGACAATAAACCTGCAGACATCGTTTTAAGATACCACTAGTTTGCATACTGTGATCGCAAAATATCTAACAGCTAAATAATTATAAATGGAATTCAGCCCTTTCAACAACGTAGTTAAACTCTGCCTTCAGGGTATGGGTATGGAAGAAAATGGCAAACAGGAAGAAGCAAATGCACTTTTCCTTCAAGCCTGGAACGAAGCAACGGAAGATTTAGAAAAATTTATTGCAGCTCATTTTGTAGCCCGATGTCAAAAAAACACCGCTGACCAGTTGCAATGGCTCGAAACGGCTTTACAGTTTGCATTAAAAATAAATGACGACACGGTTAAGAGTGCTTTCCCTTCTCTATACTCGAAAATTGCAAAATGCTATGAGGACTTAAACAATCCTGACAAGGCAAAAGAGTATGATGAATTATCAACTATGTTTAACGATACCCCGTCAGGCAAAGGTCCTTTTTATCATGGGACAAAAGCAGAATTGCAGATTGGTGATTTGCTGACTCCAGGGGGCAGTTCTAACTATCAAGCCGGACTCAAAATGAATCACATTTACTTCACAGCCCTCATTAATGGAGCCGGCCTTGCGGCTTCCTTAGCAAAAAGCGATGGACCTGAACGTGTTTATATTGTGGAACCGACCGGAACTTTTGAGAACGATCCGAATGTTACAGACAAAAAATTCCCAGGTAACCCCACCCGCTCCTATCGTTCAGAATCACCATTAAAGATCGTTGGCGAAGTGAAAGATTGGAAGAAAACAGCAGATGAGGAAGTTCAGAAGTGGCGTGAAAAACTGGACAGTAATAAAGGAGAGATTATTAACTGATTTGTGGGATGTGGACGATCAATTCATTGGGCTGCCAAAGGTTACGACCCAGTAATTTTGATCCATACCTACCCCTGCTTCTTTACTTTTAGCATCCATCATTGCTCTACAGTGGCTTACGCTATTTCTCCAGGCTGTTACTACCTGATCTGCGAGGAGATATCCCCTGCCTAGATTTTCTGCTCTAAAATTGCCTTTATAACCTGCATTTAATACCCTTTCGGCTGGCGTGCCGCCTTCAGGAGATAAATGATCGAAATAGTTTTTCTGAACCATATCCCTGGCGTGGCCGGTTGCTGCATTTTGCAAATCGCCATTTAAAGACAAGGCGGGTACAGGGGGCATATACTCATTACCACAGTGGCATCCATTTTGTCTTAGCAAGTTAATCTTATTGATGACCAGGCTTACCTCATCCTCTGGAATTGTCAATTCTTCCTTCTTACATTGCATCAATAAAATACAAAGTAATGCACTCGCAAATATGATCGGATACTTTTTCATCTTATGATATACTACAAAGGGAGACAGCGTTAAAGCCACCTCCCATGGGGAACCTGGTTTTATAAATTAAAAGGCTCTTTCTCTGCCCATATAAATATTTTTACCGGTGTAAAATGTATCGCCAGAAGGGCCGGGACCACCGCTATCCCCCTCCATCTGCATGTTGATGATCAGCCACATTGGTTTATTTACCGAATTGCTCAAAACGTGCCTCGCCGTCCAAACATTATCGATATAATAATGGCATTCCACATCTGTAGCATTTATTTTATTGTACCAACATTTGTAATTGTGATATGAGCCAGCATTATTAACCGCGGTAAGTTTATTCTCCCAGCCTCCATCATAGGTATTCTGCCAGTTTGTATTACTACCTTTAAACTCCATAATATCGCTTTCAGGTGGCCAGGAATTCACACCGGTAATCCAAAAGGCAGGCCAGGTTCCTGAGCCTGTAGGTACAGCAAAATCACCAGATATGGTATAGCTTGGAAACTGGTCATTAATGACCACCTTTTCCTTCGCATGACAAGCACCAGAATTGTACCAGATGGGCATATGGGTAAACCCATTGGCGGTACTGTTTCCTGGTGATGTTGCCAATCTGGTCGCCTTAATGGTCAAAACACTTCCACTAAGCGAAATCTGGTTATGGTTTGTTGAACTCCCCACCATACGGGCAGTACCATTGTGATCTGTACCCCAGGGATAATTATAATTCCACTCCGCCTCAAAATTGGTGTAGTTGGCAAAAGAAGTTCCATCTATTAGGGTTTCCCAGGCTTTAACCTGTTCATTTTTTGATGTAGCTTCTATCTTATCTTTTTTACAAGATAAAAAGGCTACCCACATACACACAAGTAGCATGCAGCATTTCATTTTTTTATTTCTCATTTTTTTAGGGATTTGGTTGATTATTTGGTTAATTGTAAAGCCTTTATAGCATAAACACAGATTTTACGCATACATGCATTTAAGTAAAACTATACAGCGATGAGCTAAAAATTGAGGGGATAAATGGTAAAGTAAAGGGGACAAAATGAGCGTTTTAGTACCGAAACCGCTGAGAACCCGCACTATCGTTAAATCGAAGTTCAAAACTTTATATTAGTACAAAAAAATCCCTATTTATTTAAACCAACAAAAAATGAAAAAACGTTTGCTATTTGCCTGTTCCACCATTATAGGCCTGGCTATCATCAGTTGTCAAAAGTCAAGTATAGACAGCGCTTCTGAAATTAAAATGAAACAAACATCCACCGCTCTCACAGCCCTCGCAACAGAACCTATCCTGAATTCCGGATCAAGCTGGAAGTACCTGAGCAATGGTTCTAATCAGGGAACCGCCTGGCAATCCCCTGCTTTCGATGATGCCAGTTGGAACACAGGCTCGGGACAGTTTGGCTTTGGTGATGGTGATGAGGCTACTGTTTTACAATCCGGCTTTATTACCTATTATTTTAGAAAGCATATTAATATCGCGGATAGAAGCGCGCTGACGGATTCGGTAGTGCTTTCCATGATTCATGATGATGCGGCAGTAGTTTACATTAATGGATCCGAAGTACTGAGAACATCGTTATTGCCTCAGACAGGAACCATTACTTACACGACCGGCACCAGCACTTACATTCCCACGGCTCAAGAGAACAATTTTTTTAATTATAAGATTGCTTCATCCCGTTTCAATACCGGTGATAATGTAATTGCAATTGAAGTACACAATCAAAATGCTACCAGCAGCGATGTGTCTTTCGACTGTTCTATCAAAAACGCTACGACAGCCGTAGCTGATCCTGACGGCCCCTATGTATTTTATAGGAACAATCAATACGTGGTGAAATCTATCGACAGGGAAAGCGGTTATACCACTCAAACTTATGCCACCAGAGATCAAGTGAGCCTGAATATAGAATTGCCTGGGGGAGACTCATTTGCGGTAAACCTTAAGCCTCAATTAATAAGCCGGGAACCAGCCGAATCAGCCACCTTACCGACCAAATATTTTGCCACCTCTGATATAGAAGGCGGTATTGATGGATTTATAATGCTACTGAAAAAGGCTAACATTATTGATAATAATTACAACTGGACCTATGGCTCGGGCCACCTCTATATTATGGGTGACGTTTTTGACAGAGGAGCGTATGTAACACAATGCCTATGGCTGATATATAAACTGGAGCAGGAAGCTGCCACGGCTGGTGGCAAAGTTCATTTCATACTCGGCAATCATGACATTATGAATATGATAGGTGATTATCGTTATGTAAATGCGAAGTATATAACTAATGCACAAACCATGGGCGAAAACTACTCGGCATTATACGACGCTAACACTGAGCTGGGCAAGTGGCTGAGAAGCAAAAATATACTGGAGAAATCAGGTACTACCCTGTTTTTACATGCTGGTATCAGCCCCGATGTTGCAGCATTGAACCAAACCGTAACGCAACTTAATGCACACTTGATTTCGAAAATTAATCAAACCTGTACCAGTTCGGATTGTAAAACCGCCACAAGCGGTTCAGTAGGTCTGTATTGGTATAGGGGCATGGCAC
This sequence comes from Pedobacter steynii, assembly GCF_001721645.1. Taxonomy (NCBI): domain Bacteria; kingdom Pseudomonadati; phylum Bacteroidota; class Sphingobacteriia; order Sphingobacteriales; family Sphingobacteriaceae; genus Pedobacter; species Pedobacter steynii. Next base: position 5,217,471 of record NZ_CP017141.1, on the reverse strand, counting down.
AGCAAGCACTCACACAGACGCAGGTAGATAATATACTCACCAAGTTTGGTGCAGACCGTACTTACATCGGCCACACCATTCTCAATAACGAGATTACCTTACTGTATCAAAATAAAATACTGGAAATAGATTTACAACATACTAACAATTACCAAAATGGATATATGGAGGGGGTGTATTACAACAATGGATGTTATTTTAAATTCCATACTACCCAATCGCAGGTTACTTATACTCCTCTGATCGGTACCAATTGCACAGCTCCCTAAATATCGGGAAAACTCCTGGAAATGTTGCTATTGCAGTATTTCCAGGGATTCCCTTTACCGAACGAAGAAACCTGACCGCTAAAGCTAAGATAAAATGAATTTCAAATCAGAAATAAACAGTTACGAGGATATCTGCAAAATACTAAACATAGACGCTGATCTGGAACCGGATGTATCTGCATACGATGTGACCTAAGTGATGAAGCTGGTTCTGGTTCCTAAAGGTTAATCTAACGTTCAACTAATAGGAACGCTTTTCACCTTGCCAACCAGTGCTGCGCAGAAATCCTTCCCAGGTAAGACTATCCGGATTCACTTCCCGGCTCCAAAACAAATCACGGTCTTTACCGAAATAACCATATTCAACTGCGTATTCGGCCATTCCTAAAATTTCGTCCACTAACAGCTCGTTTGAGGCGAATTGCGGGAAATGATGCAGCATATTCTCCCTTGTATATGCCGAACTGTATTTCGCTTTCCTGCCCGTGACCCGAACAAAAGTGTCTACGATTTCCTGGGGCGAAATCATATCGCCAATTACCGGCAAGGATTTACCTGCATATTTCTCCGGGTTCGAAAAAATCTCCAAAACAGCCGGCCCGGTGGCAGTAAGGGGATCAACAAACGGCGCCCTAAAATCGCTGGGTAAATAAATCGGAAACACCAGCGTATCACCCTCTATAACAGGAGTATAAAACTCCATAAGATTAGTGTAAAAGAACGCCATGTAGATAAAGGAGCTTTTGATCGGAAGCGTCCTGATATATTCTTCAATCCTGGCCTTATCTGTAAAATGAGGGGCAAACTTTTTCCCTTCCGTAATTTTATCTACATTTTCCAAACTGCTAAAGACCAGATGCTGAACCCCTGCTTCAACCGCTGCATCTGCCAATTGTTTGCCTAACTCCAGTTCATGAGTTTCCGGAGGAGCAATACTGGGCGTCATCATGAAAACACCCTCCGAACCCCGGAATGCCTCCACAAAATCTTTTGCATATCCCAGACAAAGGGGTACACTCCGCAATTCAACGCCTTGTTTGGCCAAACTAAGCGCCTCCGGCGAATCTATCCGTCGTGTAATTCCACGTACACGATAACGTCCGCTTTTCAGCAATGTACGTGCCGCACTGCTCCCCTGCTTACCCAAAATACCGACTATTGTGATCAACGGTTTATCTTCCTGATTCAAGTTTTCATTTGCTGTTAAATCCGATACCATTTTTTTATGATTTAGGTGAAATTTTACACTATAAAAATTATAGTTGCAAAACTATCTTTAGTACATTAAATTTGCAATAACTATCCAAACAGATAGGTTAAAATAAATGCATCATGAAAACAGAATGTGTTGGTGATTACGTAAAACTAGATGGGAAAGCTTACCCCTGTACAATAAGCCTGGCGATGGATTTGATAGGCGGCAAATGGAAAGCGGTAATTCTCTACCATTTAAAAGATGTTGAAAAACGGTATAACGAGCTTCGGAAAGAAGTGCCAAATATTACTGAAATGACATTGAGTTTACAGTTGAAGCAATTGGAAAAGGACGGCCTTGTATCAAGAAAAGTATATGGCAACAAACCTCCTGTTAAGGTGATTTACAGTCTCACGGATTTTGGAAAAACATTTATCCCTGTCTTAGAAACAATTACAGAATGGGGAAATCAGATCGTTTCAGAAAAGGGTGAATTTGTGAGCAACCCTCTTTAAACTTGTTTCATTTCCAAAACGAAGCATTGTTTTAATATTTAAGGATTGTTTTCATTTTTTCCAGATATTCTGTGTTACTGGTAAAATTGGTATGCCCCTCACCCTTCAAAATGAACAATTGATCACCTTTTTTTAAAAACCGACTCAATTTCTCAGAAGAGCCAACATATACAGCATTGTCTGCGTCCCCATGAAAAATCGTTACAGGCACTTTTATTTTTTGCAAAAATTCAAACGTATTAAATTGATAGTTCATATTGGAAGAATCAGTACCTGGCGCAACGTTGGATATCCAATCCGATAAGCTATAATATGGGGCTTGTAAGACCAGTGCTTTAGGATTATTGTTTGCGGCAAGGATTGCAGCAGGTCCGGTACCAATGGATTGACCCATCACAATAATCCTATGCTCCGAATAAATTTTTCTTAAGTTGTCATATACGGTTTGAATGTCATCAGTCAATTCAGATTCGCTACTCACCTTGCCTTCACTCTTCCCATAACCCCGATAGTCAAGAATGAAAATATCATAATCAAGGTTAGTATAAAAGGGTGCAATTTTTGCCCAAACGTCTAATGCACCATTACTGCCATGCAGATAAAAGATCAATCCGTTTGTCTGCCTTGACTTGAAGAGTAAGCCATTTAATTTGTAGCCATCTTTTGTCCGGAAATTTAATTCAGTAAAAGGTTCCGGAAATTCAAAATGATAGTCTTTCTGGAATTTGGAACCAGGGAAGAATTGTTGTTCCAGTTCTTTTTGAATTTTTTCCTTTTTAAGACTGTCAACATTTTGTCCATAAGCAAATTGGACCAATATTAGAAAAGAAAATAGGAAAATAAGTCGTTTCATTAGCAGTTAATTTTTATCATTTTCTATTCAAGTTACCTTGTAAAGGTATCGTGTTAATAAGCCAGCCAGAAAAACATTCTCTACTTGCCATCAAGCATCTCCTTCCAGAACGTAAATCGATTTCTCAATTTAACGTAAAGAGAGTAATGAGCGCACATACAGTCCTTTACTTCCTAACTAAGTTAGGAAGTATTGCTATATTTCAGTATAGGAATACGCGAATTTATACAGCAATACTAAATTTCGACTTTTTTTAAACGTCTTAATATAGACACAACTGTAACGAAAGAGAAATATTATTTGATTGGAGTTTTCTTCCAGTTTTTACCACCTAACTCATTATACTTAAAATTTTGACAAGGGTACCAACTACTATCTTCAGATGCGTCAAAACTTGAAATAGAAATCAAGTGATCAGCCATTTTTAAATAGTCCTGTCCTTCCAACGGATATACATCTATTAAGTTTAAAATAGATTTGCTATCATACAATTCAACATTGCAGTTCTTGGTGCAATTCTCTTTTCGGAATGCTTTTATAAATTGATAAACATAGTTCTTGTCAAAATTTTTATGTTTTAGTAATACATGAAAATTCTCAACTATTGTATTGTGATTTGTTTTTAGTATTTGATAATCGTTAGGATCCAGCCTACCGAACGACTGCTTTTCCTGATCTTCACTGGTAATGATAACTTTAGAAGGCACCCATCCAATATAGGTATCGGAAAGCCACTCAGGATCCACCACCTTTATTTTGGTCCATTCTTCTTCCCTTTCCAGTGTCACAACTTTGGTAGAAAAACCGACTTCACAATACTGCGTTTCACCAATAATCTGAGTAGCTTTCTCGTTGACAACTTTTCCATATTTCAAACCAGGTCCCTTTCTGATGGCTATTTCCGCAGCGTTTATTCCATAAATAGCCGGAGACTTATCAGAAACGGTCTCCTTTGCTATGGAATCATTAATATTTGACTTATGCTCCGCTTGAGAACAAGAAATACCTAATGTAATAGCTATAAAGGAAAGAATTATTCTAATCATATTGTGATCCTTATTAACACTTAAATTTGCGTTGGATTCTTCTGTTTCAACCTTACTTTTTGCTCTTTTTTCTTGCTTTCCCAGGCACATAGTGTCATTCCTTTTTTTTCTGCAATGAGAATCGTTGTTTTCGAAATTTTATACTGGCAATTACTTAGACCTCTGCAAGTTGATGAGTAATGATACTTATCGGCTTTTTTGTTATTGCAGACATATACCTCTTTAGTCGCGATGGGCGTAATAGTATTGAGAAAAATGCTTCCCAAGAGTAGAATTGTATTCATAGATGTTTAGTTTAAACTCATTATTCCAGCTGCTTTTTACAAGTTAGGCTCAGATAAAACCCCAAAGCTGATTAAATAATTTTTTTGTCTTTACAGTAAGCAACTAGTTGCTCATTGCTGGAGATATTCAATGCTGTTTTTATAAAGTTAAGACGCTTTTCTACGCTGCTTAAGCCAGATGGTTTAATATTATTCTGTTGCAGATAGGATGGGATGTTTTTTTGAGGTGTCCCATTACACAATAGTGTGATAATCTCAATGTCAAAAGCTTTAAAATCGTAAGAATTATCTATTCTTTTGTTTCTCATCAAATCTGCAGAACGATATTTTTTATGGTTAGAAACTGCATCTATAGCTCGTTTCAGATCATCTGCATCATATCGGGCTTTACGCACGTAAGCATCAATATCTAGGTTCTCAAATAGTTCATCGACCACTGATACATTATTTTCGAGAGAGAAAACTATTACTTTTAAATTGGGATGTAAATGTCTCGCAGCTTTAATAAGCGCTCGACCTCCATTGATAACCTGGATATTTTTGTCTTCCTCAAAAGAAAGATCAGTAATCAGTAAATCGAACGGCTGTTCCTGATGAAATGCTGCGTTTAAGAGCGCTAGCGCATCGTCGCAATAAAATCTAAACTCTTTCTGAGCAACACCAAGATCTTCAAGGGTTTTCCGCACAGAAATATTAGTGTGCTCGTGGTCTTCTGCTATAAGTACTTTTTTGAACATCATTCTTGAAATTTTAAGAAAAAGGAAATGAGAGCCGAATTTCGAACTCTTTTTCCGCTGTAGTATCAAATGTAATGGTACCCCGAATACTTTTTATACGGTTTTCCGTATTTGTCAAACCATTTTTCTTAACAGCATTATTCATCCCCACTCCATTGTCCAAATAGCAAATATTTATAGTATCATTACTCCGACTGAATCTTGTAACCACGGATTCCGCTTTACTATGTTTTCTCATATTGGTCATCAACTCTTGCATAATATAAAAGACCTCCGTTTTCGCTTCGGAACTTACCCCTTCCCATAGCTCCTCTTCATTTCCGATTATAAAAATCTCTATTATTTCGGATGAATAAGACTTCATCATTTTTGAAAGCTGCAGAGCATAATTTTTTTCCGTATTTAACTCTCTTTCATAGGAGATATCTCTTGAAATATTATAAAGGACTTCCAACTTATCCATCAAATTTTCCTTATTGATGTGTGAAGTATTTTCGACTTCGGACATTACCTGATATACTTTATTAGCAACCCGATCATGAATTTTTTTCACATACTTAATCTCTGTATTTTTGACTTCCAACTCCTTTTCCTGCTGTAACTCTTTTTTTCTTTTTCTATACAGCCAGTATCCGATTAACATGACTGATGCCAAAATACCCAGGGCAAAGTTTTGTCTTAATATATTATTTTGCTTCTTAACATTTTCAGCCTGGGCTTTTAAAAAATCTGTTTTATGTTTCTCTGTTTCATAACGAATAAGCGCAAACTGGTTTTTAGCGAGATTGCGAGCAGTCTGTAAACTGTCATTTAGATTTTGATAGGCTTGAAAGTATTCTTTAGCAACTTTAGGTGGATTAAGTTTAATCAGTTTCCGAAGTGCAGCTAATCTATCATCAGCACTTTTTATTTTTATTGCCACATCATACATCTTATTGGCGTAAATCAATGCAGAGTCGACTTGCTTTTTAGCATAAAAATCGGAAAGATGTGAATAGCTGGAATTTTGACCCCAAAGATCATTTTCTTCTTCACGAATCTGTAATGCTTTTAGGTAATTTGGAACGGCATTATAGGTGGAGTCTTGCAACCATTTTGTTAGAGAAATGTTAGTTAATGCCCTGGCATATTCCTTTCTATTTTTACTAGCCCCCTTTAAGATCTGATTGTATATTTTCAGAGCCTCTCCGTATTCGCGAATCACCTGATAAGTTTTGCCTTTATTATTTAGATAAAGACGGGTGTCTAAGGAATCCCTGGAAAATTTAATTGCGGAATCATAGAATTTTAATGCGTCTTTATAATTTCCCAGATTATGCGTTGCTATTCCAAGGTTATTAAAGTTAGAATGAATATAAAAGTATTGATCTTCTTTCTTTTTGTCAAAATGAGAAAGTGCATTTAGCGAAATTTCCTGTCCTCCAAAATAATCACCTTTCCGTGTTGAAATAATTCCCATGTTAACTAAGCACCTTCCCGCACCCAGGCTGTCCTTTTGCAGCAGAAATAATTCTTTAGCCTTATTGAAGTAAAAAAAAGCACTATCATACATTTCTTTATCCCGGAATTCAAATGCCAGGTCATAGAACAAATTATCTTCTGTTTTTTTTTCCTTGACCCGATCTGTGCAAGAATGAAAAAACATCAAAAGAAACGAGAGTAGATAGAGAGGTTTCAAGCGATTAATTTTATCCAAAATAAAGAAAAAAACGAGAATTTACACCAAACTCCTGCTATTATTTATTGATTGATAAAAAGTATTAATCACTTGATTAGTAATAATGCAAAAAAGTAGGGTGGTTTCCACCCTACTGATCTACTGTTATTTTTTTGGAGGAGGATTTTGTCCTGTATCACCTCCTGTATTCGGATCGCCCTCGGTATTCATTGTGGTAACACCATTTTGTGTCTCACTGGTAGTATTTGAAGGGGAAGTCAATCCCAATATCATGGCAATTAATAACTGAAAAAACATAATTCAAAAATTTAAGAATGAAATACTCTGTAGTTCCCCGCGATCCATACGCGGGGGCTGCTACGATTGTAAATCAGAAGGCCTTCTGAAATTTTTGGGAAGTATGAGCTTCGAACGCGGGAGCTAATAACTGCTTCCCAAACCGGTTAGTAACTCCCGCGTCTTTGTCTCTTTTTGAAATCTGTTTTGTACATTTAAACTCTGATAGCGAATCAAAGTCTGAACTGATTTCTAATGCAAACATATGGGGCATAAAACCACTGTTTATCAAAGGATTCCGAAGATTCCAATGATTCCGTTAGAATTCCGAAAATTCTTTAGAGATTCCGAAAATTCCGTCTAACGATTAGCGCTTAAATGATTTGAAAAGGTTTGAAGATTATAAACGGGAAGTGATTCTTGCTTATGAAAAGAAAAAAAAAGAGGGAACATTACCTCGTAAATTGGCGAGTTATACTACCGCAAATCTGAAAGCGGAATGTCTGAATGTATTTCACAATCGATATTCAGAAAAGGATAGTGAAACCTTTAAGTCGTTATTCGGCGAAAGAGATAGCGGAGAGGAATATGTAAAGAGAATTAAAGCAGAAGGCCCTGATAAATTCAAACCTTTAGATAACTTTCTAAAAGGAAAAGTTGGCACTCCAAAAGAGATCACGATTGAACTCCTAGCCTGGTTCATAGATTTTGAGCCTAGACCTTATAAATCTGGCGATATTTATGTCCTTGTGAAATCAGAATGGGAATCGGCCAATACCCAGACTATACAGACACCATTACCAGTACCTGTATCAGAACCAGCCCCTGTATCAATACAACCGGAAAATCCTCAGGGCGAAACACAACCAAAGGAAAGTGAATTACTTTCAGTATTACCAATTGATGCCCAAATAAGTAACATTGGGTACCTGGGCATTCCCGTTAAATTCTACAAAGGCATTATCGCTTTTTTTGCCGCAGTAATTATTATGGTTGGCTCCTATTTTATCTACGACAAACCTCAATGCATGTATTGGGATGGCGAGCAGTATCAATCCATAGATTGTGATCAGAAAGTTGATGGTGCTACCATCGTTGCGCTGGACACATTTAGATTGGCGCACTTAAAAAGGATAAAAAACATAGCCCTGATTACCCGCAATGATATTGGCAAGATTCATTATTCAAAAATAAATGGCAAAGTAGAGTTTTATACTACTGGAGGCGAAAACCCCGCCGACAGCCGTAAAAGATTACTGCCAATGTCTGAGCATATGTATGTTGAATATGTTGAACCTGCTAAATCAAAGATACCGTAATCTAAAAATGCCACAACCGTAGCTATTTTCAAATAGCCTTGCCTTTTACGGTTAACCGTACGAAAGAGGAATATTTAATTGAGTTTTTTGTATCTCATTTAATTAAATCAATTTTTATGGCAAAGACAGCTGCATTTCATTCGATTAAACAAAATGTTTATCATGACAACACTCAGTGTACAGAAGGTAACAACATTGAAAAAGAGAATCTAAGATCAGGAACAGGTGGTAAACCTAAGTGCGCACATTGCACTAGGCTGAACTAAATTCTGGCTATCAATTGATTAACGAAAAATTAATGACTGCCCCTTGGAAACGAGGGGCTTTATCATTCCAGAAGATGAACAATGAAAGTGCCAACGCCTAAAAAAGAAACAAGCCTCTAATTGAGGCTTACTATTTAGTTTTCTTCATCTCTTCTACTTTTTTGCCTGGTCGGCAAATTTTCACAACAGCTCTATTTTTCTAAAATGTATGGCCATTTGTTTCTGAATGGTTTTATCATAATCAGAATCATCTTCGTTTGATTTCCCAATTAGTATAAGTAATTCCAGAAGCAAGAGAAATAAGAGCCATATGACATATACAATTGCTGCAATGAAAGACTCGTTTAGAATACTAAACATAATTTGAAGTTCATCTAAGAACCCAACTTTACTATCTACCTCTTTTTCCAACAGCGTTTTTAGCCCCAGCTGCATAGTTTCTTTTATCATTTTCTGATCAGCCAGTACTTTTAATTGGTCGTCGATTGGTTGGAGCTGATTAATCTTGGGGTTAGGCACTACTTTTATATTTCTTGAAATTGTTGTTTTGAGTGCAGTACTTGTAGTTGTTGTTTTTGAGCTGTCGGTTGTTATTTTGGTCACTGGAACCTGGCTCGAAGAAGTTTCTACAATCTGTTGATTAGGATTTCTACTGATGTCGTCCAAGAGTTCCTTTCGTTCCAGTTCCTTGGTGGCTATCGACGCATTTAATTGTGTTATCTGCTCCGTTATTTGCTTCGTTCTAGCAGGTAACAAGGCTTCAACCTGCTCCTGATTGCTTTTTATTTTAGCTTTATCAATATCATCCTTAAAGATAATCTGATCAACGATAAGCGAGCCAATTACGGCCATTAGAATCGCCAATCCAATACGAGTAACCTTTAACCATCTGTTAGTTTTATCTGCCAATAATATCTGACGCTCAATCTGAATAATTATCAGCACTGCTATAATTGCACCGAATATACTTCCGGTTGGACCAAGTTTCATATATCTATCACAAAAGCAATAACCAACAAAAGCCCATACAGTTGATACAATGAGTAGCGCTGCTGTATATTTTTTCACTTTCCGGGTCGAGACTTCACTGCAATTACTAAGGATATAAAAATTATACCCAGTTAAAAAGCAACTGAACTTAATCCACCAATTTTGAAATTTTCTCATCTAAAATCTTCTTAATATACTGTGGTGTGTAATTGCAGACAGTCCATTCATAAAGCCACGGATATAGCTAAGAGTCATTCCCTGGCTATCCCCCGTGCTGTTCTTATGCTCGGTTTCTATCTCTAAAACTTTTTGGACATGGCTTTCAGCGATACTCTTTTTCATTTTGAGCTCATCAACTACATCCACCATTCCACTTCTTCCTCTGCTTTCAATATGAAAATCTATTTCCTTGTTGAAATCCTCATAAAACGTTTTCACTCTTCTTATCGTTCGTTCCAACTCATTTTTTAGCGCATCAACATTCTGTTCCATGTGTTTTACATCAGGATTCATTAAAGCGTCGTCGTATCCTTTTGTTTCATGATTTCTATCCAGAAAATCAAATAACAATTCGATATTATTTTCCGCCCTCTTCACTAAAGTTTCCTCATTTTTTACAGAGAAATCCTTTTCGTTCTCAATAAATACATTTTCAGGAATATCAATTGATCTCAATCCTTCGACCGATTCAGCGATTTTCAGTGGATTCGAAGGCATTTCTTCAGAACCTCTTTTTCTTAAAAAATCAAACATATTAAATATAGATTATTGGTACTTTGAATTTAGAATGACCACGTTGATGGCATGAATTACACAGCGTTATTAACGTTTTGTCAGAATAGTCCCATGGAGACTTGAATTTTTTCAAGGCTGTCACGTAAAGGTATTGTCTGTGATGTACTTGTAAGCCCTCAGCAAATCCACAGATCACGCATTTATTATTATCCCTGATTAAGATCGAACTTCGTTTATCTTTCCACCTTCTATCAAACAATAATGCTCCGTAGGAACCATGCTTATCAGGTATAGGTTCTTCGTCCTTTCTTTTAGGTCGATCTTTTGCGTTGATGTATCTACGGTAAGGTTTCATGAAATTTTCGGTATTAAGCAATTCAAAAATAGACAGACTGCGAATGATTTATTTACGGGAAACCATAAAAACCGATTAAATGATAATAGACCTTGTACCAGTTACACTGTCATGTGAAGTAACGTTCCAGGAAACGCCTGACGCGGGCACAGCCCTTTCTCTTCCCCAGGTTCTTATAGCATCAATTTTTTCGGGAGCGGTTTTACTCAATGGAACTACATTTCTAAAACATTTTTCGAACAACTCGTCGTCAACAACGGCATCCCCATGTATTATCGCCTGAATTGCGACATCTCTAACGGCACCTTCAAGGTCAGACCCCGCAAAGCCTTCCGAAATTTCAACAAGCCTGGCTAATATAATTTCAGAGGGTTGAGTTAATAAGTTACGTCTGATATAAAGGTTGATAATATCCTTTCGTTCTTCTTCAGCAGGCAGATCAATAAAAAATAATTCATCAAAACGTCCTCTACGTAAAAGTTCTGGAGGAAGCTTACTTACATCATTTGCTGTTGAGACGACAAACACTTTCGCCTCACTTTCCTGGAGCCAAAAAAGAAACTGTCCCACCATTCTGTTAGATGTTCCTCCATCGTTTGAAGAAATTGCTCCTGCAAGGCCTTTCTCTATTTCGTCAATCCACAAAATACAGGGAGCTGCATGATCAGCCGACGCCAATGCCTCTTTCAGTCTATTTTCAGATTGACCTAGATATTGACCATGGATAGCCGCCAGATCAAGACGATATAAAGGTAAATTCCAGTTGGCTGCAACAAATTTCGCAGATAACGATTTACCACAACCCGGAACGCCAACCAACAGAACACCCCTTGGAGGCCTCATCTTCCTTGCCTTAAGGTCAGCAGTTAAAAGTTGTTTTTGATGATCAAGCCAATTTTGAAGTCCCATTAAACCGGCAACAGAGAGCGTAGAAGGATCGATCTTTACTTTCTCCAGTCCAGAAATATCGCTAAATAACCTGTCCTTGGCATTACTTAGTTCTCGGATATCATCCTTGGTTAGCGATCCTTTGGCCATCTGGGTCGCCAAAACATTTTCAGCCTCAATTTTAGTCATATTTGCCAGGACAGTGGCAGCCATTTTATAATCAGTTTCGTCCCACTCTAATGGAATCGATCCTTTATAAGGCATAACACAATCTTTGACAACTTCCAACATTTCTTCCTCATTCGGCGCATCAAGTGCAATGGTCATTCCCATTCTTTGCAGTTGAGGCCAAATGCTTTTTGTGGTAATTAAGCATATACTCCCTCCCCGTTCTATTGCCTGAACAACGCAATCGTAAATATGCCTTGAAACCAGATTATCATCTTCAATATCACTGACTTCATTAAAAACAAAAGTTAGGTTATGTCTCTGTGAAATATGCTGAACAGCATAATCCAGGCCACCTGCAACAGATCTATCATCGTTTACACTTTTCCTGGTTTTAATGTCTATTGTTCCATGCGACAGACTGTGCACATAAATTGGGATATTGATTTCTTCAGCCAATTGCTGGACAATCTCCAAGACTCGGGCTCTTTCGATGCTTCTTATTGATATAAAAGGTATTCGCGCCCGGAACATCCGTAAAAGCGAAGTTTTGAATTCTATTTTGTTTGCCATTTTAGAATAGTATTTTTCTGCCTGTAGCAGGTATGGTTTCGTTTATCTCAGCATCAGTTACTCTTGTGTTGTCAGGAATATTATTTATTCCGAAAGAACTCAATAGAATCAGCATCTTTTCTCTTTCATTCGACGACCTTGAAACATTGTCCTTTAAAGATTTCTTAATTTCCGAGACAAATTCTTCAAGATCCTTCTTTAGCGTTTTTTTTAAATCCTCAGGCAGACCATTCAAGGCAATAAACGCTGATAACGGATGCAGATTCTGTTTTCCGTTTCTTAAAAGAATTTCGAAATCATCTATTGTCCTAAAACTTTGCGATCGAAATGAATGCTGGAATTTATCAAGCCAACGCTGCTTTCTTTTGTTATAGACCTCTTCAACTTTTAAGTAGAATCGGGAAGCAGTTCCGGCATCTATAACGAACGTCCCTCCCCTCAACTTTTCTAAACAGATATCATTCCCCGCTCCGAATTGTGTAAGCAAAATAGTCCACTCTGCATAAGTTGTTACTGATGACATTACTGTGGTTTAATTCTAGGATTAACGAATTGACTGGACGGGATAATGTCCCATTCTGGAAATTTAGCTTCACCAACTTTAGCCTCTGTACTACCTGTAAATAAATTAGGTCTCATTACCGTCTCTTTATTCTCCTGGCTATTGTTCTTTTCGGGTTGGGTTGAACTTTCGTCTAATATGATATTCATCATTTTTGTATGATTAAAGGTTAAATAATGTTTCGCGCGGTCTCTCTTGATACACTAGAAAAATCTTCGGGTATAATTGAGGTGAGAAGTTGTAAAGCCAGCTCTGCCTTGACATCTTCCGTGGTATGTTCAATTCTATAATCTACAGCTTCTGCAATGCAGCCTCTCAAGACTTCGTTTGCTTTACGCTTCCGCTCTTCCAGGTCTTCGATAATTTTCCTCTTCGCCTTAGCATGTTTGTTGATCCCATTCCAGATCAGGACGCCTCCAATTCCAAGTCCGATTAATCCTGCAACAACACTTAATGTAAATGCCCAGATACTACCCATGCAAATTAAGGCACCAATAATTACGCCTTCATACGGAAATGAAAGTTTGCCAAGGTCGATTTTCAGAACGTTTTGATAGTATGTATTTTGCTTTTCAATTAGCTCCGTTTCGTCACTTCCATTGATGGTACTGGCCTTAAAACTATCGATATTAAGTTCAATATTCTGTGGTATGCTATTTCTACTTTGTGCTGTATAGGTATTATATGCTTCTGTAATCCATGGTTGACTGATAGAAACAGCAAGAGATTGAGTTACCTTCGTTACCCCAGAAAGTTCTGGGTTAAAAGAGGCGTTTGTAAGCAACTGCAGGAAATCTACTTTCTCACTAAAAATATCTTTCTCGGCAGCCATAACAGCTTGTGCAGCACTTTTATCCCCATCCATTTGAATGATGAGTTGATTTAACCTCACCTGTTCCTGCAGTGGCAATTCTTCATCATCAAAATTGGTTACCAAGAGCGACAAAATTTCATCTAACTGGACTTTTGTGCTTTTTGAAAAATCGGCAGAGGCAGCAACAATACTCTTGAAATGATCGCTTATTACCTCATGCGCTTTTGCTTCCCGCAAAGAGATTTCGAGTAACTCCCAATTCGTTGAAAATTTTCCGAGTAAAGGATATTTACCGTCTGACAGAGGACCAAGTGTCTTAAAGAAACGAATCCATTGAATTTTTTGCTCGTTGATAAATAGATCACCTTGTGTTAGTTGATCCAACCAGCTTTTTACATTCGTCATCATAAATTGCCTCGCTGCCGGAGGGAACACACCAGTAGTTACCGCTTCTAGTATAACAATGAATTCTCTATCAAGATGATGTGGATTTTGGTGCATAAAATAACGTTCCAGCCATTTCAGGCTCGCGTCATTTCTTTGGAGTCTCCTCATTAACAACAGAAAGAAAAGTGTTGTCTTGTAGTCGTCTCTTTTCAGAGCCTCAGTAAGCGCTTTCTCATTAGTGCGACGATCGTCTCTAATCCAGGCAGCTAATGCAACTAATGCCGGTGCTAACCAATAACCAGGTGCTTTGATCATGACCTCTTCAGTAGTGAATCTTAAGGTGTCATCACCAACTATACCTACATCAACGCTCTGTAAAATGCCGGTTGCCATTCTCCGCAATTCGGCATAGTATCCAAACTTTATCTGTAAGTCTTGCTTCAGATTTCCCTGTCGGGTTTCAGCAAGCTGTAGTGACTTATGTTTTATATCGGCATTCACAAAATCGGCAAAAGAATCAGCTAACTTTGTTAGTTCATTCTCTAACAGATCCTGTTTGAAATTTAACGTTCCCAATTCAGAATGTACCCCCGACATATCTGCTGAGATTGACCGTAACGCACTATTAATGACGGAAAGGTCTGCGTAAGAGATTACTTGTTGTGACATATTATTAGAGCATATTTTAGGTTACAATTTTGTAGCTGTTCCGTCTTCACGGATTAAGATGATTTTATCTTTGTAAATTTCAACCATCGAATAAGCATTATGCTTTGCCAATGTTCTGGCTTTTTCAAAATCAGCCTCCATCGGTTCATTTATCTTATAATGTTTGATGATTTGGCTACCGCTTAAATCAAGAGTATGCACTTCATAAGGATGTCCTAAAAAGCATTTGGATACTATGCCCAAAGGCAGGCTCGCTGATTCCGCCGTACCGAATTCCTCCTGAATTGCACTCATAAGCTTCTCCATACCCTGAGTATTGGTTAAGGATTTGGCATCTAGTCCTGCGATAACATCGAAATATTTTCCTGAACGTTTTTTCAGTAAATCTTTGTCACTTACAAACCCCATGGATAACGTTTGTTTCTTAGCTGTGTCTAGAGCAGACTCGCTATGTTGAAGAATAATTCTTGCCATAAAAACTGGATTTCTTTTATCAAAAATATGGTTAGCTAATTTCTGAACCTTACGGTAAACCGTAAGCCACTACATCACCTCCATCTAAATGGTTACGGTTTACCGTAAGAATAGCCAGAAATGGTTAAATACCTTTAGGCTTTTGAACAAAAACAATCTAAGATGACTGCGATCAAACCAACAATCTATCTAATCAAGGACCATATTAAAGATCCAAAACAGATTTTCAAGAAGGATAGAAGACTTTTCTCAAAAGAACAGGATGGGGTATCTGTTTATTATACAGTAAGCAGAAATAACACTCCTGATTGGGCGAACTATTTAAATGAGGCATTTAAAATGAGTACCACTCCTTTCAAAAATTCCTCTTCACAAGCTGTTCTCATTGTTAAAGTTGATGATCGACTTTTAGCCATACCACTCGGATCCGGCATTCATTTGATGGATTTGACTAAGACTGATTACAACTTTGGGCTGAAGACTGCACTAAATTGCATTCCGAAGTCAGAAATCAGACAGGTGGATACAACTACGCCGGAAATCAACTCTCAAAAAACAAAAAAGCAAGCTTCAACTGGTTCTACACCTGAAGAATTCGGAATTAACAAGCAAAAGGATATACTAAGAGGAATTACGGGTAAATTGCCAAAAGATCATCCATTGGGCGAGTCTATGGATGGTAAAGATAGCTTACGACTGGTTAAAGGCATTGTGGGCCTTTTGAAGCTAAAAAGCTTATGCACAGAGACTTTAAAACACTACTTATCTGATAATTACAAACAAGACTATCCATGGATCGATAATATAGCTATGATCCGTGACAAATCCCTTGTTAATGAACTTGTCAAACAGCTCGCTAGAAACTTAAAGATGGCCAAGTTCGAAAACATGCTTTTTACGCCACCTGAATACTACGAATTAATTTTTGATTGCAATGGTTTTGTATTCTCTACCGGGGATCGTAGCAGATTAAATAAAAAAGATTCTTTTGAAATGCCTGATATGTTGGACTGGAAGAACTCAATCGGAGATGCCAGAAAAGAAATCACACCAGAAAATATCGATAGCTACAAAGTGAACCTGGTCAAAGATAATGGTACAAACCGGAACTGGCCAATTCAACGCTGCCTTTCATGGGAAACAGAGTATAAGGGAAATAAGTATATTCTTTCGGAGGGCAGCTGGTATGCCGTTGCGCCTGACTTCTTCAGCCTGGTTAATCAGTTCTATTCTGAAAGGATACTGGATCCACACGATATGCCAACACCAACTAAAACGAAGATCAAGGAGAGTGATTACAATTCAGCACTCAGCATGAGCAGAAAAAGCAGATTTCTTTTCGATTTAGGACATACTACGGCTAAATCTAAATCAGTTGGAAAAGATGGCAATGAAGTATGTGACGTTTACGACATCGACACCCATACTTTCTTTCATGTTAAAATGGGAAAGAGCTCTTCCAGCATCAGTCATCTATTTAGACAGGGTGCATTCAGCGGCCAAATCCTTACACAAGATGAAGCAATACGCAAAGAATTTCTCAAACATCTGGTCGATTATGGTTGTAAAGCAGATGTACTTCCTGAACCTTACAATCCCCATCAATATGAAATTGTATTTGCTTTAGTTATTGGAAAGACGCAAAAAAAAGATATACCCTTTTTCAGCAAGGTATCATTTAGAGATACTGTTAATAACGGGCTTGGTCTTATGGGCTATACTTGTAAAATCGCTTATGTAGTTGGGCCTTAAGGTCACTTAACTAAATTAAGAGTTGGTTTACCATGGAATGATACCGACTCTCAATTATGCTATTCCTCTATCGTACCTATGACACTTCCTGTTGCATAAATAGTTTTTATCACGACAGAGTTGCTGTAAGCTGCAAAACATAATTCAAAAAATTTAGAATAAGTACTGGTTATAGAAAACAGAGCCTGATTTCTCTATTTTTTTCTTATCCTACTTCTAAAATACCTTTCCGTATCCTTATCCATAAAATGAACATAACACGCTCTCATTCCTCTTCCCAAAAGCACTCTATAAGTGTTCTTTACGAGCTGAAGGAAATCTACGCTGCTCTTAACCTGACTGTCGTAACTACATTCAGAGAATCCCTCCCATTCCGCAGTATCAGGATTATATCTCAGATCTTTTCCGAAGATTATTCCCGCATAATCAAATTCAAAGCCCTGCGCAGTATAAACACAACCAACCTGATTAATTCCTCCGTCTTCATAAGCCCAAAATTGCGATTTGGGGATTCCCTTTCGCATTCCAGTTAATCCTTCTTGCGCATTCCATGGCCGCTTATAATCGCCAATCTCTACATCTTTAATCAAATCACCATTGTCATCCAGCTTTTTAGTCCATGGCCAGCAAAATCCTGCCATTACTCTCGCAGTGTACCCAAGCTCAACCTTTGCCCTTATAGCTTCTTCCAACGCTTCTGCGGAATCCATAATGTGGAATTCATAGTCAGGTTCATTTATCCATTCCGAGGTCGCTGTTTTCCTGATATGCAACGTATGATCAATCCACTCACTGTATCTTTCAGATCCTCCATTTCGGAATTGTCCCTCCAGATCATATTCATAAACTTTACAACCTGCAAGTTCAGCCTGCGCTCTAATGAAACCAGAAGATCCTATCTCACCTTTACGTACGGCTTGAAAGTCGTCGATAAAAAAAACAGAGACTTTCGCTGCATTTAGCAAATCCTGAACTTGTGTTTTACCAGTTGCTTTAAAGGGATATCCAGTTTTTTCCCTGATCCGATGTGCCTCATCCATTAGGAGCACATCAATCTCATTTGATTCCGCTTCACCGTAAGACATAAAATACTTCAACAAGCTTTTTGAACTATCGCCTAGTATTTTACGCAATGTTTCGGTAAAAGCCTTTGAACCAGTTGCATATTGGGTGTTAAAATTTAACGCTGCCAAGTCTGCCAGCAGTTGCAAACCTATTACGGATTTACCTGTGCCAGCACCACCTTTTACAATTATCGCATGTTTTTGCTTGTTTTCTAATCCTTTACGAACGATACTCATTACTGTATCATAAACAATCAATTGTTCATCGAGAAGGATATAATCACCTTTGGTTTTAACTGTGCCAAACAATTTCAATTCGCCTTTTAGTTTCTGCTTTATGACGGTAGAAACTTGTTTGAGTAATTTTTTGGACGGTCGCATTTTGCTTTGTTCAATCTCGGCAAGGATGGACATTCCATCTCCAGAATTTACTTTTTGAGTGATAAATTCAGATAAAGCAAGACGGTCTTCACTTGCATATAGAGGGAAACGGCTGATACTGTTTTGAAAGCGTTGGTCTGTAAGCACATCATTACTACTAATGCTGTAATTATGTAGGTAACTGCATGCCGAAAGTTTTATAGGCTCACTACCCTCGTAAAAAACGGTACTGTTATCCTGCAGATAATACATATAATTTCCCACCTGAACACTTGGGTGTAGCAAGGAGCGATTTCCGCCTCCTACCCAGGTTACCACGTAGTCGCTGTCGTAATCTGTGAGAGAACAGCTCTCCCATTGCTTAAGCTCTACAATTACTGCATTCTTCTTCTCGTCTTGATCTTTACCACAGATAATTACATCAATTCTTTTTCCACTAAGTGGCAATTTGTATTCAACCATTATCCCCTGGTCAGTGAGGTTTGCGCGCTCCAGAATATCTGACAAACGAAACAAAGAATTCCGCCATGACATTACCTCACTTTGCGACGGTTTATAACCGAACTGTTTGAAGAATTCTTCTTTCAATAAATCCGCAATTCGGTTATTGACATTCAGCGCTATAAAATTCGTGGATGTGCCAGAGTATAACCTCATAGTTCAGTATATTTTTTTGATGTCCCTTTGGCTTTGTCGACCGGATATTTTTCAGCATTCTTAGCAACCTTAGTTTTCACGATCTCATTGATGTCGAGATCATATTTTTCAGCGAGCAGAATTGCGTACGCGAAAACATCCGCAAGTTCATCCTTAACCTTTTCTACATCAGCTTCCTCTGGCTTTTTCCATAAAAAGAGTTCATTTAATTCAGCAACTTCTATGGACAATGCTAATGCAAGATCTTTTGGATTATGAAACTGCTCCCAGTTCCTTTCATTTCTGAATTTGAGTAAAATATCTTGTAAATCTTTCCAGCTATTCATTCCTAAATAATATGTTGTGAAAATTAAGGAAAGTTTATGAGGAATGAGAGAATTATGAGAAATTGATGAAAATGCTTCCCAATGAAAGTGCTTGCTTAAGCCAAGACATAAGACTGTTTATTTATGTTATAATTGGAGAAACTCTAAATCGCTTTGATCGCAAAATTAAAAAAGTTTTTTTCTAATAAACCATCAATATTTTAATACTGCATTGAAAAAATGTTCATCTTATAAGTAAGATAGTCTAATATAAATTAACCTCAGTTGCATTTTGGCAGAAAATGTATGAATATTTCTCAAAAACAAGCAATTCTCAATTCAATGGAATCTATTTTATCATTTAATTTTGATCAATTGGTCTTAGATAGCAATCCATCTGGAAACGTTGACGAAATAAAATTTGGAAAGTATTCTGTACATGATTTTAAAGTCACCTATTTAAAAATATTCAAACAACTTAAATTGGAACTGGAAAGTGGTCTAGGATTGATGTCACCAAATCAAGACGTTTTTAACGATCAATTTGGTCAAGTAGTTTTAGACTCCGAATCATCAAATTTTTACACCTATCGACAGAATTTCACATAAAAGAACGATGCTGTTGAAGCCTTAATGCGTTTTGTTTATTATCAAATCAGAAACGGGTTTTGGAATAAATCAACAGTAAAACAACATAATATTTATGTTGAAAGACTGAATGCAGCAAAACATGAATTAGTTCTGGTTTAGAAAATTCTTACAGATAACCTACAAGCTTTTGAGACTCAGAAAAGTAATTAGATTTAGCATATCGGATTTTATAGAATCTGCCAAATTTTATGCAATACTAACCCCGGCCTTTATTCAATTGGCTCATTTGTAACTCGTGCAGCTGCCATGATCTTTCTGAGCCTTCCTTCTGGTCTTGCCATTCCTTTCTGGCTTTAAGTAACTCACTCATAATCCTTTTAACCCGAAGTGACCATTCACCATTAATGGTGGTTTTAACAAAGGCGCGGCGTGGTATTCGTGCGAGTGTTCCCCTTCTGCCCACTCGTATCGGAAATAGGCAGTAAAGTGGGCTCCTAAAATCTAAAGGATTAGTTATTGACTCATTACCTAAAAAATCAAAAAGGACAGGGACTGAACTGTTGAGCCATGCAGAAGGAAAGCATTTTTCTGGATCGTAAACATTGAAAATTCCCGACTGGCTGCTTGCTATAATCTGATTCTGCCCCTTAAGGAAACGGGGATAATCATGGATAAGACGTGTACCATCAATTACCCAAACCATATCATTATAAAATTTCTCCCTCGCAATACGCTCTTCTGGTTTTATGGGAGAATGCTGAAATTCTATAACTAACCCCTGATCAGTTCTGACATCGGCTATATGCTTTTCATCTGTATGTATGTCAAGCATAAAAAATTCCTGCCACAAATGGGGAAAGTTATTTTTCCAGGAACGGTGCCATTCTTTTTCTGCCTCCCACCAGCTATCACACATCTCAGATCTTTGATGTGCCCAATGGTGAACTCTTACTGTCCCACATTTTGCGATGACAGGTTGTCCGCAACCACGGCAAGAACCTTTCAGCCCTTGTTTAGCAGCTACCATTTGATCATTAATTAATGCAAAGTGCATACTTCATTTATAAAAAAACATCAATTACAATTAACTAAATACAAATCTCGCTAAAAGATTAGCAATTTAAATCAATATAATGAACACCAGTAGTCTAAAACCTCTAAGTTACATGCAATGGCCTCGCAAAAGCGAGGCCATAAAAAGTAAATTTAATCTTATAGAGTAACGTAATTCAAACACGCTAATTCAGGTGTCGACCTGACTTCATCCAATAATAAGTAGTGCTGGTTACCTGCCTTTTTAATAGGCCGTTCAATCTTAAATGTATAATGCCTGTCATCAACGTCAAGAATTGTAACTGGGATTGCTTTTCTCCCCTCCCATGATATCCAAGCCAAATCCCCTGGATTAAATTTTTCTATTGTTCTTTTACTTATATGAACCGGCCTTATGTTTTTTAGGTACACAATTTTAGGAAGATTGTTCAATATCCTAACTTTGTTTTTGTCATTCACAACTTTAGGACGGGGATGTAGTTGTTTTTTTAGGTAACCTTTATAACTTACCCAAGCAGCATTCAGTGCCTTTGTGGCACCTAATGGGACATTTAATGTGAGAAGGTAATCCTGATATGTTTCCAAAGAGTTACCTGAAGGCCAATTACAATCAGAAATCATATCTTTCGCCAGGTCACCTAAAGGAGAATCTCTGTTTTTTTGCTTCTTTAGCCAATCACTAAATCCAAGTTGAGCTGTTTCGATTATCGGTTTTACCTCAATAACATTAGATCCACTAAGTGTCCGACAACAATGTGTCCAATTAGAATAACCCAGCTTCTTAGCGATTACCTCGAGAGCTTGTGTATGTGTGATGTCAAGCTCTCTTTTTACCTTTTTTGCTTTATTTCTTATGTTATCAAGCGAATATTGTTGATTATCCATTTCAAATTCTTTTAATTCCCGCAAGAAAAATGTCGCCCACCAACCAGTTCCCAACGTGAGAAAAAAGTTTTCTAATAATCAATAATAAAATACAGTGTTTTTACAACTTCGCAACGGTGAGCGGCTTGGGTCTGCATACCATTGCAAAAATAGGCTTTATTTTTCACCAGACAAAAAATCAATTTCAGAACTTCGAAGCCGATTTTGGCCCCATTATCAATTGAAGTCAATTTTATTAATTGAATTATAACTGAAGTTGGGTAACTACAACTCTTTTTTGGAAGAAAGAATTAAATACAATCGAGTTGGATAGAACTATACCTTAATTTCCTTAGAGGATTTTCTTAAATTGAACTAAGGACATTATAAAATTTATCTTAAAAAATAAAGCCTCCTTTCATCAAGGAGGCAGTTACAAATTTCCCATAAAATACTAACTATTTAAACTATTAGCGATGCACTAGCTAGTATGACAATCTTTGGCACAATAATAACATCCATTAATTTTCTTATAAAGATGCTTACGTTTAGCCTCACTTACTGCACCAGAGCAAGAATAAAACTCACCCAATTCATCATAATTTGTTTTTGGAAAAAACGCACATCCATTCTTGTGAACTTCATAATCCCCATTGCGTTGCTGATTTAAGTTTAACACATATCTATCCGCCATTACTTCTCCTTTCTTACACCTTTGAATGGTGTACCATCTTGTTTAACATCTATAAATTTACCTGTTTTACTGTCTCGCTTTACCCATTGTTCTGTTGAAGGGTTATACGTTTGACTTCTTTCGCGAACAGCGCCATTGCGATGTCCATCTCCTTTAGGCGGATTAGTTGCCATAATTTTTTTAACTTTTAATGATTAAATAATAAATTAATTAATCAAATTTAAGGTAGCTTAACGCAGCCAATCTGCGTAGCAATCTTTTTTTAATAACCTCTCAAAGAATAAAAAATTAATGTCTCAAAACAAACAACCTATTGCAAGAATAAGGGTAATAAATGAATGCCTCTCGCGAGGTGGCTATTGGTCAAAAACCAGGCTAATTAGTGAAATATCTAAAATAGACTTGAATGTTTCTAGTAGAACACTAGATAACGACATTAGTCTAATGAAGGATTGCGCACAATTAAAATATAATGCACCTATAAAATATTGTAGGGCAAATAAAGGTTATTTCTATACTGACTCCAATTATTCTATTGACAAGCTGCCACTTAATCAAACCGATATAAAGGCACTTGAAGTTGCTGCAACTACTCTCAAGCAGTACCAATATATCCCTATAATGAAAGAATTTACTACTACAATCGATAAAATCATTAGAGTCGTAAATAGAGCCAAGCAAAGTAATCATGAAAGTATGCTTGATTTTATAGAATTTGAGAAAACACCAATCGCTCAGGGTTTAGAATTTATTGATAAAATAATTAACGCCATCCAAAATAAAAAAGCTTTAAATATTACCTATCAAAAATTCGGACATGAAGTATCAAACAGCCAAACTATACATCCCTATTTTTTAAAGGAATACCGGAACAGATGGTATGTTATTGCTTTCAATGAGACAAAAAATAAAATTCGAACCTATGGCTTGGATAGAATTAAGATTCTTATAGAAACAGGTTCGCCTTATATAGACAATACAACAATCGATACGAAGGAATATCTCAGCAATTGCATTGGTATCAACATAATGGATAAGAAAATCAACATTGTTCGATTACATTTCACGCCAAAAGAGGGTAACTATATTAAGACACAACCTTTGCACAAGTCTCAAGAGATTATAGAAGATTCATTAGATTGTGGTTTAATTTTGGAATACAAGCTGATTATCAATTACGAACTTATTGGGATTATTTTAAGCTATGGATCTGATGTCAAAGTCATTCAACCAAAATTTCTAGCAGATAAAATTGCTGAAATATCTAAACGAACACTGGAGCAGTATTTATCACCGTAAATTTGAATAGATGTTATTTATAAATTTATAGCCGGCGTAGTTCTACTGTTTATTTGTAAAATCCACAATGAATTGCAGCAATGTACTATGTCAATTTAGAACATAGCTTTGATACGAATTAATTAGACATCAAGTTCCTTCTTAGATTTGCGAAATCTCGAATGAAATTAATCTACAATCATTGAACAACTTTTAATATATATACGGTATATTGTATTTAATTATTTTTTTAACCTCTCAATTTTAGTCTTTTATGCCTTTAAAACCAATCGTTTTGGTCGGTGAACAGAAAAGAGTACTTTTTCTTCAGGTAACGGAACCAATACAGATAAAAGGAGTTGCCGGAAGTGGAAAAACAACTGTTGCACTCTACAGAGCCAAACATTTATTGGATACTCAATCAAATCTTTTCCAAGACTCCAAGGTTGCGATATTCACCTACAACAAAACATTAGTCAAATATATAAACTCTATTACACCTTTCATCTCTGGAGGATACAGGCTAGACAGTGAAATCATTGTACCAAGAAAACCTATTGGAATGAATGTGTTTGTTACAAGTTTCCATAAATGGGCTTTTGCGTTTATTAAAGAGAATGGAAATAATCTATATGGCAGAACCATAATGGGCAACAACCAGATTAGTTGGATCGAAAGATCCAGACTCAAATTTTCAGCGAGCGATGCTAGCATACTAAAAAAATCGGCCGACTTCTTTTCTGAGGAAATATCCTGGATAAAAGGCAAAGCCTTAATAACTAAAGAAGAATACTTTGATGCAAAGAGAGTCGGAAGAGGAACGAATGATAGAGTAACAAGAACAGATAAGGAAACAATATGGAAAATTTATCTAGACTATAATGCCGCAATTAAGGCTAGCAATTTCGTTGATTTTGATGACTATGCACTCTTATGTCTGGAGATAATCGACAATACGGCTGACATGCTCAAACCGTTCACACACATCATAGTAGATGAGGCTCAGGATTTAAGTAAGGCTCAGATTTCGGTCATTTCGAAAATAGTATCAGAAAATACTAAGAGCATATCCATAATCGCAGACGCCGCGCAAAGAATTTATAAGAGTGGTTTCACTTGGGGAGAGGTAGGAATTAACGTAAGAGGTGGAAGAACAGTTGAGTTTAAGACTAATTACAGAAATACAATCCCTATTGCTAAGGCTGCTATGTCTCTCCTATCTAATGAAACCGAAACTGATGAGTTTACTGAGATAAAACCTGCACGGAGAGATGGCCAAAAACCTATTATCGGAAGATTTGATGATGAGGAAGACCAATTTAGCTATCTGCTTTTGGAGCTAAATGCCCTAAAAAACAATGAACAACTCTACTCAACTGTAATCCTCCACCGAAACCACGTTGGTATTTCAAAGATTATTGACTTTTTAGATGAGAATAATTTTGATCATCAAGAACTTCAAAAAACTGACGACATTGATTTTGAAAATGATTCAATAAAGGTATGTACCCTATCATCAGTTAAAGGGCTTGAATTCGAGAATGTCTTCCTTGTCGATCTCAATGATAACGTTATACCTTATCCACCTGGATTTAGTGATATTGATGACGAATATCACATATCCACAGAAAGACGTCTATTGTATACTTCAATGACAAGAGCAAGGGAAAGGCTTTACTTGCTTTCATTTGGTAATCCTTCCAGATATCTCTCGGAGATAGATACTGAACTCGTAGAAAACATAGATAGTGGAGATTTAATATTCTAAATATGAAACAGAAGGAAAATCATTTACAATTTATCGAGGAAATAACTGACAGAGGCATAACACAACTAATTCATTTCACCCCTACGATAAATCTCATGAGTATTTTTGAACAAGGAAAAATACTATCTAGAGCTCTGCTCGAAGAGTTTGACATCAATCAAACGGATATTTTCGACTATGTTCAATTTACTGACAGCTTGCGATTTGATGATAAAAATTTCATCAATTTATCGATCCAGCATCCTAATCATTTCCTTTTCAGCCGTTTTCAGCAAAAAACAAAAGACGATACGCATATTACTTGGTGTGTGTTAAAGATTGACAAGAAATATATCTATCACGCCGACACCTTATTTTCAGTTACCAATGCTGCCAACAGCCATAACAAAAGAAATGTTGGAGTAACTGGGGATATCGGAAAATTCAAACTGATGTTTTCAAGTCAACTTAGCATTGTTACACTTAATAACTCTCGAATAATACAAAGAGGATCCTTAGATCCTAAGTATCCTACTGATGAACAAGCTGAAGTTTTGGTCAAGAATGAGATTCCAGTTGAAGATTTGATTCAAGTATGTTTTAAGGATGAAAATGATCTTGCAGCTGGAAAAGCTGCACTAAATGACTACAATACTAGTAAATTCGTAGTCGACTCGTCAGTCTTTATAAATTCAAGAATTTAATGACACCAGAAGCTAAATATAAGGGAAGTATAAAACTATCGGCGATCGGTGATGCATTAGGATGGATTACGGAATTTGAAAAGAGCTCCCAAGGCTTATTGGAAAAGTTCGGAACTGATCGTATCGAAAACTTTTATGATTGGAAAAAAAACGTTGGCGGAAGATTTTATGGTTTTATAGACGAAATTAAAGCTGGTTCATATTCAGATGACACTCAATTGCTTCTGGCAGTTGCAAGAAGTATCAAAAAAGACGGAAGACTAGATCACAAATATTTTGCTAAAATAGAGCTTGCAAATTGGTTAGATTATGCTAGAGGGGGAGGGAGAACTGTTAAAACAGCTGCAGATAAGATTTCAAGAAAATCAGTAAATTGGCATAGCAATTTTTATACCTTCAAAGTCAATGGCGAGACATATGATTATACAAATAGCGGTGCAAATGGTGCCGCGATGCGCGTACTTCCCATTGCATTGGCCAACGTTGGTAATTTTGATAGGATAAAAGAGGAAATATTCGCCAATAGCATTATCACTCACGGCCATCCAAGGGCGATTCTCGGAGCAATGCTATACGGCTATGCTGTGAACCAAATTATCATATTTAGGCCTGAAGACTTTAGATGGGAGAATTACATAAAGCAGATCGGTTTGGACTTCCCACTAAAATTCGATTTATCTTTTCTAAAGAACAATCTTGAAATTACTGAATGGTTTAAGAAATGGAATACACGTAATCCATTAGATTTTGAGCAGGTTTATACAGAAACAGTAAGTGAAACACAAAACCATTTACGCCTCATATACCAAAGTTTAAAGCAAAATACCCCCGTAAAGGAGACAATGAGCAAAATTGGCTGTTTCGATCCATCAACTAAAGGGTCTGGAATCTCTACCGTAGTTGCTGGCATCTATCTGGCAGCAAAATACTCAAACAATCCCTTAGAAGCAATTATCGAATCTGTAAATGCTTTAGGCAGTGATACAGATAGTATAGCGGCATTTGCAGGAGGGCTCGTAGGCGCGCTACATGGACAAAAGATAATTCCTGAGAAATGGAAAAATGTCCAAGATATTGAGTATCTCGATAAAATTGCGGATAGACTTTTACAAGTATCAGAAGATAGATTAAAAGAAAGTCCTATTGCAATGAACAATAAATTGAAATCCTTAAATAATCCCAAAGCGGATAACTATGTATTAAATGAGCGGATCGAGTTTATTCCAATTGGTGAGGGTAAAATTACTTCCATAGACAGACAGGCAACTCTTACTAAGGGAAAGTACAACTTAATCTTAGAAGCTGTTCTAGATGAGGGCCAGAGCATCATAGTATCTAAACTATTTGATGATCTTAATTATACATCAAAACCAGAAATTTTCTCAAAATCGGATAAGTTGTTAAAGATAGCTTTAGAAAAACTATTGCCTAATACATTTGAAAGATTCAAATTATTTATATCGAATCATGGATCTTTGTCAAAAGAACAGCTAGAACTATTTGAAGCAATACTGCTAAATGAAAATTAGCTTCTGCAGAGGATAAGCATAGAATACGTTAAGCTTCTTTGATATTCATTCTTAGACTTAATGCTCCAACTTATCAGAACAAGAAAAACAATCAACACCTATTACCAAAATAAACATATAATCGCTTTGGAATTACCAACAAGAATCCTTTAGACATGAGACTCTTCACAAGTCACGAGCCTCGTGATGGCTTCGCCAATAACAGAAAAAAACTATAAATAATATTTTATAGGATTAAAATGGAAATGGTAACCAATCTAATGAAAATGAATTCTGAAATCTCCAACTCAAACGCTTAATTCTCCGTAACTATATTCATATCTTTGGCATATGCTGGGGGAAGATCGGGGCGCACTCAACATTGATGATTTTGAAGTACTATTTCGCAAGAATCACAAATTCTTGTGCTTGATTGCTATGGACTACGTCCACGATCAATTCATTGCTGAAGATCTCGTCCAGGAATTCTTCATCAACTACTGGCAAAGACGCGACCTTATAAACCTTACCACCAGCTTTGAAGCCTATGCCCGCAGAGCAATAAAATACAAAAGCATCGACTATCTCCGTAAAACGGCCATCGCAGAAAAGCGAAACACTGAACTAACCATACTCGAAGAACAACAAGTAATCTTAGACCAAGAAGAAGATCTGGATCTTCAACACCAACGCTACATAAAAATCATCGAGATGATCCAGTCTCTCCCACCCGATCGCAGAAAGATTTTTATGCTCCATGCAATGGACAAACTCAGCTACGCCCAGATCGCCGAGAAACAAAGTATTTCCATCAACACCGTAAAAACTCAACTAAAAAGAGCATATAACGCATTACGAACCAAAACTCTTGCTTTACTTATGAGTATTCTGTAAATAAAAATCATACTTATAATCAATCACTTACAACATAATCACATCTTTTTTTAAGATCTGCTGTCACCCATACCCTACTTTCCTACGACACAGTATTGATTATGGATAATAAACTCACACCATTTGGCCCGGATTGGGATAAAGTTTTCGAGAAACTGGAGGCAAATAAAGCCGCCGGTCTGGAACTTAATACTGAAGAAGAAGAACTGTTAAAAGAACTTCAACAAATCAGAACTGATGCTACACAAGCTTTTAAAGCCTACAATACTTTCGACACTAACCATAAGTGGGCTCAATTAAAACAACAAATACAACCAGAACATACTGATACAAACGACAAAAAGAAAAGCCAACAGATAAAACTATGGTTAAGAATCTCAGCGGCTGCAGCTGCAATATTTATCATTGTTGGTATCGGACTCGTGCTTCAAAAAGGCAATCAACACAACAAAAACATCTTCCATAACGACATCTCTGCTGGCATAAACTCAGCAACTCTTACCCTGGACAACGGTCAAAAAATCATCCTGTCAAACGCCAAAAGCGGTCAACTCGCCTCAGAATCAGGAATCTTGATTACCAAATCAGCCGACGGAGAGATAACCTACAGCATAAAAAATCAAACAGAAAACGCTGCAAACAAAACCAATACCCTTTCTACCGTAAACGGGCAGACCTACAGGCTCCAACTCCCCGATCAAAGTAAAGTATGGTTAAACGCCGCTTCTTCCATAAAATTTCCTGCATCTTTTGCCGGACTAAAAAAACGTAAAGTAGAACTAACCGGAGAAGCGTACTTTGAAATCTCCAAAGACAAAGACCACCCTTTCATTGTAAAAACAAACCAACAGGAAGTACAAGTACTCGGAACTCATTTCAACATCAACAGCTACCCTGATAAACAAAACACCAGCACAACCCTACTCGAAGGAAGCATCAGCATCACCAATGAACATAAACAACAACAATTACTAAAACCAGGTGAAACCACACTCGTAAATAATAAAGAAGACATCCTCGTTTCCCCGGCCGACATCAAATCAATCATGGCCTGGAAAAACGGAGACTTCCGTTTCAACGAAGAACGCATCGACGAAATCATGCTGAAAATCAGCAGATGGTATGACATTGAAGTCACCTATCACGGCCCTATTTCAAAAGAAAAATTCAGTGGAAAAATCTCCCGCGATAAAAACATTAGCGAAGTCTTAAACATGCTCAGCTATTCCAATGCAGTTAAATTTATAGTCGAAGGAAGGAGGGTGACCGTAATGCAGTAAAAACTTACCTAAACTACTAAAGCCAGACCAACAAAAAAACACCAGTCCGACTGCAATCGAACTGGTATAAAATAAGGTCGGCTGTCAACAGAATTGTCAACTAACCGCTAAAGGCCGCGATCTCGAAAATACAAGGCCAATAGCTTCAACCAACCTAAACAAATGTACAAAAATTGCACTCATCTGCGATACCGCCAACGCGCGCAGTATAAATTATGGAGAATCATGAAGCTAACCACTTTTCTCTTATTTGCATTGATCATGCAAGTTAGTGCCGGAACCTATGCACAAAAAATTACTCTCTCTGCAAAGAATGCAGAACTGTTCACCGTTTTTGACCGGATCAGCGACCAAAGTGGATATGATTTTATCGTCATCTATTCTCTGTTAAAAGACGCAAATAAAGTAAACATCAACGTAAAAAATGCAGAGCTGAAAGACGTGTTGGAGCAGATCTTCAAAGATCAGCCACTCGAATTCAGCATCAGCAACAAAACCGTACTGATCAGGAAAAAAGAACGCAGTTTCGTGGAGGAACTGATCCACCGATTTCAGGAAATTGATGTAAAAGGAAAAGTTCTTGATGAGCACAACCTTCCGCTTCCCGGAGCATCGGTAAAGGTAAAAGGAACAAAAAAACAAACCTTAACCAATCACAACGGTGAATTTAACCTCAGTAATGTAGACGATAAAGCAGTGCTTGTCATTTCCTATCTGGGCTATCAAAATAAAGAAGTTGCCGTTCAGGAGAACCTTGGAACCATCAACCTGACCGAACAAACCGGACAACTGGAAGAAGTTACCGTATCAACCGGATATCAGACCCTTCCAAAAGAACGCGTTACCGGAGCATTCTCCAGTATCCCTGCAAAGAAACTCGAGCAACAACGCCTAAGCAGTATCGGCTCTTTATTGGAAGGCAGGATTGCAGGATATAACAATGGTCTGATCAGGGGAACCACCTCTATGAAAGGGGTAACCAATCCTTTATACGTGGTTGACGGCTTCCCCGTAGAGAACACAAAATACAACACCAATGGCTCAATTACCGAAAATGTCCCAGGACTAAATCTGGAAGATATCGAAAGCATCACCGTATTAAAAGATGCAGCAGCAGCCTCCATCTATGGGGCAAGAGCAGCAAACGGCGTAGTGGTCATCGTTACTAAAAAGCCTAAAAAAGGCAAGCCTCAGATCTCGGCTTCCAGTACAATTACACTTTCGACTAACTCCATATATACCGATAACCTGACCAACTCAGCAGATATTGTGAGCCTGGAAAAAGAATGGGAAACCAACAATCCAAAGCTAAAAGCGGCAAATGCAGACACTTATGCGGCAAATGTATTGACCAATGCGGGTTACCAGAGCCAGGGCATCAAGGCCATCCTTGCAAAATATGCCGGAACATTAACTCAGGCACAACTGGAGGCTAAATTAAACCAGCTGGCTTCATCTGGTTATCAATATTATGATGACATGGAAAAATACAGCAAACGCAATCCATTTTATCAGCAATACAATGTGAGCGTTGGTAGTGCTTCCGAAACCAACTCTTTTTATTCGTCACTGA
The DNA here is from genome assembly GCF_001721645.1 of Pedobacter steynii. Lineage (NCBI taxonomy): Bacteria > Pseudomonadati > Bacteroidota > Sphingobacteriia > Sphingobacteriales > Sphingobacteriaceae > Pedobacter > Pedobacter steynii. The sequence goes on along the minus strand of NZ_CP017141.1, from coordinate 5,186,073 downwards.
CCTATCGCAACAATAAGTCTGAAGACAAATACACTGAAGACGAAACCCTGGGCTTAAACATCAACAACACCACAAAAATCAATAAATGGCTGACACTGGAACTCAGCAATTATTTATCTTATAATGGAGCTACACAACAAAACTACAACACACGATCTCCGGAATATGCCTATCTGCCATACGACCGTTTAAAAAACGAGGATGGCACTAATTTTACCTCTACCGGTGCCTCTCGCCTTAGCGCAAATACCATGTCCCTGATCAATTCCAATGGTCTTTACAACATGGACATTACCGCGTTGGATGAACAAAGCCGTAACCTGGGCAGATTGAAAAGTTTCAGCAACAGGTCATTCATTAAATTAAACGCAGACCTCACCAAATGGCTATCTTACCGCTCTACTTTTCAATACGAGTTTGGTTCAGATCGTTTCAACAGATTGTACGATAAAAACTCTTTTTATGTGAGAGATCAGGTAAATGGCTATGCGGGAAAAGTTTCCGGAGGACCGGTAACCTTTAACATGCCATATGGAAACATCAATTACGATCAGGATAGCTTTAGTACCGCCTATAATTTCCGCCAGCAATTAAATGTCGACAAAACATTTGGAGATAAACATAACCTGACGGCGATTGTAGGTACTGAAATCAGAGACACAAAGCTGGAATTCGAAGATCAGTATCTGTACAACTACGATCCAAAAGTTTTATCCTTCGATCTGATCAATGCTAAAGCTTTAGCAGCCGTACCAGGTGCAATTATTGGCGGTAAATATTTTTCAAACAGCAATATTGCCAGTCAGCGTGAAAATGTCAACAGATTCGTATCTGTTTATGCAAACGCAGCTTATGCCTACGATAGTAAATACCTGGTTACAGGAAGCTTGCGCTGGGACCGTTCCAACTTATGGGGCACCAATTCCAAATACCAGAATAAACCACTTTGGTCTGTCGGTGCAGGATGGAACATTTACAAAGAATCCTTCTTTAATGCCGACTGGGTAGACCTCCTGAAATTAAGGGTTTCTCATGGTATCGGTGGAAACATTGCTAAAGATGCAGCGCCTTACATGACGGCCTACTACAACAGCAATAATAACGTAGGCGGTTTACAGGGAACCATAGGCAACCGTCCAAATCCCCTGTTGTCCTGGGAAAAAACAACAACTGATAATATCGGTGCAGATTTTGCCATGTTCAAAAACCGCATCAGCGGATCCCTGGACTATTACCACAAACAGGGTAAGGACCTCCTGGCAAGCACCATGGGTGTGCCTACAGAAGGATTTGGTTTTAGTACCTACTCGATTAACAACGGCGAAATGACCAACAAGGGAATTGAGCTATCCATTTCTGCTGATGTAATCCGTAGCAATGACTTTACCTGGAACACCAGCATTTTATATGCCCGCAACAAAAACAAAGTTACCTATGTGAATGTCGAAGCACCGGTGTATTATTTGCAGCTGGATTACCCGCAAGCCTATCCAAGAATCGGAAACCCTTACAATGCCATTTATAGCTACCAATGGGCAGGATTAAGTGCAGACGGATTGCCTCAGGTGTTCAATGAGAAAGGAGAAAAAGTATTGAATTCACCGGCTACCTTAGGCTCTATTGTTTACAGCGGTTCAACGGTTCCTACCTATAGCGGTTCCTTTAATAACCTTTTGGAGTATAAAAACTTCTCTTTTTCATTTTTGCTGACCTTTGAAGGTGGACATAAAATGAGAAATACTTTCCTTCCGGTATTGGGAAGTGCTTATAATGGCGCCCTTGGAGGTTATGTCACTCAAATCACTGCGGTAAATAAAGAGATTAATGACCGTTGGAAAACTCCTGGTGATGAGAACAGAACGAATATCCCAAGATTGGTATTTGCAGAAGATCCGGCCTACAACAGCCAGAGTGCAGAGATCTATCAGAAAGCAGACATCAATGTGATTGATGCCTCAAACATCCGCCTTAGAAACGTATCCCTCGCCTATCGCTTGCCGAAGAACTTCCTTAAAAAAGCAAACCTTGAAAATCTAAGGTTCCAGTTCAATGTGGAGAACGCATTCACGATAGCGAAAAGTAAAGAAGCTAAGTATTTATTGAGTGGATATCGCCCGGCAAATTATGTATGGGGTGTTTATCTTAATTTTTAAATCAAGAAAAGATGAAGAAGATATTATCAAATACACTGAAAATCTCAGCACTGATACTATTAGTTAGTTTTAGCAGTTGTAAGAAATTCCTGGACGTGGTTCCAAAAGGGCAAAAAATACCAACCACGCTGGCCGATTATGAAGCCATGATCCGTGATGAATATGGAAACCAGCGTACCACAATTACACAGGCCATCCTGTTGATGAACGACAAGTTCGAAACCACGGCGAACCTGAATTATTACCCTTTGTATTCGGTCAATTATTTCTGGAATGAGAATACAGACCGGATTCCGATCAGCGGTAGTGATGAGGGACCTTATTACACTCCCTATACTGGAATATCGACAAGTAACCTGTTAATTGAGCATGTTCCTGCAGCAACGGAAGGCTCAGATGCAGATAAAGCGCAACTGATTGCTCAGGCAAAAGTGTTAAGGGCAGTTAACTATTATGTACTGGCCAACTATTATGCTGACACTTATGAAGCCGCTAACGCCGCGAATAAGCTATCTGTGCCGCTTATTCAGAGTGCAGACATCAATGCGCCACATACTCAGGTAAGCATCAAAGATTTGTATGCGTTTATGTTGAAAGACATTGACGAAGCGATTCCAAACCTTCGTGCAACAAGCGCGACAGCACTGCATCCGAATTTAGGCGCTGCTTATGCACTTAAAGCCCGCATCTACCTGACTATGGGGCAGTATGCAGAGGCCCTCAGCGCGGCAAATGAAGCATTGAAGTATAACGATAAACTGTTCGACTGGCCTCAATTTTATGCCACCTACAAAACCCAGATCGAACAACCGAACGTCTACACCAATGCTCCATCACCTATGGGGTTTGATTTTGTAGAGAACTATTATTTTCGTCATGGCAGCAGTAATTTCTCAGGACGTGAATCTGCATTGAGAACAGATCGTGTACCAAAATTTGAAACCGGAGATGCCAGATTCGCTTCACGCTGGAAATTGAGAACAGTTGCCGCGGATACCTATTATACAAGCATTACCATTGGCTTTTTTAACTATGGAGGGCTAACCACCACTGAGGTCTATTTGATCAAAGCAGAATGTCAGGCGCGTCTGAATGATATTCCCGGAGCGATGAACACCTTAAATGCGGTGCGTGTGAAAAGAATCTTTGCTCAAAACTACGTACCGCAGTCTGCCTCAAACACAGTTGAGGCCGTGAAACTGATTCAACGTACAAAAGCAAATGAGCTGATCAACAGCATCAGCACCTTCGCTGATCGACGTCGTCTGAATAAGGATCCGAACTATGCAACTACATTAACGAAAACAGAAAACGGACAGAACTATTCACTCTCTCCTACTTCTCATTTGTGGACCATGCCTATTCCATTGGGAGCCATTAAAAACCCGGGCAATGGTACTATCGTACAGAATGTAACCAAATAACCATCACCTTAAATAAAAACACAAATCACCTTTTAACAACATAAAAAAATGAAACACAACATACAAAAAGCGTTGGCAATACTGCCGCTTGCAGCGGTAATGATCTGTTCCGGCGCACAAAGTTTCGCTCAAAATGGCAAATACCTGTTGAAGGGAAATATTGCCAGTGCAACAGGTAAGATCTATCTGGCGCATGAGCTAAACGGCACCCCGGTAACAGTAGATTCCGCTAAAGTAAACAATGGCGAATTTGTATTCAAAGGAGCGGTTAAATCTCCTGGCTTTTACAGTCTGAGCAACAAAGGCCTGAAATACCCGATTCAGTTTATCCTGGAAAATTCAACAATTACCGTCACAAAAACTGCCGATAGTCTTTCGATGGCTGAGATCAAAGGATCTGCAGCTCAGGATGTATACATGGGTTTTTACAGCGGTCCATGGAAAGAAATTACGACAATAGCAGGTGGAATCTACGGCAAGCTCGATAAAGCGGAAAAAGCAGCGAAAGCTGCCGGAACTAAAGTGGATTCCCTGACACGTGCCGGAATTGATCAGGAATTTGCAGACCTGGACAAAAAAAATCAGCTGGCAGTAAAAAACTACATCGCTAAACATCCCTCCTCGGCTGGTGCTGCAGCGGTTATTTACGATCGTTTTATCGGCTATCCGAACTTCCCTGTCGCCAGGGAATTATTTACTGGTTTAACAAAAGAAGCCCAACAATCTGCTATCGGGGCGATGATCACCAAATCACTATCAATCGACGCAAAAACGGGTAAAGGTAAAGTTGCTCCTGCGATCAGCATGACCGATAAAGACGGCAAGATCGTTAAGCTATCTGATTTCAAAGGCAAGTATGTGCTGATCGATTTCTGGGCAAGCTGGTGTGGCCCTTGTAGAAAAGAGAATCCTAACGTGGTTGCTGCTTACAAAAAATACCATGATAAGGGTTTTGAAATCCTTGGCATCTCATTAGATTCCAAAAAAGATGCATGGCTGAAAGCAATTGAAGCAGATGGTTTAACCTGGACACATGTTTCTGAATTAAAAGGATGGCAAAATACAGCGGCTTCGGAATATGGCGTAAAAGCGGTACCTGCCAGTTTCCTGATTGATCCAAATGGTAAAGTCGTAGGTAAAGATTTGAGAGGAGAAGAACTGAATAAAACTTTAGCGGAGTTATTTAAATAAAAATAACCACATAAAACACCGCCTCATCAATAAAATGATGGGGCGGTGTTTTTATTTCATCTTTACATATTGTGCTCGGTAATCAGTTCCCCAATCTGCTGTACAAAATCGTAATCCAGTTCATCCTGAGTTTCCCAAACCACCTGGTCGCCATCTGCTTCCGCATAAATAACCCCCAGCTTGTTTTCACCTTCCAAGATCCGGTATAGTCCATTTTCCAATGGCTCAATTTTAAAATGATCTTCAAGCAACTGTATTTCAAATGATTCCATAGGTCTGTTTTTGATACTCAACATCCAATCGGCTTTTTTGTTTGGCAACGGCCTGCTATTCAAAAAATATAAAAACATACCGGGAAGCGCATTGTTGTTATTACAGAGCAATACGAATGTTAAACATAAAATAGTACTATGGGACAATTAAGCAATAGAACCATTGCCGTATTATCGGAAAATGGTTTTGAAGAAACAGAATTGACGAGCCCGGTTCAAAGATTAAAAGAAGAAGGCGCTACCGTTCATATCATTTCGGCTAAACCGGGAAAGATACAAGCCATGAAAGGCGATCATGACTGGACGATTGAGGTGGGTGTAGACAAAACCATCAGCGAAGCAAATGCGGATGATTATGACGGATTACTCATTCCCGGAGGTGTATTAAACCCAGATTCATTAAGAAAAAACGAGGACGCCATCGAATTTGTAAAAGCTTTTTTCAGCGCTGGAAAACCAGTAGCAGCCATTTGTCATGGTCCACAGGTGCTCATCACCGCCGAAGTGGTAAAAGGTAGAAAACTAACTTCCACAAAAACCATAAAAGTAGATTTGGTTAATGCAGGAGCAGACTGGTACGACGAAGAGGTAATTGTTGACGAAGGCCTGGTGACAAGCCGGAGTCCGGAAGATCTTCCCGCTTTTAATGATAAAATCGTAGAGGAGTTTGCGGAGGGTGTCCATCAGGGGCAGCATGTTTAAACTGGTATTAACACTTTTTAAAAACCCTAAATCATCGTCTTATGAATTATAGAAAGTTAATCGACTCCGCGTTAAGTAATCATCAGGATAAAAGCTTAACGGCTTTTGCCGGACTGATCGGTTTAGCCACGGGTGCTGCTATTGCAGTTTTATTCGCGCCGGATTCCGGCAAACGATCCAGAAATAAGCTGAGCACAGCTGTTCGGGGCCTCTTTGGCCAGTTCCAGAAAAACAATACCGCAACAACTGCCGAATCAGACGACCAACACATCACTGATCTTCGTGAAAGCGTCAGGGAACATGCAAGTCAGCTGGAAGGTTCAGAAAGCAACAGGAAAGACCCGACTAAAATTAAAATCCCCTCGGCTGGAACAACAAACTGGAAAAAACATCTTATCGAGGAATAGTCGTTAAACAGACAAATAAGGAATAAAGAAGCTCTGCTAAAATAGAATAGCAGGGCTTCTTTAGGTTATCGCCTGATTCAGGAAATTAGTCGTTTTTATCATCAAAATCTTCCGAAGAACTTCCTGTGTGACTTTCATGATCTTCGGGGTTCTTTTCGGGTTTATCAGAAGTTCCGGTATAAGCATCATCGCTCAGAGAATCGTACCCCTGAGTACCAGTGTTGTCCTTCCCGTCTCTCGGACTTACCGGAGTGGACGGAGTTATGTTTTTCTTAGTTTTGCTGTCATTTTCCATATCGAATGATTGTGATTTCCGCTATTAGAACAGCTTAGTTTAGATATTGTTTAAAAGAGCCTGAATATCAAATCCATACAAAGGATAAAAACTACAGCTGGTAGCTTTAAAAAAACATTAGTTAACCGGAGTTGTTATTAAAAAGATAGCGACGAAACTTATGGAAGATAAAATATACTGGATTTTCATCCTGGCACTGCCTGTTTCCTGCATCGCCTGGACGGTCACAAAAGAACAGATATTTAAAGAAGCACAGGTGTTTTTTTCAAACCGGTCTGAAAAGAGCAGGTATATGCTGGTAAGGAAAATTTGCTACATGTTTACCTGTGAGTACTGTTTCAGTCATTATGTAACCATACTCCTGCTGATCATCACACAATACAAACTATTGTATCCTGATTGGAGGGGTTATCTGATATCGGGTTTCGCAATAATATGGATCGCAAATGTTTATATGAGCTTATATAACATCATTCGCATCGACCTCAAAAAAGAAAAACTAATTGCCAGACAGCAGGAGGATAAATTAAAATCAGATAAAATTGTCGTCATAGACCAACATTCATAAGCGATGCCTTCAAGTGTGATTAAAAGCTTTGATTACGACCAGGATTCAGCTGTACTGTTGATCACATTCGTATCTGGGTTAAAGTATAAGTACATGAATGTTCCGCCTGAAGTATTTGCGATGTTAAAAGCAGCGGGGTCAAAAGGAAGGTATTTTAATCACCACATCCGGAACAAATTCAAATACAGAAAAATCAGAAATCACTAATACATATACCCTCAGACACTACCAGGAAAAGGTAATTTGTTTAAATACCAGTTTTGTACACGAGACCATCAACTGCACTACATAAACCAAAGCCAGGGAAACCCCGGCTTTGGTAAAAATTAATCAATCAACCCTTCCTTAAGCTGGAAGCTTTTTAAAAATATTCTCAATCACCTTCGGTAATTCATTAATTGCCTTCTCCGGATTATTCACTTCTCCTTCAGCCCAGCCTCTCCAGATCACCTTTTTAGTTCTGCGGTCAATTAAATCGATCATAATACTGCCCTGCTTTACATTTACGGTCCGCTGTTCATTGCCTACATAGACAGGAAAAGGATTACGGTAAGCGTAATAATAAAATGCACGGCCCCTGCGAATACCTACGCGCGGAATATATCTTCCAGGAGCATCGTAATACACCGGCTCATTATAAGACTTGGTTTCCATATTCACTACGGCAGTATACCTGACCAATAAATCCGGTTTCCGATTATTCAGCTCAAAACCCCTGCGATTTAGCTCCGTACTCGCCATCTCCACTATCCTATCTGCCGCGATGTCGTTATCATAAATATTCGAGGCTTTGGACTTTCCTTCAGGCAACCAGGCATAGGTTCGATATTCAGCATTCAGCTTTTTATTGCCTACTGAATAATAATTGTAACTGGAACAGGACGACAATACAGCCATCAGTCCCAATAGGATTAAAACTTGCTTTTTCATTGTTTTTTCTATTTGTGTGAAGTAGAAAAATTCCCATGCTAATTTCTAACCGGATGTTACCGGCCGCTCCTATATATTGGACTATAAAGGATTGAAAAAGATTAACGCAGTAAAGAAGATTCATCTTCCGATGCTCCCCGTTTCCAGTAAGAAACTACCGAGTAATTTACCGGTAACCAGGCAAGTGTCTCCTTAAAGTGCTGTCGTATCTTTTTCGCGCTATCAAATTCACCTGCGAAAAAAAAGAAGCTTTGGTGGTTTGCTAAGCTTAAATCCCGGACCACCTCAAAAAGCTTGCTGCCCATCTCAGGTTGCTCATTATAAATCCAGTCAATGTTGGCATTGGCGCTGGTAGATAGACTGATCACATCCTCTTTCCCATATACCTCAAGGATGGCCTTCACCTGTACATGAGGCGGCAATTGCTCCATCATTACTGCAATAACGGGAATTGCGGTACTGTCGCCAACAAAGAAATACGTCGCTTTCTCCGGAAACAGGGGCCGGTTACCTTCTTTCATGGCGATCCCCAGTTTACTTCCCGCAACCGCCCGGTTTGCCCAGTAAGAGGCTGGGCCATTATCCCCATGGGCGACGAAATCAATCCATAATTCCTTCTTTGAAATATCGATATGTCTGGTGGTATACGTTCTTTTTACCGAAGCTACGCCACCAATTTCAAGCGCATCATCCGGAAACAAAACCTCATCTGAACCAGGTGCAGGGATAAATATTTTATTGTTTGTACCAATTCCTGCATTGGCAAACTTTTCAAGTTGTTTCTCCGTCATGTCAAAGATGATGCGGATATAATGCGGGCTGAGGAATATTTTTTCCTTTACGCTGAAAACCGAGCGTATTACTTTTTTCTTTATGATTTCCATAGTGGATTTTATTTATTTACTGAAAAAAAATGGTTTACTTATGCTTATTAGAAAACACAATGAATAACGACAGCAGACAACTAATGGTACCAAACAAGTAAATTGCCTGATAACTGAACCAGCCTGCAATAAGACCTGCGATTGGTCCTGCCAGTGCGAGAGCGAGGTCAAAGAATGCGGCATAACCTGCTAAGGCCGTTCCCCTCATTTGCGGTGCCACCTTGTTAATAGCCAGCACACCCAAGGCGGGAAATATCAGCGAAAAGCCAACACCGGTAAGTGCACAACCCACAAGCGCCATGGTTTCGGTTAATGATAAGCAGATCAGAAGCTGGCCTGCAGCCTCGATGAGCAATGACACGAGTGCAACCCTATATCCGCCAAACCTATCGGGGAAGGAAGCGAAAAATACCCTCGTCAGAATGTACGACATCCCGAATATCATAAAAGCCATAGATGGGTTGCCCCAGTTTTTAGCGGCGAATAACAAGGAGATGAAGGACGAGATACAGGCAAATCCAATAGAAGAAAAGGCCAGTCCTAACCCCTGTCCGGCGATAAGGCCTATCACTTTGTAAAACGGAGTTCTGACATGCGAGGCGTCTACCGGTAACGTTGGAAGCTGAATGGTAGAGAGCCAACTGATGATAGATAGTACGATCAGCGTAAAAAACACAGAAGAAATGCCAAAAGTACTTTTCATCCAGATCGCCAGGGGCGCACCTATCGCGATTCCTGCATACATCGCAATCCCGTTCCAGGTCATCACCTTACCTGATTTCTGGGTGCCAACCAGGCCTATCCCCCAGGTTAAGGCACTGGTAATGGATAAACTTTCTGAGATGCCATGAACAATCCTCGCCAGGATGATCAATCCTAAAGCAACTAAAGCCAGCTGGCTGAAAATCATGGCGATCAGATAGATGATACCGGACAAGATGATCAGCAATATGCCAATTTTGCTACTTAACCTCGGACCTTTAGTATCAGTTAGCTTACCTGCATAAGCCCTGGTAAGTAAGGTAGATAAAAATTGTATTCCGATCACCACCCCTACGATGAGGCTGCTGAATTTCAACTCGTTTTTCACAAAACCGGGAAGTGTTCCTATGGTCATTCCGATGGTGAGGTAAATGGCGAAAACCGAAATGATGATTGGAGTAATAATGTGTCTATCCTGGACGCGTGTACCGCCGACAGCTAAAGTAAGGTTATTTGTTTCTTTCATTTTGTAACGTATGTGATTAATTATAATACGGCTACAAAATTAGGCTGCGAACCTGCCTCAAAAGATAGTCAGACAAGGGTTATGATTGGACAAATAATGGTTTTATGTTTCTGAATGTCATGGCAGTCATCCCGACATGTTTCTTAAAAAAGCGGGAAAAGTAGGCATGATCTTCGTAGCCCAGCGCATAAGCAACCTGTTTTACATCGAGAACGGTATAATACAACATCCGTTTGGCTTCCAGAATGATTTCCTGACTGATCCAGTAACTGGCCGGGAATCCGGTGATTTCCTTTATAATTTCATTCAGGTAAAGCGGGCTGATATTGAGCAGCTCCGCATAGTCTTTAACCTGTTTCAACTGGCTGTACTTTTCAGCTACCAGTTTTTTAAAACGGATCAGGGTATTATACTTTTGTCCTCCGATCACATGTGTAGCATGTTGTGCCCTGATGATACTGGAAGCAATCAATGCCGTCAGGCTGTCTGTAAGCGAACCGATGAGCTTTTTGCGCATGGGAGCTAAAGCATTACCCAATACTTCCTCCAGTATGGGCACCAGTTTAAATACCGCATCGTCTTTTTGAACCGGGACGCTTTGCCCCGCATTAAAATAGGCGCTGAAGATATCCCTGCTCTGTGCTGCAAGTAAACCTGTATCCACAAATACCATCCAACCCTGGGTATCTTTAAAGCTCAGGTAACGATGTACCTGTCCAGGTGCTACGAAGCATAAAGAAGCCCCCACTATGACTACTTCTTTAAAATCCACTTCCAATAAAAATGTACCCTCCTGCTGGATAATGAACATGTAATGATCATCCCTATGAGGCATCCGAAAGGCTTCGATATTACCGCCAATTGGATGGATCTCTATGCCATGCTCTTCCAGTTCGTCTACATGTATGGGTATGGATTGTTTTTTCATATAAACTGCAAAATTAATCATTTACTTTTACAGGAAATGAAATTACACCTCACTGATTCAAATTCCGGCGGCCATTTGCTGCTCATGAATGCAGAGCAATATTTTGAGCGTCTGTTCTATACCAAAGACCGCGACAATAAATATTTCACGATCGTCTGGAACCGGGCTGAGCAGCAGACCGTAACGATTGACGGGGAAGAAATGGTATTTCCGGCACAGTCTGTTCTACCGCTGATGTTCAATCAATCGTTCTTTTTTGATCGTAGTGCAGATGTCGTAGCCTGGCAATTCAACAGGGAATTTTACTGTATGGTGGATCATGATGCAGAAGTGAGCTGTGTAGGATTTCTATTTGCCATAGGCCAGAATCTGTTCATCAATCTGAACGAAGCCGCGCAGGAAAAAATGTTGTTATTGCTCAACATGTTCATTTCAGAAATGAACACTCCCGACCATGTGCAGAACGACATGCTGATCATGTTATTGAAGAGATTAATCATTACCGTTACCCAGCTGGCCAAATCAGCATACCTCCCGGATCCCAAAATGCAGAACGACAGGTTCAATATCATCCGTAAATTCAACCTATTGGTGGAAGGTAATTTTCACAATCAGCATTCGGTAAACTTTTATGCGCAACAGCTCAACAGATCCCCCAAAACATTGTCAAATCTCTTTGCCTTATTTCAACAAAAGACCCCCATCCAGATCATCCAGGAAAGGATCATCATTGAAGCAAAAAGGCTGTTATATTACACAGATAAGTCTTCCAAGGAAATCACCTATGAGCTCGGTTTTGAAGATCCGGCTTACTTCAGCAACTTTTTCAAAAAACACACTTCCTACTCTCCCATTGGATATAGAAATAAAAAACAAGTGATATAAGGGAAAAAATTACAATCTTATAGGAAGTATGTCTATTACCTGAGGCCTCCTTTCCTCCCATCTTTGTATTGTTGATACGAACCAAAAACTCAACGATAAAAAAGATGAAAACTCTAAATTTAAAAAGCAAAATCAAAAATGGTTTATTGGCCACAACAGTAGCTATCGCATCAGTAGCAGGAGCAGTGAATGAAGTAAATGCTCAGGAAGTAAAAAATGTAGTATTGGTACATGGCGCCTTTGCAGATGGCTCCGGATATAAAGCGCTTTACCAGGTGCTCACCAAAAAAGGATACCGGGTAACCATCGTCCAAAACCCTTTGTCTTCTCTGGAAGATGATGTAAAAGCAACACAGCTTGCTTTAGATAAACAAGATGGCCCGACAATTCTTGCAGGACATTCCTGGGGAGGAACAGTGATTACAGAAGCAGGAAATCATCCTAAAGTAGCTGCCCTGGTTTACATCGCAGCATTGCAACCGGACAATGGCGAGACCAGCATACAATGGCTTCAGACCGCTCCTCCTGCACCGGAAAACGGAGTGTTGCCTCCGGACGAAAAAGGGATCGCTTACTATGATAAAGCGAAATTCCACAAAGGTTTCGCCGCCGACATCAGTAAAGAAGATGCTGATTTCATGTTCGCTTCACAAGGAGCCTTTTATGCAAAAGGATTTACCACAGCAATTACCCATGCAGCATGGAGAGATAAACCGGCCTATGGTGTGATCGCTACAGAAGACAAAAGTATTGTTCCGGAAATCCAACATGCGATGTACAAACGCTCCAATACAAAAATCACAGAAGTAAAAGGAAGCCATGTGATCTTTCTGTCTCAACCTGAAAAAGTAGCCAGCGTGATTATCGAAGCGGCAAAAAAAGGAGTACAGAAAAAATAATAAAGATCAGTTGAAGAAACCGCATTCACCTAAACAGAGATTTAGGTGAATGCGGTTTTTTTAAGCCCTTTTAAAATCCACTGCTATCCAGTGCAAATTTACTTTTGGCATCCTTCCACTTTCCTTTGGTAAAATCAGGAAACTTTTGCGGCATATTGCCCTCTTTTAAAGATTGCTCAGAAAGCGGCGTGATCACGCTCATGGTCAACGAATCATAAATATCAATAGGCGTTTGCTTTTTCTGCTTCACAGATTCCACAAAGGCATTGAATACAAACCAGTCCATTCCCCCATGCCCCGCCCCCTCGGCCAGATGTTCGAACTTTTTCCATAGCGGATGGTCGTATTTATCCAGCCAGGTTTTGGCTTTATCCCATTCGTCGTAGGTTCCGGATTTACCTTCTACATAAATAGAATCGGCAACATCCATCCACAAACCTTCTGTACCCTGCACTCTGAATCCCAGGGAATAAGGTCTTGGCAAATGCGTATCATGAGTTAAGGTTACCGTCTCTCCATTTGCACAGTTCAGCATGGTCGTAATCAAATCCCCGTTTTTGAAGTTTACAGTAAGATTTTTATTCCCGGGAGATACCTTCTGAATATAGTTGTGCAAGCCCTTCGATTTTGAAGCAAAGGAAACCAGGTTTGTAAACTGATTCCCACAATTGATGTTGATGTAGTTCATAATCGGACCAGCACCATGGGTAGGATAAATATCTCCGTTCCGATCGGCATTCCATTGTGTCCGCCATTGTGCCTCACCAACCGTGTTGGGCCCAAATTCTCCACCTTTACCGTTAAAATTTACGCCATCATTAAACAAAACACCTCTTAAATCATGCTGATATCCACCTTCCAGATGGACCAGTTCTCCAAAAACGTTATTCCTGACCATATTCAATACCGCGAGCACATCCCTGCGATAAGAGACGTTTTCCAGGGTCATATAAGGGATATTTGTTTCCTCGTAAACCTTCAGGATCTCCCAGTGGTCTGCTACAGTAATGCCTGCAATCACTTCGCAACCCACGTATTTCCCAGCCCTCATGGCATCAATAGCCTGATCTTTATGGAATTCCCATGGTGTGGCAATGATGACCGCATCTATGTCTTTACGTTCGAGTAACTTTTTATAGGCTTCAACCCCTCCGGTATATTCGGCAGGAAGCTTCTTCCCTGCCTTCACAAACTGTGCGCGACAATATTTCAGGGAACGCTCCTGAATGTCGCAAATGGCCGTGATTTCCACATCAGAACGAAGGAGTCCTTCACTGATGTGGTTCCGTCCTCTTAAACCCACACCGATATAACCCAATCGGATCTTCTCTTTGGCATTTGCAAATAATGTCCCGGGTATCAGGGTTAATCCCGCCAGTCCGACCAATCCCTTGGCACAAAAATTTCGTCTGTTCATCTTTTTAACTGTTAATTAGCTGGTGTTTTCTGGCCTCTTTAAATATCCTGTCTTCCATGGATTCAGCATGCGCAAACAGCTCTTTCAGTAATTTCAGCTGCGCTCTGGTACGCTGAAGGTTATGGTGTTCGGATTCTATTTTATAATACCGGTCTCCATTGATATAATCCGTCAGAAACCTCACTGCCTGCATATAAGGAAGCAAAAGCACGCCCTTAATCAAAGACCTCAATTCCCATTCATTGATGAATTGTCTGACCTCTTCCATATAGCCTTTGGTGTACGCATTAAACAATGGAATGTTCAGTGTGATGTTCGATAATTCCTTGTCGTCCTCTGTAGTTCTATTGATGATCGTGCGGATCGCATCACCGAAGTCGTAGGCCACATAACCGGCCATTACAGTATCCAGATCGATGACACATTGTGCCCTGTCCTCTAAGTTTAACAACACATTGTTGAATTTGGTATCGTAATGGATGACGCGTCTGGGCAAGGTAAGCAGTTGTTCATCCTGCTGAAAAAACGACATCGATCCGGAAGAGGCATCAATGGTTTCAAGTTCTTCCTGCACAAGTGCAACGCGGCCCTTAGGATCTTCAGTCCTGGCCTGCGCCAGCTGTTCCAGCCTTTTCCCGATGTGGTGAAAATCAGGAATCACCTCATACATCAGGTCCGGCGAAAGGTCAACCAGCATGGCCTGAAATTTCCCGAAAGCCTTTCCACCTTCATAAGCCTGTTGTGCTGTTTCTACCACATCATAAGTTTTGGTATCCTTTAGGAAATGGCACATCCGCCAATAATTCCCATTGCTGTCCTGATAAAAATAAGGTCCTTCTTTGGTGGCAACGAGCGTCATGACCTCCTTGTCGGGATTGCCTTCTCCAGTGCTGAGCATCTGTTTTTTAAGGTGCGCAATCACCCGGCACATGTTTTCTATCAGTTTGGGCACATTTTTAAATACCTGATGGTTGATCTTCTGAAGCAGGTAATCATAATCCTCTGTCACCAGATTCTTGAGGCGATAGGTATCATTAATATGTCCTGTACCATAAGATTTCAGTGTAGAGATCTCCACATGACATTTGAATTTGGAGGTAATTTCAAATAAGTTTTCTATAGTTTTCAAAATGAAACGATTAAGGGTTTCCGGATAATTTTAATAGGCAGTCTCATCTGCGCCAATGTCTACACGGCCATTTCTAACTCTAGCGTCCTTATCAATGTCCAATTCTCCGGGTTGAGCCACAAATGAGGGAAAGCCGGTATTCACACATAAGGAAGCACTGGTTAAATGGAGGTTTGGATTAGGTAAGCTGGCGGAAACAAAGGAAGGTGTCCCATAAGTGGAATTGGCATCTAAACCAGTTGCAGTTTTAAATGCAGCCAGAGAGCCATAGGTAGTCTGATTAATACTTCCCCAGTCGAAGGTGATGTTAGCGGAAGAACCTGAAGCAGAAAAATAGTTATTGTAGTTAAAAGACAGATTTGTAGCGTTATAACCAGCAGAAGCCACAATCACAATATTACTGGCCGACTGGATAATGTTGTTCCTGATAGAAAGCTGATCGGTGTTCTGAAGGTGGATTTCTCCGCCCCAGCCGGTTTTTGAGAAATTTTTGAACAGGGTATTATTGGTGATGGTAGAATTAATCACTTTACTATTGGGTGCATTTGCGCCCATAATGATCCCCGCTTCCACATTATTGTAGATAAAATTGCTTCGGATATTGATCCCTTCCGTGTTGTTGTTATTGTTTTCACAGCCTGCACTGATGCCTGTGGAGTTCTCATAGGTGGTATTTCCTTCGATGTTGATCCATTTTCCGCCATCCACATAAATGCCTGCAGAGGTAGCCACCGGCGACACACAGCGGTATACGGTATTGTTTTTCACATTGCCATTGCGCGCAAAATTAACATTGGCAGGTGCGTTTGTCCAGGAATAATTACCTGACAGATCGATGCCGATGTTTTTAATGTCATGAACCACATTACATTCTACCAGAAAATTCTCGACATTACCAGTCAAGGTCAGCCCTTCGCTATATCCGGTATTACAGTTATAGATCTCATTACTACCAATATAGATCTCGTTATAAGATGTTCCTGTTGAGCCAACCACGATCAGTGGACTGGCATTATCTGTACTGGAGGGCACCGCACTGGAATTGGTCGTCCAGCCGATATTATAAATTTTGCAAAAGGTAAAATGAACATCAGTACCGGAACCTACCATATAAATTCCTTTGGCGTTACTTCTGTAATTGTTCGCAATGCTGATGTGATCAATCCTGATGTGACTTTTACTGGCTATTGCGATCATCTCATTCTGAGCTGAGTTAGTGGCATTCACCCCATCCAGGATCACCACCCCATTGTTATAATTGGTTAAAGTAATCGGCTCTGCACTTGAGGCTCCTGAATTTGACCAGTACAGTCTTTCCTTATACGTGCCTCCTGCTACATAGATCGTAGCGCCGGCACCATCGGTGGTTTTCCATAATGCGGCCTGAATGGTTTTAAGCGCCAGAGCTGGGGAGGTTCCCGCATTCGCATCGTTTCCGCTGCTGCCGTTTACGTAAAAGCTGGTAATGGCCAATAGGTTTTGTGCGGAACTTTCTTTCTCATTTTTGGCGGAAAGACCATTGATTTCATTGTTTTTGGAACAAGCGGTCAACAGGAATGCTAATATTCCCAATAGGAAGAGATTTTTCATCGTGTTTAATTTTTAGGGGTTAATAATTCAAATACAGGGAGCCTATCCAGGGCTACTTCAATTGTTATGTTTACCGGGCCTTTTATCTTTTTGCCCTGATCATCCTTCCAGCTGCCTTTTGGCAGGTAAACGGTCTTCGTACCGCCATCCCATACCATCGGGGCAACCAGGTATTTACTGCCCAGCATAAATTGTCCATTGACCTCCGCGAAACCCTGATCAGGAAACTCGTACTCCATGCTGCGTACCAGGGGCTCGCCGGTTGCAGCTGCCTTTTTTACCTGTTCCATCAGGTATGGCGTGTACTTAGCCCGTATAGCGACCGCCTTTTTAACCGCAGCCAGATTTGGTTTGGAAAGCACACGCCAGGGTGCCGCAGAAAACTGCATCATCGGCATCAATGCAGAGCATTGTGCAGACCGAACCACCAACTGCTCATCCAGTTTATCTTTACCGATAAATGAACCATACTCTCCGCCACCGATCATATCCGGACAGGTAAATTGATAACCCAATAAACCGGCCGTGGTCAAATGAGGTATTAGTTTTTGCAGGTCTTCCCAATTGTGTTTTTTATCGCGCAGGCGTTGTACCAGCGGCTCGCCTCCCATCTTCCACATGGCGCGGTATTCATTAAGCGGATAGGATAAACCGATTTCTCCCCAAAGCCTGCTGTGCTCATTTGGGCTTACTTTTTTAAATGCTAAACCATTTGCCGGATAAAACTCCGCATCGCCGGCATCAAACTTAAAGCCATCCAGGTGATAGGTCTTGACCATATGCTCCAGTCTGCCGAGAAACCAGGTTTTAGCCTCAGGATTGGTAAAATCCATAACGGAGCTATAACCATTCCACCAGGGAATGATGGCTGGTTTCTCCGCTTTTTCCCATGACATACCGGAATCTCCCCCATGGTCTAACAACAATAGTTTTTTAGCAAGCAATTCCCTGAAAACTTCCGTATCCGGTGATACAAAGGGGCTCACCCAGAGCATCACTTTGAAACCCAAATGATGCAGGCTATCTACCATTGCCGCTGCGTTTGTAAACCGGTCTGCTCTGAAATCGAACCGGCCATAATAATCGGCCCAGTTGTCGTCGATCATCAATACACCCGCTGGGAAACCGTTATCAATAATCGCCCTGGCGTAGTTTAAAATGTCCTGCTGGTTTTGGTTATAAACCAGCTCTATCCAGGTATTGTATTGAGGTTTGCTAAACAACAGGGTATCTGGCAGTTTATTTTTAGCAGGAAAGAAGCGTTTTGAAGCATTGCCAAATGCCTCTTTTAAGTTTTTACCTGCGGAATCGATGGTGACAACGCTTTTCGCGGCGCTGATGACCAGCTTGTTTTTTTCGAAGCTGAACTTAAAGGGCTCTTCGCTCCAAATGAACCTCCCTTTGCTGGACACCAATAACGGCACCGCCTGGTTTCCGCGGATATCGCCATACATATTCAGGCTATAGCCATCTTTAAAGGGCATCAGATGGGCTTCGTTTACCGCGCCGCCATACCATTGCTCACCCGCTTTAATGTTCAGGCTGGTTTGTGCATAAAGCGGCAAAGCCGAAATACAAAACAGAAAGCTGAATGACAAATATATTTTAAAGAACCTGATCATTTACAGTAGTGTTTAGTTAATCTTTACCGTATGGTTTAGTTTATTGTATCCTGTAGTTGCCTCCCAGACATTGGCATTGGCCAGACGGATGCTGAACTCAGGTTTTGTCGCAATACTGGCATAAGCATCCGGTAGATTGAGCAGCATTTCGTAATCACCTGCCGGGAAATCAGCAGGGATCTGAATGCCTTCCGTAACCGTTACCGCTCCGGAATACCATTTCCTGACATCTGTGGCCAGGTCGAAGGACTTCAGTGCCCCATTTTGGGTATTGCGCAGGATCAACTTTACCGTGCGTTTGTTATAAGGTGATGCATAACCTACATTTTTAAGGTTTAACTTAATGTTCATCTGGGTTCCTTTAACCGCATTATCGGGCAGTCCAGCGCTCTGTAAGACAAAACGATACCCCAGGTTCCGTTTAATGTTATCCATACATCCCCCATCATGCCAATCGTTATTGACAGCGTTGTTGTAATGGGCATTGATGAAACTGTAATGTAATGAGGCAAATTCTGCCTGCGCTTTGCCGGCAGGTTCGCAATTGTTAGCAGGGCTATAATCGTCGGAGCAGGTTTCGCCACCAACCACCACAAATTTGCTGTCGGCCTTGAAGTAATCTTTTAAGGTGTTCAATACCACACCATCCGACCTGCTTGGCGAGGAGCTGTTGCCATAATCTACATAGGTACCTAAATCATTAACGCTTGCCATAAAACAGTCGTTATGATAACCTAAACGTGCGATATCACTTTGAGTAAAAGCATTACTCTCTGTTAAAGCGGCGGATGTGATCGGGGCGTTAACGCCATAAAGATAACGTTGCTTGATCTGCGGATAACGCAGCTGGACCATCCTGTCAGCTGGTACTGCCTCCAGCAGGGCCTTGATCACTGCTATACGGTCTCTCCAGTTATTGTCCAGCAATTTCCCCCCCTGACCGCCGTTATTGGAAGCATCGCCAAAGAAATCGCTATAATATTGCTCTCCCCAGGTTCCGATAAAGCCCAGCTGCACGCAGGCAATCACATCTGCATTATCGCGCAAAACAGGTTTTAGCTGTGCAATGTGGTTAAGCACAATGGCTTTAGGTGCATCACCATATGGCGGACAAATGAAACCTTCCGGACAGCTCCCCGACTTTGCGGTAACCGTATATACAAAGCGTGGGATCAATTTCACACCGGCAGCACGCGCCGCTTCAAAATCCTTTTTAATATTGCTGATAAATGAGGCTGAAATGGCGGTATTCACCACATCATCCAACACATAATACCTGAAAACCAAAGTACTCAACACCTTATAATTTGCACTTTGTATGGACTGAAGCGAACGGTAGCCCTTCAGTTCCTCCGCAGACAATGCTTCATAGTTACTGGAATGGGTTTCAGAATAACGGTAAAAACCGCGCTCCGGGTTAGGAAAATCTTCAGTACTTTCTGTGTAACTAACGTTTATATTGTCAATTTCAATCAGGTTATTTTCCTGATTTTTACAGGAAGCAGCTAGCAGCATTGCTGCCAGACCAATGCTTAGGGTAGCACATCTCATTTTTTTCATCATGATCGTATGTTTAATAGGGTTTCTATTTTTGATATGGAATAGAATTGCTATAGTTTAAAAAAGATATTTCGCTGATACAGCCAGTAACACAGGAACCACTCGACAACCAGTGCCGTGATGGCCGATACTATCGCAGCCACACTAACCGGTACGTTTAAGAACAGGTGTAACAGATCGCCGGAGAAAATCGCCACCTTGCCGTTTAGCCACTGCAGCCCCACGGTCTCAAAAAACAGGTAGATAAATATGGCGTTCATGCCCACTACCGTAAAAATCCAGGCATATTTCACATTGCCTTTCACATCTACCAGCCAATACACTGCAGCCAGAATCAGCAGGACCCAGCCCACCGAAACCAATACGAATGAGCTGGTACTGATGCGTTTGATAATGGGGGTCAGCCCCGACAGGTCCAGGCCAAAACCGAGAACCAGGGCAATGATCCCCGCGATCACCAGGACCTTTATTTTGTAACTGGTCGTATTGCCGGAGATCAGCAGTTTACCTGCCAGTACCCCCCAGATGGTATGCGCTGCTGTAGGGATGCAATTGATGGTTACCCAACCATCGCTGTTAATCTTACCCATCAGCAGGGTATCCACATAAGCGCCGAAGTTCCTCCCTTCCACAAAAGGCTGGTCAAAACCAGGCATCAGCAAACCACGGTACAACACTTCGGTAAGTAAAAGCAAGCCAATGGAAAACACGAGCTGCCAGGTATAAGACCGGTTAATGATCAGATAGGCAACGATCATCGTGAACGACAATTGCGTCAACACATTCCAAAGCTCCCAAACGGGCTTGTCTGCATAAACGCAATGCAATGCGACCCCGCAGATAAAAAGCTTCAGACTGCGGATCAGGATATGGGACAGGTTATCGCCCCAGCTTTGTCCTTTTTCCAGTTTACGATGGTAAGAAATATACATCGCCGCCCCTGCCATAAACATAAAGGCGGGTTGAACCAGATCCCAAAAGCGCAGTCCATGCCATGGGTGATGAAAGAACTGGGTGATCAGACCAGCCATAGGTGCTGTGGGATCAATGTGCATAATCGCTTCATAAACCCTGCAGCTTTCCGCGCAAAGCAGGATCATAATCATTCCTCGCATCACATCTAAGGACACTAAACGCCCCTTAGCTGAGTGATCAGCAGTTAAAATCTTTTCCATAAATTGTTGTGACTGAAATTATTCGTTCATATCCAGGAAGAAACTTGAAGTTCCTTCGTCAGGTGCATTGCCCAGGTTTACCGACCAGTCATTTTTAATGACCTGTATCCCGATACGCATACCTGTACCCGTTAAACCTTTCAGCTTACCACGTGAAATACGCAGCTCAAATTTGACAAGCCCGCCTTCTTCTTTCACCGTACCTACGGTATAAGCCTCAGCTATCGACTGGGGTTTAAATCCGGAGAAGTCACTCTGATTGGCGCCCGTATGGTAAAAGATATCTACACCAGCGGTAAGCAATTGACCCTCCATTAACACATCATAACCGCCATCAGTAAACGTACCGGTAAGCCAGCCCGTAGCCGGATTGTTGTCTGCATCGATGAAGAAATCAAAAATAACCGCGTCTGCCTTTTTGCCGGTCATCTCTCCATACAGGTATACATAGTTGCCATCGTAATCCAGTTTCACCTGATTAAAAATGCCCTTTTTCGATCCTAAAGGAATCACATTTTTGGTCACCGTGCTCCAGTCGTCCAGGGAATTGTCGTTAATCTTCACCGGAGAAACTTTGGCGATCTGCAATACCGTTGATGCTTCCACAAGTTTGCCGTTTACGGAGGCCATCAGGGTCGGAACATATTTGCCCTTACCCGGATAAGTATGGCTTGGATTTGCCTCGGTTGAAGTTTTGCCATCCCCAAAATCCCATTGGTAATTGCTCACACCTTCGGTTTTTATGCTGAAAGTTGCAGTAGCCCCATCCACCGTTACTTCATATAATAAATCGGTTTTGATCTCGGTTTTATCCTTTTTACAGGAGCTGAATATTGAACCTGCGATCACCAATGACAGCAGGAACAGATAAGCTTTTAATTTTTTCATATCAATTTGTATATTACAAGGTGATCCTTAGGTTATTGATTTTGTGTGGCCAGCGGATTGCTCAAGGTCTCGTCTACCGGCAAATAGTAAATGATGCGCGGACTGGTATAAGGCACAGTCAGGTTAGGATAACCCGCCGGTGTTCTCGAAAGATCTACATCGGTCTCTTTTAAACCGGTCAGGTGATACCCCCAATACGCCTTATTCAGACTTTTTTTATTGCGGAAAACATCATAAGTCCTGTGCCCTTCAAATGCCATTTCTATGCGTTTTTCCGCCAGGACAATATCCAACGCGTTTGAACCTGCAGGCACTACTTTATTGTAAAGCGAAGCTTCCAGACCACGGTTCTTGCGGATCATATCCACATCATCCAGCGCTGCCGCATTAGCACCTGTCTTTGCCTTGGCTTCGGCACGGATCAGGTACATTTCTGCAATCCTGAACATGATGGGTGAACTTAAATTCGGAAGATTGTCCTGGAAAGAGAACTTGCTGATATAATACACTTCAATCCCGTTTTTCTTCTGTACCACCCCCCCGGCATCTTTTAAAGGAACAATATACGACCAGCGCACATCTTCAGGATGTGCAGACATCGCAGCCCGTAAGGAAGAAGAGGCGTATTCCTCGCCCCAGCCGGAGTTACCATCCGAGTAAATCATGGAAGCAATGGAACCGAATTTCCCATAATCGTCCACAACGGTAAAGGCAATGCAAAAAATGGTTTCACTGGCACTGGTTGCATTGGCGAACAATTTTGGATACGTCTCTTTTGTAGCCAGCGAAAACTTACCGGAGTTGATCACTTTGTCGGCATATTCGATGGCCTTTGCATTGTCTTCTTTATAAAGGTTAACCCTTGCCAGTAAGGACCATGCCGCTTCCTGTGAGGCATATTGAACCCCACGCGAGCGGGTCATCAAGCCCGCCGCTTTTTCAGCATCAGCAAGTACGGAATCGTAAACCTCTTTAACCGTTGATCTTTTCTTCTTTGCAGGATCACTAAGGTTGGTACGCAGGATGATCCCCGGCGAATTTGCGTCAACCGTATAGGGCTTGCCGAATAACCGGACCAGGTTAAAGTGGCAGAACGCACGCAAAAAGTAGCACTCGCCCAATAACTGATTGGTGGCTGGATCATTTTTACCTGATTTCTCTACGGCATCGATAACCGTATTTACGCCGGTAATGATCTTGTACGATAAATACCAGTAATAGCGGCTGTTGGCCTGAGCAGGTGAATGGTCCAGGCTAAAGCTATAATACAATGGATCGGTTGTTACCTGTCCGCAGACAATGTCATCGCTGGCAAAGTCAGTTAAGTGATAAAACTGGCGCAGGTACATGTTATTCATGTCTACCTTTCCGTTAAATTCAATATGGTCTTTAAACAAAGCGTAAGCTCCGTTCAGGGCATTGGTTAAACCCTCGCTGGTGTTCACCAGTGTTTCCGTACTGATGGCATCGCTTGGGAGAGAACTCAACTTTTTACAGCTGCTTACCGCAACCATCAAAAAGACGATGAGGGTAACTATAATATTTTTCATATACTTAATTTAATAGGTTGAAACCTGCTTAAAAGCTGAAATTAACGTTTAACAAATACTGGCGATTGTTGGGGTACTTAAAATCCGACACCCCTGGCGTTGCATAACGCGTTGGCGTGATGGTAGTCTGAGGATCCTGCCCGAGGAAGTTAGAAAAGGTAGCCACATTATCGGCCGTAATACCCACAGTGACATCGCTCATGCTGATTTTCTTCGCCCATGCCGAAGGCAAGGTATAGGAGAAAGCAATGTTTCTGATGGTAAAGTAACTTCCATCTTTCAAATAACGGGTGGAGGTTTCGGTAGAGTTGGCTGAGTTCTGCGGACTTGGTTCTGTAGCTCCTGTATCACCGGGATGGGTCCAGATTTTAGCATCCTTCGGCAATTTAATCTGGTTGTAATAAGGCTCATGACCATCATTCATCATAAATCTCAGGTTATTACTGAATACCTTGTTGCCGTAATTAAAATAGGTGCTCACTCTTAGATTAAAGTTTTTATACCTGAAGCTGTTGTTAAAACCGCCCTGGTATTTAGGCAGCGCCGAACCCACTTCCTGATTGGTAGCCTGTGAATAATCCGAAGTCTTTTCACTGGCTACAGCCTTGCCCTCTGTATTGTAGATGATCTTCTCCCAGACCGGTGCACCGGTTTGAGCATCAACACCTAACCATTTTGGCATGTAAAACTCGAACAGATTTCCGCCGTTGCGGTAAATCTGCGAGATGCTCCATGAACCTGTTTTAACGATATCTGAGGGGAAACCCGATAATTTGTTGTTGTTAAAGTTGAGGGTAAAATCAGTGATCCACTCAAAGTCTTTGGTTGTGATATTGGTCGAATTGATCCCCAACTCAATCCCTTTGTTAATGACCGTGCCTGCATTCTCCCATTTGGTTTCAAACCCGACCGACAAAGGTTGTGATACCTGCAGCAATAAGTCTTTGGTATCGTTGCGATAAACGTCGAAGGTTAAGTTTACCCGGTTGAATAAACCAATGTCCATACCCGCATTAAGCTGGCGTTTGCTTTCCCAGGTTAAGTTAGGGCTTGGCAATTGGTAAGGCACCGCCGCCACTAATGAATTGTATTTGGTGGTGAGGGAAAACAAGCCCAGGAAACGGGATGCCCCAATATCCTGAGTACCTGTGATGCCGTAGCTGGCACGTACTTTCAGGTTGCTGAAGATGGGGTTATCGGCCAGAAAAGCTTCATTGTTCAGTGCCCATGCTGCCGATACAGATGGGAAACCACCATACTGTTTGCTTGGCGCAAAGTTAGAGGAACCATCATACCGGAACGAGCCCGACAGGAAATATTTATTTTTGTAGTTGTAATTTACCTGCGACAACAAAGATTGTAAGATGTACTTATTATGCGCACCAACGATCACCTGATTGCTGGAGATCACACCCGGTACTTTCAATCCTTCCGGCAAACCTTTACCCGAAGCACCGGAGGTTTCGTTTTTACTGCTCTCAAAAGCACCGCCGGCAAAACCACTTAAGCTGTGTTCACCGAATTTAAAATTGAATTTAAACAACTGGTTACTCACGAGGCCATAGTTCAGGGTATTTAACTCATCGAGATAACCCATCCCATGGTAAGTACCCGCGGCCAGTGAGGATACATAATTGCTGCCTTTATCAAATGAAGCCGACAATCGGTTTGAACTGGCAAAGGTAAGCCAATCGGTAATGCGGTAATTGATCCCCAAATCGTAATTTACATTAAAACCTTTATAAGGGTGTTCCGAATTTTGTACCGTATGAATCGGATTTATTTTATCCCTCGACCACCATTTAAAGGTAGAATTGCCATCTACATAAACCGGGTTTCCGCTGGCATCATATGGGTTATCCCAGGGCATATTCAGGAAAGAATAATAGGCATCCATGTAATCGTAGCTCTTGCCCTGTGAAGCACTGAGGTTGATGTTATTGGTCAGATCCAGCTTTTTAGAAAAATGGTAAGTTGAGTTTCCACGCAGGTTAACCCGCTCAAAATCGGTATTGATGAAAGTGCCCTTCTCTTTATAATAGGATGCGCCTACATAATAATCGTTCTTCTCTGTTTTGCCACTGGCCGAGAGGTAGAAATTATAAATCGGCGCTTTTTTAAAGGACTCTTTGGACCAGTCGTAATCCTGATTGCGTAGCGATAAAGGGCGCTCGGAATAGAATTTAATGAGGTCAATCTTATAAGAATTATTGGCAGCACCCACCACATAGTCGCGGTAAAATTCTTTCTGGTAATCATAAAGTTCATTGCTGTTCATCAGCTCCATATTGCCGAAATCGGCAGTTCTGAAACCGGTAGATACTTTAGCCTCGAATCTCGTTTCGGCTTGTTTGGCCCTTTTAGTGGTGACGATGATCACCCCTGCGTTTGCCTGTGAGCCATACATGGCGGTAGCGCCGGCATCTTTTAATATCGTGACACTTTCCACGTCGTTAGGATCGTAATTCCCGCCGATAATCCCATCAACGACAAACAGCGGACTTTGGTTGGCATTAACAGAGGATACGCCACGCAGCCTGATCTCCGCATTGGCGCCTGGCGCACCGGAGCTGTTCACGACCTGCAAACCGGCCACCTTTCCCTGTAGCATGGCGCCAATAGAATTGGCAGTGACATCCTTTAATTTTGTAGAAGAAACGACAGACACGGCGCTGGTCAGCTCGCTTTGTTTCCTGGTGTCGTAACCGACCACCACCACATCGCCCAGCAGACTGATATCCTCATCAAGCACAATGTTTAAAACACTTCCGCCATTAACCGGCACCTCTTTTCTTATATAGCCCACAAAAGAAACCACCAATATGGCCTGCTCATCTACATTTTTCAACGCAAAATTTCCATTTTCGTCGGTGCTGACCACCTTACTCGCTCCTTTGACACTGACAGATGCCCCCGGCAATGGCTTTTTATCTTTGTCCAGCACCCTTCCACTGATATTAATGTCTTTAAGGATCGGATTGAGCTGCTGCAAGTCAGTTGGCCGGATCTTGATCAGGATGTTCCTGCGTTCCATTTTGTAGGTCAGGTTCTGGTCTTTTAATAAAGTTTCCATCACCTGTGCCAATTCTGAATCTTTAAAATTGGCATTAATTTTCATCTGGCTGTTTAAATTCTGGTCAGAATATAAAACCCGGAAACCGGTCTGCCTTTTGATCTCCTGAAAGACCTGATGAAGTGTCGTATTCTGTTTTACATAATTGACTTTTTGAGCAAAACCTGCCGCACTGACTTGTAATAAGCAGGTGGTAATGATGGCGATGATCAAATTAACTCTCATGAGTAGTCTTCTTTTATTTGTTGCCAGCGCTTTCGCAACAACAAAGTTCATAGCTGATAAAAGTGTAGGCAGTAGCCATCGGCATAGCATACCTAGGTTAAAAGCATTTAATTTCATACTTTTGTTGGATTGGGTTAATACGTGAACGGATCTCAAATTTGTTTTTTGGGTTAACTCAGATCTTTGCCATGGGAGTGCTGATACACTTTCATGGCTTTTTTCTTAAAAACCTCCTGAAGTATTAACTTGCTTTGTGTTTGGTTCTTTTCATGCGGTTTGGTTAGTTGTTGATGGTTAGGTTGGTTAACTATCGGACTGGTTAGGTCCTGGTTATCTGGTATATCTTCTATTTGGTAGTTACACGTATTTGTTTTCCTGCGATGGTAAAGCGCACATTACTGGTTTCTTCTAACATATTTAACACACTTGAAATATTTTCAGAGCGGGAAACAGAACCTGAAAATGTAGGTATTTTGCCAAGGTCATTTGTATAAATAATCCCGACACCATACCAGCGGGCAACTTTCCTCATGATGCTCGTTAAAGGTTCATTACTGAATACAAACTCCCCATTTTTCCAATCGGCAGCATCAATAGCATTCACTTCTTTCACATTGAATTTTCCATCGCTGAGCACAGATTGTTCACCGGGTTTCAAAGTCAGCTGTCCATTTAATTTCACGGAGCCTTCTATTAAAGTCGTCTTAATGCTCTGCTCATCCGGATAGGCATTCACATCGAAATGAGTTCCCAGAACTTCTACTTCCTGTCCTTTGCTTTTCACCAGGAATGGCTTTGTTTTATCTTTTGCCACTTCGAAGTAAGCTTCTCCCGTTAATTCTACGCTGCGTTGTTTGAGCGCAGAGAAGGAGGCCGGATATTTTAAAGAAGAGGCTGCATTTAGCCAAACCCTGGTACCATCCGGCAATTGCAATTCATATTGACCTCCAATTGGTGTTTCGATGCGGTTGTATTTTCCGATTGATTTCTTTCCTTCATCGGCAATTGTGTACACCAGTTGCCCCTCCGCAGTTTTGGTAATCTTTACCCCTCCCTCTTGTGCAAGCATTCCATTAGTTGCAGTGCTCAGCACAATCTTCTTTCCGTCGGCCAGGGTAAGGTAGGCTTTGTTGCCCCCTGCAGGAACATCATTTGAATATTGTTGAGGAGCCTTTATTTCAGCAGATGGCTGATAGCTGTAAAAATACAAGGCCATACCTGCCACGAAAACTACCGATGCTGCAGCCGCGATATAAGGCCACAACTTTCCGGTCTTAGGTGCGAATTGCTTTTCATTCTTTTCGAGCGATGCCCACATTTCTGCGCTGACCTCATTTAGTTCTGTTTCTGAAAGTCCTGCTTCATCGTTCTGATGGAGTTGATGCAGCCAAAGCCTGGCCATAGTCTCTTCTTCAGCCGTGGCAGTGCCGGAACTAACCTTATCCAATACTTCTTTTATGTCTTTCTTCATTGAATTCCTTTGCTCTTGTTGCTCAACAATAAGTAAAGGCGATTCAGGATCATGGATTAGGTACATCCAAATAAAAAAAAAGAATAAATAAGATAATCAACTGATATACAGCTAAATAATTTTTAGGAAAGAATCCATAGAATGAACACTACCGTCCCAAGTTTTACCTTCAGGTGCTTCATTGCTCTTTTAAGCTGGGTAGATACCGTATGTGCAGAGAGCCCTAATTGTCCTGCGATTTCTTTGGTGCTTAAAAACTCTCTTCTTTTTAAAGTATAGATTTCCCTCATTTTAGGAGGCATGGCGGCAATTTCATTTTCTATTAAGGCGGCGATATCTTTTTCCCGGATCAGGTAATCTGCTTCCGGAGAATTAACTTCGATATAGTGCTCCCCGCTTTCCGCATATTTTTTAATGATGCCTTTATGTTTAAAGATATCCAGAATCTGATGAAGGACGGTTTTATAAAGATATCCGGATAAGCTGGTATGGAGATGAAGCTCGTTGCGGTGATTTAAAAGCCAGGTAAAAGAATCCTGTACCACATCTTTTGATTCCTCTCTGTTTCTGAGTTTTTTATAAGCGTATAAGTATAGCAGCTTATCGTATCGCAGATAAATTTCTCTAAATACGGCATCATTACCTTCTTTCCATAAAGCAATCAACTCGTTATCAGTACAGGTGCTATAATTGGCCATAAAGAATACAAGTTATTGAATTTATCAGCAATAATATAATAATCTTACGTTTCGCACCACAGATGTACCGCTACAGGACCGTTTCTGTCAGCTCCCCAGGGTTTTCACACCTATCTGTAGCACCAATCGCCTTAGTCGCAGGCCGCTTATGCTTCCATCTGCGATGGCTCCATAACCAATAGGCAGGCTCCTCACTGATCATTTCCTCAAGAAAACGTGTTTGAAGCTCTGTGATTTCAAATTCCTCAGTTTTAGATGGATCTAAGCAAATGGGAACACAATCTACTTCATAATAACCCCGCTTTTTATAGTTTATCTTCAGATAAAAAACTGGTCTGTTGGTTTTTCTGGCTATTTTTTCAATCCCCAGCTGGATAGAGGTCTCCTGATTTAAAAAGGTAGTCCAGTAATTCGATTCCTCTTTTGATGGGGCCTGATCGCTACCGAAAGTAAATAGATTTGCGCGGTTTTTATTGGCCTGAATTGCCCTTAAAGTCTGACGCATAGCCACCATACGGTTCCCAAATTTGCTCCTCATCTTAAAAAACCAACTGTCAAAAAGCGAATTGCTTAAAGGTTTATAAATTGGATAATGTTCTCCTGAAAATGCCAGTCCGATGCCCATACATACCCATTCATAATTGCCATAATGCGCAGAGCAAAAAAGCACGCTCTCCTGATTCTGCAAATAAGCTTCGACCAGGTCCACATTTTTAAACTTAACCCGCTTATTCAACTCCTTTTTAGAAATGCTCTTCATTTTTACAATTTCCACGACGAGTGAAGCCAGAAACCTGAAATATTTCTTTTCAATATCATTAATTTCAGCGGGGCTCTTTTCTGGAAAGGAACGTATTAAATTCTCTCTGACTACCTTTCTGCGGTAGCCAAAAACATGGTAAACAAGCAAATAAAACACATCTGCCGCCCTATACAGGATAAATAAAGGTAAGAGCGAAATCGAGGTCAGTAAAAATATACCAACCTGGGAGAAACCTTTTCTGATCATTTCGTTTGATTTAACGGCCAAAATTAAACTTAGGATCAAAATCAATTGCCATACAATTGTTAGATTTTTACAAAAACAACTGAACCTAAAAAACTTCAGGGCAAATGCGTGGATCGGTATAAGAAAACCTTGTTACCACGCGGATGAAATGTCTGGTATTTGTGCTTATATATAATTGGCTATTACTTAGTCATTAATAGGTAGTTGATAGGTCAATCATTGGTCATAAAGACCTTTTAACAACCTTTTTACTACCTGGCAATAATTAACTTTAATTAGTTGCATATTAATTGTATATGCAAAACATTTCGTAACTTACTATCAGCAAAACCTAATAAATTAATTAAAAACATAATTATGGGAAAATTGATGAACGGAATATTTGGCGGATTCCATGGCAGAATCGGCAATCTGGTGGGTTATACCTTAAAAGGTAAACACATCGTCAGAAAAATAGGTATCAGCACTAAGCCGCTTACCCCCGCAAGAAAAGCGAATTGCCAAAAAATGAAGGTAGTAAACGAAATATTAAGCCCTTCGCTCCCTGTCATCCGGTCCGGATTCCGTTTGGCGATTGTCGGAACAGACAAAAATGAGTATAATGAAGCCGTTTCTTATAATAAACTGAATGCCCTTCAAGGGGAATATCCAAACATCAGCCTGGATTATACTAAAGTGCTTGTGAGTATGGGAGATCTTCCTGTAGCGGTTAATCCTGTCATCAATCAGAACGTCGATGGTACTGAAATCGAATTTAGCTGGGAAGTACCGGCTGATTTGTCCTATCAATATGATAACGACCGTGCCATGCTAATGATTTATTTCCCTGCATTAAAAGTAAGCTGTTATCATTTGATCGGATCAAAAAGAGCTGAAGGGACAGACAGTATCCGTATCGATGCAGCCCATGCAGGAG
The DNA here is from genome assembly GCF_001721645.1 of Pedobacter steynii. NCBI lineage: Bacteria > Pseudomonadati > Bacteroidota > Sphingobacteriia > Sphingobacteriales > Sphingobacteriaceae > Pedobacter > Pedobacter steynii. The sequence continues at coordinate 5,154,984 of NZ_CP017141.1, read as the reverse complement.
AACGCATGGAAGCCTATATCTCTTTTATCAAAGATGATGGGAAAGCGGTTTCAAACAGTGTTTATGCCGGTTCTTTAAATGCCGGTAAAGCAACAGAAAGCACTGTAGAAACAGCGTCTAAAATGGAAACACCGGACCTGGACTTCGGATTTTCGGGTTCAGATTTTGAAACCATAAGCGCTCCGAATCAGGAACTGGGTTTAGCTAAAAGCTGGAATCAGTATTTCTTAAAAAACAAGGCTAATGATGAGATTATTGGTGACTTCGCCTTTAAACTCAGACAAAACAACCAGCATATAGCCGAAATTAACATCAACATCTCTCCTACCGGACAGCACAAAGGCTATGCAAAAGAAACGGTATCTGCGGCCTTGTCTTTCCTGTTTAAAAATGCAGGAGTTAACCGGATTGTAAAAACGGTGAATGCTAAAGATGAGGCTGCTATAGCCTTGCTGAGAAACTTAGGTTTCAGAGAAGAAGGTTACTTCATAGAAAATGTCTTTATCGACGGTAAGTGGATCAACGAATATCAATTTGCGCTGTTAAAGTCCGAATGGGGTTTAATGAATTTAAATAGTTGATACCATTCCTAAACAAATGACTGAGCCAGGTGTTCTATTAATAAATAGATTCATCTACCATGGCATGTAAATTCACAATTGATTATACCAGGTCTAAGACCGAAATGATCAGGAACCTGGAAACCGCTATTGCAAATCAACATGGTCTTTTCCAGGGAGATGAAAATAATGGCGAATTCTCCTTTTCTACGATGGGTTTTACCTTTCGTGGTAACTATGCTATTGAAGGAGATTTAGTCGCTGTAGAAATCACCAATAAGCCTTTTTTGGTTTCCTGTGCAAAGATTGAATCAGAGATAAAAAAATACATGGAATCAGACCAGGAGCAAAATTAACTAAACGGATGCATCCACTGCGCTAAAAGCAACGGGTTCAAATGGCAATTCAAAAGAGAATACCGATCCTTTACCAGGCTCACTGTGCACCCTGATTTCGCTGCCATGCAATTTCAGAATTTCTGCGACAAGGTATAAGCCAATCCCGAAGCCGGAAACATTTTTCGCATGTCCGTCTGCAACCCGATAAAACCGTTCAAACAAATGCTGCTGATCTTCAGTTGAAATTCCCATACCCTGATCAGCAAAACTGATCTTCACTTTTTCCTTTTCTCTATCGCAGTAAATATTTATCGCTGTACCTGGGTTAGAATATTTAACAGCATTACTCAGGAGATTGTTCATCACCTGGCCGAGCTTTTCCCGGTCTCCCTGAATCGTCGCTTCAGGGCAGCGCTGACAGGCAATAACATGACTTGGAGCGAAAAGACGTGCTTCCCCAATCACCTCATTAACCAAATCAGACAATAGGAATCGGGAGGTATTTAAAGACATTTTACCTTCCTCTAACCGGGAAAGATTTAAAAAATCGTTAATCATCATACCCATCTTCTGCGTCTGTGCATTTGCTCTGGTCAAAACATCCTCAGTAAATCCATCCTGTTGTTTTTTGACTTTGGTCAGTGCCAGTTGAATATAGGATCTGATAGAAGTCAACGGCGTTTTTAGCTCATGGCTAACAATGGCTACAAAATCGTTCTTGTGCTGTTCATCCAGCTTTCTATCGGTAATATCCCTGGCAATCTTAGACAGACCGATGATGTTTCCGGCTTTATCTTTTACCGGAGAGATCGTTAGGGAAACGTCAATCAACACTCCATGTTTAGTCATTCTTTTGGTTTCAAAATGATCTACCCGCTCCCCTTTTTTCAGTTGACTGAGGATCATTGTTTCCTCCTGATGACGGTCTGTAGGAATAAGCTTTAATATAGACTGGCCAATCATTTCTTCTGCTGTATAACCAAATATCCTTTCCGCAGAAATATTCCAACTGGTAATGATGCTATTAAGGTCTTTACTAATGATCGCGTCATCAGTTGACTCTATAATGGCATTGAGTATGGCACTTTTTTCTTCCGCCTGTTTAAGGAAGGTAATATTCCTCGCGATTTTAGAGATTCCAATAATCTGCCCGGTAGCATTTTTAACTGGAGAAATGGTCAGTGACACATCAATAAGATCGCCGTTTTTCGTGAGCCTTTTGGTTTCAAAATGATTCACGCGTTCACCCGCCCTCATTCTATTTAAAATATCAGACTCTTCATCCACCCTGTCGGCCGGAATCAGTTTCAATATGGGCTCCCCTATCATTTCCGCTGCGCTGTAGCCGAAGATTCGCTCAGCCGAGGGGTTCCAGCTGGTCACTATCCCCTGAAGATTTTTACTGATAATCGCATCATCCGAACCATCGATAATTGCCTTTAAGGTTGCAGTTCTTTCTTCCACGAGCTGCATCGCTGCAATGAGTTCTTCCTTTTGCAGGACACTATCTTTCAATTCGTTAACACTATTCATAGTTATTATTGAGTCGGTTTAGTAAATCTTGCTCAGGAGGCATTCTCCTGAATGGAATTATGGCCTGTTTCCACTTCAATCTCCTTAGTAGTTACCGCGTAAGTTGAAGGGCGAATCTCTGAGCCATAGGCAATAGCATAAGCTTTTGTAAATTCCGCACCCAAATATAAAATGATTGAGGAATAATAAGTCCACAATAATAAAATAACCAGTGACCCTGCAGCTCCGTAGGTGCTGCCTACATCACTTTCTCCGATATAAATGGAAATACCAAATTTGCCCAGCATAAATAAAAGGGCGGTAACCACAGCGCCCAATAGCACATCCCGCCATTTGATGATCGCATCTGGTAACACTTTAAAGATCACAGCAAAAATGAGCGAGATCACCAGTAGCGTAAGCAACTGATTTAATATATAAAATATGACTACCGAAACTTCAGAAAATCTGGCCTGAAGGCGATTGCTCAAACCATCGAGCAAAGCTGTAATGGCTAACGAAACCAACAAAATGAAGCCCAGACTAATGATCACTGAAAAAGAGATAAACCTGTTTTGCAGGAATTTCAACCAGCCCCGTTTTGGCTTCGGTTTGAGCCCCCAGATGGTATTAATGGAATCCTGTATGTCGGCAAATACGGTCGTCGCCCCAATAAGAAGGGTTACAATCCCTATGACAAAAGCAACCACGCCCTTATCACCGATGGCTGCTTTTGAAACAATTTCCTGAAGTTGTAAGGCCGTTTCTTTACCCATAAACCCAGCCAGCTGATCATAAATTTTCCCCTGAGCGGCTTCCTGGCCCAGGAATATACCACATAAGGAGATCACCACCACCAGCAAGGGTGCCATGGAAAAAACCGTATAGTAAGCAAGTGAGCCACTCAGTTTAGTCACCTTATGATCGTCAAATCCGGTAAAGGTTGCTTTCACGACATTCCATGTGCCTTTAAAAGTAATTCGGTCCCGTTCCATGCATCATTTATTTTATATCCATACCCGATAATTTAAACGGTTATCAAAAGTGATCAAAATGAAAAAGCTAATTACTTCAGGGAAGCGTTTATCTCCTTAGCCATCTGGTTATGTTTTTCCAAAACTGGTAAAGTGCGTGCAGCAAAGTCTTTTATTTCAGAATCCAGACCGCTGACGGACCTGAAGAGGTCTAGTGTTTTACCATGGTCGGTCACCATCATGCCCATATAATGAGTATCAAAATCCTTTCCCTTAAGGTTTTTCATCGCATCCATATGCGTCTTTACCTCTGCAGGGTACTCAAGTGGTAACAGGTGTTTCAATTTTGCTGCCACTGTTTTAAGATCTGAGTTGGCTTTGGTATGATCTGCGACCATTTGACTGGCAAATTTCCTGACCTGCTCATTACGGGATTTTTCAAGGGCAAGTTTTCCGAGGTCAACTTCCATCATTCCACCGAGGGCCGCAGTGTCCATAAAGGCTGCTCCGTCATCATCTACGTCACTTTCGTGCGTCACGTTATTAGAGGCCTTTAAACTGTCATTCATTCGCAAGGAATCGCTTCCGACCGTTGCACTGTCCTGTTGCGCGTTCGCACTTTTATCGGTATTCTGACAAGCGGCAAAGCCTGCAAAGATCAACAGGGCTGCGCTAAATTTTGAAATGTTTATAGTTTTCATAGTTGTATAGATTGTGATTGGTTAACAACTGGAAAACGCAGTTGTTTTGGAAAGAACAAGAACTGTTGCTTTAGGATTTTTTTTTAAGATCGTAAAAACTAAAGCCCATCCACATTGTTCATCAGTCAAAACATCACTATGAAAAATGAACTCAACAATCAAATTATGGAACGCCTGACGACATTCGGGCTGGCCACTACCGGAAAAGAGAACATCGACAAGGGCGAAAGAATCGTTTCCCTGCTTGCTGGGGGCTGGCTATTGTATAAGAGTCTGAAAAAAATGGGCAAACATCCTTTCCTGGGACTTCAAGGTGCAGCCGCAGGCGGGCTGATGCTCTACCGCGGAGCAACCGGAGTATGCCCTTTATACAAGCAACTGGATAAAGATACTACAGATCCTCAGGCGATCAACATTACAGAAGACATTGTGGTCAATGCGCCAAGAGATAAAGTTTACGCGTTCTGGAGGGAGCTTTCGAACCTGCCTAAGTTTATGAAGCATTTGAAGAGTGTAGATGAGCTCAGCGATGAGGTTTCGCTTTGGAAAGCCAATACACCGGGTGGATTGATAGACCTGAACTGGAATGCCGGGATTACCCGTGAAGAGGTAGGTGAATACCTGGGCTGGCAATCTCTGGAAGGATCCATGATCGACAATGCGGGTAAGGTGGAATTCCGGGAAACCCTAAACGGTACCGGCACTGAACTTCACGTAGAAATTGATTATTTCCCGCCGGCAGGCAGCGTGGGCAGAGGAATTACTTCTTTGTTTAACGGCATATTCGAGCGTATGATCCGGGAGGATATCCAACGCTTCAAAAGCTATGCAGAAGAAACCGATTTCAAACGCTACGCAGGACTGGCTTTGTAACACGGAATTATTTATACACCTATATATCTTAACCTATAAAAACAAACATCATGGGAAATTTGCTTTATACCGTCGCAGTTATTTTAGTTATCATTTGGGCCATTAGTTTCTTTGGCGGTTTTTATACAGGCGGAATCATCCACGCCCTGGTCGTGATTGCTATCATAGCCGTTGTACTTGGTCTCGTACGAAGAGCCTAAGTAAATCCGGCCCTGCACAGGGGCCGGATTTAAATGTTCCAGCTCCTGCTGTTCCTATGCAAACAGGCAACAGATTAGAATTTAATCGAGTAGCAGAACTTTTCGGGACAATGATTGTTTTAATAGAACTTAAAAAAACTGTTATGAATAATTACCAGCAACCACAAACAGAGGGACATGATGAGCAGACCGTTCTTATCGATCCGGCCATTACCGGAGAAACTGATGAAATGGATCCAACCTTTTATCAGGATGGCCCGCCTGTAGATCCGGAAGAGGAAGAAGAGGAGGATGACGACGACTTTCCTTCCAGAGAAGACCTGGAGGATGATGAGTATGATCTGAATCACGATACAGAGGACGACCTGAGCTTAAACACCGATGACGATGATGATTTTTAACGGTCTCAACTATGGAAGCGCACCAACTGGAACGATTTATTACCGCACAAAAGGCGGTCTACCAGACCGCATTGGCTGAACTGCAGGCCGGCAGGAAACAGGGTCATTGGATGTGGTATATTTTTCCTCAAATCCAGGGGCTGGGCTTTACAGAAACCTCCAGGCATTATGCTATCGAGGATTTAAGCGAAGCAACCGAATACCTCGCTCATCGGGTATTAGGTCCGAGGCTGATTTTAATGTGTAATACGCTGCTGGAATTACAAACCAGCGATGCACACCAGATATTTGGCAGTCCGGACGACCTGAAGTTAAAATCCAGCATGACCTTATTCTCAGCCGTACCCGATACAGATCCGGTTTTTGAAAAGGTCCTGCAAAAATTCTATAATGGCTTAAAAGACCACATCACCTTAAAAATACTGAAGTTACAAAACGTTTAAAAATAGCTTGAGCTTTTAACCGGAGAACAACTGCTGTTGTGACCGTCAGACTTATGGCCTAACGATTTTTTGCATAGTTGATTTCAAAAAACTAGATTACGCTTAAGTTTGAAATTTAAATGATACGACAGTGAATTGGATTACCCGCGAAAGACCGAAAATAGATCGCATAGCTTGTCCGTGGTTAATCAGGAACTTTATTGATAGCGATGCTCATTTTTTTTACGTTCCATTTGATCAGGTTATAGAAAAAGCCGCAGCATTAAACGCCATTCCTTTTGATGTCCCTGGCGTTGAATTGACACATCAACAGGATCAATGCACTTTTGATGCCCTTATCAAAAAGTATCAGCTAAACGATCCCGCACTTCATGCAATGGCCCCGATTGTAAGGGCAGCCGATACGGATCAGCACCACCTGTCAAATCAGGCTGCTGGTTTATGGGCAATTGCAGCTGGCATGTCTTATAACATCAAAGATGACTTAGAATTGCTCCAAGCCGGGACAGTGATCTACGATGCGCTATATACCTGGGCAAAACACCTTCAGGATGTAAAACATACAGAAAGTCCGGTTGAACAGCTTTTAGTTGATGTTTATCAGAAGTACCTTAAAAAAGGAAAGACTGGAAAAATACCTGCCTGGGCGACAGAATTAAAAACGATTATACAAGATCAGATTGATACAAATCTTGCCCTCAGCTTAACCGGGGTCTCCCAGGAATTAAAGGTAAACCCAGCCTATGTTTCCAGAGAGTTTTCTAAATATTTTGATAACCTCTCATTTGGGGAATATATCCGAAAACTCAGGATAGATAAAGCCATTGTGTTCATGGATACTTCTGATTATTCCTTTTCTGAAATTGCCTACCTAACAGGTTTTTCAGACCAAAGCCACTTTGCCCGCATTTTTAAACAGGAAACAGGTTTAACTCCTTCAGCCTACAGAAAGAATGCTTTAAAAGGTAAAATACATCCCAATAGTTAAAACCATTCTATTTTATTTTCTATAAGGTCCGTAGCCTTGTGCTATGCGATCTACAGTCTATAAAACCCGATTCAGTCCCTTTTTTGGCGGTCTGATCTTTTTGATTTTCATTAATAATTATGGTCTGCAGGCATCTGCGCAGACCTATCCCAAAATAGCCGGCTATGTTGGGATTGTCCATCCCATTGTTACTTTTAGTTCCGACGGAGCCCATACAAATTTTAAAGACAGCTACGTGGTTGGAATGCCGATAGGGATCAACATATGGAAGAGTGCAACAATCGGTTTCAGCACTGAAATTGTACCTTTTGTAAAAGCCACCGGTAAGAGCAGCAAAGTAAACAACGTCTTATTTCATCCCGGGATTCTTGTCGCCCTTGGTGGTGGTTTTACTTTTGCAGGTCGCGCGGCCTTTGAAACATCCGGCAGGTATGGCCTCACTCCCGTATTGAACAAAGTAATTAAGAAAAATAAGGGCAGCAGCTATTTCATTGCGGTTCCTTTACCTGCCCGCTTTGGAAACGAACTTCCATCTTCTTTTGGTATTGGTTTCCAGTTTGGCATTTCATTTTAATTGACCTGTATGAAAAAAGAACTGATCATTAAACCGGCCTATTCAAGAAGTGATTTGGCTACCTACTTTTTAAAATTAGGCACCTGGGGTTTTGGAGGTCCGGTTGCCCTTGTCGGCTATATGCACCGTGACCTGGTAGAAAACAGGAAATGGATTACTGAAGAAGAATATAAAGAAGGACTTGCCCTGTCACAACTGGCACCAGGGCCATTAGCTGCCCAACTTGGTATCTATGTAGGCTTTGTCCATTATGGACTAATCGGCGCTACTTTAGCCGGACTTGCTTTTGTACTCCCCTCTTTTGTTATGGTCCTGTTATTGGGCATCGGATATAAACTATATAGTGGCTTACCGGGGATGCAAGCTGTGTTTTATGGAGTAAGCGCCTCCGTCATTGGCATCATCGCCATCAGTGCCTACAAGCTGACCATTAAATCGGTGAGTAGCCTTGATATTGGAGCAATCAAATCCAAATGGCTCCTTTGGATTTTTTATGCACTTGGGGTTGTGGTTACGGTCATCACTGAAAAGGAAGATATTTTGTTGTTTATTGGATGTGGTCTGATTTACATGGTAGTCAAATCCCCACCGAAATGGATCAGGTGTACTGCAGCTGTACCATCAGTAATTTTATTGGGTATTGGATTTTGGCATGATGACGGAAAGAACTTGCAGGAAATCGGTTGGTTCTTCCTAAAGGCGGGTGCATTCGTGTTTGGCAGCGGTCTGGCTATTGTTCCCTTTTTACATAGCGGAGTAGTTCAGGGATTCGGATGGCTGACAGAACAGGAATTTTTGGATGCTGTGGCTGTAGCGATGATCACACCGGGACCGGTTGTCATCACGGTGGCGTTTATTGGTTATTTGGTTGCTGGTTTCCCCGGAGCCTGCGTTGCCGCTTTAGCGACTTTTTTACCCTGTTACATTTTTACCATAGCGTTGGCACCCGGCTTTAAAAAGATCGCAAAAAACACCAGTATCAAGGCATTTGTAGACGGAATTACAGCAGTAGTAATTGGTGCATTGGTTGGTGCAGTAATCATTATCGCTACACGCGCAATTGTAGATATTCCTACCGCCCTAATCGCGATATTCAGTATGCTGGCTTTGATTTACCTAAAAAAAATAAAAGAACCGCATCTCATACTCGCATCGGCTATAATTGGAATAGTACTTAGCAGGTAAGGTGTTTTCTCAGATATCTGGCCGTTTCGGAGGTTTTATCTTCCAGCAGCTGACTTACCGTTCCCTCAAAAACCAGCTGTCCGCCATACTTGCCCGCACCTGGTCCAATATCAATAATCCAGTCGGCTTGCGAGATGATATCAAGGTTGTGTTCAATAACCAGAAGTGTATTACCTTCGTCGACCAACCTATTTAAAATACGCATCAGTCTTTCCGTATCCGAGGGATGTAATCCGGTACTGGGTTCATCCAGCACGAGTATATTCTGCTCACCTTTTAATTCCCTGCTTAATTTCAGCCGTTGCATCTCCCCTCCTGAAAAGGAATTAAGGCGTTGCCCTAATTTCAAATAACTTAAACCAAGTTCTGACAGCAGGTCAAAATACGATACGAAATCATGACCCTTAAAAAAGGTTTCCGCTTCCTCTACCGTTAAATTCAACACCTCAGCAATGTTTTTGTGCTTGATTTTATATTTCAATACATCCGGGTTAAATCCCGTTCCATTACAGACTTCACATGGCAGCTCGATATCATCCATAAACGCCAGGTCGATCTTTTCGATGCCCAGTCCTTTGCAATTCGGACATGCCCCCTTACTATTGCTGCTGAAAAGTTGATTGCTCACCTTATTGGCATCTGCAAATAGCTTTCTTATCTGATCAGAAATCCCGAGATAAGTCAGCAGTGTGGATCTTGAATGCCCTGCTATGGGAGACTGATCAATAATTTTAACTTCAGGAAACTGAACTGGCAAAACTTTACTGATCAGCGTACTCTTGCCTGATCCTGCGACCCCGGTAATAACAGACAGTACACATTTGGGAATTTCAACTGAAATATCTTTCAAATTAAACATACGCGCCGACTTAATATTTATTGAACCGACTCCTATACGGGGATTCATTTTATAAGTACGCTGGGAGGAGAAATATTTGCCGGTTTTACCCGCTGATGTGTTTAGATTTGCAAAAGTTCCCTGATAAACGATCTCGCCGCCATGAACTCCAGAAAATGGGCCCATATCCACAATGTGGTCGGCAATACGGATGATATCCGGATCGTGCTCTACGATAAGAACAGTATTTCCCTTCTCTTTTATCTGCTTTATGATCTGGGAAATATTATCCAGATCTTTTGCATGAAGGCCAATGCTGGGTTCATCGAAGATGTACAGCAGATCTTCCAGACTATTCCCCAGATGTCTGACCATTTTGATCCGTTGTGATTCTCCTCCTGACAAAGAATTTGTTGCCCTATTCAGGGTAAGGTATTGAAGCCCTATAGTAATTACATTTTCAAGCTTTTTTTCCAGTTCATTTAATATGGTTTCGGCCGTTCTGGAGGAAAGCGACCTGACAAATTCCAGCAGTTCTTCAATGGAAAGCGCAGTACATTCGGCGATATCTTTTCCTTTAATCTTACATGAAAGTACTTTTTCATTTAGCCTTTTACCCTCGCACTTCGGGCAAGTCCCGGATACAATGATCTTTTGTAAGTCTTTTTTTCTCTTATGATACTCTTTGGATTCCTTCTTTAAGAAATCGTTCTCTATTCGTTTTAGCAGACCAATATACAGCATTGTTTTTCCCCATGATCTATCCGGATGTGCGGGTTTGTGTTCCTCGGCATTGAGCAGCAGGTCCCATTCTTTCTTAGAGAAATCTTTAAGTTTTTTATCCGCGTCAAAGTATCCTGAACGTGTGTATCTTAACCACCTATATCCCCCCGGTTGAAATGTCGGAAACAAAATGGCACCTTCATTCAAGGACTTTTCCAGGTCCAACAGCTGGTCGGTATCGATCTTACTGGTATACCCCAGGCCTTCGCAGACCGGACACATTCCCTGCGGATTATTGAAGGAAAAAACATTGGAATATCCGACAAAAGGTGTTCCCATTCTTGAGAACAACAGTCGTAGCGAAGCAAGGATATCTGTAGCAGTTCCAACAGTGGATCTGGCATTACCTCCCAGTCGTTTTTGATTGATAATTACAGGTACGTTTAAATGCTGGATTTTATCAACGTCGGCAATACCGATATGATTCAGACGGTTTCGTGTAAAGCTATTTTGCGTTTCGTTGATCTGGCGCTGTGCTTCGGCTCCTATGGTTTCAAAAACAAGTGATGATTTTCCGGAACCTGAAACGCCGGTAAATACAGTGATCAGGTTCTTGGGTATCTCTAATGAAATATTTTTCAGGTTATTCTGACGGGCACCGGATATTTTTATGGTTCTCATACGGGATTTCAGATTGGTTACGTGGATACACGCTACAAAAATAGTTCCGCTTGTGACAACCGTATGTCAGGGCTTACAGGGTTTTCTTCAATTTGATCTGTTCTACGTCCCCATCCGCTTTGATGGTCACGATTTTATCGACATAAGCACTGGCATTTACCCCATAGCTAAAGTGTCTTTCAATATCCGAGGAACCCTGATAGGTGTTGTTCACATAACGATCTCTACGGCCCACTACCTCAGTGGCATGCTGGGTATGCTCGTATCCAAAGCTAGAGTACAAAAGGTATTGTCCCGGCATCAGGTTGGTAAATTCAAAATGGCCTTCTTTATCGGTTACCTGAGTTACGCGGATACATTCGCGCGCTTCTTTAGGCAACTCTACCACCTTCCCTTGTTTGCCGTATTTTTTGCTTACCTCCATCCATTCTTTGAAATAATCGGTAAAAGGAAGGAGCATCACAACGGTACCAGGAGGTGCAAATTGCTTTTTATTAATGTTGAGAATGGCGATGCCTTTCAGACCATTGGAATTATCTCTGGCAAAAGCCTGGCCTTTGATGCTGGATTTCCCGGCAGTCACCAGTTTCATCGTTTCCTCTTTGCTGAATTTGGCTTTTTGCTCAACGGTAAAAGATTGGGCATGAACTGCTATCGCGGACAGCAGGCCTGCAAGCACAAGCCAGTTTACTTTCGCCCTTAGCAGGGTGCTTAAGGATTTAGGGATATTCATAAGGCTGATTTTTTAAACAAAGTTATTTCTATCAGGATATAAAATCAATACCTGTTTACCAGTAGAAATAACTTTGTTCCTTACTTCAATTCCAGAACTACTACTGAAAATGCGGGAAGTTTAAGGTTCAGTTTCCCATCTTTCAACACAGCCGTTTTATAAACCGCCGGCTTAATGGCTTCCGGGTTTTCAAATGTATTGTGGTCATCGACTTTTGCCGCGGTCAGGATACGTCCCGAAACAGATTTATAGGTTTTTCCGGTAATGTCAATTTGTATTTCTTCCGCTTTATTTTTATTGATGTTGACCACAGAAATATGTGTTAGTCCGGCAGCATCTTTTGATGCCGATACAGAAACTGAAGGTAGTTTTTCATTGCCAAAAACGTAATCCCCTGTTTTAACCGATACCGGAATCAGCGTTGCATCCTGATGTACTTTATACATTTCCATTACGTGGTAAGTTGGAGAAAGCAGCATTTTTTCTCCGCTGGTCAGGATTACGGCCTGTAAAACGTTAACACACTGTGCCAGGTTTGCTATTTTAACACGGTCACTATGGTTATTGAAAGTGTTTAAGGTAGTGCCTGCAATCATCGCATCACGCATGGTATTCTGCTGGTATAAGAATCCCGGGTTTATTCCTTTTTCCACGTCATACCATCCGCCCCATTCGTCAACCACAAGACTGATTTTCTTTTTGGGATCGTATTTATCCATGATGGCGGTATGTTTGGTAATCAGCTCCTCCATACGCAAGGCACTTTTCATGGTATCGAAATATTGCTGCTCGGTAAATCCCGTTGCAGGACCTTTTTTATCCCAGTTCGGGACCGAGTAATGGTGTAAAGCAATACCGTCCATCAGATTCAGCGGAATTCCTTTCATTAAAGTCTCCGTCCAATGATAATCATCACCATTGGCACCTGAGGCTATTTTATATAAGTTGCGTCCTTCCATAAAGGTTGCATACTTACGGTATTCGCCCACATAATATTCCGGGGTCATACTTCCTCCACAACCCCAGGCTTCATTTCCTACGCCCCAGAACTTTACGTTCCATGGTTTTTCCTGTCCGTTTTTAACGCGCAGGTCAGACATCGGACTGCGGCCTTCAAAATTCACATACTGCACCCAATCTGCCAGCTCCTGAACAGTACCACTTCCGGTATTTCCAGCCAGGTAAGGCTCCGTGCCCAGCAGCTTACACATATTCAGAAAGTCGTGGGTTCCAAAACTATTGTCTTCCGTTACCCCGCCCCACATCGTGTTTACAATTGATGGGCGCTGGTCTTTAGGTCCGATCCCGTCTTTCCAATGGTACCTGTCGGCGAAACAGCCACCGGGCCACCTCAGGTTTGGAATGCTGAGGTTTTTTAAAGCGGCAACAATGTCATTTCTTACCCCTGCAGTATTTGGAATTTTCGAGTTTTCCCCTACGTAAAATCCATCATAAATACAGCGGCCAAGGTGCTCGGCAAAGTGTCCGTAAATGTGTTTACTAATTTGTCCTGCAGGCTGGTCTGCCCCTAAGGTTACTGTAGTTTGCTGTGCCAGCAGCGACTGGCTACTACCCAGAATAAGCAGGGAAAGACCCAGCTTATGAAATAGATTTTTTTTGAACATCGTTATATTTGGTATAATCTAACTGGTTGGTTATTTACCGAATGTATATAATATTTATTAATCGTCAAATAGACGATTAATAAATAAATGTCAATTTGACGATTAATAACGATCTGAGGGGTATTTATTTTCATAAATACCCCTGGTATAGCAGGAAGTTTCAGGAAATAAAACTAAGTGCTTTGGTTACTTTTAAGTTTACCGATCACATAGTAAACCGGAATACCGATCAAAGTGATGATCAGACCTGGCCAGGTGAAGCGAGGTTTATAGATGATCAATAACAGGCAAAATGCCAGGCCCATTATGATATAGATCAATGGCAAAACAGGATATCCGAATGCTTTATAAGGGCGTTCTATATCAGGGCGTTTTTTCCGGAGGATAAAAATCCCTCCTATTGTCAGCATGTAAAACATCACCACCACAAAAGAAATCATATCCAGCAGGTCCCCATATTTGCCACTAAGGCACCATAGTGCAGCAACCAGGCATTGGATCCAAAGCCCAAAAGCAGGTACCGCATTCTTGTTCAGCGTACCTACTTTTTTGAAGAAAAGACCGTCTTTCGCCATCGAGTAGTACACCCTTGCCCCCGCCATGATCAGTCCGTTATTGCAGCCAAAAGTAGAGACCATGATCATCAATGCGATGATTACTGTTCCCGAGGCCCCGAATATCACCTGAGCAGCGGAAACCGCGACCCGGTCTTTATCCGCATGTCCGATGTCATGAAGAGACAGTACCCCTGTATACATGATATTGGTTAAAATATAGAGGACCATTACCATGATTGTGCCCAGGGCAAGGCTCAATCCTACATTCCGCTTCGGGTTTCTGATTTCGCCCGCCACAAAGGTTACATTATGCCAGGAGTCGCTACTAAAAATAGAGCCCACCATGGCTGCCGCAATTGCACCGAAAGCGGCCATGGTGGTATATGAACCTATGCCTGTTGACCCCCCCAGCGGTTTCAGCTCCCAGGCATCTTTCCAGTTCTGCTGCCAGATGTCATTCTGCATGAAAAACAAACCGAATACGATCAGGCCAAAAAGACTCAGCAGCTTGGCCAGGGTAAAGAAAGTTTGTATCGATTTGCCTGTATTTACCCCTCTGCTGTTTACATAGGTTAAAATCACAATCACCACAATGGCCAGCAGCTGTGCAGAAGAGACCTGCAGAAAGCCAAGGTCAGCCACGATCCGGTCTTCCCCAAACTGAGGCAGCAGATAAGCCGTAAACTTGGCAAAGGCCACTCCCACCGCGGCGATCGTTGCCGTTTGGATGACTGTAAAAAAACTCCAGCCGTACAGGAAACTGACCAGTGGATTGTATGCCTCTTTTAAATACACATACTGCCCCCCTGCTTTCGGGTACATCGAGCTGAGTTCCCCATAACTCAAAGCGGCAGTCAGCGTCATAAATCCGGTAATCAGCCAGACCACCAGCAGCCATCCCGAGCTGCCTACATTTCTGGTGATATCCGCGCTGACAATAAATATTCCCGATCCGATCATACTCCCTGCAACAAGCATCGTTGCATCGATTAACCGGAGTGAAGACTTAAATTCTGTTGGTTCCTCTTTCATGAATTTTTGCTTTGTTAGCTGATTGCTGCTTACTTATTGAAGTTGTAAAATTTCCATTGAGAGGTAAAATCCCTTTTTAAAGATTGTCCTGTTAAAGTTGCCCGGAGCATTTCCATTGGAATCAGGTTCTCCTTCATTACCCGGGTATGAAACTCATTATAGCTCATTTTACCCCCATCTACCAGTTCATGTTTTAATGCCATCAGTTGCAATCCTCCAATCATATAAGCCACCTGATACAGCGGACTATAACCACCCTCGAACGACCTCCGGACTTCTCCTTCTGCATTTGCGGGCTCATGCCCTACACGATCTACCAGGAAGTCCACACATTGCCCCGGTGTCCATTTGCCCAAATGATAATTCAGAGAGAAAATGATCCTTGCACAACGGTGCATCCTCCAGAACAACATCCCTATCCGTTCTTCCGGGCTTTTGGCAAAACCTTTATCGTATAGCAGCAACTCCCAGTACAGCGTCCATCCTTCTATCCCAAATGGCGTGGTAAAAAGTTCCCGGTAATTCTTATAGCGACTGTTCATGTAATATTGCAGATGATGCCCTGGAAGCAGCTCATGCTGTACCGTGCCTCTTGAAAAATAAGGGTTATTGCCCCGCATACTCATCAGTTTATCCCCTTCCGTCATGCTTGTTGTCGGATAAGAAATACTGATCTCCCGGCCTCCCGTGAAAAACGGATTGACCAGTTGTCTTTCTGCCGACATCATGACCATGCCCCAGGTTTCTTTTGCCAGCTCAGGAATGTTCATCAGGTCCTGCTTTTTGATAAAGTCCAGTGCATCGTCCTGTAACTGCACAATCAGTTCAGGTTGTTTGCCTGGTGCCACAAAGCTTTCCTTAACTTTCTCCTGGGCTTTCTTCCAATCTTTCCCGAAACCCATTTCTGCCGAGGCTTTTAACAACTCCTGATCGCAAAATGCAAATTCCTTCTCCGCGATTTTAACCAGTTCCTCAGGAGTATAAGGAATCATTTCGGCCTGTAATTGCGTCAACAACTCCGCCTGTCCGATTGGGTTTCCTTTTATTCCGTAATTGCTGTCTTTCTGAGCAGGTGCTTCCGTTCCTTTTTCAGCAAACAGCGAAGCATAATTATCTAAAGCCTGGACCAGGTTTCCATAAGGTTTCGACACCCACCAGTCGAATAAAGGATCATAGCCCTTATAAAATTCGTATACCCCACGTAGTCTTGTTTTCAAACCATAGATCACCTCATTGATATTTCTGATGTTTGCCTTGTTTAATGCCGCTTTATTTATCGATGTGGCGTTAAAAGTGCCGACTTCCTTAGCGATGGCGTTCAGCTTTGCCGCTACGGCCGGCCAATCCATGGCTTTTCCTCTGCGTCTTTCCTTTTCAATCGCATAAATCCCTGTTGCAAAAGGAATGTATTTAAGGATCGCTTTTTCATTGCTTTCGGTCTTTTCCAACTGAGCGATTTCTTTTTTGATTTCCTTTTTTAAGAGGAGGTAATCCACCTTTCCATATATACTGAAGGCATCAAAATTCATTTGTTCCATTCCTTTCAGGTACTCCTTCTGGATGGCCAGCAAACGGCTCCGCTGTTCCGGCGAATAATACACCCGGGCAACTTCGGGATAAGTCCCTTCGATGACATAAGGCGAATAAAAATCCTGGATGGCCCTCAGGTCCCTTTGATAAGTAATGATGGTCGTCCCCATTTCGCTGGTTTGCTCATAGAGACTGGGTACTGCTTTTTCCTGTGAAAAAATAGCTGATGGCAATAGGCACATGATAATAAATAGTAGTTGGTATGGTTTTTTCATCCTGCAATGCTGTTGATTCGACTTACGTTATGGTATTCATCTATATAGGCCCTTGGAGAGCGTCCGATTAAATTCTTAAACACCCGGTTGAAGTTCGCGATGCTATTGAAACCGGCTTTATAAGCCACGCCCGAAATACAGTCGGGCTTTTCATCCGAAACCAGGCTTTTACAGGCATCATTGATCCGTACTTCATTCAGAAAAGAGATGAAGGTATGCCCGGTATGCTTTTTAAAATAGCGACAGAAAGCCTGAGGCGTCATGTAAGCTGCGTTGGCCACATCTTCCAGGTCGATCCGGTTGTTGTAATTGCGCATAATGAAATTGATGATGTTGCTGAGCCTCATCCCTTCATGCTCCGAAAGGTTGGAAGAATAAAAATCAGGGCAAAGTGGTTCTCCAGCTTCCTCCACGCTTTGCAGGACTTCCAGTAGTCGTAAAAAAGCAAACAGAACTGCTGATCCTGTGGCTTCATGCAGCTCTTGCATCCGCCCGGCTAATGACGAAGCATAAGCCTCCGGAATTTTAAATCCGTGCTTGTTGTTCTTCAGAAAAGCGCTTGCAGTTTTCAGCTCAGGCATGTTGAACAAACCTGATAATCTGCCATTAGGGTTGAAATAAACAGAGCTTGCCCTGATGCATTTACTTTCATCACCCACAAAATACTCGGGGTTACTTTTGAATAAATGAGGCAGGTTGGCTCCGATTAAGAACAGATCGCCGGAACGAAATGCATGCATGTTATTCCCGGCGATCAGTGTGCCCTCTCCCCGCTCTACCCAGGTGATCTGCCATTCTTCATGACGGTGAAGATACTGATAGAAATAAGGTAACTCAATCTGTTCGGATATTACACTTTTATCATCCGGTACAAGCAAAGTAAAAGGAAGTACTTTCATGGTCGGTCTTTTGGTTAGTGGTTAGGTTGTGGAGCATTAATGTACAGATATTAACTACCAGTCAAGAATTCAATAGCAAACAGGTTAAAATACGGTCAACACATGCTAATATACGTCAAGTTAACGCTTATTATTCGCGATAAAATAAGCTAATTTGCACAATGGCTAAAATGCTAGTGGTATCGGCAAATTAATGCAATATCGGCCGCTGTTGAATTGCCTAATTTTATTCCTTTAAGATCGACACCAAAGCGAAAAATATGAACAGAACCCTTTGCACTAACCTACTAACGGCAGCATTGCTTTATGCTTTATCAGGTAATGCCCAATCCTACGTACCGAGATTAAACGATACCAGGATGACCGTTAAGAATACCATTCCCATCAAAGCTTATGCTTTCCAGCTCTCGGAAGTATCGCTGCTGGAAAGCCCTTTTAAAACTGCGATGAATGCAGATGTGGCTTATCTGCTTAAGATAGAATCAGATCGTTTACTGGCCGGATTCAGAAGCAATGCCGGTTTACCGGAGAAAGCGAAAAAATACGGAGGATGGGAATCGGATGGCCTTGCGGGGCATAGCCTTGGACATTATTTATCAGCCATTTCCTTTCAGTATGCTGCGACAAAAGATCCGGAGCTGTTAAAAAGAATCAATTATATTGTAGATGAACTTGTTGTTTGTCAGCAGGCCAGGAAAACCGGATACATCGGCGCCATTCCAAACGAAGATAACATTTGGGCAAGAGTAGCAAAAGGCGACATTGAAACCCGTGGTTTTGACCTGAATGGCGGATGGGCGCCCTGGTATACCGTACATAAAATCATGGCCGGTTTATTGGATGCCTATTTATATGCTGGCAATTCAAAAGCCTTAACCGTTTCAAAAGAACTGGCCAAATGGACCAGTGCTACCATCAACCACCTGACAGAGGAACAAAATCAGAAAATGCTCATTTGTGAGTATGGAGGAATGGCCGAAACCCTGGTGAACCTCTACGCAATTACCGGCAACAAAACCTACCTTGATCTTTCCTATAAGTTCTACGACAAGCGCATTCTGGATCCGCTGGCAGAGCAGAAAGACATTTTGCCCGGCAAACATTCCAATACCCAAATCCCTAAAATCATTGCCAGTGCCCGCAGGTACCAGCTTACGGGCGATAAAAATGACCTGGCCATTGCAGATTTTTTTTGGAAAACCGTGGTCAATCACCATTCTTATGTAACGGGCGGGAACAGCAATTATGAATACCTGAGTGAGGCCGATAAGCTGAACGATAAACTGACCGAGAACACTACAGAAACCTGCAATACCTATAACATGCTGAAGCTGACCCAGCATCTGTTTGCACTTGATCCCTCTTCTACATTTTTTGATTATTATGAAAAGGGATTATACAACCACATCCTGGCTTCTCAAAACCACCATACCGGTATGATGTGTTATTTTGTACCCTTGCGAATGGGCGGCAAAAAAGAGTATAGCGATGAGTTCAACAGCTTTACCTGCTGTGTGGGAACAGGGATGGAAAACCATGTCAAGTACAATGAAAGCATTTACTTTAAAGGTGCAGATGGCAGTTTATATGTGAACCTGTTTATCCCTTCGGTATTGAACTGGAAGGAAAAAGGTTTACGGGTTACCCAGGAATCTGCCCTGCCTTATGGCGATAAGACCAGCCTGCGGATCAGCACAACCAAGGCTGCTAACTTTGCCATACGGATCAGAAAACCGAAATGGTCTGCTGATGCTACAATCCTGGTTAATGGAAAACCAGCAAATGTAACGGAAGAAAATGGCTACTATGTGATCCGCAGAACCTGGAAAAACAAGGATCAGGTAGTCTATACCACACCTGAAAAACTGTATACAGAGGCTATGCCCGACAATCCCAACCGCAGAGCTGTATTTTATGGCCCGGTATTATTGGCCGGCGACCTCGGATTAACGGAACCAGATCCGGTGCAGGGCGTACCCGTATTTGTAAGTGCCGAGCAGGATCCTAAGGAATGGTTAAAAATGGTGGATCAAAAGCAGCTCAGCTTCAAAACCACAGGCATTGCAAAACCTCATGATGTGACACTCATCCCCTTCAATCAAACAGAAAATCAACATTATAGTGTCTACTGGGATGTTTTCACGCCTGAACAATGGCTGGTACAGCAAAAGCTGTATGAGGAAAAAAAGCGACTCCAAAAAGAACTGGACGACCGGACCACCGATCTTTTCAGGTTTGGGGAAATGCAGCCGGAGCGCGATCATAACTTCCTATCCGAAAAAGCAACGAGCGGTGAGGAACATGGAAAGAAATGGCGTATGGCCGGAGAAGAAGGATTTCTTCAGTTCGATATGAAAACAGATCCAAAACTCTCCAATACCCTTATTGCCTCCTATTGGGGAATGGACAACCGGGGAAGGAACTTTGAAGTATTTGTAGATGGAACATTGATTGCCACCGAAGACCTCAACAAGTATAAAGAAAGTCGTTTTTATGAGATCTCCTATCCCATCCCTGCTGCATTGACCAATGGCAAAAGTAAAGTAACAGTTAAACTGGTTCCCAAAGCAAAAAACAGCGCAGGGCCCATTTATGTGATACGGGCAGTTAAGGGATAGCTTAAGAAGCACCTGGAACCCATGCACTTCCAATATGTTTTAATTGATGGCAGTATTCTGATCTTACCCGAAGAAAACATAAACGAATGGTGAGTACGGAAAAAGATCCGTTCGGGAAGTGCATCTTCCAGTATTTTTAAATGGTAATTAATCTTATTTTAGGAGCATGAATTTACTCAAAGGATAAAGCCAGTTACCAATGAAAAGAACGTTTTTAAATCAGGAGGGGGAATCCAATAAACTTTGGACAGTTGAAATCAAGGGCACAAGTTATACCGTCACCTTTGGCAAAGTGGGCGCGAAAGCAAGGGAAAACACAAAGGAATTTGTTGATGAAGCGAGCTGTACCAAAGAAGTAGAAAAGCTGATCCTAGACAAACAACGCAGCGGTTACAAAGAATTGGCAGCGGGTCAGGCCATTCCCGAAAAAACCGCAGCGAGCTACCGCCCGATGGATGAAGATGTGTTCTGGGAGGTTATCGCTGCTTTCAACTGGAAAAAGACCGGTGATGATGATGCGGTATTAAAACCTGCATTGAAAAAACTGGTTGCCATGGAAGTAACCGACATCCAGCAATTCGCTGAAATTCTTTCGGAAAAATTATACCAGCTGGATGGTCTTGCTTATGCTTCCAATATCGGTCCGGACTCTTATAAAGACGGCAAACATTTTTCCGTTGATTATTTCCTTTACGTTCGATGCTGTGTGGTTGCCAATGGAAAAGAATATTACGAACATGTGCTCAGTAATCCGACCGAGATGCCGGAAGAAATGGACTTTGAAGCCTTGTTATATCTGGCAGACGAGGCCTACAATAAAAAGATGAACACCGAAGACGAAAATCTGTATACCAGACTTTCTTATGAAACTTATAGTAATGAAAAAGGATGGCCGGCATAAATGCCAGCCATCCTTTTTCATTATTTCACTTTCCATTCCTGAATACCCGAAGATTGTTCTACTGGCAGCTGGACCTCCAGTTTCAGGGCTGTGGTATGTACAGGTTTGAATTTAATCACATTAAACCGGTCTTTAGCAATTCCGGAATCGCTGGCAATCTCTACCGGTATCCATTTCCCCTCCTTCAGATACAGGATCTGATAAGAAAGCGGGATGCGGCAGCCACCCCAGGGTTGATCGTCATACCAATAGACTTCTGACTCTGAAACGGTCTGAGCTTCGGCAAAATCATATTGAACATATTCTTTACTGTTCTTTTTTGGCCACCAATGGAGGTAGGGATAATTGGTGTCTTTTGAATCTACCGGTTCGTATTGGTCTCTGATGGCTTCCAGCAGGCGTTTATTATCTGAAGAAGCGCTCACCTTGCTTAGCGATGCAATGGTTGGTGCAGGTTGTGGCCGCGCCGAGGAAGCTTCATAAGGAATCCAAACCGTCATATCACTTGGTCCGCGGTTAGCCCAGGCATAATATGGTATGGCGGTTACTTTTTGTTTTACCTCAATCAGTTCATCCGAGTTCAGCTGTCTTTTGGTACCGGTTCCTTCTACTAAGATCTCCTGAATTTCGTTTAGTTTGGCTTTGTTAAATGTGGTCGTTACAGGAGCATTTTTGTCGACCATAATGTTTTGAACCAATCCGTCTTTATTGTCCGGTCCCTCCAGGCAGTATACAATTGGCCCGCGCTGAAAAGCAAACCTGCCCACATCATCTTTGACATTCGCATTGGCTACGACCTTTTCTACTTCCATCGGCAGGTCCAGGCTCAGCTGATCACCTTTTTTCCATTTGCGTTCTACTACCGCATAACCTTTAATCATTTTATAGGTTGCAGGTGCACCGTTTAACAGCAATTTGAAAGTAGCCTTATTCGGGTCCATGTAGCGGTACAGATCACCAGGTACCGGCGACTGTGCGGCCCAGCCAGGGATGCGGATATGAAGGGCAAAAGTGGATGATTTTGCGGGGTCAACGCTCAGCTCTACCTTTCCGTTCCATGGGTAACCAGTGGCCTGAGTCAGCTTCACCTTAGTGGTTTTAAGATTGACATCAGCGGTATTGCTCATAAACAGATTCACATATAAATCATTGTTGTTCTGCGCATACACATAGCCCGGTACAGAAGGTAAAAACCGCGTCATGTTAGAAATGCAGCAGGCGCAGGCAAACCAGGCACTGCGTTGGTGCTGGTGCATAGAAGCCAGTGGGTTCGGGTAAAAGAAACGGTCGCCGCTTAAAGATACCCCCGAAAGTAAACCATTATACAGTGTTCTTTCCAGGACGTCCATATATTTCGCATCACCATGCAACTGGAACATCCTGCTGTTCCAGTAAATGTTTGCTATTGCCGCACAGGTTTCTGCATAGGCAGACATGTTTGGCAACTGATAAGCCGCTCCGAAAGCTTCTCCATTACCGGTAGCACCTATACCGCCCGTGATGTATAATTTTTTATAAACCACATCTTCCCATATTTTATCGATGGCATTCAGGTATTTCTGGTCGCCGGTCAATGCAGCCACATCAGCCATTCCGGTATACATATAAGTAGCGCGTACGGCATGTCCTACAGCCGTTTGTTGGTCGATTACCTTTTCGTTTGCCTGATTATAAGGATCGCCCTTCGGTCCCCTTACATCCAGGAAAAACTTGGCCAGGTCCAGGTATTTCTGGTTACCGGTAATGCGATAAAGACGAACCAGGCCAATTTCTACAATCTGGTGGCCGGGATAGATCTGTAGTTTCCCCGGGCCGAAAACTTTAACCAGCAGGTCCGCATTTTTGAGGGCAATATTCAGTAATGTCTTTTTACCTGTCGCCTCATAATAAGCTGCTGCCGATTCATATAAATGACCGGCATTGTACAATTCATGGCTCAGGTCTTCTTCCTTTTCCCATCTTTTATTTCCGATCCATTCATGAGGTTTTTTTACGTTTGCAGTACGGAATGTAAATAAGTACCCGTCCTTCTCCTGCGCTTTACCGATAATGGTAATCAAGGAATCGATATAATGTTCCATTGCCGGATCTTTCTTCACCTGCATCGCATAGGAAGCTCCTTCGATCACTTTATAGACATCTGTATCATCAAAAGTAAACTGAGAAAGTGTGCCTCCTTCAGTTGGGCGCCCTTCGATTTCATGGGCGGCCATCAGGAAATTGTTTATCCGGCCGTTTTCCTCACACTTCTGCAAAGTATAGGGAATGGTAATTGTGGCATTCACCTGCATTTTTGGTGCCCAGAACTGATCATTTACATGAACATGGGTAAATGCAACCGGCTGTATCGGGTAGTCTTTCTTCTGCTGTGCCCTTGCAGGAAGCACCGCTGTTCCGGCAGCCAGTATCAGGAATAATGATTTCATTGTGGTCGGTTTCATCGTTAGGTCAGGTCTTGTAAGTTGTACCTGTAAAAATATGGAACCGGCCGGCTTATCAATGCTTAAAATTTAACCAGATGAGGTTGTATCTTACCTTTATTAAGGAGAATATTAAAGTACTAGGGAGAATATTAAAGGGAACCGGTGCTGGAATTCCTGATGAAAAGCTGAGAGGGAAGCACCCGGCTTTCTTCAGTCCATATCAGGTCCTTTTTTTTCAATGCTCTAAACAGGATATTGGCCGCTAATTCCCCCATTTCAAACGCGGGCTGTGTAATGGTGGTTAAGGACGGGTTAAGTATGGCAACAGTAGAATCGTTGGAGAAAGAAACCACTTTTAGATCCTCCGGAATCCGAAGGCCCAGTTCCATAGCAACCAGATAAATATCCGTTGTCATTTTACTTACCGTGGCTACTATACCATCCGGTCTGCCGGCAGCCTTAAACGCCTTTCTGAGCTGTTCAAGATTTTCAGCGGGATCTTCGCTATAATCGATGACGCAGGATGCATCATATGCCCTCCCACTGTCCAGCAAGGCCCGCTGATAACCCTGCATTCTTTTAGAGCTGATGGACAGGGAATCTGAGATGGATAGGATGGCGATCTTTTTACAGTCCTGGTCTATCAGGTGCTGTGTGGCCTGATAACCACATTCCTCATCATTTGTGGTGATCTTTGCCGTATCAATTTCTTCACATACCCGATCAAAAAACACCATCGGAACGATCTTATTCAAGGTTTTCAGGTGCCCAAAAGTATTAGTTTTCATGGTAAGAGACATGATGACCCCGTCTACCCTTCCGGATTCCAGGTCCTTTAAAATCGTCTTCTCCCGCTCAAATCGCTCATGAGTCAGATAAATCAAAGCATGATACCCTTTTTCTATGGCCACCGATTCAATGCCATTCAGGGCCAGAGAAAAGAAACTATCTGCCACTTCCGGGATCACCACAGCAATGGTATTGCTTTTCTTTTCACGCAGGCTTCCTGCATAAGGATGCGGTACATAATTTAAAGCAGCAGCCAATTCCAGGACACGCTGTTTTGTGCTCTCGCTGATTTCGTGGCTATCATTTAAAGCTTTGGACACTGCGGCAGTTGACAAGTTCAGCTCCTTAGCCAACATTTTAATGGTAATGTTACCCATTTTACTAAAGGTGGTTTGGTTAATCTGGTTAGCTTGATCATTTACTTAATCGGTTAAGTAAATAAATCCGGTTAGAAGATGAGCATCTACCCTTTCAAAACTACAACTTTAATATAATAAACAGATTGAATTAACAATTAAGATTAATCTACCATCCTATGAATACTAACCAAATCAATTCCGCAGCAGCACACGATGGCCCTTTAGATAATTTAGATGAATGGGAACACGATGTATTGAACCGGTATCCGGATCCTGCTGCCATCAATAAAGAAAAAAAAGAAGAAGAATTCAGAAATTATGAGGAAACCGTAAAAGATGGGGTAAAGGAATTTTACCGGCTAAACCATACTTACCAGACCTATGATTTCGTGATGCAGAAAAAGGCAGATTACCTGAAGTTTGATAAAAAAGAGATGCCGATCTGGAAAGCTTTTGATTTTTTAAATGAGCTGGTAGACGACTCTGATCCCGATACAGACTTAGATCAGATGCAGCACCTGCTCCAGACTTCAGAAGCCATCAGAAATGACGGACATCCGGATTGGATGGTATTGGTAGGCCTGATCCACGATATGGGAAAGGTACTTTGCTTATTCGGCGAACCACAATGGGCGGTAGTCGGAGATACTTTTCCGGTAGGATGCGCCTATTCTGATAAGATTGTTTTTCCTGAATTTTTCAGTCAGAATCCGGATTTCAACAATGAAATCTATCAGAGCAAACTGGGAATCTATACCGAAAACTGTGGTCTCGATCAGGTACATATGTCATGGGGCCATGATGAATATGTATACCACATGATGAAAGATTATATTCCTGAACCAGGCTTGTATATGCTGCGTTACCACTCCTTTTATGCCCAGCACCGGGAACATGCATATGATCATCTGATGAATGAAAAAGACCATGAACTATTTAAATGGGTCAACCTGTTTAATCCATACGACCTATACTCCAAGAACCCCAACCAAAAAAGCTGGGAGGAACTGAAACCCTATTATGAGGCATTGGTAAGCAAATACCTGCCGGCTACGCTGAAGTTCTAAGCTCCTGAGCTTTTTTAAAGCCCTGCTATTGTACGAAAGCACCACATTTCGTACAATAGCTGTGAAAACTGTGATAAATACCGAGAAGATCAAACTATGAACCAATTACAAACCTCAGACTACATTGTTTTTTTTGTTTACCTGATCGCCGTATCTGCCTATGGCTATTACATTTATCATAAGAAAAAATCCAGCAACCTCAGCTCCAGGGATTTCTTTCTTGCGGAAGGTTCCTTAACCTGGTGGGCAATCGGGGCCTCTTTAATCGCATCAAACATTTCGGCAGAACATTTTATCGGGATGTCGGGTTCCGGTTTTGCATTGGGACTGGCCATTGCCTCTTACGAATGGATGGCAGCAGCCACCTTAATTATTGTGGCGGTTTTTATCATTCCCGTTTATCTGAAAAATAAGATTTTTACCATGCCGCAGTTTTTATCGAAGCGGTACAATGATAAAGTCAGCACCGTAATGGCCGTATTCTGGTTACTGGTTTATGTATTTGTGAACCTGACCTCCATTATTTATCTCGGTGCACTGGCCATTTCCTCCATCTCTACCCTGAGTTTTGAATGGTGTATTTTTGGTTTAAGTGTTTTTTCAATGGTGGTTACCCTGGGAGGAATGAAGGTGATCGGTTATACGGATGTTATCCAGGTGGTCGTGTTGATTATTGGCGGTTTAATCACCACTTATCTTGCACTTTCCCTGCTTGCTCAGGAATATGGATTTGGTCAGGATATTTTCAAGGGGCTTTCTGTTTTAAGGAAGGAAGCACCTGAACATTTTCATATGATATTTGATTCCTCGCACAAATACTATAAAGAACTTCCAGGCCTCTCTGTATTGATTGGAGGTATGCTCATCAACAACCTCGCCTATTGGGGTTGCAATCAGTACATTGTGCAGCGTGCTTTAGGCGCCGATCTGGTTACCGCACGTAAGGGGATTTTATTTGCTGCATTTTTAAAATTGCTGATTCCGGTAATTGCCGTACTTCCGGGAATTGTGATGTATGTGTTGCACCATAAAGGCTTGTTTCATGCGGAAATGTCTGTTGCAGGCGTAGTAAAACCAGATCATGCGTATCCAACCTTAATGAATCTACTGCCGCCAGGTGTAAAAGGCATTGCATTTGCCGCGCTTACCGCAGCCATTGTTGCTTCACTGGCAGGTAAGGCAAACAGCATATCGACCATTTTCTCTTTGGATATTTATAAGAAATACTTTGAAAAGGACGCAGCTGATAAAAAGATGGTCAGTGTTGGCCGCTGGGCAGTTGTCATTTCCATCACTGTTGCCGCCCTGGTTACCCCCGCATTAAAATCACTGGATCAGGCTTATCAGTTCATACAGGAATATGTCGGTTTTATTTCTCCTGGTGTACTGGCCATTTTCTTACTTGGTTTTTACTGGAAACGGACCACAGCTGCAGCAGCGATGACCGGAGCCTTATTGACCATTCCAATTTCAACCGTATTGAAATTCCTGCCGCTATGGACAAACGGAGCATTTCCGGATTATCCTTTCCTGGACAGGATGACCATTGATTTTGTTTTAATTGTGGTCATCATGGTGATCATTAGTTTGTGGAAACCGGAAAAAGAGGCTGATCAGCGGGCCATTGAAGTGGACCCCAATATGTTTAAAGTCAACACCGGCTTTGTCATCGGATCCCTTCTTATTATGGGTATACTGACCGCCCTTTACACCGTGTTCTGGTAGGAAATCAAGATCCTGAGCCGGCATTTCAGCCAGCTCAGGATTCCTTATTTTACATTCGTTTTGATCTGATCCAATATAGGTCGGGCCAGTCCGGATAAGGTAGTTTGTTCCGGCTTGTACAGTTCCAGTACCACGATCTCATTTTCACCTTTCTTTAACCATTCTGCCGGCAGGTAAAGCGTTTGTTGCGGCCCTATCTCCCAGTATTTACCCAGGTTTTTACCGTTCACCCAAACCATTCCTTTTCCCCATTTCTGCATATCCAGATAAGTATCGGCAGTCTCTTTTAAGGTAAATGTTCCTTTTCTGACTACCGGAGTATTGTCTTTCCGGTATGCAGGTTTAAATTTCAGTTGGTTAACCGCATTGAAAGGAAGTTTAAACATTTCCCAGTTTTTTATTTCCTTACCTGCAAAGCTCACCGATTCTGTGATTCCTTTTTTGTTTTTAAGCAGGTTAGGCCCGAAGTTGACCCTGCCCAGGTTTTCTACTAAAATATCCAGCGTCACTTTTCCTTTTGGAAGCGTAACCGACAGGCTATCCTGAGCATTCCGGCGATCCAATATGCCTACCCGTTTACCATTGATCATGACGATGGCATAATCTCTCAGTGCTTTGATTTTCAGGACACCAGTCTTGCCGCCATCCAGTGTACTGCGGTACCAGACAAATCCATAAGCCTGATTCAGGTCTTCGAAAGTCATGGGTTTTGCATTGCGTACCGGATTGCTGAGCATTTCTTTTACTTTGATGGCAGATGAAAACTGTATTGCCGGGATCACCATAGCAGGTTTCGCTGCAGGCACTTCCGGAAGTGTTTGTCCCGCCGGCAGATTGCTTTGGATCACGGCCCTGAACTTCATAAATTTATCCGTTGCATTCCCCGCTTCATCCAGCGGCGCGTCATAATCGTAGCTGCTGATCTGCGGCTCATAAGGCGTCACATCTTTATCGTTTGCCCCATTCATAAAATCGCGGGTACTTCCTCCGTGGAACATGTACATGTTAATCGAGATGCCTGCTTTTAACACCGCATCCAGTTTACCCGTATATTTTTCTGCAGGAACCGTATGGTGTGGCGTTCCCCACCAGTCGAACCATGCGGGATACCATTCGGCGATAAAAAACGGGCCTTTTCCTTCGTTTAAAGCCTTGATTTTGCTTTTTACGATGGCAGGATTGTCCTGTCCGTTGATGGCCGGTAATAACCCAGGTAAATGTCCATTGCTAAGGTCTGCTTCCGGATCACAGGTATACAGTAAGCCGTCAAATCCTGCTTCCTTGAACAATTCCCGGTTGATGGCAAGGTATTCTTTATCATTGCTATAAGAACCATATTCGTTTTCTACCTGCACCATCAGAATGTTTCCACCATGGTTGATTTGTAAGGGAGCCAGCTGTTTGCCCACCTCTTTGATATAGGTTTCGTATTCTTTAAGGTATTGCTTTTCCTTGCTCCTTACCACCAGGCCTTTTTCATTTTGCAGCCAGTAAGGATAGCCACCAAATTCCCATTCTGCACAAACATAAGGGCTCGGTCTGAG
The DNA here is from genome assembly GCF_001721645.1 of Pedobacter steynii. Lineage (NCBI taxonomy): Bacteria > Pseudomonadati > Bacteroidota > Sphingobacteriia > Sphingobacteriales > Sphingobacteriaceae > Pedobacter > Pedobacter steynii. Next base: position 5,125,916 of record NZ_CP017141.1, on the reverse strand, counting down.
GATGACCCAGAGACCTTCTTCTTTCGCAATTCTCACAAATTCCGCGATGTCGTTGTTACCGCTGAAGTCAAACTTGTTCTTTTCCGGCTCATGCAGGTTCCAGAATACATAGGTCCCGATGGTATTGAGGCCCATGGCTTTCGCCATTTTCATGCGTTGTCTCCAGGCCTCTCTGGGAACTCTCGGGTAATGAATCTCACCTGAGATGATCTGAAAGGGTTTGTTATCCAGTAAAAATGTGGAATCACCCAATGCGAAAGTATGTTGCTGGGCATTGACTTTTTCGCTGTCTGTCAGTATCGCTAAGGGAAGTGCCAGCAGGCAAACCAGGTATCTTAAATTTTTCATTTTGATGGGTTAATCTGTTATAAGTGTGGTGACAGATTCCGGCAGGATCTGTATGGAATCTGACTGGATAGTGGCCGGCGCCAGACTTAAACCAGCTGAAGTGGTGTACGTTTTTATCTTTCTTTGTTTTTTGTTGATCCCCTTGATTTCCAGAGACAGTGCTTCTTTTCTGGTGTTGACAATTACCGTAATCACTTTACCTGCATGACTATAGCTGGAAGCATAAACCTGATCAGCATTTTCCATTTTCAGGGGTAATCTTTTGCTTCCTTCCGGGATGAACCGGCTATAATTGCCCATCGCCCAAAGCATTTTACTTTCCACCACCTGTCCGTCGTTTTTATCCTTGTTCTTATCCCGGTCTATGTACACCAGGCCATCTTTATAATCGCCTGCTGAAATGCCAAGCCACCATTGCCAGGAGGTTGCGTTCGCATAGCTGAAATCATGATGAATCAGTTTTGCAATAAACAATGCCGTGGTCATTCCGGTATCCCTGCCCTCTCCTTTTAACAGACTATCGCCAAGCACGCAGTATTCCGACATCCAGAACCGAAGATTTCCGGCTTTCTCTACTTCAGCAGCCACCTTTGTTCTGATGCGGATGGAGCGCTCTTCAGAGCTGGTGGTAAAATAGCTGTGCCCGGAAATGCTCCGGTCTACATTAGGCAGCCCCGCCAGATACCCCGGAGATCCCGGGTTGAAAAAATAGGAGATCTGCTGACTTTTCGGCGTATCCTTATGATCCGTCAGGTAATCCAGTTGTCCGGCATCTGCAATTTGTATTTTCGTGTTTAGTCCGCCGTTCTTTAACGCCGGGCTCAATGTTCTGACCAGTTCTGCGATCTGTTCATTGGTATAAGGACAACCTTCCTGATTCCCTTCATTCCATTTCCATTGGGGCTCATTTACCGGACTAAGGTAATCCAAAGTGATCCCTGTCTGTTTTTTTAAGATCTGAACCGTCTTCAGAAGATCCTGTACAAACGCCTCTTTTTTACTGAAATCGAGGTTGCCTTTACCATCACTGGAAAAAGCTTTCCCGTTTAAGGTGAAGTTAACATGCGGGCTGTTTACAAAGCCCAGAAATTTCTTTACCCCTCTTGCTTTCGCCGCATTCATGAACCATACCTGTCCAGGCATGGCATGCTCATCGTATGTTCCGTTTAGTTTTAGAAAGGAAGCCTGTCTGCGGGATTTGTCCCTGATCCCACTTTCAGTGCCCTGTTCCGCACTTCCGCCACCGATGCTGAACCGCCATAAGTTCAGTCCGATTCCAAGCGGTTTTCCTTTTTTATCAAAGCCATTGCTAAAAAGCAGGTCGGCCATTTTATTTTTCTTCTCTTCCGGCCAGAGGCCTGCATACTGGCAGGTCCAGGCATCTGAAGCGCCGAATCCTTCTATCGTTTGTACCGGATGTTGCGGATCGACCTGGATTTTAACAGGAAGCGCATTCTGACCTTTGGTCAGCACCGGCAACAGCAGTAAAACTGCAAAGGTCATCCTAACCATGACCATACTGTTGTTCTTATACATATCTACTGAATTGGAATAAAAACATCCGGAAAGCGATGCTTTCCGGAGTTTAGGTGTGTTTGTGTGTGTATGGAGCTTAATAGCCAGGATTTTGTTCCAGTTTATTGCCCGAAGCAAGAATTTCTGCTCTTGGAATTGGCAACCAGTAATGTTTGGTTTCGAATTTACGTCCGTCCAGGGCAATTTTACCTGTAAAACTGAAACTGCCGTTGCTGTTTTTAGTGATGATGATTCCTCGGCAAGGCAGGTTTTCTGTGGTCTCTGCAATTTTCCATCTTCTGACATCATAAAAGCGGTGTTCTTCAAATGCCAGTTCGATCTGACGTTCATGCCTGATGGCTGTACGCATATCGTTTTGGTTCAAGGTACCGATAGCCGGCATGTTTACACCTGCCCTTGCCCGGATCATATTGATGGCCTGACGGGCGCTGATGGAAGATCCTGCCGGTATCGCATCAGGTCCATAGGCTTCATTCGAAGCTTCTGCAAAGTTAAGCAGGATCTCTGCGTACCTGAAATAGATCCAGGGTTGGAAACCTGCATTGCCCCATGGGTTTTGTAGTGGATAAGCATCGTTCATGAACTTTTTAAGGTAGTAACCTGTTTTGGTTGTGTTCCAGTTGTCGTTCCCGTCCCTGCTGTCTTTTCCACCTGGGATAAAGGTCTCTATGTTGCGTTCGCGGTACGCTGCACCATTGTACAATATCGTTGCTTTGAAACGCGGGTCGCGATTTTCGTAAGGTTTTGCGGGATCAAACAGGGGGTTGCTGGTGTTTGCCGGCAAGCCATTGGTCAGGTCGTAAGCTTCGACCATCGTCTGCGTAGGGGTATTTCCTGCCCATCCGCCATAACCATTCGGCCCGTTTGCAATTTCCAGGTGTACATGATTCGCATTCTTAGTGTATACCCGTTCGAATATAGATTCTGAGCTTTGGTTGATCAGGAATAAATTCCCGTAACCACCCTGATATAGATTGTATTTGTTGAGCGCAATGACTTGCTGTGCAGCAGTTACTGCAGCTTCCCAGGTACCTGCAACATATAACGGGCTGGCCGCATATAAAGTCAGCCTGGATTTTAGCGCCAGTGCTGCGCCTTTGGTCGCTCTTCCACCAACCCAGGAATTGCTGTTGTTTAAAGGTAATTTTGAGGCCGCATCATCTAGCTGAGCGATTACATAATCTATACCCTCTTTGATGGTTGCCCTTTTAAATAAGGCAGGATCCTGAAGGTCATCTTTCAGGCCCATTACTTTGTCACCAACCAGCACTACTTTTCCGTAGTTTCTGATCAGGTCCTGATAACGGAACGCCCTGATAAATTTAATTTCCCCTTCCAGCATGGTTTTATGGGCAGCACTCATTTCGATTTTCGCCAGCACATTCAATGCGTAATTACATTCCCGGATGCCACGATAGCTTCTGCCCCAAAGCACACCCAATGCACCCAGGCTTTCCGGTGCAAGCTGTCCTCTCTGGATGATCCAGGTGGCATCATCATTATTATAAATTGATTCGTCCGTTAAGGAACTCCACATGCTGTATTCAAAGCCACGGCCGAATCCCGGATTTGTGCCATCAGCTTCTTTATCCTGGAGCTTAGTTCCGATATAAGCGTTGGTGACAAAGGCTTCAAAAACCGCCGTATCCGACTCCAGTGTATTGGTAGGAATCCGGTCTGTTGCTGTCACATCCAGAAAGTCTTTTTTACATGAACTCAGTGCCAGTACACCGCCTAATAGGATAAAAACTGGTATGCTATATTTGTACTTCATTTTGACAAGATTTAAAATTTAACGTTTGCACCTAAGTTGATGATCCTTTGCTGAGGGTAAAACTGACCGCTTTCGCTGTTGCCTTCCGGGTCATAATCTTTTACTTTGGTGATGGTGAACAGGTTGAATGCACTTGCAAATAAGCGGACTCCTGAGATGTTGATCTTCGACAGAAAATCTGCTTTCAGGTTATAAGCCAATTCCACATTTTTTAATCGCAGGAAGGAAGCGTTGTTTAGCCAGAAGGTATTTCTGTATCCCCCACCGCTGATGGCATTCGATGCACGTTCAGTAACTTTTGGAAAAGAGCCATTCGGATTTGAAGCGCTGAACCTGTTGTCTGCCCAGCTGCTGTAAAAGTTTCCGATACTACCTGACTCCGGCAATACATACTGACTTACCTGTGCCTGACCTGCAAACAGAACCGAGAGGTCGAAGTTTTTGTAGGAAGCGTTCAGATTAAAGCCATAAGTAATCTGAGGAATGTTGCCATATTTCTGACGCGTCATGTCGTCCGCATTCAGGACGCCATCCCCATTGAAATCCTGAAACATCAGGTCGCCTACTTTTGCTCCCGGAACATGCGGATAATTGTCCAAGTCTGCCTGCGTGCGGAACATTCCGATGCTGTTGTACAATAGGTAGCTGTTTAAAGGACCACCGGTTTCTCTCTGGTACGACAAAGTACCCGAGGCCTCATCAATGAAGACGATTTTACTTTTGGCATAGGTGAAATTACCCGATACTCCCCAGTTAAATTCAGCACCACGATGAGCATAACCCAGTGTACCTTCAAAACCTTCGCTATTTACTTTACCAATATTCTCCGAAGGAACCAGCGGGTTATAATTTGCGCTTTTATCATTGTATGGATTCACAATTCCTGAAGAACCCGGAAGGGAGGCATTACGTGCCGCCAGGATATCAGATCTTTGTTGTTTGAAATAGATGGCTTCAAAAGTAAAGTTCTTTAAGAAAGTCGCATTGATACCGATATCCAGTTTTTTTGACACCTCCCAGGTAATGTCCGGGTTTGCCAGTTTCGATAAGCCCACGCCCGGTTGAATGGTCGGTGTAGCTCCTGGTGCCTGTGCCACAAATCCATTGCCCACAAGAATATAGTTATCATAGAACTGGAAAGCTTTTACATTGTCATTTCCCAGTGAACCATAAGAAGCCCTCAATTTCAATTCATCAAAGAACGTCACGTTATCGCTAAACCATGTTTCTTTGTTGATGCGCCAGCCCGCAGAAACAGAAGGAAAAGTTCCCCATTGATTGCCTTTCGCAAAAATAGACGATCCATCCCGGCGAAGCTGACCTTCCAGCAGGTATTTGTCATCATAGGAATAAGCAATTCTGCTGATGATACTTCTGCGGGTATAATTAGAGCTATAGCCGGAATTCAGAAAATCTGTAGCTGCTGTTCCGCCCTGCGACAATTCCGGTAACTGTGTAGACAAGTAGTTGAAACGTTCCGCATCAAAATACTCAATATTGTTTCTGCTTTGCTCAAAACCTACAAAAGCATTGATGTCATGACGGCCGAAACGACGGGCAAAATTCAGTTTAACATTGGAAGTCAACAGGTATTCCCTTTGCTGAGCTTCTTTAAGCGTTGCCTTTTTGTTATTCCCTCCATAGATGTCGGATTTATACGTATCCGATGCAGCCTGGTATTCGTATAATAAATAAGGCTTATTGAAAGTTTTAGTGAACACATTAGATTTATCTACGGAGAAAAATCCGTCTGCCGATAAGCCTTCTACTCCGGGGATCTGGTAACTGCCTTTCAGGATTGCATTCAATACCTGTGTAGGGCTTTTGCTCATTCCTCCGATATCAGTTACCAATACAGCCGGATTTGCTCCTTCTATCCCTCTTGTTGGCATTCCATTCGGGTAATATGCCCCTACAATAGGTTTAGCACGGTAAATGGAGCGAAACAGATCACCTGCCCCTGTAATCGGGAATTTGCGGTTTTCTTCCCTTCCGGCAAGAGACAACCCTACTTTCAGGCGTTTGCTGACATTCGCATCTATATTGGAGCGGAAATTGTATTGTTTATAATTCGTTACTCCGTTTTTATATAATCCATCCTGGTTTATCGTACCCAGTGAAACATAATATTTAACATCATCAGTTCCACCAGACACCGCCAGGTTATGTTGATTTTGTGTACTTACATCTTTCAGAACAGTACTTGCCCAATCTGTATTTGGAAATAGTAAAGGGTCAGAACCATCTCTGAATTTCTGAATCTGCTCTTCGCTATACGACTGGTTCATCCCTCCCGAAGGACTGGAATCGAAATTGATCTCATTCATCAGTTGCGCATAAGTTGCCGCATCCGCCAATTTTGGCAGTCGTGTTGGCGAGCTAAAGCCCTGATTGAAGCTATAGCTGATCGTCGGCTTCCCGGTTTTCCCTCTTTTGGTGGTCACGAGAATTACCCCGTTTGCCGCTCTGTTACCATAGATTGCTGCAGAGGCATCTTTCAGTACCGAAACACTTTCAATATCGTTCGGATCCAGACGCTCCAGTCCGCCGATTTGTCCGGGAATTCCATCAACAACGACCAGCACACTATTGCTGCCCGTTGTTGCTTGTCCGCGGATGGTAATGTTGGAGCCATCATAACCAGGTTCTCCACCCCTGTTATTGATCACTACCCCTGAAAATCTTCCTGCAAGTGAATTGGATAAATTCGGTTGTGGACTTTTTACCAGATCTGCCCCTTTGATCTGCGAGATCGAGCCCGTTACCGTTTCTTTCTTCTGGGTACCATAACCTACCACGATAAGTTCATTCAATGACCTGGAATCCGGAGATAGTTTAGCATCCAGTACTGTTTTTCCCGCAACAGGAAGTTCCAGGTTCGTATAGCCTACATAGCTAAAGACCAGCACCGCATTGTCTGCGGGAACTTTAATCGAGTATTTTCCTTGTCCGTTAGTTATGGCAGCAGTTGTCGTTCCTTTTACGATCACACTGACTCCCGGTAAGGCACCTCCGTTTTCATCGTAAACAGTTCCGGTCACCACGTTTTGACGTATATTAACAGTCAGCCGTTCGGAGGCCTGCGTTGACTGGGCAGAGAGCAACAACGCATTTATTGCAGTTACCACAAATACCCTTTTTGTCATCAGCCAAAACGGAGTGTACACGTTTTGTATAGCTTTTCTCATATCAGTTTATATTTGGTTTTAGGATTTAGCTCATCAGCACCTATACCTTAAATCTTGTCGGATCCGGCCTGCGCACAGCCGGATCAGGATCTTTGTATGGTGTTGACAAAGGCTAAATTCGATGGTTTTGAAGAGAATACAGGGGGGCAAACAGACAATATGTGAGGGGTGAAATACGCTTTTCGGGGTAAAAACCAGGAAACGCCCGCTTATCTTTTTTTAAGGTCCTTACTTAAGGTGATGTTATTAGAAAAGTTCTTACGGTATTTCCGGATATAATCAGAAGGATTCATAAGGAACAGTTTATGGAATTGTTCCCGGAAATATTTGATGTCGTTAATCCCCACCATGAACATCGTTTCTGAGATCGTGTTGTCTGTATTGATGAAGATTTCCGCTGCTTTTCTCAGACGGATGAAACGGATGAAGCTGTTGGATGACCTTCCCGAAATGGACTTTATTTTGTTGAATAAGGTAGAGCGGGAAATCCCGATTTCTTCGGCCAGCACCTGGATATTGAAATTCGGATCCGTGATGTGTTTCTCTACAATACGGATACATTCCTGAAGAAAATCCCGGTATTCCGCGGAGATTTTCGAGGTATTTGGATTTAAAGTGATCTCATTGTAAAAATACTTCTGCAGGCTGTTCTTGCTTTTCAGGATGCCCGCTACCCGGGCTACCAGCAAGTCTTTGTCGAAAGGTTTGCTGATGTAGTCATCCGCGCCTATTTCCAGTCCTTTCAGTTTAATCTCCGGAGAAGAACTGGCGGTAAGCAATACTACCGGAATATGGCTTAAGGCTGCATCTTCTTTAACCAGGCTGCAGATCTCAATTCCGCTGATCCCTTGCATCATCACATCACTGATGATAAAATCAGGCAGTAACTCCCTGATCATCGTCATCCCCTCCTCTCCACTTGTGGCCACATGTAAATGATAATAAGGTTTGAAAACGGTCACTAAGTAATCCCGGATTGATTTATTGTCATCGATGATCAGTATGCTTTTCTTTTCTGAAGCCAGCGCTTCTTCCTGCGGTTCAGCAATCTGTTCTCTTTCTTCCAGCTGAGTATGCACCTCCTCTGCTGCCAGCTCCATCAATAACACCGAACTTCCTTCCGAAACGGGAAGCAGCTGATCCGGATGGATGTGCAATTTCCCTTTCTGCAGGCTGATGATGAATGTCGTTCCCTTATCCGGTATACTGCTATATTTGATGGAACCGCCATGATTTTCGATAAAATTCCGGACCAGGAACAGGCCGATTCCAAAACCTGTTCTCAAAGAACTGTTTTCCTCTGTTTCCTGGTAAAATCTATTGTAAATTTTCTCCCCTGCAGCCTCCGGAATGCCACAACCCGTATCGATGACCCTGATCGTTACGCTATCCGGTAATTCCAGAATTTCAAGACTGACACTCCCTCCGTCAGGTGTAAATTTAATGGCATTAGACAACAGGTTAAATATGGCAATTTCCAGCTTTTCACGGTCTGCATAAATCCAGATATGATCCGAAGAGCAGGTAAAATTGTAGGCAATTGCCCTTGACTTCGTCTGATGAGAAAAACAGAGGTAAACCTCTTTACAGAGATTGACGATATCCAGATCCGTTGCTTTCAGCTTATCGGCCTGTGCATCCGCTTTTCTGAAGAGCAATAACTGATCTACCAGGCTGAGCAACCGCTTTGCATTGCGGTATACGATATTGAGGTTACTGGTATCTACATTTTTATCATCATGGTACAACAATTCCTTTATCGGATTGATGATCAGCGTTAAAGGCGTCCGGAACTCATGGGATATATTGGTAAAAAAAGAGAGTTTCTTTTCATTGAGTTCTTTTTCCTTTTCACTTTCTATGCTCGCTACCTTTATTTTGTATTTCAGGTCTGCCTGCTTATTCCTGTAAAGCAGGTACAGGTAGATGAGCAGCACTGCCGTGGCCGCATAGAGCGTATAAGCCCACCAGGTCCAGTACCATGGCGGACGAATGCTGATGATCAATACCTTTCCCTGTTCATTCCAGACCCCATCATTGTTTGAAGCCCTGATCCAGAGTTTATAGGTGCCGGGGTTTAAATTCGTATAGGTGGCTTTTCGCTGGGTTCCTACATGGTTCCATTTTTCATCAAAGCCAATCAATTTATACGCGTATTCATTCTTTTCCGGATAGCGGTAATTGAGCCCGACGAATTCGAAAGAGAACACACTTTGTTCATAGTCCAGTGTCAGCTCAGTGGTCAGGTTCAGGTTTTGCTTCAGTGGCCCTTCCGGATCCTGGACAACCGATTTATTGAACAGCTGAAAGTCCGTAAAATAGACCGGCGGAATAATTTTATTGAATGGAATGGCCAGGGGATCAAATCTGATCATTCCCAATGCCCCGGCCAGGTAAATGTCTTTTCCCGTATTGGCCAGTACAGAGTTTACGTAAATGCCATCCGCTTCATCAAAGTTCCGTACCCTCATCCGTAGGGGATCAAATTTAGACAATCCACTTTCGGTAACTACCCAGATGTTGCCCTGGCGGTCTTCCGCGATGTCTCTGAATACATTGCTCGCAAAGCCATCTTTTTTAGAGTAGACCACAAACTTCTGGTTTTTGCTCTCAAATTTATTGAGCCCATCTGGAGTTGCCACCCAGATATGCTGTTTTGAATCCCGAAACAAAGCCCGGATAATGTTGCTGCTGATCCCTCCATTGGCACGCTCTGAAGAGCGGAATACCTGGAAACGTTCTGTTTTGGGGTTAAAACGGTTCAGTCCGCCTCCATATGTTCCGATCCAGATGTCTCCTTTTTCGTCCTTTAACAAGGAATACAAATGATTGTTGCTCAAAGCATACCGATCATTCTTATTGCTGTAATAATGTTTAAAGGTGTTGTTGTGGCTGTTGTAAATTTTAAGCCCCGCATCGGTGGCCAGGTAATAGATTCCCGGTTCAACTTCCAGGATATCCCGGAATACATCCTCATTAAACAGGCTTCCCAAAGCAGAATGGTGATCATGATGGGAAAAAATTTTCCGTTGTGGGTCATAGCTGTCAAATCCGTCTTCAGTCAGGATCCACAATATTCCTTTGGCATCGAAGTAAAGCTTGCTGATGTCGTTACTTTTCAGGCTGTTGTGTGTTTTCTTAAATGCCAACAGCTGTCCGGACTGGTAATCAAAAGTGTACAACCCTTTATTCGTCCCCAGCCAGATCTGGTTGTCCTTACTGGCGATGCTTTTCACTTCCGCATCTCCAAGCTTAAGTGCGTTCAGGTCGAACTTATATTGTTTACTGTCCAGCTTCAAAAAGCCGTTTTTTGCGTTGATCCAAATGATTCCATCCCGGTCTTTGTACGCATCGCCAAAAGCATAATTGACCAGGTTTTTCAGGGGTTCCCATTTGTTATTTTGCGTATCCAGCCAATGGAAACCATTGTCTCCGCCGATCAGTAAAGTATGCCCCGATACCGGAGTGATGCTATAAATACCCGTACTGCTTTTGTCTGAAGAAACATTGCTTTTGCCCGGAGCCTGAACGGCACTGAAAGTATTTTTCTTCAGGTCAAAGCGAAACAATCCGTTCCAATAGGTACCCACCCAGATCAGTCCGCTTTCATCATAGGCAAGTGCCCATACATCATTCGGGTTCTTATGTCCCGGCAATTGCTGTTGCGGAAAGTTTTTAAATTGCTGTGTCTGTTTATCGAAACGGTTTAGTCCGCCGCTCCAGTTACCCAGCCAAAGCCTGCCCTGTCCGTCTTCAATGATCGCATTGACCGACTTACCGACCATGGCATTTGGGGATTTTTGATTGGGTTGATAAACGGTGAAAGACTTTGTGGACTCCTGATACCGGTTAAAGCCATCATCTGTCCCTACCCAGATTACGCCTTGCTTGTCGCAAAGCAGTGACCATATTTTATTATTGCTGATGGAGGAAGCAACAGATTCATTGTGATAAAAGGATTGAAACTGCTCTGTCAGGGGGTCCATCACGTTTAGTCCGTCCATGGTACCCACCCATAACCGGCCCTTACGGTCCTCTACGATGGTACTGATAAAATTATTACTGATCGAAGAGCGGTCGCCGGGCTTATGGTAAAAGATTTTGAAGGTATAACCATCAAAACGACACAGGCCATTTTCCGTACCTACCCATATAAAACCTCTTTTATCTTTAAAGGTAGCTGTGGTATTTTTAGAGGGAAGTCCATCTGAAATGGTATAGGTTTTAAGCGCATAATTACCAAATAGCGTTTTTCCGTTGTCCGAAGGCCAGGATTGGGCATGAACGGCTGGAGACTGCATTAAAAAACACGTAACAAGAGTAAAGAGTTGCAGTAAACGCATTTTGGTCAGCTATTAAAATTTTTTAGGATTCAAATGTAACAAAATAGTCGATCCACCGGCTATATAAAACACAATCGCCAGCATACTTCTTTTCCAAATTTAATTTGAAAAAGGAGTATACTGACGAAACAGGGGGATAACTATATATTGGGGGCTTTATTTAAACGGCAATTTACTAGGGTGTGTATGCACCGCTATAAGCTGTCATTCCATCTTTTCTCATCGCTTCGATAATCAGACAATTGTATACATAATCCCAGCTCGAACTCACTTCCGAGTTCTGGTTCAGGCCATAAGGCCACCAGTGTTGAGCATCTCCGCTCAGTTTCACATCAACGCTGCTGTTCTGGATTTTCTTCAATAGTTCATTCACATTCGTACCCTGATATTTACCAGCTACAATTTTTCCAGACCACCAGGTAGAAGTTCCTGTTCCCAGTGTATGGTTCATCTCATGCAACATGGTCCTGATGTTCTGGACGCCGGTGCTGGCACCAAACCTCATCCATCCCTCATTATTGGCATCTGCCGTTGGCACTCCGGGATCATAGTTCAGGTAAACGTGTTTTGTGGCCGAGGTTAAATTATTGATGTACCAGCTGGCGCTATCAACCGGCATTTGCAGACGGGCATAGGCCGCCAGTTGATCCGCTGTAGGGTTTTGGGCTTTATTAAAAGTGTAAGTCATGTTACCTTTTCGTATCGTTTTAAAAGCAACATCGTCACTATAGCTTATCCCATTTGCGTTTATGGCATAGGCCCGGACGTGGTAGTCTGTTTTTTCAGTCAGTCCTTTGATCAGGGTCCGGAATTTACCGATACCGGTACTGTTGTGTTTCAACTTATTATTGCTGATGGTTGGGTTAGCGCTGGTACTCCAGCAGATCCCCTTTTCTGTTACGGCATCTCCTCCATCGGTAAGGACTTCCACATCAGTGGCAGCCAGCGTAGATCCGATGATAAACATGGGCGTAAAAGCGAAACTTGCCCCGGCTACATCTGCGGTTTTCAACTCCATCTCGTTACCATAAGCAATTCCGGCGCTGTTTTTGGCAAAGGCCCTGACATAATATTTTGTAGAGGCCGTTAATCCGCTCAGTCTCGCGATAAACTCACCTGAGCCCGAAACGCTGGTCGGCACCACCAGCATATCAGCGATAGTAGGATTGGGACGGAGGCTGTAACATATTCCTCTTTCCGTAACCGATGCCCCGCCATTGGCGGATACCAGTCCTCCCGTGGTTGCTGACACTGTGGTTACACTGCTAAAAGCAGCAGTAGTCAGACTGGGAATTGTAGCAGTAGATAACACTTGTTCTGTAGTATCTTTTTTTATGGGAATCGCTCCCTTTTTGCATCCGACAGACAGAACAGATAAAATTACAACACTGAATAGCAATGATTTAGTTTCCATAATATTTATTAATGATTTAGTTTGAATAGGCTGCTACATAAACATTTTTTCCCTTCATGACCGCGTGCTGCAAAGACTGACCTCCGATACCACTATCCCCTTCCATTTGCATATTGATGATCAGCCAGAAAGGTTTGCCGACAAAGTTTGCGGTGTGGGTATCGGTTTTAACCCCATCAACATAGTACTCAATGCTCATGTCTTTTGCTGAGGTCTTCTGCATCACGATTTTATAGTTATGCCAGTTTTGGGGACTGGCAACCCGGGACAATTTATTTTGCCAGGACAGGTGTTTCCAATCCGGTCCGGTTGCCGTATTCTGCCAAACCGTATCCGTCCCTTTAAACTCCATGATGTCACTTTCCGGCGGCCAGCTGCTGGCACCTGTAATCCAGAATGCAGGCCATGTACCGGTATTCGAGGGAACCTGAAAATCTCCGCTGATGATCCAGCGGGGTTTGCTTGCCGAGACCGTTATTTTTTCTTTCCAATGAACGGCTCCTGAATGGTAAAATATTCTTAGTTTGGGATCGGCAGTACTCTTGCCTTCCCAGGTTTCCCGGCGGTTTGCCGTAATCTGAAGTATTCCTCCGGAAAGAACAGATACCTGCTCTTTATACATTCTTGCCGAGCCATTGTGATCTGTGCCCCAGGGATAAAACATATTCCAGTGTGTTTCAAATTTAGCCTGACTGCTAAACGAGGCAGAGTCCAGTAAAACAACCGGTTTCTGGCTGGTAATTGCTGCTAAAAGTACTGCCTTTTGTTGTGCAACACTCCTTTCCCTCTGACAGAAAAGAACAGACAACAAACTGACGAAAATTAAGTTCGGTTTTTTGGTAAGCATGATTGGTAAATAAGGCGATTGGTTTTTAATAAAAAGGTGCTGGCAGCTGATGTACCAGCACCTTCGATTCAGGTTATTTTATAAGTACTGAATCGTGTAAAGACGAACATTTCCAATTTTGGTATACTGACCGGTTGCTGCCATAGTAGCCGCGAAACCGATTGACACCTGAGTGGTTTGGGTTAAGGTAAATTCTAATTTCACAGTGGAACTGGCAGGCTGAGGATTGAGCACTCCGTATTTAATCGCTGTTGCAGGAATATCTGCAACCAGCGGCAATGAAGTCCCGTTTGCTACCGCGATATACCTTGTTCCACCCGAGTTCTGATCCAGGTTATTGGCCTCAAAAGAATAGGTGCCCGCAGGTAAAGTAACCGTCTGATAAATCAGTCCGTCGTTTACTGCAGGAAGTCCCCATCCCGCTTCGAACGAGATCATACCCGTAGAACCGTTTCTAAGTTCATAACTTCCGTAAGTATTGTTCACGTTTTTAGCTCCGGCACTTGTGGTCCAGTCGGCCAATAAACCCCATCTGGAATTGTCCCAGGTAGATCTCGAAAAATTAGCTCCGGCATTCTTAAGATAGGTATTTGTTACGTTTATCTTTATAAACGAAGGTGCTGCAATCTCTCTGGTGTTGATGGCCGAATAGAAGGTATCTACACTGATTGTATCCGGTAAGAACAGCGTTTTGTAATTTACTGTAGAACCATATTTGAAATCCTTTAAGGAAATCCTGGAAGAATCTATGGGAATCCTCACCGTGGCCGTTTGGTTGTTGAGCTTTGTATAGGTAAGATCCGTCGCAAATACACCGGTTAACCGGTCCATACCCAGAAAATCAACCGTAGTGATCCCTGTAGTTTCATCCGTTCTTGCCGTAGCAATATCCCTGTTTACCAGTCCGCTTTGGTACCTGTTGCCATAGGTCCGCCCTGATGTGTTTACCGGTATGGAGCTGTTTCCGGTAGCGTCATAGGTATAAATCACAAAGTTCTGAAAACCTTCAGTAGCAATGTCAATAAACCTGTGAATCGTATCGGCGATCATTTCTTTGGTGACCGGGATGACTATGGAATCCTTTTTATTGTTCCAGAAAACCCGGCATTCCACAATTTTCGGGTCTGATGTAATCATGCCCCTTAGCATGACCCTGTTTTTGCCGGAATACACTTTCACGGAGTCCAGTTTACCGATATAGGAGATTTCTCCGTCTTTAACGAATTCTTTGTATTGATCCGCTTTTTCACAAGCGGCAAAAGACAGCGTAATCATCGCCAGCAGTAATAAGCCAGGATGCTTAAACAGGCGATTTAATAGGTTATGTTTCATCTTTATAGGATTAAATTTTGGGTCATTAACTATCTTGGATCACCATAAACCTGCAGTTCGGCCACAGACATAAAGGTGGTACCCTGCCAGTTTCTGTTGTTCTTGATCCGGAGGTACCTTACTTTAGGCGTACCAATTTTCAGGCTATAGCTGAACCCTGCATTTGCAGCAGCATAGTCCTCTCCTGTCTGCACCCCGTAGGCACTTCCAGATGGTTTTTTAGCCTGGAAAGTTCCCATCAGCGTCCAGTTGTTAAAGCTGCCATCGCCGGGAGGATTGTCAGATCCCCATATTTCAAACTGATTTACCCCTCCGCCGTAATAATAAGTTCTTCCGGAATTCAGGTATTCAGGATAATCCCATATCACAATCCTGCTCAAAGTAGCCGGTTTACCCAGATCAAAAGTGACCCATTGAGGCGTCAGGATCGTCGTCTTGGTCAGTGATATCCTTGGCCAGTCCATGATATTTCCATCCCACATATAGCTCAGGCTGGTAGAAGTATATTCCTGCGCCACATCTGTAGGTAAGGTAATCGGACGATAATCTGATTTAGGGAGCGCAGTTTCGTAAAGCGGTTTCAGTGTCGCATACAAAGTATCGCTATAGTTGAGCCAGCGGTCTCTGATGGTGACCGCGAACTTCTGCGATACCGTATCAAAACCCCGTACCGACTGATCAATATCCACCACCTTGGTATAGATATTTTTTGCACTCTGAACATATTTCCCGTCTTTCTGAACCAACACTTCAATCGCCAGGTCGGACTGAAAAGTATTCTTTGCAGTTAGCTTTATTCCCGCAAAATCAGCGATTATGCCCAGGCTTCTGAATACCGACCAGATTGCATTTTCCTGTGGCTTAACCTTCACTTCTACCGGTGCAGAAACCACTTCGCTGCGATTTACCGAGTAGAGTTTAACCACATGCTCCTCTGTGTCTCCAAAGCCAACCACTTCCAATGAGCTGTTGTAGATCGACGACTTCACCTCATACTCTTTTCCAGTACCTAAAGTATACACTGCTTTTACGTATAACAGATCTTTTTCATTCGGCAGCGAGTACGTAATTTTGGCTTTTCCAGGGCCATTTTCCACGCTCACATTGCTAACTACACCAGGTGGCGTCTGGTTATCGGTTAAAGGTTTGATCTCGTCTTCCTTACAACCTTGGTTAAGTATAATCAGTCCCAGAAAAAAGGAAACCAATTTCATTATATGCTTATTTCTCATGTTCTTCAATTTAATTTAACTACCATCCAGGGTTTTGCGTCAGTTTTGGGTTCACCGTAATATCATAGGTCCTTATTGGCCACAGGTAATCTCTTGGCGCAATAAAACTCTGAGGGTAAATCGTCCTCACTTTATAATATTCCTGTTCTGTACCCTGAGATACGCTCCAGCCGGTAATGTTCTGATTGAACATTTCTGTCGCTTTTTTCCACCTCAGGATATCCCAATACCGGCTACCTTCAAAAGCCAGTTCAATTAAGCGTTCCTGGTGAATGATTTCGCGCATTCCTGCCTGATTTCCGAATTTTGTCGGATTGCTGGAATAGTCTGTCCATGCTTTCTGAACATCCAGCAGGCCTGCACGCTGGCGCACCCTGTTGATGTAGTCAAAAACCTCTGCATTAGGTGAAGAAAGTGTTTCATTTAATGCCTCTGCATACATCAGGTACAGGTCTGCCAGTCTGATTTGTGGCCAGGGATAAGCACGATAGGAAATATTAGAAGAAGTACTCGCCATATTCCAGTCTACCACCTTTTTAATGAAGTACCCGGTTTCATTATACCAGCCATAGTTGTTCGCACCGGCAAGCTGAACGGATTTCCCTTCCAATACATAAGTAGCTGAATCTGAACTCGTCGGACTGTCATACTTATACCAAACCCCTCCATCAAATCCAAGATCTGCATAAAATCTAGGCTCTCTGTCGAAATTAAGGCGGGCCGTAGTATAGCCTTGCTTGACGTGGAAGCGTTCTCTTCTGATGGCCGTTCTCAGCGTGTATTTGTTGTTAAAATTCAAGGTTTTATCCTCGTTAATAGGCACCCCGTTTACCGTATAAAACTGCTCCGCAATTTTGATCGGCACACTCAGCTGTTGTCTTGCGGTACCTACTCCGATATTGGTATTGATTCTTGCCATGGCATTTCTTTGCAGGCCTTCTGCAGCCAGGGAATTAGGGTTTGCCCATACATGTTCGCTATTCCACCTCTCGGTTAATGCATTCCGGATAGACATCTGTCTTTTGGTCGTGTCTGAGAGTTTAAAAGCCGTTACCGGAAATTCATACAGTTTAAAACCTGCTGCTGTGGCCGATTCAATAGCTGCTTTTGCCGCCTCAGCAGCTAACTTCCATTTATTGGCATCGTAACCGGCATTAAAAAGATTCACGCCATCCTGGTCCTTAAAACTGCTGTAATCACTATTTCCATTAAACAAAGGACTTGCGGCCATCAATAAGACCTTAGCTTTAACTGCTAAAGCAATCGGTTTGGTGATGCGTCCCAGTTCCGAACCCCTATCGCCGATGATTACCGGTAATACTGCTGCAGAAGAATCTAAAAGACTCGTGATATAAGTTACACATTCATCAAAAGGGGCCCTTTTTACCCGGACATCGTTTTCAGGGGCGCTAATGTCAATATTGGTTTTCACCAATGGAATCGGGCCATACATCCGAAGCAGGTAAAAATGATAATAGGCTTTTAAGAACTGAACTTCCGCAATCCAGCGTTCCCTTTCGTCCTGTCTTAAGTCCAGCACTTTAGCGGGATTTTTTACATTCTCCAGGAAGATATTGCAATTGCGGATACCGGTAAATAATCCGTAAAATCCGACTCCCTGATTGTTCTGCGGGCCTCCCCCCCCTCTGCGGGAACTCCAGGCATCCGCGTAAGGATCAGCGGCATTCTGAGAGCCGCGGGCAATCTGCCAGGCATTGGGACCAAATTCTCTTTGGTCATATGGGATCCAAACTTCATCTCCGGCCATATAACCGATGTTATAAGTCGGATCTCCATCCTTTGGAAGATAGGAATAACAGGTGTACAGGTATTTTTCCGCTTCGTTGCGTAATGTAAATGCATTATCGATGGTCGGGATATTATCCGGTACGATATCCAGGTACTTCTTGCAGGAAGAGAAGGAGATCGTCAGCAATACGCCCAGGTAGAAATAGCGGCGCATTTTACTGGTTTTGTTTATGATTAAATGATTCATGTTTTCTTAATTAAAATGTCGTAAAATATCAGGCTAGCTTAAAATTCTACGTTTAAACCGACGTTATATACCACCTGGATCGGGTATCCCAATCCCTTTCCGCCCATTTCCGGGTCCCATAATTTGAAACTGCTGATGGACGCAAGATTTGAGGAATTCACATACATCCGAAGACTCGATAAGCCTAATTTTTTTGCGGCTTTATCTTTCAGAGAGTAACCCAGCTCCACAGTTTTTAGTCGCAGGAAGGATCCGTTGCGCATCCACCAGGTGGACGTTTTGTTGTTGTTGGAAACGAAATTCTGACTCAGTCTGGGCCAGAATGCGTAGATATCCCGGTTTTCTTCAGACCAGTAGCTCTCTTTGATTACATTTAACAATCCGTTCTGACTTCCGCCACTAAAGACAAAAGGCGCAATATTTTCAGAATTGATAAAGAAAGAAGAACGGGCAGATCCCTGAAAGAAAGCGCTCAGGTCGAAGCCTTTGAAACCGACTGTTCCACCGAAACCATAAATGATCTCCGGTGATTCAGGAAGTCCCAGAGGAACCATATCCGCATCACTGATGACCCCGTCCTGGTTTACATCACGGTATTTGATGTCTCCACCACGGTAATCAACCCCCGCTACCGCTCCGAACTGTTGAGGAGAGTTCATCGCTTCCTGGTCATCGATAAAGAGACGTTCTGCGATATAGCCAAAGCGTTGTGTAGACGGGCGGCCTACATGATACCGGTAAGATTCTTTATCAGAAAAACTGGGTTCATCATAGACTAATATTTTATTGGTGACATAGGTAAAATTACCCCGGCCCTGAACATACATTCCATTAGCAAAACTCTTGTTATAGTTCATGGCAAAATCGACACCCTGGCTTTGCATTTTGTTGGTATTGGCCCTTACCGGAGCCTGTAGCCCCATACTTGAAGGTAAGAAAGTACGTTCTGTCAGGATGTTCGACCTGGTATTCCGGTACACATCAATATTGATGTCCAGTGCATTTTTCAGGTTAAAATCAAGTCCGAAGTTGATCTGTTTAGACCGCTCCCAGGTGATCAGGTTATTGGCATATCTGGATAGTGAAATCCCGTTTCTATATCCCTGTAAAAGTTCACCGAACTGTGCACCATATGTGCCATCGTTCATGTTGACTTCAGACATATAAAAAAACCGGTCCTCCGACCTTCCGATCTGGTCATTGCCCACCAGTCCGTAAGTAGCCCTCAGTTTCATGCTCGTCACAAAAGACTTGATGGGTTCAAAAAACTTTTCATTGGATACCAGGTAACCCAGACCAAAAGAAGGGAAAAAGCCATACCTGTTTTTATCAGAAAAACGTTCAGAACCGTTGTAACCGAAGTTAAATTCGGCCAGGTACCTGTTGTCATAACCATAGGTAGCCCTACCTGAGACCCCAAGGTTCCTGGACGGTAAAGAACGTTGTAAGGAACCCGCATTTCCCGAAAGGTAATTTCTCATGGTAGAAATGACCATCCCCGTTACCGCATGTTTATCATTAAATGTCCGGTTGTAATTCAGGGCCGTCTCCACATAAAAAGTAGAGTTCAGTTCTTTATCACCCTCCCCGTAGCTCAAATATTCCGCACCTACCGGCAATAAGGACCCGATTCCGCCATCGTTAAGCGGGGATAAAGTAATTTGTCCGTCGGGCTGAACATTAGAACTATAGTAAAACGGACTATATTGTCTGGTTACATTAAAAAAGGAATACCTGCGTGCATAGGCCATCATTCTTGCATTTAAGCCATTTGTAAGGAAGTTTAAATCCTGTTTCAGTTCCAATTGCGTCTGCAGGGTCGATGCATTTCTATCCTCATACCCTTTCACCATTTCCGCGTATGGGTTGATATAGGTTCCATCTCCGATCGTTCTGGCATTCCCGAATAAAGGGTGTTTGGTAAAAGGAGAATAGCTGGCCGGATATACTGCTGGGAACATCACCGGATTTGACCAGATGGCCTGATTGAAGATTTTCTCTCCCCCGTTAATGCGGTTGTTATTTGCATCTCTCCCACCAACCGGTCCGCGGTAGTCATCAAACTGACCATACACCCGGATAATGGCCTCTGTGGTTGCCGTGAGGTTTAAATTGACATTGGACCTGACCGAATAGTTTTTCATTTTGATGTTACTATTGAAATTGTTCAGCTGATCCACTTTCAATACCCCATTGTCTACATTATAAGTTCCGGCCACATAATAGCGCGCTTTTGCACTTCCTCCTGTAGCACTGATGTTATACCGGTTATTGATGGTGCGGTCTTTAATCAGGAGGTCGATCCAGTTGTTATTTGGATACAGCAGTTCATTTTCTCCTGCCGCGGTGGCGTCAATTTTGGTCTGCAGGTAAGGAAGTATGGCTAAAGGGTTTCTGGTCAGAGAAGCCTCATTTGCCATCCTCATATAAGAGATATTGTCTGCAAACTGAAAGTTCCGGACGTTGCCTGATAAAGAGGTTTCCGCCCTGACATTAAATTTTGTTCTTCCATCTACCCCTGATTTGGTGATGATTAAAATGACCCCATTGGCACCACGTGCACCGTAAACTGCCGAAGCTGTCGCATCCTTCAATACGTTAAATGAAGCAATATCATCCGGTTGTAAACGTGCCATGTCGTTGTTACTGGATTCTATCCCGTCGATCAGGATTAAGGGATCCTGCTTTCCCGCACCAAAACTTCCCAATCCACGAATAAAGAAGTTTGCATTATCGCCGCCAGGTTCTCCGCTACGCTGGTAAGCAACCATCCCTGCTACCCTTCCGGCAAGCATGGTGGTCAGGTTACTGGTAGGCCCTTTCAGTTCTTTCGGACTAATCGAGATGATGGAACTGATGACACTTGTTTTCTTTTGTGTTCCAAAGCCCACCACGGTAACTTCATCCAGTGAGCTGTTGTCTGGCGACAGGACCACAGAAATTAAATAGATACCTTCAGAGTTCGGTTTGTAATCTGCAACAGAGATGGTTTTTGATTTATATCCGATAAATGAAAATACCAGTTTTGAGGTTTTAGGAACCTTTATGGTATATCGTCCTTCCTGATCGGTAGACACTCCATTTTTTGAATCTGCATGTCTTACTGTTGCAGCGGGGATCCCGCCAACACTGTCTTTTACCATTCCTCTCACGGTTACCTCAGTTTGCGCAGATGCGCTAAAAGTAATTCCCACAAGAAAGCAGCACAGACACCAGCTGTAAATAAGTAGCTTTTTATTCATGTCTGTTTTGTTTTATGTGGTGAGTTAATCTTCTGTTTGCATCCTGCAAAATTCCGGGACTGGAACAGGAACAGTGTTTCTTTAGTTCAGAAGCATCGGCGCTTCCATTGGTTCGTTTCATACTGGTTTGTTTGGTTTGTTAATTATTTATTTTGGTTTAATGTATTCGGCATTCGAGGCAGGGCGCTCTAAAAAGAGGCAGGCATTTTCTATAAAAAAGGAATAGATTTAATAAACATTAAGCGTCAATATAACAGTTATTAATTCCGGCAAAAAAATATAGCCGTGCTCCAGCTATACCTCAGTTTGTTGATTCCTGTTTTTTTATTTGGTTGTATACAAATCTAATCAGGATATCAGCATAAATATGGGGGGTATTATGGTAAAATATAAGGGGCGAAATCGTTTTTCAGGCTTATTTCTGCCGGAATTGAGTAACTTGTGTAAGTTAATTCTAACCAAATCAGAGGGTACTATCACATTTTCATGAAGGGATATTTTTGTCTTGTTCTCATACTTTTGAGCAGTCTTTATTCGAGCGCGGCTAATCATCCGTATTTATATTATCTGGGGATAGAAAATGGCTTGTCCAACAATGCCGTCACCAGTATTTATCAGGACAAATATGGCTTCCTGTGGTTTGGAACTTACGAGGGCTTAAACCGGTATGATGGCTACAGATTTCAGGTGTTCAGGAACAAACTCAACGATCCGGCTTCTCTGATTGACAACCGCATTGTCTGCATTCAGGAAGATGCACATCACAATATCATCGTAGGAACAAAAAAAGGAGCAAACTTATATCATGTGGCTACCGGTAAGTTTAGCATGATCCGCTTTCAGCATAAAAAAGAAATCAGAAACGCCTCTTATGCCATCAATGGATTGGCAAGGGATGATCGGGGTAACGTCTATATTGCGACCGATGGACAGGGACTGCTTGTGTATGGAAAAGATGAGACTATTGCAAAACAGGTCCTCTTTAAAAACGGGAGCACCTTATCCGGTTCCTATCATATAAAATCTATAAAAACGGACCGGCAGAAAAATATATGGCTCTATATCCAGGAATATGGTCTATGCTTATATCATCCCGAAAAGAACCAGATTATACCCCTACAGGATTTTGCTATGGACGTACAATGTATCGCACCTGATAATTTAGGCAACATCTGGATTGGAAATGAATCGGGCCTTTATAAATATGAGCTTTCGGCCAAAAAATTATCCCCTTATAGCCGTCATAATGGCATTTTATTGAGCAATACCGTGCTTGACTTATCCGTGGACCAGGACCATAAATTATGGATCAGTACCGATGGTGGCGGAATTATTATTTACGACATTCAAAGAGGGAAATCAACTCAGCTAAAATCCGGGAAAGAACCGGGAATGCTAACCAGCAGTGCGGTGACCACCGTATTTGAGGATAAAGACCAGCGGCTGTGGATTGGTACACTAAGGGGCGGGATCAACATCATCGATAAAAATAAAACCAGGTTTAAGACCATCAACTCCACCCCTTTTAAAGCCAGCGGGCTGATCAGCAATTTTATTCTTTCTTTTTGCGAGGACCAGCATGGTAATGTATGGGTAGGAACAGACGGTGAGGGATTAAGCTACTGGAACAGAAAGGACAATCTTTTTACCAGTTACGCCCATCAACCATCCAAACCGAACACCTTAAGCAACAACAACGTTGCCGGGATGGTCAGAGATGAAAAAAATAACCTCTGGATGGCCACCTATGGTGGTGGAGTTAACCTATTAAATCCCGCTACAGGCAATTTTCAACACTATCCCTGTTTTAATCAGGTAACCGGCATAATGGATAAAAATGCCTGGAGCATTTATCAGGATAAATTTAAAAACCTGTGGGTGGGCACCTGCTCCGATGGCGGAACTTATCGGCTCAATACCGCAAGCAATAAATTTGAGCTCTTTGATGCGAAGCTTAAAAATGTAATATCCATTAATGAGGACAAACAAGGGGTCTTGTGGATGGGCACCTTCTCTTCCCTGATCCGGGTGGATGTCAAAAATAAAAAACATACTTTCTTTAAGCTGAATACCGCAGTAAGAGCCATTTATGAAGATAAAAAGGGCCATTTCTGGATCGGGACCGAAGGTGCAGGTTTATTGCTGTTTGACCGCCGGACAGGAACCTATAAAACCTGGTCTCAAAAAAACGGTTTAAGCGGTAATGCCGCACTGAATATCCTGGAAGACGATGCCAGCTGCCTCTGGATCTCTACATTTAGCGGCTTAAGCCGGTTTACCCCTGCCAACGGACAGTTCAAAAATTTCCATGAAATGGATGGCCTGCAAAGCAATCAATTTAATTATAATGCAGCCCTGAAACTCAAATCCGGAGAGTTTTTATTTGGGGGCATTAAAGGGTTCAACCTGTTTCGGCCCGAACAAATCCAACCCCATTCCATCGAAGCCCCTTTACTCCTCACCGATCTGGAAATAAACAATGTACCCTATGAGCAGGATGACAGCTTTGAGGATAAAAAAAGCGTATTTGAGGTGGATAAGATCACTTTACCTTACGATAAAGCCGTACTTTCTGTTGGCTTTGCTGCGCTGGAATATTCCTCTCCTAATAAAATTTCCTATGCCTATTATCTTGAAGGCTGGGACGATGCCTGGAATGACCCCGGAATCAACAGGACCGTCAATTACTCCAAATTACCAGAAGGCAGTTACCGACTGAGAATTAAGTCGACCAATGCAGAGGGTAAATGGCTCCAAAATGAACGCATGTTGCTGATCGAAGTGATGCCCCCCTGGTGGAGGTCATACTGGGCATATGTTCTTTATGCAATTGGCTTTGCCGGTTCCATTTATATTTATCTGAATCATCAGAAGCGGCAAACTGCATTAAAGTATCAGGTAGAACTGGCCCATCTTAAAGTAGAACAGGAAAAAGAACTGAACGAGAAAAAACTGGGCTTTTTCACCAATGTGTCGCATGAGTTCCGGACTCCCCTCACCCTGATCATCAATCCCCTTAAAGATATCCTGAATCACAACAGCCAGGTAGATGCCAAAGAGTTAACCGTTGTGTACAGAAACGCAAGAAGGTTACTGAGCCTGGTAGATCAGCTGTTACTTTTCAGGAAGTCTGATGCAGAAAACCTGAAGATCAGCAAAACAGATCTGGTTGTTTTTTGCAAAGAGGTTTATTTTTGTTTCAGTCAGCAGGCCAGATCCAGGAATATCCGGTTTGGTTTTTCCAGCACAGCAGAACACATCGACATCTATATTGATCGGGAGAAAATTGAAATTTCCTTATTTAACCTGATTTCCAATGCCTTTAAGTTCAGTCCTGATGGCAGCAGCATCGAAATGTGCATCCAGGAAGATGAGGATGCCGTAGAAATTCACATCAAAGATACGGGAAGCGGGATATCAGCTGAGGTAGGTGACAAATTATTTGCGCGGTTCTATCAGGCCAGGGAAAAAAATCAGAGTTCCCAGGCCGGTTTCGGAATTGGTCTTTACCTGGTCAATAAGTTTATCAAGCAGCATTTTGGAATAGTAAGTTATTCGAGTACACCTGGAAAAGGCACAGACTT
Organism: Pedobacter steynii; assembly: GCF_001721645.1. Lineage (NCBI taxonomy): Bacteria > Pseudomonadati > Bacteroidota > Sphingobacteriia > Sphingobacteriales > Sphingobacteriaceae > Pedobacter > Pedobacter steynii. Next base: position 5,101,080 of record NZ_CP017141.1, on the reverse strand, counting down.
TCGGTTAACACTCCTAAAAGGCAAGGCCCATTTTCCCGGGCAGCTGATACATGAACATGCGGATGAGACACCCGTATTTCTGGAGGAATTGATTGCCGGCCATACGGATTTACCGGTAAGGCAGGTTCAGGAGGAAGTATCAAATGAAATCAGTACAGATAAACCCGGAATTCTTATTGTAGACGACAATGAGGAGATCCGTACTTACATCAAACAACTATTTATTCCTGCCTATATCGTGTACGAAGCCGCAAGTGGCGAGGAAGGATTGGCGATGGTACGGTCCAACATGCCTGATATTGTGATTACCGATGTGGTCATGAGGGAACTTAGCGGAGTAGAGCTCTGCACAAAGATTAAAGAGGATCCTCATCTGAGCCATATTCCTGTAATTTTACTGACCTCCAGTTCTTCGGCAGAAATTAAGCTGAAAGGAATTGAAGGCGGTGCCGACGATCACATTACCAAACCTTTTGACAAGGATATGCTCCTGGCCAGAGTGGCCAATCTTTTGAAAAGCAGAAGCACCCTGCAAAACTATTTTTACAATGAGATCACCCTGCAATCCGACAATTCCAGGGTATCAAAAGAGAATAAAGAATTTTTGGAAAAATGCATCCTGATCACAGAAAAGCATTTGAATGATCCGGATTTCAGCATCAAAATACTCGCTGATGAGGTTGGTATGAGCCATTCTGCATTATACAAAAAGGTAAAAACCATTTCCGGAAAAACCATTAATGAATTTATACGCTATATCAAATTGAGAACGGCTGCTCAGCTGTTTATCAATTCTGAACACAATGTAAATCAGGTTGCCTTTCAATCCGGCTTTAGCGACATTAAGTATTTCAGGGAGCAGTTTCACAAGTTATTCGGGTTGCGGCCATCTGAATACCTGAAGAAATACCGTAAGCCATTTGCAAAAGGTTATAAGCTGAACAGGTAGCGCCTAATCAACGGATAAACATGATCAGGGCTTCCATTCCAATACCTGGACCGGACTTGGTTTGTTATTTGCTTTCCCCTCCCCGTCTATCTGTTCTACACGTTGCAGGAAGAGGTCCAGTCGTCCTTTAGTTTTCCACAGTTCCGTATCATAACTCGGCTCCCAGTCGCCCACCGGCTCTGCGCTGAGGTCATGAATACGCCATTGATTTTGTTTCAGGTTATTGCAAAGGGCAATAGAAACTTTATTTCCCCGCTCCATATCCCTGAAAATTAAGGCGACATTAAAAAGGCCTTTACTTTTCCAGGCGATCACCTGTGGTCTGGATATGGGAATGCGCTTTGTACCCGATCCGCTAAGTGTGAAATCAGTTGAACGAAAGTTCAGCGCATTGACCTGCCAGCCTTTGCCATCGTGATGTACCAGGTGATATTGGGGAACAGCTGAACTTTTATCTCTCCAGTATCCGGCTATGTAGGGGTTTCCTTCAGGATCAGCAAACATAGCGGTCTGATTGATCAGGTCGCTTTTTTGAGGGATCATCGCCGCATATTCAGCATTTCCATGATTGATCGGGAGTTGATAAGTCTGGCCGGCAGCATTTTCCCAACTCCGCCCCCCGTCCTTAGATCGTGCATAACAAAGATCATGGTTGCTGGCTACATCCGGACTTTCCCGCCATACCCATGAAAGGTGTATGGTTCCCTTATTGTCTATCGCTGTTTGCCAATAGGCATTGCGCTGACCTTCCCCGTCAATCAGGTTGTCCTGTATGCGCTGCCATTTTTTTGTCTCCGGATCGTATCTGTTGATCATAAGGTTTCCATTACCCGATCCCCCATCTCGGTACATAAACAGCAGTTCTCCCTTAGCGAGTTTATAAAACTCAGGATAGCTTACCTTATTTTCCTTAGTACCCAGCATGGATTCCGGTTCTCCCAATTGCAGAGAACCCGCTGCAATACCCCTGACGTAATTGAGTCCGTTGTTATGCTGGCCCCAGGCGACATGCAGGTAACCACTATCGTCTACCATGATGCTGATGGATTTATGCGCATCTCCGGCATCAGCTTTATAGTTACTGCGCAGGACTGTCCATTTTTTTTCCTGGATATTGCGTTTGGCAAGCACGAGGTATTGATCCGCATCATAATAAGCGGCATATTGTATGTTTTTAAAGGTAACCAGGGAGTTTTTTCGGAATACCACCGTATTTACTGAATTATTGGCCCATCCATTCTCTGCGATTGTACTGATCGCAGGCGTAGATGGTGTGTGTTTATCCAGGTATCGATACCATTCGGCACCTGCCAACAGAAAGGCACCGACCCCAAAATTGGCGGTTGAATTTGCATTTACGATTTGTCCCGGAATCGCTTTTTCTCCGATCGGTTGAATGTATCCGACCTTGCCATCTTTCTGCAATGCGACTTCAGATAAGTATTTCCACCCTTTCAGTGCTGCCTTTAGATATGCTTTTTCCTTCAGGTAACCATTGTTAATGCCCCATAATAAGCCGTAGGTAAAGAAAGCCGTACCGCTGGTTTCCGGTCCTGGTGCATGATCTTTGTCCAGCATACTCCTGGTCCAATACCCTTCCGGCTGCTGACTTTTCAAAATGGCTTTAGCCAGTTTTCTGTATTTTGACACATACACCGTATGATGCGGATCCTCTGCAGGCAGCTCCTTTAGTACCTTTGCCAAACCGGCAAAGACCCAGCCATTGCCTCGGGCCCAGAAATCCTTCTTATGATTTACACTTTTGTGTTTGGGATATACATATTTAGCATCTCTATAATATAAACCGGTTTTCTGATCGTACATGATGCGGTTTGCATACTCAAAGTACTCCTGTAATTTTTCCAGATATAGTTTATTTCCAGTCAGTTTATAGAGCTTAGTCATCACCGGCATCACCATATACAATCCATCCGCCCACCACCAATAGTCCTTTGCAGCGGTGCTCATCTGGTATTCCATCACCTCTAAGGCCCTGGCTATTTTATGAGGCTCGGGATTCAGGTGATACAGATCGATGTAAGTCTGAAAACAGATTTGCCAGTCGCCAAAAAGTACATATTCCTCTTTTTCACCGTATTGATATTTCCAGGTTGATTTATCCGCCGACTTAGCCCCCATCCATTGGTTGTACCTGGCCCAGCGTTCGGAATACGACCTGTATTTTTCTTCCTGTGTGATGGCAAACAGTTCCATATTACCGGTGTGATAAGCCGCCTCATCCCAAAATGCCCGGACTTCAGGCTTATGATTAGCCTGCCAATGGTTATTTACCCTTTTTAACATCTCCAGCAAGGTTGCTTTGTCGGCTTTTTGTTGCTGTTCTGCCTCTCCTTTTGTTTGTTCTGCCTGTCTTTTTGTTTGCGGAACCTGCCTTTGCAGTTCTTGTGTTTGTGCATTTTGTGCGGAAAGCTGAATGACAGACAGCATCAGCAATAAGGTGACGATCTGCGTTCTCATCACTTTAGCAGGGAAACACCCTTTAATGTAGGTTGTACCACTTTTATATTTCCATTTGCGTCGAACTCCAGTTTATCGATACATACTTCCCGATGATAACCTGCGGATTGTCCCATTCCAAGTCCTTCGGGGCGGCTGAAACGATGATAAACAATATACCACTCGTCCTTTCCAGGAATCTGAATCACGGAATTGTGTCCTGTCGCATAGATCTGCTGTTTTACATCTTTAGAAAGGATCAGGTTATTTTCAGGCTTACTGATTTTACCGGTAGGTGAATCAGCAATCCCATACCTCACCCCATAATCTGCATCTCTGGTATCATTCTGGGACCATAAAAAATAGTACTTACCTTTCCGGTAAAACACTTCTGTTCCTTCTCTAAAAGTCTCATCAGGAGTGATTACTTTAACTGATGAAGAATCAATAGAGACCATATCCTCATTTAATAAGGCCACAGCCATGTAACCATTTCCCCAGTACAAATAGCTTTTACCGCTCTCAGGATCTGTAAATACATCCGGATCTATTTCCTGTCCGTCTTTAATTCCCTGAGGTTTTTCTGCGATGAGTGCCTTTCCGCTATCTTTAAAAGGGCCGGAAGGATCATCTGAAACTGCCACTCCTATTTTCTGTGCAGCAGTAAAATAATAATAGTATTTATAATTGCCGTTGACCTTTTTTTCCGCGATTGTTGGTGCCCAGGCATTTTTCTTTGCCCAGCTCACCTCCTTAGGCAAATCCAAAATCACTCCTTCATCTTTCCAGTCTGCAAGATCTGATGAAGAGAATGTTTTGAAATACGTTCCCGACCAACCTGTAAAACCATCCGTGGTAGGATACAAATGGTATTTTCCTGTTTTATGCGAGTACAAAATTTCCGGGTCGGCATAATAGCCGTTCAGGACCGGATTCCCGTCTACAGCAGCAGTAACTTCATATACCGCTGATTTCCTGCCAGGTACACTGACTTTTAGCTTTAGGGGGCCTTTTGAAAAATCGTAAGGTGCTTTCGGACTGATTTCCACACCTGGAAAGATCAGAAAACCCGGATCAAAAGATTTAAGCGAAGTACCCTGTTTTAGCGGCAGATAAAGTGTTGAGGCGACCGTATCTGTAACCACATTTTTCTTTTTAATTGCGGCCGACCGGAAAGAATTCAACACATTCGCAGGGCTATACCATTTTTTTAGTAATGCTGTTACTTCCTGCGTAGTAATGGGGAGCACCGTTCCATGACGGGGATGAAAGTTCATATTCACCTCATGGTCGACTACTGTGAATTGCTTCAAATCTTTTGTTTTGGTAAACTGGTAGCGCCCTTTGGTGTATACATCATACATCAGGATATAACCTTCTCCGTTATTGAGTTTGAATACCCCCGCACCTTCCACCGGGTCCTTTGTCTGCTGTACATTGCCTTCCCGCAGCACATAGCCCTCTTTTAGCTGATCCGAAACGGCCACACGAATTCCTAACCCCTCTCCTTCGGTTTTAAAGAACAAATGGTATTTTCCCTGGTCGAAGATGATGTCGCCATCAATGCAAGCGCCATTGGTTGGACTAAAGAAAAGTTGTTTAGGCGCTGTTTCCAGATCCGTAAAGTCCTTATTGGCATAAGCCCAGTAAATTTTATCCGGCTCAGCACCATGTTTCATTGACCAGTAGATCATATATTTACCTGCTTTCTGATCATATATTGTCTGGGGTGCCCATACGCGCAATAAATTTTCCTGACCGGGAAAGCGTTTCTGAATATTGATGATACTTGAAGTCCAGTTGACCAGATCGGTAGATTTTAACAGGACCATTGCCCGGTTCGAGTCCCAACCTTTAGCGGCCACCATATCTGTAACCACCATATAGAAGGTTTTACCATCTGCTCCCCTTAAAATATGGGGATCACGCACCCCTCCTGTTGAACTGATTGCTGCCGAGCTGATAACGGGCTGGTCATTATTCAGTGCCCTGTAGGTATAGCCGTCGTTGCTGATTGCAAAACGGATGGACTCTTCTAAACCACCATTACCGGTAAAATAGGTAAAAAGATAAGCTGAGTTTTTCTGTTTCTGGGCCATCGCGGGCCAGCCGGCCAGCACAAAAACAATGCAGCTCAGTAATAATTTATGATGGTAAAAGTTGAGTTTTATATTCATTGTGGTTTATTTGTGACCTATTTATAACTGACTTTGAGCATTACAAAAGAGTTTGCCGGCATTTTTATCACTGCATTTTTTCCTTTCAGCTTCAGCATCGATTCTGCAGGAACAATATTTGAAGGTTTCTCTATAGAATTCTGGTCTGTAAGATCACCTTTAACCGTCGTCAGCTTTCCGCTCGCAGCCAGTTTCTTTATTCCTTCGAAATTAACCTGTTTGGTTCGTTCTGTTTCATTGGTATTGACCAATTTAACGATGACTTCTTTTTTAAGCTCATCCAGCACTGCAGAAACATACAGGCCATCCTGACCGGAAAGCGCCTTCCCATCCAGCAAAGCTGTTGAAACCTGCGTACCTTTATTGGTAGAGAAAAGCTTCTGAACATAATAATTTGGTGTCCCGTAGATGTTCATGTTGTCTACCCAGATTAAGTCGGGCGCCCATTGCCAGCCCTCAGTATTCGCAAACAGAGGGGCATAAGAAGCCATGTTGACTACGGCGGCATTGCGTTCCAATCCCGTCATAAAGGCCGCTTCAGCAAGTGCTGCCTGCCAGATGTTGCGGTTGCTTCCAATAGCGTTTCCTTTGATATGTGCCGCATACTCTCCGGCAAAAATCTTTGCCCCCTGACGGTCGTAATTGTCGTAACGTGCTGCATTTTTGAGGAACCATTCCGGAGAACGGTAATAGTGTTCATCTATAATATCCGCTTTCATACTACGCAGTTCTTTATCCAGGTACCGGAATTCATCATTATCAGGGCCTGTGCCTGAGCTGAAGATCAGGTTGATTGCCGGATATTTTGCTTTGATGGCCTGCTGAAATGCTTTTGCACGTTCAATATACTGAGGTCCCCAGTTCTCATTACCTACTCCTAAATACTTCATATTAAATGGCTCCGCGTGTCCCATTCCTGCACGCACCTTACCCCATTCTGTAGAAGCATCGCCATTGGCAAATTCAATCAGATCCAGGGCATCCTGAATATAAGGATCCAGTTGGTCTAGCGGAACAACCTCAGCAGTATTGAATTGACAAGCCATTCCGCAGTTCAGGATCGGCAAAGCCTCTGCACCAATATCTTCAGCCAGTTGAAAATACTCAAAAAACCCGAGTCCGAAAGTCTGAAAATAATCCGGCGATGGGCGATGCTCGAATTCGACATTCCAGCGGTTCACGATCAATTGACGTTCCTCGATAGGGCCTATTGTTTTTTTCCATTGATACCGGTTGGCCAGGTCGATTCCTTCGACAATACAACCGCCTGGAAAACGTATGAAACCAGGTTTCATATCTGCCAGCATCTGGATCATATCTGCACGCATTCCTTTCTTACGTCCCTTCCAGGTATCCGTAGGAAATAAAGAAATCATGTCCATATCTAATACTCCGCTACCTTCGAACCAGATGTTCATTCTGGCTTTCGCTGCCGTGGCATCCGCAATGAAACTCAGCTCCTGGCTCTTCCATTCCCCGGAAGCATCAGCTGGTTTCAGCGAGCCCGCAGCCAGTACCTTATTCTGGCCGTCTACCAGTTCCACATGCAAAGTGATCCCGGGGCTTTGCTGTCTGTACATCAGCGAGAAGTCGTACTTAAGACCTTTTTTCACGCCCATGCCTCCTTTAAAGCCTTCATTACTCATCCCTGCCTCTCCTTTTGCAGCGCCTTTAATGGCTGCCCTCAAAAACCTCGGGTTTGCAAGGTTTGCCCCCTGCCTGTTCAATATCAGCAGGTCGCCTTCTCCGATCTTCTTTCCCTGTACGGACCAACCCATCAATGGTTTTAGAAATTCAAATGAACGGTTCTTTACCATTTCTGCATAGATCCCGCCATCTGCCCCCATATTGATGTCTTCAAAAAACACCCCCCACATGGTAGGTGATACTTTCCCTTCGGATTTAGCTGCATTGACTACAATAACTTCCGGTTGTTGTGCCGCTGCACTAAAAAAAGTCCCGGCCATAAGCAGGGCGATTAAGTTGCTTTTGTATTTCATATTATTTTATGCCTTCAGTAGTCATGATGATCTTTTTCATACTCCCATCTTTATTGTAGTATAACCTGTCTATACAAACAGAACGCCGATAACTGCCTCCATTGGGGTTGATTGCGCCGTTGTGGTAAATGAAATAATCTTTTCCTTTAAATTGGATGATGGATTGGTGGTTCGTATTAGAATTGCCGGCTATTTCATTTAAAATACCTTTATAGGTCCATGGCCCATTGATATTTTTACTCATCGAATAGGCTATCTTTTCCGGAAATTCTACCGCATAAGAAAGGTAGTACCAGCCATTACGTTTATGGATCCACGGTGCTTCTGTGAATTTTGGCAAACCCTGAACCGTATTTACCGGGCCATCAAACTCCAGCATGTTTTCTTTTAGTTTCGCATAATAGCAGGCCGTATTTCCCCAAAAAAGGTAGGCTTGCCCATCATCATCGATGATTACCGAAGGATCAATATCATCCCAGGAGATTTTAGAGGAAGTGGTCATCTCATTAGTGACTAAAGCCTTACCGACCGCATCTTTAAAGGGGCCTAGCGGATGATCTGCCACTGCAATGCCTATCGCCTTCCCTCCTTTCTGATGCTCAACCGCAACATACCAGTAAAATTTCCCATTACGTTCGATGACCTGTGAGGCCCATGCATCTCCTTTTGCCCATTCAAAAGCTTTTACGTTCAAAGGGGAAGGATGTGCTTTCCAGTTGAGCATATCAGCCGAAGAATAGACCAGCCATTCTTTCATTTCATAGAAATTTTTCGAATCCGGGGCTTCATCATGTCCGGTGTACAGGTAAACGCTGCCCTTATAAACCATTGCCGCCGGATCAGCAGTAAACTTATCCGTAATGATTGGATTGCCGTCTTTTTTTATGGCCTGAGCAAAGGAAATATCAGGGGCAAGAGTTGCTAAAATCAGCAGAGCAGGCTGCCATTTTAAAAAATTCATACTTGGTTCTGGTTTCGTTGGTGATCTGGTTGTGTTCGAAAAGGAGCCTTCAGGCTTTCAGTCCGACCAAGGCTAATGTAGGAATTAAATATTAAACGTCAAATCAACGATTATTATTTTTGTAGCTTTGCCTTAAATTTTTATAAATTGCTTTTGATAAATATACCCTCTATATGATTACCTATACTGAACAGACACGCGTTCTGGTTGCGGTCGACTGCATCATCTTTGGCTTCGACGGCGAACAATTGAAAATATTACTTATCAAAAGAGGTTTCCAGCCGGCGAAAGACCAATGGAGTCTGATGGGTGGTTTTGTGGAAGCTAATGAAAACTTATATGGCGCGGCAGAACGCATTCTCTATCAGCTGACCGGCCTTAAAGATTTATACCTGGAGCAACTGAAAGCTTATGGAAGTCCGGAAAGAGACCCGATAGAACGTACCATATCTGTGGCCTACTTTGCTTTGATAGACATCAATAAATACAAAACACAGATCAGCGACAGCTACCATGCAGAATGGTTTTTGATTAATGAAGCTCCCTCCCTCATCTTTGATCATGACTTAATGGTTGAAGAAGCTAAAAAAAGAATTCGTTACAAAGCGGCCTTACACCCTATCCTATTTGAGTTGCTGCCGAAAAAGTTTACCATTCCTCAATTGCAGAATCTTTATGAACAGGTATACAACACCAAGATCGACAACCGGAATTTTATCCGTAAAGTCAACTCTACCGACCTGCTCATCAAACTCACGGAAAAAGATAAATCCAACTCCAAACGGGGAGCTTTTTATTATACACTTGATAAAAATAAATACAAAGCCAAGTTCCAATCTTTCCTGAATTTCATCCCTAATCCAGAGCATCTGATTAGTATGTAATCCAGGCAATCTGAAAGAAATTTCACAATAATTTTCATTTGTCAAAAAAATAAACGTTAATTAGACGTTTATTGTAATGACCATGAAACTAACCAAATATGTCATCGGTATTGATTACGGCTCCGACTCTGTGCGTTCTGTAATTGTAAACGCCGAAAATGGAGCCGAGCTCTCCTCATCTGTCTACTATTATAAAAGATGGCAGAAAAACCTGTATTGTGACCCCTCCTCAAATCAGTTCAGACAACATCCGCTGGACTATATCGAGGGATTGGAGCATACGGTTAAAGATTGTATCGCAAAAGCTGGTGGTTCCAGTATAGCCAGCGCTATAAAAGGAATTTCTGTGGATACCACAGGCTCCAGCCCTGTAGCTGTCGACAAAACCGGAACGCCTCTGGCGCTTACCCCCGGTTTTGAAGAAAATCCAAATGCCATGTTCGTGCTCTGGAAAGACCATACCGGAATCAGGGAAGCTGCAGAAATTAATGAACACGCAACTAAATTTGAGACCAATTACCTTCAATATGTTGGCGGGATTTATTCTTCAGAATGGTTCTGGGCAAAACTTCTTCACGTATTAAGGGCAGATACAGCTGTCCGCGATGCTGCCTTTTCCTGGGTAGAACACTGCGACTGGATTCCCTTCCTGCTTACCGGGGGCAATAATGTCCTGAAGATGAAAAGAAGTCGCTGTGCGGCCGGACATAAAGCCCTTTGGGCGGAACAGTTTGACGGCCTTCCACCTGATGAATTTTTCAGTCAGCTGGATCCCCTATTGTCCGGATTCAGGGAAAGACTTTTTCAGGACACCCATACTTCAGATGAGGCAGCGGGGATATTGAGTGAGGAATGGGCAACCCGTTTAGGATTATCCACTGAGGTAGTAGTTGGAGTAGGTGCATTTGACGCACATATGGGTGCAGTGGGTGGACAAATCGCCCCTTATCACCTATGTAAAATCATGGGTACCAGTACCTGCGACATCCTGATTGCTCCTTCTGCCGACCTTGATGGCAGACTGGTAAAGGGCATCTGCGGACAAGTAAACGGCTCTGTTATTCCGGGAATGATGGGGCTGGAAGCAGGCCAATCGGCCTTTGGTGATGTATATGCCTGGTTTAAAAACTTAATCAGCTGGCCTTTAAATCAATTGCTTTCTGCATCTGCTCTGATTGATGGAGCAACTGCTATTGCTTTAAAAGAGGAATTGGAATCGAAAATTATTTCCCGTCTAAGCGAACAAGCCCAGCTATTGACTGATGAAGAGTCAGGAGAGCTGGCTGTTGACTGGTTAAATGGCAGACGAACTCCAGATGCCAATCAGGAACTCAAAGGAGCTATCACCAGCTTAAGCCTGGGCAGCGATGCCCCCCGTATTTTCCGGGCCCTGGTAGCGGCGACCTGTTTTGGTGCCAAGTGTATCGTTGAACGTTTCAGAGATCAGGGTGTACCGGTAGAAGGTATTATCGGCATAGGCGGAGTAGCCAAAAAATCACCTTACATCATGCAGATGATGGCAGACGTATTGGAAATGCCCATCAGAATTCACCGGTTTGAGCATACCTGCGCATTGGGAGCCGCCATGTTTGCAGCTGTAGCGGCTGGAATTCATCCAAATATTGAAGCGGCAATGGAAGCAATGGGCACAGGATTCGAAGCAGAATATCAGCCAAATCAGAAAAATATAGCGCGATACCGCAAACAATACCAGGAATACCTGGCCTTAGGCAATTACCTGGAACACCATCATCAGAAAGATATCAAACCAAGCTATCATGAGCAGTTATAAAAACATACGTGAAATGGCCTACGAGGCCAACATGGAGCTACCAAGGCTAAACCTGGTACTTTTTACTTTCGGAAATGTGAGTGCGGCCGACCGGGATGAGGGCGTTTTTGCCATTAAACCAAGTGGGGTGCCCTACAAAGATCTTTCGCCAGATAAAATGGTGATCGTAGATTTTGACGGAAATACCATCGAGGGATCACTCAGACCATCCTCAGATACCCAAACCCATGCCGTCCTTTACAAGCATTGGGATGGCATAAATGGCATTGTACACACGCATTCTACTTATGCCACTTCCTGGGCTCAGGCGCAAATGGATGTTCCTATTTTTGGGACCACCCATGCTGATCACCTGACGGTGGATATTCCTTGCGCCCCACCGATGAATGATGAAATGATCAAAGGAAATTATGAGTATGAAACCGGTTTCCAGATCATTAACCATTTTAAAGAACTCGGCTATAGTCATCATGAAGTCGAAATGATCCTGGTTGGAAATCATGCTCCATTTACCTGGGGGAAGACCGCAGAAAAAGCAGTGTATAATAGCGCTGTACTGGAATCTGTAGCACAAATGGCTATGCTGACCAATCAGATTAATCCGCAGTCGCCAAAATTGAAAGCTGCATTAATTAAAAAACATTTTGAACGTAAACATGGTCCGGACAGTTATTATGGTCAGTAAAAAAATCGTATTGGCAACAGCGTTCCTGTTTGGAACACTGGCCACCGTAAAGGCACAGCAAAAAGACTTTCATGACTGGGCAAAGACGCCTCCTATGGGCTGGAACAGCTGGGATTGCTTTGGTCCTACCGTAGTGGAATCAGAAGTAAAAGCCAATGCAGATTATATGTCTAAAAACCTGAAGGCTTTTGGATGGGAATATGTGATCGTAGATATCCGCTGGTATGTAGGCAATGACAAAGCACATGGGTATAATGAGACCAATCCGGATTATGTACTTGATGAATATGGCAGGTTTCAACCCGCAGTAAACCGTTTCCCTTCTGCAGCTGGTGGTAAAGGGTTTAAGCCATTGGCAGACTATATTCATAAGAAAGGATTGAAATTCGGCATCCATATCATGCGGGGTATTCCGGTTGAAGCCGTAAAACGCAACCTGCCCATTATGGGAAGTAAGGCAACTGCGAAAGACATTTACAGTACAGAATTGCAGTGTCAGTGGCTGCGCGATATGTACACTGTAGTAGCTGGGCGTGATGGTGCCCAGGAATATTACAATTCTTTATTCAAACTATATGCCTCCTGGGGCGTGGATTTCATAAAGGTAGATGACCTTTCCAGGCCTTACCATACCGCAGAAGTGGAAATGATCCGTAAAGCGATTGCATTGACGGGGAGAAAAATCGTATTGAGTACCTCCCCCGGAGAAACTCCCATAGCCAGTGCTTCCCATGTTCAGGGACATGCCAATATGTGGCGCACGGTGGACGACTTCTGGGACAACTGGCCTATGCTGAAAGATCATTTCGAAGTATTTGAGCGCTGGAACAAATATCGTGCAGCTGGTGCCTGGCCGGACGGGGATATGCTTCCTCTCGGAAAAATCGGGATCCGGGCTGAACGTGGAAATCCCAGGATGAGCGCATTTACCAAAGATGAGCAGTATACCCTGATGACCCTCTGGACCATATTCCGCTCTCCATTGATGTTTGGCGGCGATCTGCCCAGCAATGATGCCTTTACCTTATCACTGCTGAACAACCCGGAAGTAATTCATGTGCTGAACAGCAGCAGCAACAACAAACAGCTGTTCCGTAATGAGTACGGGATCTGCTGGGTAGCAGATGATCCGAAAACCGGTGATAAGTATGTCGCACTTTTTAATCCTGGTGATGCTGATCAGCCTATAGAGATCGCTGTAAATCTGAACGACCTTGGTTTTAGCGGGTCCTGTAAAGTCAGAGACCTATGGAGCAAGACAGACAAAGGCACCGCTAAGGGCAACTTTACCGCAAGCATCAATAAACATGGAGCAGGCTTGTACCGGATTTCAGCAATTAAATAATCAAAAGACCTAAATATAATTAAGACAACCAACGAAATATGATCAACTTAAAAGAATTAGAAGTCTGGTTCATTACCGGAAGCCAGCACCTGTACGGGGAAGAAACCTTAAAACAAGTAGCGGAACATGCACAGCAAGTTGCCGGATCGCTGGATACTGCACCGCAGATCCCCGTTAAGGTCGTATATAAACCCGTAGTAAAAACACCGGAGGAGATATTTGAAACGTTACAACAGGCCAATATCACGGCAAATTGTATTGGCGTAATCACCTGGATGCATACTTTCTCTCCTGCAAAAATGTGGATCAGAGGCTTAAATATCCTTCAAAAACCGCTGCTTCACCTGCATACCCAGTTCAACCGTGACATTCCATGGAGTACCATTGATATGGATTTTATGAACCTCAACCAAAGTGCTCATGGCGATCGTGAATTTGGATTTATGGTGACCCGGATGCGTAAAGACAGAAAGGTGGTGGTGGGACACTGGCAGGACCCGGAAGTATTAAAGGAAATTGATATCTGGACCAGAGCGGCAGCCGGCTGGCACGACTGGCAGGGCGCTAAATTTGCCCGTTTTGGCGACAATATGCGTTATGTAGCTGTTACGGATGGCGACAAAGTAGAAGCCGAACTGAAGTTTGGTTTTCAGGTCAATACCTATGGCATCGGTGACCTTGTTGCGGTGATCAACAGCATTTCTGAAGAATCGATTCAGGAGCTCCTGAAAGTTTACCAGGCGAGTTACATCATGACCGCCGACCTGCTGCCTGGTGGCGACAGACACAGCTCTGTTTATGAAGCCGCAAAAATAGAACTTGGCCTTAAGAAATTCCTGGAGGAGGGCAATTTTAAAGGTTTCAGCGATACTTTTGAAGATTTGCATGGCATGATTCAATTGCCTGGTATTGCCGCCCAACGGTTAATGGCCGAGGGATACGGATTTGCCGGAGAAGGCGACTGGAAAACTGCAGCACTGGTACGTGCCTGTAAAGTAATGGGTGCCGGATTACCCGGAGGAAATGCCTTTATGGAAGATTACACCTATCATTTTGACCCCGCCAACTCCATGGTATTGGGCTCACATATGCTGGAAGTTGATGCTTCTCTGGCTAATGAAAAACCACGACTGGAAGTACATCCCCTTGGTATTGGAGGCAAAGCAGACCCTGCCAGACTGATTTTCAGTGTAGCCGCCGGAAATGCACTCAACGCCTCTATTATCGATATGGGCAATCGATTCCGCCTGCTCGTAAACGAAGTGGAAGCCGTGGAACCGGAGCACCAATTGCCAAAATTACCTGTTGCACAGGTTTTATGGAAACCACTTCCTGATATGAAAACGGGATGTGCAGCCTGGATTTATGCCGGAGGTGCACACCATACCGCTTATAGTCAGAACCTGAATACCGCACATTTACTGGATTTCGCCAACATTGCCGGCATAGAATACCTAAACATTGGTGCCGACACAAAAATCAACCAGTTTAGAAATGAGCTGCAATGGAACGAAATCTTTTATAAATAATCAGAAACCTGTTCAAACTAACCAAATAGAGCCACTATGAACAACAATTTAGTAACTACAGATTATGTAGTTTTCATCATCTACTTTTTAGTCGTTTCCGGCTATGGATATTACATCTACCGACAGCGTAAAAAGAACGAGCATGATGCCAAAGCGTTTTTTCTGGCTGAAGGAACGCTGACCTGGTGGGCCATTGGTGCTTCCCTGATTGCCTCCAATATTTCTGCCGAACAATTTATCGGTATGAGTGGCGAAGGTTTCTTTCTGGGAATCGCTGTAGCGGCTTACGAATGGATTGCAGCCATCGCGCTGATTATCGTTGCGGTATGGTTCATTCCGGTCTATCTCAAGAATAAGATCTATACCATGCCCCAGTTTCTGAAGACCAGGTATAATGAATCCGTTGCCCTGATTATGGCCGTTTTCTGGCTGTTTTTATACGTATTCGTGAATCTGACCTCTATTCTTTATCTGGGTGCAGTGGCCATTAACGGCCTTACAGGTGGAGATTATCTGCATGTGATCATGATCGGACTTGCGGTATTTGCGCTGATCATTTCCCTGGGAGGCATGAAAGTAGTGGCCTATACCGATGTGATTCAGGTAGCGGTACTGATCTTCGGGGGATTGGTGACTACTTATATTGCCTTAACAGTCGTTGGTCAGAAATTTGGTGTTGGTGCCAATGCCATCGCCGGATTCCAGGTATTGATGGATCATGCTCCAGAGCATTTCAAAATGATCATCCCTAAACCTACTGCGGAATCGACACAAAATGAGATCAGTAAATACCTTACCTTCCCTGGATTGGCATCCTATGTAGCCGGTATCTGGATCATTAACCTTAACTACTGGGGATGTAACCAATACATCACCCAACGTGCTTTGGGCGCAGATCTTAAAACAGCAAGAACAGGTATTCTTTTCGCCGGTCTATTAAAGCTAATGATGCCGCTGATCGTGATGTTGCCAGGTATTGCGGCGTTTGTATTGTACAAAGGCGGGCATTTACCTCAACTGATTGGTGGTAAAGACGGGGCTTATTCCGCAATACTTACCTTTTTACCAACCGGTCTTAAGGGATTATCTGTAGCGGCATTAACCGCGGCAATCGTGGCTTCTCTTGCCGGGAAAGTAAACAGCATTTCGACGATCTTCACTCTGGATATATATGCCAAGTATTTTAAAAAAGGTACTGAAGAAAAGAACCTGGTTTTAGTGGGTAGGACAACCGTATTTGTGGGCATGATCCTAGCGGTGCTCTTTACCTGGAACGATCTTCTGGGAATCGGTGGAGAAGGTGGGTTTACCTTTATCCAGAAATATACCGGTTTTATCAGTCCGGGGGTATTTGCCATGTTTATCCTGGGGATGTTCTGGAAAAGAACAACTGGTAGTGCGGCAATTGCAGGTGTACTGGCCGGATTCCTCTTCTCCGTTTTCTTTAATGAAATGGCTCCGGGTCTGCTTGGCAATGATACCTTCCTGTACACCGCTTATCCAAACGGTAAAGGTGGTTTTGAGATTCCGTTCCATATCTGTATGGGTCTCTCTTTCTTCTTTACCATGGCCATTATGATTCTGATGAGTCTGGCGGGACCTAAGGTAAATCCTAAAGCTTTCGAACTGGATAAATCCATGTTCAAGGTGGCCCCATCTACAATGGCGCTGATTGTGATTACATTATTGCTTATTGCAGCATTGTATGTGAAGTTCTGGTAGAACTTCACTATGCTTAATTTTTCTACTCATAAAAATGCCCCCATAAAGTGTTTAGCTTTTTGGGGGCATTTTTCTTTTTTTATTCCTGTCGTTTTGTTTATTTCTTCAGGGAGAACTTATAAACTGTTACAGTTTTGTATTCCTGTCCCGCTTTCAATGTTGTTGTCGGAAAAGCAGGCTGGTTTGGTGAGTCAGGAAAATGTTGTGTTTCCAGGCAAAATGCAGAACGGTGCGGATAACTAGCTTTACCCTTTCCATCATGTTCGGCTCCTGTTAAAAAGTTTCCGCTGTAAAACTGAAGACCCGGCTCTTCCGTTAAAATCTCCATTACGATACCTGTTTTTGGGCTACTCACTGTGGCCACTTTTTGCAGACCTGCAGCTTTTCTTAACACAAAATTATGATCGTAACCTTTTCCGTATTTCAATTGCTCATTGCTTTCATTGATTCTTGCACCGATTAAAGTTGGTTTATTAAAATCAAAGGGCGTACCTGCAAGTTTTTCTATTTTTCCCGTTGGAATTAAAGTCTCATCAACCGGCGTATAAGAATCCGCGTCAATGCTTAGTAAATGATCGGTAATTGTAGAATCTCCTGCCCCATTCAGGTTAAAATAGGCATGATTAGTCAGATTAACCACCGTATTTTTATCAGTATTTGCAGTATAGCTGATTTTAACCTCATTATCATCCGTCAGCTCATAAGTTACCTTAACTTTTAGATTACCCGGATAGCCCCCTTCCCCATCTTTAGAGAAATAGCTCAGTTCCAGGGTCTGATCGTTAACTTTTTTAGCATCCCATACCTGCGCATAAAAACCGCTGGATCCACCATGCAGCGTATTTATTCCATCATTCAATTCCAGCTGATAAGGTTTTCCATCTAAATTGAATTTGCCTTTTGCAATGCGGTTTCCGTAGCGCCCTATCAAAGCACCAAAAAAAGGCTCTCCTTTTTTCTGATACGATTTTAAACTATCGTAGCCCAAAATAACATCTGTGAACCCGTTTTTTGCATCCGGTACTGATAAAGAAACCAGGCGCCCCCCGTAATTGGTAATTACTGCTTTTGCATTGTTCTTATTTACTAAAGTATAGAGGCCCACTGTTTTCCCCTTTACCTCTCCCTTAAAAGCTCCGGAATCCGGAACCCACAAGGTTGACACCGCCGAGGTATCACTGAATGCGTTTTTTTTATTTAAGGAACTGGTACATCCGCTCAAAACCCCAATAAAAACCAGGGCCAGGCAGGTTGGATAAAGTCTGTTGTTCATACGTTTAAATCTATATTTGATCTCATCTCTAATGTAGAAAAAGAATATTAAATGTCAAAATAACATTTAATATTCAAGCCCTTTGAGAATTTCCACACTTTTTATCAATTCTTCTTTTGAAGAAGAGGCAAATCCCAGACGAACACCGTTCGTTTTGTAGTCAGGGTATTGGTGTGCTTTACCATCGGATATATAAAGCCCTTTTCTGAACGCTTTTTTTGCCAGTTCTTCCAGATTTATGGAGGGATCAAATTCCGTCCAGACTGTCATACCTCCTTCAGGAATAGCAAAGCTGACCTTATCTTTCAATTCAGCACTTAATAATCCGCAGAAGAGGTCACGTCTTTCTTCATATACTGCCAAAGATTTCCTAAGGTAACGGCGTACCGTATTATCGTTTAACAGCTCCGCCATTGCATTGTCTAAAATATGATCCCCCTGTCTGTCCAGCAAGATACGAACCCGGGCAAGGTGTTGTATCACATTTTCTGCCGCGACCAGATATCCCATGCGGAAAGCAGGGGAAAAGCTTTTTCCGAATGAACCGCAGTAAATTACCATTCCATTTTCATCGGCACTGGCCAGTGGCAATAATGGGCTATGCTTATAGTGAAAATCATAATCGTAATCATCTTCAAAAATGATAAAGCCATATTCATTAGCCAGTCTCAAAAGTTCCAACCTCCGGTCGATACGGAGCGATACGGTAGTGGGATAATGATGATGCGGTGTGACGTAGACCATTCTTACGGTTTGTTTCCTGCAGATTTCCCTCAGTTCATCAACTATGATTCCGTGTTCATCTATTTTTATTCCGATATGTCTGGCCCTGGCATGGATAAAATTATGTTCTGCTCTTTTCCAACCCGGAATACCTGAAACTATGACATCGCCAGGATTGATCAAAGCACTACAGACCAGGTTAATGCCCATTAAAGTTCCTCTTACAGAAAGAATATTATCCGCCTTTGCTTTTAAACCTCTCGTCTCATTAAGGTGGCTCGCTATCGCCTCCCTGTAATAGCCCGGGCCCGCAGGATTGCCGTAACTACCAAATTTATCATATAATCCGCTACGCGTTAACTGAGTACGGTAAGCCCGATAAAACTCCTTTAGTGGTGCCAGTCTGGCATCCGGGTAACCATCGTCTAAATGTAACTCCATAATGGGATGATCAGAGGCGCTATCCAGGTAGTTCTGGGACGGCATTACAAAACCGGCCTTTTTTAATGAAGCAGGTACAAGGCCCCCACCCAGGTTTTCTGGTTCGTGATCTATAATATGTGAGGATACGAAGGTGCCGCTGCCCACAAAGCTTTCCAGCCAGCCCTGGCTTTGTAATTCTTCATAGGCCCTGGCAACTGTAATTCTGTTAATTTTCAATAAAGCGGCGACTTCTCTCGAACCAGGCAACTTTTGTCCGGAGCGAAGTTTGCCCTTTTTTATTGAGGATAGGATCACATCTGAAAGCTGAAGATAAACAGCTCTGTGGGAAGAAGGAGCAAATGAGATCTTATTGAAAAGCTGCAGGGAAATTGGACTATTCATTTTATCAAGATTGGCCTACTAAGATAATCCAATTATGGGGTATTTTTGAGGAAACAAAAGGAAGGGCTCAAATATGTATATACCGAACCAATTTCAGTTTAGGGACAAGGCAGAAAAGATTGCCTTTATGAAGCAATACAGCTTTGCAACAATCATCACCAACAAGGGGCAGATTCCTATTGCGACTCAATTGCCCTTTTTTATATATGACACCCGGGATAAGTTAGTTTTAAGTTCTCATTTTGCCATTGCCAATGAACAGGTGAAATATATAGAAACCAATATTTCTTTGATCATATTTACAGAACCACATGCCTATATCTCTCCTGTTCATTACGATAAAGTAGAAAGTGTTCCAACCTGGGATTACATTTCTATACATGCCTATGGCAAAGCAAAAATCCTGGAAGATGAGGGTTCCAAAATCAAAGTCCTGGAAGAGATGATCGGATTTTATGATCAAAACTATTTAGCGCAATGGAACAGCCTTTCCGACAAGTTTAAAATTGGGATGATGAGGGGCATCGTTGCTTTTGAGCTGGAAGTAACCGAGTTGCAGGGACAAAAGAAAATAAGCCAGAATAAAACCGAAGTTGAACGGCAGCGAATCGCTAATCACCTGGAAAAAGGCGGCAGTACCGTTGAAAATGATCTGGCAACTTACATTCGAAAATTATAGCTTAGAAATCACAACATACTATGGAGAACATTAAAATCAGTCGGGCTGCCATTGAGGATATGGAGACGATACAGCAAATCGGGCGACAAACATTTTTTGAAACCTTTGCAGAAAGCAATACCGAAGCTGATATGAAAAAATACCTGGATGGTCATTTCAGTCAGGAACAACTGAGTACGGAGGTTAACCATCCGGATTCCAGGTTCTACATCGCCTGGGAAGATCAAAGTCCCATCGGGTACCTGAAAGTAAATACAGGACAGGCGCAGACTGAGCTACAGGACGAAAATTCGCTTGAAATAGAGCGCATTTATGTGCTAAGCGCCTACCATGGTAAAAAAGTAGGACAACTGTTATATGAAAAAGCACTGGAAGTAGCCAGGCTATTGAAGAAATCCTCCATCTGGTTGGGCGTTTGGGAAGAAAACTTAAGGGCGATAAAATTCTATACCAGGAATGGGTTTGTAGCCTTCGATCAGCACATCTTTAAAATGGGCGATGATGAACAGATTGACATCATGATGAAAAAAAGATTGTAAGGAGGTGCTTCTTAACGATGTCCTGATCCTATTCAGAATTTTAGTGGAGCAGCATAAAGGCAAAATAAAAAATCAGGAGCGCTGTTTATAAAAAACAGGCTCCTGAAAGGTTTAATTAATATATAGAGCGTATACGTTTATAAGATATAATGGAAAGCAAACCATTCGTCTTTTTCGACATTATAGTCCGTACCGAACCAGATGCCTTTACTTTCGACCTTGCCGGGAAAGGCTTTTACCACCTTAAACGTGTTTTTTAACGGTGTAATAAAGCTTCCGGGAAACTGGATCAATAACTCTCCGTTTAAGGTCACTTCATTCGTCGATTCATTAATTGTAAAAGTTCCCGAGCTGACTACGCCATGTTGATTTCTGGTGTACTTCAATCCTCCAATACGGCTAAACAAGATCCAGGAATCTTTAGCCACTACATCCAGGGCATTATTCCAACCCCAGTCGCGGCTATCGTTATGAGATTTGGTCCAGCCTTTGCCTTTGGCAATCCAGTCGATGGGATTACCTTCTGCATCGATCTTCCACAATCTACCTGCGGATCCCGTTCCGGTTAGCATATTTAATAACTCTCCAGCCTTAAACGTCGGATCAAAACCTTCGTCAGGTCCGGTCACCGGCGGAACATAATTGTCGGAGAAATTTTTGGTTAAAAAGTTGTATACAATCATAGCAGGTCCTTCCCCATCCACATCTCTATCTCTTAATACCCCCAATTGCATGGTATTTTCGTCAAGCGACAGGATCTTGTAATTGGTCCAGTTACTGATCCCTGTGATGCCATTTTTTGCAGGTTTATATCCTCTTAAGATCGTCGCATTGTTAATGGTCAGGATCTTTCCGGCAACATTTAAAAAGTAAGTTCCAGTCTGACTGTTGATGTTTTCCATCGGTTTTACAGCTTTAAAAACCGCGGCGCCTTTTAAACTGAAGGTCATCGAACCATAATTACCCTGAGTCATATTATTTGGATAGGTATCACCTAAACCAGCTTCCCAGACCCAGCAATCACTGCCATAACAACCTGTTTGAACAGCACCATCTTTCCATGGCCCTCCTTCTTTGAGCCAGCCATTACTGGTTCCATAGAAATACATCGGCCCATTGAAGAATTTTCCTTCGGTGTCCAATACCCATTCTTTTTCATTGCCGACACCACCAGTAAGCGCTTTCCATAACGGATCATTGACATAATTCAGGTTGTCCTGCGTCACTTTAACCACCACAGAATCCAGCTTAACAATTCGGCCACCCGTGGATACAGAGAAACGGATTACATAGTCGCCGGCAAAAGCAAACCTCACCGTATCAGTCATTTTTGTAGAGGTTCCGGTACCATAATCCCACATAGGCAAAGTACCAGGCGTCATATTTTTGAGAATCACGGTATTTCCTCCGGCATCCGCTTTTTTATCTTGCAGGACTGAAAATTTGATTTCAGATTTATCGAGAACTTCTCCCAGAGTATGTTTATCCTTTTTACAGGCGAACAGCAGCAAAGGCAGTAGGCATATTGCCAGGAATTTTTTATATCGTTTCATTTCTATTCGATTAAGTGATGAAGCGGCTACCAGCCCGCATTTTGTTTTAAGGTTCCGTTAGACAGGGTAATCTCAGTATTAGGAATTTGTTGAAGTCCTTTAGTGAGGATGATGTTGCCCGCTGAGATCGTTTTAGTGACCGGTTGACCGCCATTTAGTAAGGTCGTGCTTTCCGCAATCTCTTGCGCCGCCTTATTTACACCCTGACGGAGCAGGTCATAATAACGAATGCCTTCAAAGGCAAATTCCAATCTGCGTTCTTTCATAATGTTCTCCTGACTTACCGCCAATGGCGTAAATGCACCCTGATAGGCACGTTGTCGCACTTCATTGAAATAGGTCTGCGCATTTGTGCTACCCAGTTCCGCGGCCATCAGCAATACATCGGCATAGCGTATAGACACATAATCCTGATATTGCCCAATGGGAAAATTTGGATTCCCATTCGCATTCGGTAAAGGTTTACCATCCAGCCCAATCATCGGACTGTATTTTTTGATATAATATCCGGTATACTCCCTTTGTTTATTCTGGCTGACAAATGGAATCTTTTCATCTGTGATAGAAATGATTGAACCTGATCTACGCGTATCACCAGCGGCATAGGCATTCCACAATTTAGGATTCACCGTTTCTGCACCCCAGCCACTGCCGTATGGATAGAAAGACTGATCTCTCAGGCCTCCAAATACCATCCAGTGGTTGCCGTCCGTATTTCCATTATAATCGCTTGTAAAGGTATATTTAATGGCGAAAACAGTTTCTTTATGATCTTCTCCGACATAAGCGTCAAGCGAAGCAGCCGGCCATAATTTAGCAAAATCAGGAATCAGACCATACCCACCTGTGCTGATTACATGCTCTAAGTAGCCCAGTGCTTTTGTTTTATTAACCACTCCAACCAGATCTGGCTTTGCATAATAACCAGTATAGTATAGAAAAACCCTACCCAGCAATGCTTCCGCTGCGTATTTGGTTACTCTGCCATGATCAGCTACTGCTTGTGCAGGGTATGCAGTTGCCGGCATATTTTCTGCTGCAAAAACCAGATCGTCTGCAATTACCTTATAAACGGCATCAGGGTTTGCCTGGGGAACATTTTCGGCTGAAGGCGCTGTTAATAAAGGAATATTTCCCCATAAACGGACCATATCAAATAACAGGTAGGCACGCAAAAAGCGCGCTTCCGACTCATAGGTCTTTCTCAGTTGAGCATCACTACCCCATTGTATCTGGTCCATTTTACTGATCAGCACATTGCAACGATATAAAGCCTGATAATATAAGATCCAGTTACGGCCAAAGAGGTTCTGATCTGAGGGAGAACGTGATTTATCAAATTCATCCAGCATCTGATAACCGAACCCATCCGAATTTCCAGTACCCCCGAAGGTATTGTCGGACATCACTTCTGCAGCTACGGGCAAAGCCACACCATCAGACCAAACGATCTGCAATCCATCATAACAGCCAACCAATGCATAAAGTGCATCTTTCGGTGTTTTATAATAGTTAACATCAGTTGCTGTGGTCATGGGTTCCGCATCAAGAAAACCTTTTTTACAGGCGCCCATTGTCAAAAGAAAAACTGCGCAGATGCTTAATTTTATAGTTATAGTTTTCATAATTTTCTATTCTGGAGGTTAAAATCTAAGGTTAGCACCAAACAGGAATGTTCTTGGTCTTGGATAATAGCCAATGTCGATGCCGGAAGCGAACCCTTCTGTACCATAGCCGATTTCAGGATCCATACCGTCATATTTGGTGAAAGTATAAACGTTCAATGCAGAGGCATACAACCGCAATTGCTTCAGGTAACTCTTTTTCAACACTTTTCCGAAATCATAACCAATGGTAATGTTGCTGAGTCTTAAATAATCACCCTTTTGCAGGTACAAGTCAGAGAAAGAAGTCCAGTTTCTATTGTCGTCGGTAACACGGGGAATGGTATTAGAAGTCCCCTCTCCATGCCAGCGGTCCAGAATTCTGGTTGTATAGTTACCATATTGCCCGGACTGGTTGCGGTAAGATTGAACGATGTCATTTCCCACAACACCCGAAGCAACCAGGGAAAAATCAAATCCTTTATAATCTGCGGTCAGGTTAATCCCAAAGGTATAATCGGGATTAGGCTTACCTATCATTCCCCGATCCAGGTTATCGATAATGCCATCTCCATTCTGGTCTACATATTTCACATCACCGGGAGCTGCAGCAGGCTGGATTACTTTGCCATTAGGTGCCTTATAATTGGCCACCTCGTCCACATTCTGGAAAATACCCGCAGTTTTTAATCCCCAGAAATATCCGATAGGGAATCCATTTTCAGCACGGTAAAATTCCGATGAGTTGTCGTAAAGCTGGTTTGATGATCCATGAATGATGCCATCCGCTGTAGGAATCTTCCCCACCTCATTTTTGTTATAAGCGCCATTTATTCCTATGGAATAATTGAATTCATTAATGTGGCTTTTATAAGATACCGCCAGTTCTAGACCCGAGTTTTTCACATTCCCACCATTAATGAAGGGAGGTAATGCTCCTGCAGTGGCAAGAATCGGAGCGGAAATCAACCAGTCTTTGGTTGTTTTTTTATACCAGTCGAAATTTACACTCAACTTTCCTTTAAGCAGGGTCGCATCAAAACCAAGGTCTGTTTGTTCAGAAGTTTCCCATTTCACATTAGGATTACCGAGTCTGCTTGGATAAGCACCCGGCGTAAGTACACCTTCTTTATCTCCAAAAATATAGTTGACTTTATCGAAGGTAATTGGTGATAAGTATTGGAATGCCGCGATGTTCTGATTTCCTACCTGTCCCCAGCTGGCGCGGAGTTTCAGGAAGTCTAGCCATCCTTTCTGTCCTTCAAGGAAACTTTCATTGGTTACAATCCAGCCTGCGGAAACTGATGGGAAATAGCCCCAGCGGTTTTGAGCGGCAAACCTGGAAGAACCATCAGCCCTGAAAGTCGCATTGATCAGGTATTTTTCTTTGTAATTATAATTTAAACGACCGAAATAAGAAAGCCTGCGATCTGCATCAATAGGCCCCCCACCAATGATAATTCCTGCACTGTTCTTATTGAGCGCATTACTCAGCCAGGCATGGTCCAGGTCTTCAAATATCAGGTTCGTATTAGTACCAAAAATATTGGAGCCATCGGCACGATATGCCGAACTTCCTGCCATGACTTCAAAAACATGGTCTTTCTTAAGGTCGAACTTATAACTTAACAGGTTATCCCAAATCAAAGACTTGCCTTTATTCATCGACTGGCTTGCGCTGGTTACCGTATTGTAGGCATAAATAGAAAGGTTGTAAATCGGTTTAAAAGAATTACTTTCTCCGGCACTATAGTCCATTCCCAGACTTGTTCTGAATTTCAGGTTTTTGATAGGCTCCACCACCAGGTAGATATCGCCCAACAACCTTTGAGTATTGCGTCTGTTCTGATTATTAAGCACCATTAAGGCGTATGGATTTGCCTCTCCATTATTCCAGGTCGACTTACTGTTGTCAAAGAAATTACCCTGATCGTCATAAACCGGAACAAAAGGGCTGGTATTAAATGCACCGCGTAAGGAATTATTATATTGATTACCTACCCCAATTCCATTGTTTTTGATATCGGAATAAGTCAGATGCTGACCGATCTTAAGAATGTCTTTATAAAAATTATGCTCAGAATTGATCCTAAAACCATAGCGTTGATAGTTAGATAGTTTCTTTCCACCAACTACCCCTGCCTGTCCGGTATAAGACAAACCAAGAGAGTATACCGAGGTCTCCGAAGCACCGGAAGCTCCAAGCACATAATTTTGTGTCGGCGCATTTTTAACCAGCATCTCGTCGAGCCAGTTCGTTCCTGCTCCCAGTGCATCAATCTCGGCATTGCTGAAGATTGGTTGTTTTCCTCCGTTTATTGCCGCCTCATTCATCATGGAAGCATATTGAGCGGAGTTGAGCAGCTCTGCTTTTTTGGCCACATCCTGAATACCGGCATACATATCAAAAGTAATCTGAGCGCTCTGTCCGCGTTTTCCCTGCCTGGTGGTCACTAAAACTACGCCATTGGCAGCCTGAGAACCGTAGATCGCCGCCGAAGCAGCATCTTTCAGGATGTCAATAGATTCGATATCTGCAGGATTCAGGTAAGTGATGTCTCCGGTAAGCACTCCATCCACAACATACAAGGGGCCTGAATTGCCCACCGTCCCTAGTCCACGAATGGTGACCTTCATTCCTTCGCCGGGTTGTCCGGAAGTAGAAGCAATCTGTACACCGGGAGTCAGGCCCTGTAATCCCTGTAAAGCATTTGTACTGCTTTGTTTTTGCAAGGTTTCCCCTTTTACCTGGACCGTAGCCCCGGTAATCAGTTTTTTCTGTTGTACACCATAGCCCACCACAACGACCTCCGATAGATTTTGCAGGTCATCTTCAAGATTTATATCGATGACATTGGCTGCCCCGACCTTGATTTCTTTAGCCACAAATCCAATAGAGCTGAATTGCAGAATATCGCCGGTTTCAGCACTGATCCGGTAAAGCCCC
The DNA here is from genome assembly GCF_001721645.1 of Pedobacter steynii. Taxonomy (NCBI): domain Bacteria; kingdom Pseudomonadati; phylum Bacteroidota; class Sphingobacteriia; order Sphingobacteriales; family Sphingobacteriaceae; genus Pedobacter; species Pedobacter steynii. The sequence continues at coordinate 5,074,436 of NZ_CP017141.1, read as the reverse complement.
TGGCTATCTGTGCTTACACCCCCGGTTTTACCCTTAACTTTCACGACAGCTCCCGGAATAGGCAACCCATTGGCTGCTCCGTTTACCTTTCCATTGATCTGGCGCTGTTGTGCCAGTGCCCGCTGACCGAAAGTCAGCACAGAGAACAGCATCAGCAAAAAGATGCTCTTCCTTTTGAAAGTGAATTTCTTTTCCATGCCGTTCATTAAGATTTAGTAAATAATTGATTCATTTTATATTTGGTTAATATTAGTTTTTGTTCATTTTCCGCCAGCCAGGCAAAGTGCTTAGCCAGCGGGATGTTTTTATTTAAGTTGAACAGACAGTTGTTTTCCGGTATAGATGAGGTTGTAATCTGCCTTCTGACTAAAGTCGAGCCCCTTTCCTTTTTTAGCACTGATCACTACGATTCTGAAGTTGCGCTTTGGCAACATGCCTTGAAAACTCCCTTTGCGATCAGACAATTCCAAGGTTTTTGTGCTTTCTGTGTATTTCAGACTGATGGTAGAAAAGGCGCCTTTTTCGTAATTGTAATTCCCGCCTTCATCTTCATAAAGAGAAAATATCGCGTCCTTTCCTGTGTAAACAAATAAAGTCAGCGTATCTGCAGGTTTCTCATCGGTGTATTGCAAAGCTGGTCCTGTAGGCAGGATACTGCCTTCTTTTACGAATACAGGCATCCTTTCATAGCTAGTCACAACCTTCAGTTCCTGTCCGCCTTTAAAGTATTTACCCGTGTACAAATCATACCAGCCCTGACCTTGAGGCAGGTATACTTTCCTGTGCTCTTCTTTATACTTGTAAACCGGATTGATCAGTAATGAAGGACCAAAGAGATAGGCATCATTCAGGTTGGAGGCCTTTAAGTCTTTAGGGAAATCCATCATCAAACCACGCATAATGGTATAATCCTGTTGAAAACTGTTTCCTGCCAATGCGTAGATATAAGGCATCAGGCGGTACCTCAACTGGTTGTAGTAAAGCATGCTTTTATAGGCAGGATGATTTTCAGGAGCGATGTTATAAATCTCCCGGAAGGGATACTGGCCATGTGCACGAAATAATGGTACAAAAGCACCAAACTGAAACCACCGGGTATTCAGTTCCCTCCATTCTTCAAGATCGGCTCCTTTTGCAGTTTCGTAGCGTTTTTCTACAGAAAAACCACCAATATCCATCGTCCAGTAAGGCATTCCTGAGAGCGAGAAATTAACACCGGCACTGATCTGGCTTTTCATATCTTCCCATCTGGAAGCGATGTCGCCACTCCAGGCTGCAGCTGCATAACGCTGTAAACCGGCAAAAGCAGATCGGGTTAAGATAAATACCCGGTCGGTTTTATTCTGTTCCCGCTGTCCTTCATATACGCCTTTTGCGTTGACCAATGGAAAAGCATTGAAGTAAGTGGTAGCTGAGCCTTCATAAGTGGGATTCATCAGTTCTTTTCTGATCTCAACCGGTAGGTTAGAGTGCATATCCGGTTCTGTGGCGTCCATCCACCAGGCATCAATCCCTTTGCTGTAGAGCCTTTTGTTCATCAGGTCCCAGAAAGCAGCTCTTGCTTTTGGATTAAAAGCATCATAAAAGGTATTGGAATATCCTTTTCCGATCCAATCACGACGTCCATCTTCAATGTTTCGCTGATATAGGAATCCTTTTTTATCAAAATCATGGTAAATATCAAAGCCCTTGTTGAATTTTGGCCAGACGGAGATCATCAGCTTTACATGTTGATCATGCAAAGTTTTGATCATCTGCTCAGGATTAGCGAATCGTGCCGGATCAAACTGCTGACTACCCCATTCAGGCTCTTTCCAGTAAGACCAGTCCAAAACAATATTGTCCAGTGGAATTTTACGGTCACGAAATGCTTTCACTGCCGAAAGGAGCTCTTCCTGTGTTTTGTAACGTTCCCTGCTTTGCCAGAACCCCATTGCCCATTTTGGTAAAAGGACTGCCTTTCCGGTAATGGTACGGTATCCGGAGATGACCTGATCTGCATTTTCGCCCCCGATAAAATAATAATCTACGCCTGCCCCGGATTCAGACTGCAAAGCGAAAGTGTTTTTTAATGTTTCAGGAATTGGCGGTAAGCAGGTTAAGCCAATATAGGATTCTCCACCGTCCGGTATCCATTCCATCCTGAATTTAACTTTTTTGTTTTTTTGAAGCCTGAGATCCAGGATTGCAGATCCAGGATTCCAGGCCTGGCGCCAGTAATCAGCCACCAACTCATCATCAAACCAAACTTTAACATAGCCGGCATATTTCAGTTGAAGCTGATACAAGCCTTCTAAGCCGCTTTCCAGATAACCGTCATAACTAACTACCGCTTCCTGCATTTTAATGCTGTCAGGGAATTTATGTTGATCTGTAAGCCAATTTATGGAAAGCTCAGATACCGCTCCGGTAAACAATGTCTTTTTAGGGGATGTTATTTTGGCGTAACTGGCCGTAATCCATCCCTCCTTATTTTCTTTGGAATAGAGTTTTAAAGCAGATAGGGGCTGATAATCCCGGATATCACCGGCCCGTGTAATGGAGTTGTTGTCCCACAGGATCCCGTATCCTTTGTTAGAGATGACAAATGGTACCCCAATTTCTGTATTGTATTGAATGAGGTCTACCCTGCGTCCCCTGTAATTCATGATTCCCTGCTGGTGTTGTCCCAGGCCGTAGTAAGCTTCTTCTTCCTGAGCATCAAACACCTGTGCCACCCGGTAAGATGGCGATCCGCCAAAAACCTGAGGCACCAATGCTGCTTCAGCAACTGCGCTTTGTTTAAGCAAAATCTTATTACCTGCATCTCGATAGGTCAACAGACCGGTAGTCATGGCGACTTCTACACTTAAAGCCTTTGTTTTTAGGATGATCCGGTTCTGATCTGCGACCGTGGTAAAAGCCACACTACCATTTGCAGGGGCTATGGCCATCAGGCTCCTTTGCGGACTGAACTCAGCCTTTTCAGTAGCGATCACATGAATTACCTGATCTGATACCGGTTCCAACCGGATTTTTTTAATTCCGGTTAAAGAGTTGGGGAGGTAGACTTCAATTCCAGAATTGGTCTTGACATAGCTTGCAGTTTCCTGCCCTTTAACAGTGAGTTGCAACAAGGCTGTGCCGATAAAGATTACGGCGATGACCCTAATTTTATACATTAGAAAGATTTACGTTTTATACTTGGTTAATTGGGATTAAAAGTATACGAAACGAAATCAATCAAAGGGATTCAAATGATAACAAATAGGTGTCAAAATGTTAACAAAATGGCTTTTATTTTATCAAACAGCACCTTCTCCAGACTTCTGCTGTGCATAAACTGAAGGCAAGACTCCGAATTCCTGTTTGAAATACCGACTAAAATGTTTGGGATTACTGAAGCCAGATTCATAGGCAATTTCCGAGATGCTGAGCTGGGATTTCAACAAAAGCGCTTTTGATTTCTGAAGCCGGTAAAAACGGATATAGGCGATGGGAGATTTTCCTGTTAAGGGCAGGATCTTTTTATACAAGCCCACCCTGCTCATATTCAGGTCTGAACTGAGCTGATCCACCGAGTAAGCGGCATTGGATAAATTCTTTTCCAGTTGCGTGGCCAGCTGTCTCATAAACTTATCATCCTGAGATTCTATCCCGGTCTCAGCAGGCTTAAATTCGACCTGTTTAAGAAAGGTTTTTTTTGCCAGTGCCTGTTGCATGAGGATGTTTTTAATACGGGACAATAAGATTTCAAAGTTAAAGGGTTTAGTAATGTAATCATTAGCGCCAGTCTCTAATCCAATCAATTGTTGATCTTCGTTAGTTAAAGCAGTAAGCAGTACCACTGGTAGATGAGCGGTACGTTTATCAGACCTGATTTTCTGACAAAGCTCCGTCCCATTCATCCCCGGCATAGTCACATCACTGACTACCAGATCCGGATGAGCGGACAGGATCTTTTGCCATCCTTCTTTCCCATTCGATGCTTCCAATACCTGGTAATGGGCAGTCAGGTTGTCTTTCAGGTAAAACCTGAAATCGTCGTTATCTTCTACCAGTACAATAATTTGTTTCTTGCTTTTCCAGGTAAAGGCCTGTTCTTTTATGGAGCCCTGTTCTTCCCCTGGTTCCTCAGGTAACCTTGACTGATCAGCAGAGGAGTCCGGCTCGTCATTTCCCCCAGCGGAAGGCTTCTCCTGTGAGCTGGCTTCAAATGCTGACTCAGACTCAGATACAGTTGCTAAAAGCAGCGAGACTTCAAAGACTGACCCTTCATTTAAAACACTATTAACATGAATAATACCATCATGTAACTTTACAAATTCTTTAGTAATAGACAAACCGATCCCACTACCCTGGTTGACAATAGAATCGGGCATATCGTTCTGAAAAAAACGTTCAAATATCTGTTCGGTTTTATCGGCCTCCATACCAATTCCTGTATCTGTAACCCTAAGAATAAGGGTGCTCTTTTCCTGGTCCTGCTCAGTGACCATCAGTTCTACGGTTACCTTTCCACCTTCAGGTGTAAACTTAAAGGCATTGGACAACAGATTGAAAACCACCCTTTCTACCTTATCGTGATCAAAAGCCACCATCAATTGCTTTGCCTCTGTATGAAAGATAAAAGCAATTTGTTTCTGCTCAGCAATATCATTAAAGGCAAGACAAAGCTCCTGAATAAAGGAAATCACATTGCCGGCTTTAAGCTGAAGCCGGAGTTCCTGTACTTCCATTTTCCGAAAGTCGAGTAACTGGTTAACCAGGTTCAGCAGTCGCTTTGCATTGCGGTGTATGAGTTGTAATTCCTGTTTTTTTGGTATGACATTGTGTCCGATCAATTTTTCTAAAGGCGTAATAATCAAAGACAATGGCGTCCTGAACTCATGGCTTACATTAGTAAAAAACTTAATCTTCATTAAATCCAGTTCATGCATCCGATGTGCCTGCTGACGTTCCTGTCTGAGCAGGAATTCTTTCTTTAAACGTTCAATTCCACGGTGCCGGATATAGAACAAAGTCCCTCCTATGAGCAATACATATCCAACATAGGCCAGCCATGTTCTCCAGAACGGAGGAAGGATAATGATCTCCAGCGTAGCCTCATTATTCACCCAATTTCCCGTGGCATCGGTAGACATCACTTTGAAGAAGTAAGTACCCGGGTCAATATTTGTATAGGTTGCCCGGCGACTATCAGGCTGCGCTTCCTGCCAATCCACATCAAAACCTTCCAGTTTATATCGATAACGGATTTTCTGAGGATTGAAATAATTGAGTGCTGCAAATTCAAGCGCAAAGCCATTCTGACTGTATTTCAACTCAATAGCCGAGGTAGCAGTAATTGATTTATCCAAAATCACACGCCCGCCAATATCTTCCCCTATGCCTACACTCTTATTCTCGATCTGTAAGTCTGTAAAGGTAATACCTGGCTTGCTGTGGTCTGTTTTGATGTGACCGGGCTGAAAAAGGTTGAAACCATTGGCTCCCCCAAACAGCAAATCCCCTGTCCGCGTTTTATATCCGGCATTTGCGTTAAACGCAGTTCCCTGGAGGCCATCATGTTCATCATATTTATGGAAAGTATAAGAAAAATCATGATGACGCTGCGGTTTCACAATAACATTAAACAGTCCGTTGGCGGTGCTCAGCCAAAGATTTCTCTGATGGTCTTCGACAATTTTTAAAGTCGCTTTTTCTGCTAATCCGTCTTTGATATCGAAGTTCCGGAATTGCTTTGTAGCCGGATTCAGTCTGCTTAAACCATCCCTGGTAGCAATCCAGATGAAACCATAACTATCTTCCATCAAATCATATACTACATTATTAATTAAGCTATTAACGTTACCTTCCTCATATTTATAATGAACAAAATTTCCATCTGTTTTCAACTGATCCACGCCATCAGAACTTCCGATCCAGAGGTTTCCCTTCCTATCTTCTATCAGACAGGAAAGGGAGTTGGAATGAAGACCATTTTTCTCCCCGGCACGCTTATGGTAAAAGGTTCCCGTGTTCCGGTCGAGACGGTCTAAACCACCACTCAAAGTTGCCACCCATAAATTTCCTTTACGGTCTTCCAGAATATCCCACACCCGGTCATCGGCAAGACTATTCGGATTTGCAGGCTGGTGTTTATAGTGCGTAAAAACCTTTCCATCAAAACTATTCAGGCCACCAAAGTATGTTCCTATCCATAATCGCTTAGTCCGGTCGATATAAAGGCTCACAATGATGTCATTACTAAGACTGTTGGGATTATCAGGCTGGTGCTGATATCGTTTAAACTGCCCAGTTTTACGGTTGAAATAGAACAATCCGCCGCCATTGGTACCAATCCATATGTTTCCCTGATCATCTTCTGCAAAACGATTCACATCATCATAGGTCAGTCCATTCGGATTACTTACCTGATGATTGAAAAGAGGAAATTTAAGAATTTTCTCATGATAGAAGCTAAGTCCTTTTTTGAAGGTTCCAACCCATATAATCCCCGAATCGTCTTTATAAATATGCAGAATACTGTTTTGCCCGATGCTTTTTGGGTCATCTTCTTTATGAAGGAGATACTTCATTTTAAAACTCTTTTTATCAAGCAGGTTTATCCCACCATGATCCGTTGCAATCCAGATTTGTCCATGTTCATCTGCTATCATTCCATTGATCAGGTTACTGTTCAATGCTTCAGGTCCCTTATCCAGAAAGCGTTGCCGGCCGCTGACAGGGCTATAATAATCGATTCCTCTCTGACTGTTCAAGGTATATACCCACAAGTCCGAATCCTGATCTACAAACAGATTAAAATCCTGAAAATCTGTCGGATTCATTTTTTTAAACACCAGAATACGCTGCTTTATTCCGGTGGTTTTCCGATCCAGCTTTGTAATGGTCTTATCGCGGTGGGCCATCCAGATGTTTCCCTGCTTGTCCTCCCGGATTGTAGTAACGAATGAAACAGGAACGGAAAGGGTCCTGGCAGCGGATACCTCATACTTAAATACCCCCCGCTCCTTTGCATTGAACCAAAAATTACCGTCTTTATCTTTGAATACCTCAGAAACGGTACTTGCCGGAATATTCAGCGATTTAAACCAGGCACCAACATTTCTGATAAAACACTCCGTTTCCGGGTCATAGATATTCGCCCCGCTCCTGGTTTCCAGATACAATTTATTGCCGGGTAACTCATAGATATTGGTGATAAAATTATCGATAATGGAAGTGGTATCTCTTGGATTATGCTTAAAGACCTTCATGACCTGCCCATCATAACGGTTAAGCCCGCTAAGTGTCCCAAACCACATAAAACCTTTACTGTCTTTAAGGATGGCATTTACCTGATTGTGTGATAAGCCATTAGACAAATCCATGCGGGAAAACTGAACCGATCCGGGCTGAGCGGCAGTTTTCATGAAATTGAACAACAAAATCAGTATAATCAATAATCCTCTCTGCCCCATTAAAATTTATATTAGCTATGTTTTATTGCAATTTCCGCCTGGTAGAATTCCTCACGATGAGCTTTGGTCTTACATTTACCGTTTTCACTTTATCTTCCGGACTGAAATTCCCTATTTCCTGGAAGTGCAGATCTCCTATTGTTCTGCCCATCTCCACACTGAACTGATCTATGGTGGTGATAGATGGGCTGGTAATTTCGGTGAAGGGTTCGTTCGAATATCCGCAGATACCCAGTTCCTCTGGAATACGGATTCCTTTATTATTGGCCACTTCCAGCACGCCTAAAGCGGCAAAATCAGAGGTAGAGGCAAAAATTGCATCAGGTGGATCTGACATGTCCAATAAGCTGGCCGTAGCGGCTGCTCCTAGTTCTTTTGTCCAGGCATTTGCATACATTAACTCGGAAAGGATCGGAAAACCATGATCCTCCAGTGCTGCAATATAACCTTCCTTACGTTCTCTAAAAATATGAAGTTCCTGAGGCCCCTCTAACAAAGCAATCCGACGATACCCCTGTTCGATCAGGTGTACCACGGCTTCATAAGCTGCCTGTTTGTTATCATTCAACACCTTCAAGGTTTCCAGCTCGGCCAATACCCGGTCAAACTGAATGAGCTGGATATTCCGGTCTAATACCTGTTGAAGGTGATCAGAACTACCTTTTTCTGCAGCAATAGAAATGACAATGCAGCTGACATTCTGGTTCACCAGCGCATTTACTCCTTCCACCTCCCGGGCATGGAGCTCGTTAGACTGACAGATCACCAGGTTGTATCCTTTTTTAAAAGTAATTTCCTCTAAGCCCGCAATAACATTGGAAAAGAAGTACTGATTGATTCGGGGCACAACCACACCAATTGTCGGGTTATTCCCCTTTCTGAGATTAGATGCCATCGCATTTTGCTGATAATTCATCTCTGCAGCTGTTTTCAGTACCAGGGCTTTGGTTTCTGCGTTGATCTTATTGCTATCACTCAATGCTCTTGACACTGAAGAGGCTGCTAAATTGAGTTTTTGGGCGATATCATATATCGTTGTTCTTTTCTGACGTTTCATACGTTCAGTAAAAATACAAAAATATTTTAGGCAATCGATTGCAATTCTAAAACATTCTCCTAAATTCGTTTTCTGATAACCAAATATTCATCCATTAAAAGACATAGCACCATATCATATGTTATTACTAGGAATAGACATCGGCACTTCTTCAGTCAAGCTTGCGATAGTAGACTCAGCCTCGCAAAAGACCATCATAACTGCACAGTATCCGGAAGAAGAGAGCGCAATTCAGGCCTTAAAGCCGGGATGGGCAGAGCAAAGCCCGGAAATGTGGTGGGAACACACCCAACATGCTTTTGCTATTTGCAAAAAGAAAGGCGTTTTTAATCCGCTGGACATTTCAGCAATCGGGATTGCCTACCAGATGCATGGTTTAGTGCTGGTAGATAAGGAACAGCAGCTCTTGAGGAATAGCATTATCTGGTGCGACAGCAGAGCCGTAGCATTGGGAAATGAAGCTTTTGATGAATTGGGCCATGAATATTGCTTGAGTCACCTGCTCAATTCCCCTGGCAACTTCACAGCTTCAAAACTGGCCTGGGTAAAGCAGAACGAACCAGAGGTTTATGCAAAGATCCATAAAATTATGCTTCCTGGTGATTTTATTGCCATGAAGCTGAGTTCCAGCATTACAACCAGTATCTCTGCCCTATCGGAAGGAATATTCTGGGATTTCAAAACCGATACGATATCCGCCAGCTTGATGGATCACTATGGCTTCGATCCGGAAATGATTCCGGAGATCAGACCTGTTTTTTCAGAACACGGGACGGTGAGCTTAAGTGCTGCCGAACTTCTCGGTCTGAAATCAGGCATTCCTGTCGCCTATAAATCAGGGGATCAACCCAATAATGCACTCTCTCTCAATGTCCTGGAGCCGGGAGAAATAGCCGCAACCGCAGGGACATCCGGAGTAATTTATGGACTGAGTGATCAACTGGCTTATGATCCGCAATCCAGGGTCAATACTTTTGCCCATGTCAATTATACACCGGAACAAAAACGGTTGGGCACCCTGCTCTGCATCAATGGCACAGGAAGTATGAACCGGTGGACTAAAAACCTGCTGACATCTGGCATTTCCTATGCAGAGATGAATGAAACAGCAAAAAAAGTAGCTATCGGTGCCGATGGACTTCGGGTTTTACCTTTTGGAAACGGCGCAGAACGCATGCTGAACAACAGGTTAATTGGAGGCCATTTTCACAACATTGATTTCAACCTGCATACCAACGCCCATATCTTTAGGGGCGTACAGGAAGGAATAGCCTTTGCTTTCCGTTATGGGCTGGACATCATGTGCAGCAATGGCCTTCGTCCGAATGTGATCCGCTGCGGAAAAGCCAACCTGTTTCTGAGTGAACTCTTTCTGGAAGCTTTCGTCAACAGCACCGGAGTACCTGTGGAGTTGTATGAAAATGATGGCAGCATAGGTGCGGCATTAGGTGCCGGTATCGGTGCGAAAATCTATGCCCGGCCGGCCGAAGCTTTTAGTCGGATGAAGCCCATTCAATTCACGGAGCCCAGCTTAACTTCCAACTATGAACAGATCTATCAGGACTGGCTCATCAACTTAGAGGCAAAGATCACACAACAATAAACAACAAACTAAATACAAGCATTTTATATAAACATAAAATCAAATTTAAAGCAAGATTAAAAAACAAATTAAAATAACCAAAACCAAGAACCAAAATGATCACAGTAACGACAGGAGAAAAGGAATTTTTCAAAGGAATAGAACAAATAAAATTTGAAGGTCTGGCTTCGGATAACCCACTGGCATTTCGCTGGTATGAGGAAAACAGAATCATTGCAGGAAAGACGATGAAGGAACATTTGCGTTTTGCCTGCGCCTACTGGCATTCTTTTGTGGCTACCGGTGGAGATCCCTTCGGCGAAGCAACCATCATTCATCCATGGAATGAAAAATCAGATGCCGTAGCCCGTGCAAAAGATAAAATGGATGCAGCCTTTGAATTCATCACCAAGATGAACCTTCCCTATTATTGTTTTCATGATGTGGACCTGGTGGATTATACGAACGACATTTCCGAGAATGAAAGACGGCTACAGGCAATTGTGGATTATGCACAGCAAAAACAAGCTGCAAGCGGAGTGAAATTACTTTGGGGAACCGCGAACTTGTTTTCTCACCGCCGTTACATGAATGGTGCAGCAACAAATCCGGATTTTCATGTTCTGGCACATGGAGCAGCACAGGTGAAATCTGCGTTAGATGCAACCATTGCACTGAATGGCGAAAATTATGTTTTCTGGGGAGGTCGAGAGGGCTATATGAGCCTCCTGAATACCAACATGAAACGCGAACAGGAACATCTTGCTAAATTCTTACATACCGCAAAAGACTATGCGCGCAAACAGGGTTTCAAAGGGACTTTCTTCATCGAACCTAAACCATGTGAGCCTTCTAAGCACCAATACGATTACGATTCTGCAACAGTGAGCAACTTCCTTCGTCAATACGGTTTATTGGAAGATTTCAAATTAAATATTGAAGTGAACCATGCTACGCTTGCGGGCCATACCTTCCAACATGAGTTGCAGGTGGCTGCTGATGCAGGCTTATTGGGTTCTATGGATGCCAACAGAGGCGATTATCAGAACGGATGGGACACAGATCAGTTTCCAAACAACATCAATGAACTGACTGAAGCCATGCTGATTGTATTGGAAACCAATGGCCTTCAAGGCGGCGGAATCAACTTTGATGCGAAAATCAGAAGAAATTCTACCCACCCTGCTGATCTGTTTCACGCACATATTGGCGGAATGGACACCTTTGCCAGGGCGTTGATCACTGCAGATCAAATCCTTCAGCAATCCGACTACAAAAAAATCAGAACCCAACGCTATGCCTCATTTGATCAGGGTGCAGGTCAGGATTTTGAGAATGGCCTGATGGACCTGGAAGCTTTACGCAATTATGCGGTTGAAAAAGGAGAACCACAAAGCATCAGCGGTCAGCAGGAACTCCTGGAAAACATCATTAACAGATTCATTTAAAATCTCCTAAATCCAATTACATGAACTCATTGAGTACATACGACTATGTCGTTTTCCTGGTTTATTTTCTGATTGTGGCGATCTATGGCTGGGCTGTTTACCGTAAAAAACAAGCGCACAAAGAGAATTCAAAAGACTTCTTTCTTGCGAAAGATTCTTTGACCTGGTGGGCTATTGGAGCCTCTCTGATCGCTTCAAACATCTCAGCTGAACAATTTATCGGTATGAGTGGCTCCGGTTTCACAATGGGCCTTGCCATTGCTACCTACGAATGGATGGCTGCTGCCACACTGATCATTGTGGCTATATTCTTCATTCCGGTATATCTGAAAAATAAGATTTACACCATGCCTCAATTCCTGGGACAGCGGTATAATAACACCGTAGCCATGATTATGGCTGTTTTCTGGTTATTGTTATATGTGGTGGTAAACCTCACCTCTATCCTGTACCTCGGCGCCTTGGCTATCAACAGCATTTCGGGTATCAATACTACAGCCTGCATGTACGTTTTAGCGGTATTCGCGATCATCATCACCCTTGGTGGAATGAAAGTGATTGGCTATACCGATGTTATTCAGGTTTTCTTTCTGATCCTGGGTGGATTGGCTACCACCTACCTTGCACTGGAGCTGGTAGCGACTCATTTCGGCAGTTCGGGTGTATTGAACGGATTGGCAATGGTCAAAGAGAAAGCCGCTGATCATTTCCATATGATCTTCCGTCAGGAAGATCCCCACTACATGGACCTTCCCGGTTTAACCGTACTGATTGGTGGGATGTGGATTGTAAACCTGAATTATTGGGGCTGCAACCAATACATCACGCAAAGAGCTTTAGGCGCAGATTTAAAGACAGCCAGATCGGGTTTACTTTTTGCTGCCGGACTGAAGTTGCTCATGCCCGTAATTGTGGTCCTCCCTGGGATTGCCGCCTATGTATTGTACAAAGAAGGTTACGGAGATTTTAATACCGCTATGATCAAAGACGGATCTTTAAACCCGGATTCGGCCTATCCGGTATTATTAAACCTACTTCCTTCAGGACTAAAAGGCCTTTCTTTTGCAGCATTAACCGCAGCGATTGTAGCTTCATTAGCCGGTAAAGCGAATAGCATTGCTACCATTTTCACACTGGACATCTACAATAAGGTCATCAACAAAGAAGCGAATGAACACAGGCAGGTTATAGTGGGCAGAATTACCGTGATTGTAGCCATGTTACTGGCCATCATCATTGCCCCTCAGCTTGGAATTGACAAAAAAGGAGGTTTTCAATTTATTCAGGAGTATACCGGATTTGTGTCTCCGGGCATCTTTGCGATGTTTATACTGGGCTTTTTCTGGAAAAGAACCACTTCCAACGCTGCACTTTTCGCAACCATTGGTGGATTTTTGCTTTCTGTAGGATTTAAAGCCTTACCTAATTTCTGTAATCTGGAATGGCTAAGCAATTTTGGATTCGCAAAACTGGCGGAACAAAAAGATGGCAGCATGCTTTATGAAATCCCTTTCCTGGACAGGATGGGCTTTGTATTTATCATCTGCGTGGTCAGCATGGTTATCATCAGTTTATTTGAAAACAGAAATGGAGTAAATCCTAAAGGATTGGAAGTAGATCGCAGCATGTTTAAAACCAATGCTGGTTTTGCTGCGGGAGCTTTGATCATCTCCGGGGTACTGATTGCTCTTTACAGCATTTTCTGGTAGTGCATTAAAAGATGTTAAAGGATTGATAAAGTTTAATAATGGCTTTATCAATCCTTCAATACTCATTACCTGATTGCATTTCAGCACTTATAAAGGATAGTCTGTTGGCTCAAAATCCATGATTTCGTTATACTTAGGTTTAACCAGTATATTGCCTTTTAAATCCATAAGACCGAGCTTGATCTTGCCTGATTCTTCGTAGTTGCCATCCAGATCCGTATAACGGATTAAACCAAATTGGTACGATATGAATTTTCTCTTTTTGTTTTTGCTGAAATCTATGGCTGGCCTTTTATTCAGACCAATAAAAGCAGTTGATTCCTCCTCTACATTAACGACAGTAAATAAGCCATTCCCCAAGCCCCTAAAGCCATTACCTCCAAGAGACAGTAACTTCTTGCCATTGGGATCGATAATTACATTTTCATAAGGGTTCTTAATTGAATTTGCCAACAGGTGCCTGCTATCCAAAATAATTAAACTTTTCCAGTTGAAGCCAAGTACCTGCTCTCCTTTGGCATTAATCAGAGCATGCTCTGATTCTCCATCATCTTTTTTGTCAAATCTTGCGACAACTGCCATACCATAATTAAAGCTTTCTGCTTTGGCAAGATTAGGTTTAACAACTTCCCTTCCCCTGGTATCGATATAGCCATAATGTGGAACAAACTCATCATAAAACTCATGTCTTTTATAAACCATAACCCTGGCCAGACCATCGCTAAAGTTTAAAATCTCCCTGTAAACAGGTGGAGTTATGACCTGCCCCGTTATATTGATCAATCCGTAAATAAAACTATCTTCAGGTTTCGATGCGGCCAATGAAAAACTGATCAGGCCATTTGAAAAATTGGTTTCGACGTCATATTTAGCATCGGTTACGGCCTTTCCTTTAAGGTCGATCATCCTTCCAATGCTTTTTTTACCATTGTTGCCGGAAGTATATTTTTCAAGTACCTTTGCATACCCTTTTTCAAAGGCATCAGCATGAGTATACTGAAGTTTGATAACTTCCTCTCCTTTCAAATTGATATAGCCATAACTTCCGTTTTTTGCTACTGCGGCAAGTCCTTGAGAAAAATATCCAACAGTATCATATACCGGTTGAACTACTGTTTTTCCTTTTGTATCAATAAAGCCCCATTTACCATTAATTTCTACCCCTGCCATTCCTTCATAAAAAAAAGTGGTGTTGGTGAACTGAACTGGAATTACCAATACCCCTGAAGCATTACAATAGCCCCATTTGCCATTTTCTTCTTTTTTCACAGTGATGTCTATGTATTTCTCCTTGCGATTGATAGAATCTGTGGGACTTGTTCTTCCAGGATCAATTGGCGCCATTAACACGGATACAGGTCCGGGAGTATATTTCCCAATATTTACCGGCACAAGGTTATTGCCCCAGGGGCCAGCGTCATCATAAATAGACGGAATTACCTCAGAACCGGAAGAATCGATAAACCCACATTTATCATTTACCCAGACCTGGGCCAAACGTCTTTTTTCCTTTTGCGCAAATGCCACAGTGCAAAAGGTAGTCAACAGTAGAATTGACAGGATTTTTTTATAGTTTAATCGCATTCCAGGTGTTTTTTTTCAATATAGTAGACAGAATTAAATATAACCAAAAAAAACCGAACTTATTAGGGTTCGGTTATAGATAGTCCCTCCTGCGAGGGCGCAAATTTCGATTCAAAAATTTACTTTAAATCATATCTGTCCAGGTTCATTACTTTAGTCCAGGCTGCCACAAAATCTTTTGTAAATTTGCCATGAGCACCTGCAATCCCATAAACTTCTGCAATAGCTCTCAATTCTGAATTGGAGCCAAAAACCAGGTCTGCACGGGTACCGGTCCATTTTACTTCATTCGTATTCCGGTCGCGACCTTCATAAACTTCTCTATCCGGAGACACTGCTTTCCATACGGTATTCATATCGAGCAGGTTTACAAAGAAATCGTTGGTTAGCTGACCAGGGCGTGAAGTGAAAACCCCATGTTTAGATCCATCAAAATTAGTATTCAAAGCACGCATACCTCCCAATAACACGGTTAATTCAGGTGCAGTAAGTGTAAGCAAATGAGCTTTATCTATCAGTAATTCTTCAGTTGAGACAGGGACTTTTGTTTTACGGTAGTTACGGAAACCATCGGCAGCAGGCTCCAGATAACCGAATGATTCCACATCAGTTTGTTCCTGTGAAGCATCCATACGACCAGGTGTAAAAGGAACCGTGATAGCCTGACCTGCATCTTTAGCTGCTTTTTCCACACCGGCGGAACCAGCGAGTACAATCAAATCCGCCAGCGAAACTTTTTTGCCATTTGCCTGTGCAACATTAAACTCTCTTTGAATGCTTTCCAGTATGTTCAACACTTTTTGCAATTGCGCATTATTATTCACCTGCCAGTATTTTTGCGGAGCAAGACGAATGCGTGCACCATTGGCACCACCACGTTTGTCAGAGCCCCGGAAGGTAGAAGCTGAAGCCCATGCAGTAGAAACCAGTTCAGATACACTTAAACCAGCATCCGATATTTTTGCTTTCAATGCCACAATGTCATTTTCATCGATCAGTACATGATTAACCGCCGGAATAGGATCCTGCCATAGCAACTCTTCCTGTGGCACTTCAGGTCCCAGGTAACGTTCACGTGGTCCCATATCCCGGTGGGTTAATTTAAACCAGGCGCGTGCAAAAGCATCTGCAAATGCATCAGGGTTTTCCAGAAAGCGACGTGATATTTTTTCGTAAGCAGGATCAAATCTTAAGGAAAGATCGGTAGTCAGCATGGTCGGAAGATGCTTTTTTGAGGCATCAAAGGCATCAGGGATAAAGGCTTCTGCATCTTTGGCTACCCATTGGTGTGCACCGGCAGGGCTTTTCGACAATTCCCACTCAAAACCAAAGAGATTTTCGAAGAAATTATTGCTCCATTGTGTTGGTGTTTTTGTCCATATCACTTCCAATCCGCTGGTAATTGCATCAGCACCTTTACCAGAACCATAACTGTTGCTCCAGCCTAAGCCCTGCAATTCCAGATCTACCGCTTCAGGCTCTTTGCCTACATGATCGGCAGAGGCAGCACCATGCGTTTTGCCGAAGCTGTGACCACCGGCTATTAAAGCAACCGTTTCTTCATCGTCCATCGCCATACGGCCAAATGTATCACGGATATCTTTAGCAGCAGCAATGGGATCAGGATTTCCGTCCGGACCTTCCGGGTTTACGTAAATCAGGCCCATTTGTACAGCAGCAAGCGGTTTTTCCAGATTTCGGGAATGAACATCACCGTCGGCCTTGTCGTCTGTAACCAATACCCCATCACCTTCTACCCCGGGCGATCCATGTGCATAACGCAAATCGCCACCCAGCCAGGTGGTTTCAGAACCCCAATACACAGATTCGTCTGCTTCCCATACATCTTCACGTCCGCCGGCAAAGCCAAAAGTTTTAAAACCCATTGACTCCAACGCCACGTTACCTGCAAGGATCATCAGATCCGCCCAGGAAATACTGTGACCATATTTTTGCTTAATCGGCCAAAGTAATCTGCGCGCTTTATCCAGGCTTACGTTATCTGGCCAACTGTTCAGCGGCGCAAAACGCTGTAAACCAGCACCAGCACCTCCACGGCCATCCCCTACACGATAGGTTCCGGCACTATGCCATGCCATGCGTATAAACAAGCCACCATAATGGCCAAAATCTGCCGGCCACCAATCCTGTGAATCGGTCATGAGTGCATGAAGGTCATTTTTTACCGCTGCAAGATCGAGGCTTTTAAAAGCTTCTGCATAATCAAAATCTTCGCCCATCGGGCTCGACAAAGAGGAGTGCTGACGCAAAATACTCAGCTTTAACTGATTGGGCCACCAATCGTTGTTCCGGGTACCGCCACCACCAACGTTGTGTTTCATGCTTCCGTTATGAAAGGGGCATTTACTGATGTCATTTGATTCTCTTTCCATATCTTATATTTATAAACTGAATATTATTTATGCCTCGATAATTGCAAAGCATTATAAATTTAAGATATTGAATTCAATAATCATGATCGATTAAATCTATATCAAATAGTTAAAAACTATTAGCTTTTATTTTTCCAGCGATATCAACCTGGCATAAATCTCCATCATTGCAGCCTGATCAATTAAAGATTTCTGTTTGTTCTTTCCAATCAGATTCGATTCATCCCGCTCTTCAGTCCAGATTCTTTGTGCCTCATTTCGGAAGATATCAATCCAATCCTTATTCCTATCGATTTTGTACAATTCGATACAGCCTCTAAACAAAACCGCATTAAACCAATAATGTCCGGGTAAGCGATTGTCCTTAAAAAAGTAGCTTTTCGATGCTTTGGCAATCTGTTGTGCTTCCTGTAAATACTTTTTATGATTGGTGATCGTATACAATAAAGCATTGGCCTGAAGCATCGCACCAGCATTGTAAGTATAAAACTTACGGTCGATCTCACCACCAGGTATTTTCACATTGTCATAGAACAGGCCTTCCGGAGAACGAAGTTTTTTATTGGTCCAGTCATACACCGCTATAGCAGTTTCCAGATACTTCTTTTCTTCTGTAACTTTATACAACTGCAAAGCAACCAATACCGCCGGCGCATTGGAACAGGTATTCTTGGTACTAAAGTCTCCCTCCTTCCAATACAAACCTCCACCTACCTTATCATCCATTCCGGTAATCATATATTCATATACCATAATGGCTTTCTTAAGATAGTGTTTCTCCTTAGTCCGGTTATAGGCATCCAGATAAGCAATAGCGACCCATTGGTTATCGTCATAAAAACGGGAACTTAACCGTTCAGCCGTCACATAATCCTGGTAGGCCACCGGCACTTTTTCACTATAATACTGATCAATGGCTTTCACTACAGGTTTCAGGTGTTCCTGTTTAGGATATAAAACATCCATTTCATTGGCTGCCTGTACCAATGCACAGAGCGGCCATAACCAGGAATGGGGATTTTCCTTCTGTATAGAATCTGTCGTTTCAAAATACAGACCTGTTTTAGGGTCCTTCAGCAAAAGGTTGATGTTTTTATTGATATCCGAAACGTGCTGCTCAAAAACAGACCTTTGTGCGAAAGCAGCTGGTGTCACAGCCCCAGCCATGAACACTAAAAAAGTAAATATAATTTTTCTTCCTAGCATTTTAAATCTCCTTGAGCAACTCTCCGTCTTTCCTGATTTTACCTGTATTTACATTTTGCTCCAATACCGTCAGTAATTCCTTCTTCATTTCTTCCGTAACCCTGCTAAAGCCAAATAATTTTGCAATCAAAGGAACGGCTACCTCAGGCTGAATCGCAATAGATTCTCCCACCACCTTAACAATCGCCTCGCTCATTTCTTCCGGGGCAATGTAAGCCAGCTTTTTGGAAGTAGCACTTAAACCTACCCTGCTGCGAATAATCGCAGCCTCCATTTCAGGATGCCAAAGAAAATCTTCTTTCCTGGTTATCAAACCGGAACTTACCGCATAATTCGCTGCTGCTTCCAATGTATAGCGTATTCTGGAACCAATTTTCGAAATCCCTGCAGCCTCAGCAATTCTCCTCGCCATTTCATCGAAATGCACGGGACTTTCTTTTTCCACCACTTCAGCAATCCAATTGCCCAATTTACCAAAAGGCACAAGGTGTAACTCTTCCGCATTCTGATCAAGGGAAAGTCTGGCTTGTTCATATACCGGAACACTCAGATCAACCTCTTCCCTTTCCTCTCTTACCAGTGTAATCATCTCCGAACGCACCTCTTCCTCCATCTGATCATCGAGCGATGTCTGTGCCTTTACCTTTTCCAGAAAATCCAGCAGGCGTTTAAACTCCCGTTCAGGATTGCGATACCATTCGGTACTCCAGATCTGATACATCTTCCAGCCGATCCCCTGCAGAACCTGTTTACGCAAGCGGTCACGGTCGCGGGCCGACTTAGACTGCCCGTAGGATTCCCCATCACAATCAATCCCCAACAAATACCTTCCGGGATGTTCAGGATCCACTACACCCAGGTCAAGATAAAAACCTTCAGATCCTACTTTATTCCTAACCGTATAACCTGCAGCGGTTAAACGGTCGGCCACCATTTGCTCAAACGGACGTTCAGTAAGCAAAGGTACGTCCTGGTCTACCGCAAATTTACCATGCTGTGCAAAATACAGGAAGCTCTTTAAAGCCCTGATGCCGAACTTGGTTGTTGCAGTCGTATTGATATCATCCGAAGTAATGTTAGCGAAAACCTCACAACGGTATTTTGCCCTGGTGATCAATACATTCAACCGCCGTTCTCCACCTTCATTATTTAGCGGGCCAAAGCTCATCGGCACCTTTCCGTCCTCAATTTTGCCGTAGCCAATACTGATGAAAATCACATCCCGCTCATCACCCTGTACATTCTCCAGGTTTTTCACAAAGAAAGGCTCCTCAGCATGACTCCTGAAAAAGCTCTCCACTTCCGGGTTCTTTCTCCTTTTAATCTCCAGGGCATTTTGTATCGCCTGCATTTGCGAAGTACTGAAAGCAACCACCCCAAGACTTTGCTTTGGATTGTGCAGAGCATGCTGAATCACTGCGTCTGCCACGGTTTCGGCTTCTATAGGAT
This sequence comes from Pedobacter steynii, assembly GCF_001721645.1. Classification (NCBI taxonomy): domain Bacteria; kingdom Pseudomonadati; phylum Bacteroidota; class Sphingobacteriia; order Sphingobacteriales; family Sphingobacteriaceae; genus Pedobacter; species Pedobacter steynii. The sequence goes on along the minus strand of NZ_CP017141.1, from coordinate 5,054,563 downwards.
TACTTCTGGTATTCCCACGGTCGTATACCGCATCCGGCAGGTAATGAAAGGCGAGTCCCATCTGGTATTTTGAACCCGGACTAGGAAAAATGACCAGTTTGTTTTCGTAAAATTCCTGGTTAGACAGGCTGATTAATGATTCATGGCGACTTCTGTAATGCCAGCGTAACATGCGTTGTGGCGCCCCCTGACTATCAGCCATTCCAAGAATGCTTTGCATATCAGCAGTCACATTATCCTCATCTTCAATGTCGGTATTCAGCTTATCAAAGAAGCTCGTCGGCGGCAATTGTTTGGTATCACCAACTACAACCAGTTGTTTTCCGCGCAACACTGCACCCAGGGCCTCAACAGGACGAACCTGACTGGCCTCATCAAAAATCACCAGATCAAACTCAATATCTCCCGGAGGAAGAAAACTGGCAATTGACATCGGGCTCATCATAAAAACCGGTTTAATTGCCTGAATGGCTAATCCTGCTTCCTGCATCAGCTTACGGATCGGCATATGTCTGGCCTTTCGGTTAAACTCTGTACGTAATACACTCATTTGTCCACCGCCTTCTGGCTTCGGCAAAGATTCATAATGCTTCAGCGCAACGCGCGCCCTGTTATAAACAAGATTGAGCAGGTCAAGCTTTTTAAATTTCTCTATCGTTTCTTCATGACTCGTACGCTCAAAACTACGTAAAGGCGGACGCTCGGTCATGACCTCGGTAATCAAGTATTCATACCAGGTTTTTTGCAGTGAAATCTTTAAGTAAGAGGCGGCCCCCTCCCATTCTGCAGCAAGGATAGTCAGCTGGGCAAAGCCATCCTGTTGAGCCATCTCTACCAGATTGTTCCACTGTACAGCATGCTGGACTTCTATAAAACGATCAGACCAGCGCTGCAGCAAATCCAGCTGGGATGCGAAATTCAGTCCTGCCAGACGTCTGTCTTCGGCCACCATACTGCTGTCGAAAAGCAATTTTCCAAGTAAAGCATCCACACTTTCTATTTGCCTGGACGATGCCTCATTTAATTTACCGGCCAATTCAGAGGCACGTGCAGGCTTCTCATTTTTGCTCAGCACCTCCAATAAACTTGCAGGATACACTGCATTGGCGATATCCTGATGTACTTTGGAAATGAATTGAAGTATCTGATACAATTCCTGCCAGCGGGTTTTGAATTTTTGCCAGCGGGTTCCGAATACCTTTATAGCCAAAGCCTCATGTTCGGCCAAAGTTGCAGCCAATCTGCCGGCCTCCAATATATCGTCCGTATACCTGATTTTAGATGCCAAATCATCGGGCAATGGTACCCGGGCAAAGGAAGCCAGTTCTTTTATACTTCTCTTATAATCGCCAATAAGGAACTTATACCATTTTTGCCCATGCGTGATGAGGTTTTGACGGATATGCAAAACGTTTTGATTCCAGGCTTCCGGTAAAAGAATCTGATCGTAAGAATGCTTTAATATGCTCAAACGATCTCCGGTCTCCAACAGTTCCCGCAGGTCCTCATAATTGGCAGTCCAGGCAATATCTGTTACAGCGATTTCTCTTAAATCGGGACTTTCGGCCACAATTTTCGCAGCAGCCATCAATCCTGCAATTTCGATAGCGTTTCCCGGTTCGGGCATAAGCAACCACGCAGCCACTTCCTTTGCCGCATTTTCTAAGTCTTTGGTATCTTTCAGCGCCGTGTTTATCAAAGTCTGATACCCCTCCTGCTCATGTGTCAGTAAGAGTTTAAGCTTAGTACCATAAAACAATAAATTGGCCGGCACACCGATTTCTTTTAATCGGGCTTCGATCTCCTCCGCCCTCTTCTCTGCGCTGCTCATCCGGATCATGTCCCAATCCCCGATATCGGCAATCGGCACATTAACCAGTTTTATGTTCTTATATTGATCGGCAATCTGTTGCAGATAACCGATTACTTTTTGTCCGGATAATCCACTCTTACCAATCTCCTTATTGATTGAATTGCAATAACCATTCAGCCTGCCGCGATAACCATCCAATTCAACCAACTCATTCTCCAAATGTGTCAAAGTAGGTTTCCCCAGATCCAGCACGCGTTTCAATTCCGTATGCAACTCTCTCTTATTCGCCTTATGACTGTGAAGTTCCAAACAGGCTTCTCCCAGATGAATGGAATCCAGCCGTCGTTTTACGACTTCCAGAGCCGCCATTTTCTCTGCCACAAACAATACTTTTTTACCATGACCAACGGCATTGGCAATCAGGTTAGTAATGGTTTGAGATTTCCCTGTGCCCGGAGGACCCTGAATAACCAGGTTTCTTCCCTCATGAACAGCCAGCATGGCCAACACCTGTGAGCTGTCTGCATCTACCACATGAAAAAGCTCATGGGCTTTTGTCTCCTTATCCAGGTTATGTTCGGAATTAGCCGTTGGCTCGGCATCCGTAAAGCCTGCCCCAAATAATGAAGTAAGAATGGAATGGTCATAAGGTTTACCATCTTCGGGCCATTTACTGCTATCCAGATCATGATAGATCATGAACTTACCAAAAGAGAAAAAACCAAGTTCAATTGCATCCTGGTCTACACTCCAGGCAGCATGGTGTTTCACCCGTTTGGCAATATCATCCATGTAAGCCTTAATATCAAAATCTTCCATGTCCTCTAAATCCGGAACGGTGATGTTGAAATCCACCATCATCTTGGCTTGCAGGGACAGATTAGCCCCGATGTCTCCGCCGGTATACCTCAATCTGAAACGCTCGCTTGCGCTCGATCTTTCAAGGGATACCGGTAGCAAAACCAATGGTGCCTGACGTGGCTCAGTCGTATTGCCCTGCTCATACCAGTTCAGCATGCCCAGCGACAGGTATAAAATATTAACACCTTGCTCCTCTATACTGGTACGGGCAAAGTAATAGGTATTGAGAATCTTAGTTTGAAGTTTCTGCTCAGGTTCGCTGGTTTGCAGTCGGGTATCATTGTAAGCATCTTCCAGTTCCTCTTCGCTGAGTTCTGGCATCTCACTGGTATCATCACCATCTGTTCCCGGTCTGCTTAGAAAGGTCATTGCTTTGTTCTGCCGAACAATAATATCAAAAATTGAGGATGACTTTTCCTGCACCACATGGATGCCCCTCGCTTTAGGTATCTTGTAATTAATTAAGGTATTGCGCATACCCAAATCCAACAGTTCTTTTCTCGATGCTTCTAATTTGGGAAGGATGGATTCCTGCATATTTCGGTTCTTATGAGTAGAAAATTCTAATATCTCCAAATATATTGGATATATCGCCACTCCAGTATTTATTCATTTTCATTCTTCCTGAAGTAGGCTTCTGTAAAAACGTCATCCTGCACCTGTTCTGTATATCTTCTTACCCATGTTTTGTAATAGAAATCCGCGTTCAGGATGTTGTTTTTAAGCGTGAATCTGGCAAAAGGCCTGCCAATTTCGGGCACCTCTTTCTCTTTTGATAATCCAAAAGACTGGCTGGTTCCGTTGTCAAATTTGCAATCCATATCTCTTGCCCAGATCATTTCGAATTCTGTATCACTGATTTTACGAACGGGATAAAAATATACGCATTGCCCATGGTACTCAAAAGCCAGCGAGTTTTCACCAATATTCAGCGTCACCATGGCGTTTTGCCATCTGCCGGAAGTTGTTTCGGTTGCCGTTTTCTGTTGTTCTTTATTTAAAAAATCAATTTTTACAATTTTCCATAAGCCATTTTCTTTCTCCAATTGTATTCGGGATAATGGTTCATCTTTTTCACCATAGTTTAGATAAACCTCAAGTCTGGCTTTACTTTCAGAAATGAGCTTTAGGTTTTTAATAGAGAAACGATTTGGCTCTTCCTGACTATTGATCCAATACATGTAATATAGCTCGGGACAATACTCATCATATTCATAGGCATCAGCACTTTCGTATGCTGAATAATATCTAGTAGCAATAAATGAAAAACAAGCCTGCAGTCTGTTTTTTTCATGGGTAATGAATTTTTCAGAAATGGTATTGAGCTTTCTCAGGTTTCTGAAATAAGATGCCGTGTCGAGCAGACATTTCTCATTTTTGCCCTTTATAATATCTATATATTGAAAATGATGCTTAAAATACCAATCGTAGAACGAGCGCCCACTTTTTTCTATTTCTGAAGAGTCATTTCTTTCAACTGTTTCAATTTTTTTAACTTTTGGCTGTAGCTTACTTGCTACCTTATTTCCATTACTTTCTCTGCAGGCAGAAACGACCATAAGAACAACGGGTATGAATAATAGCTTCTTCATTTTACAAACTCTGAGGAATGTTGTAGTATAAAAATACAGCCAGGATCAACACCGGGTAGACCCAGGCAAAATGCTTTCGAAAGCCTCCTGCTACAGCCCATGGAAACAGCAGGCTGATTGCACAAAATAACCAGAGCAGAGGCAGAAACAAAGGGATGGGCACTAAAATTAATAAAATAGCACCGGCAAATTTATCTATGCCGTAGTTATCGTTGTATTCTCTTTTCCAAAGTGGCACAAGCTTTTGTACGGTGATGGCCTTCCGCCATTGTTCCTGATTTGTAAATTTCTGTATTCGCTCGGTTTTCTCATTGATGATAAAAAACTCAGATTTACTCTCGGCGATGGTATGGCCTTTATAAAAATAAAAATGCTGAAAGCAAACTGAGCTGGTGTGTATCTGCATACAAATCCAGCCACCTGCAGTACCATCATGTTCTATATCGTGTCCGTAGGGTGTTTCTTCCTGCCAGGCGGACATCCCGCCGGCAAAGACCGAGGTAACCATGTTCAGTAATAACAAGAAGACAAAAATTAAATGATACTTTTTATTCATATTTTAGTTGAAGATATAAAAAAGATGACCTGGGTCATTGATATTTTGATGTTTATACGAATGATTATGAATAAGGACATACCACATTATAATGATTCACAGTCGGCTACAGATCGTGAAATTTGTCATCTTTTATCTTCCGGAATTGACCTTAACCTGAAAGAGGCGGAAAGTAAGATCTGGCATGCACATCCGGTTTGGTTTTTAAACGGGAACCCAATTGTGGGCTATAGCAAACTTAAAGCTGGCATCCGTTTGATGTTCTGGAGCGGTGCTGATTTTGATGAAGCAGACCTGAAGATAAACACCGGTAAATTTAAGGACGCTTCCATTACCTATACTGCAATTGAGCAGATTAACCTGGATGATCTGGCCCGCTGGATTGAAAAATCAAAAGTGATACAGTGGGATTATAAAAACGTGGTAAAAAGAAAAGGTGTTTTAATACGTTTAACTTAACCCCGCCAGCTTCATAAAGTCCATTACTGATCAGCTTTCGCACTATCTTCTTCAATTTTATCATAAATTGAAAGATTTACCGGAATCTTGACTTCCTTTTTTATTTTCCCAGGCATTTCAAATTCTATGTTCAGATGCCCTTTCAGTTTTTCGAATTTTTTATCTAATGCGAGTTCAATGCCTACATTCTGATGTAAAATGTGCTCATACTCCCATAAACTATACTCCTGTAAATAAATGGCCTGACCATTATCTGTAAAATTAAGTTTTTCGTTTTTTTCATTTGTGAAATCAGACTCTTTAATGGTATATGTCGCAAAGTCTGAAATGTCATTATCCTTATTGCTGAGGTTTCCGTTATTTTGCCGGTACTCCTTAAGTTGATCTTTTGAGAGCGGATAGCTTGTCCATATGCTGAATTTATTAGTCGGTTGCTTTTTTATCTCAGTCGCATCGGTAATAGAGGCACTGACGTTTTTAGTGATTTCGGCGAGAAATTGTTTGGTCTGCTCTTCCGAATATGGGTAATCAGACTTGTTCAGATTTTGGCAGGAACTCATAAATGTCTGACAAGAAATTACAACAGATAAGATTAAATGTGGCATGTATTTATTCATATTATCCATAGATATTTATTTTCAAATATAACATCATAACAGCCACTGTTCAATCCTCGTTTATAATTCGCAGGCTTTGATTTAATATTCGCAGAAAGCCGGAATTTATACGATAAAAAAATATCAGGCCATAACCGAAACCATTGTTAGCGCGGTCTCACCGAGTATCTGGTCACCTGTAATTGTAACCTCGCTTTTGATTTGTTCAGGTCGCAAGCTTTTTGAAAATAATTTCCAGGAGGTATCCGGATCAATGATGATTTCTGTTGTTGGATAGCCCGAATATTCTTTGTTCAACTCCCATATGCCACCAGTCCGTATAAGAAACCAGGAGCCCCCAATGGCTGTAGTTACCGTAAGTTTCACAACAGTTCCATTTTCGGCTGAAATTTCCCGGTAAGTATGTGGCAATGCGCACATAAAAATATCTATGAAGGGATAAAAAAGCTCAAAAGTCATCAAGCCAGGTTTATCTATGGCATCCCTAATTTGCTGTTGGTGCAACCATTTCTCAGTGTACTCACGGGCAATTGCCATCCAGTTTTGACTTACTTCTTCTCCAGCCCAGCTCACAGCAAAGAGCGCAGGATCAAAGGGATCCAGTGATTTAAAATAGTCGCAAAAAAGTGGCCCGGTTATTTGATGAAGAAGAATGAGCATTTCAGGGCTTACCCGCTTCATTGCTTTTACCCAATCGGCATTAAGTCCGTTAAGAAAACCAACCAGGTCCTGATACGAATTAATGCTCGATTGTTCACCGTGATAATTGTCGCGAAGAATAGAAAGTATGCGCATGTTACCATCAAGTAAATGAGCCACCACGTCCTTTACCACCCATTTCTTTGCAATCGTCTGCTTTTGCCACTCCTCAATTGTAAGGGATTTCATTAAATCAATGAATTTTCCATCAAGAACGGGTAAAAGATGAACTACATCAACTGGAATACCTGACTTTGCTCCCATACAATAGCTGTTATTTGTTTTTTTATTTTTTACCTTCTTCAACATATTCCAGAATGTCACCTGGCTGACAGTCTAAGGCTTTACAAATCGCTTCTAAGGTAGTAAAACGAACGGCTTTTGCTTTACCTGTTTTCAATATGGAAAGATTCGATAGCGTCAGATCAACTTTTTCTGAAAGCTCATTCAATGACATTTTTCGTCTTGCCATCATCACATCAAGATTTACAATAATTGCCATAGCTTAAATAGTTAGTTCGTTTTCTCTCTGAATTTCGATTCCTCTTTTAAAAATCTGTGCGATCACTAAAAGAGTAACCCCCATAAACAGCCATACATCGGGCCCACCTATACTTAAAGATTCTGCGTCAGGCATTTCCACACCTTGTTTAATTAACCATTCTGCATATTCTATTCCCGCCCGGGAGAATAGCCCAATCCCTAAAGCTAAATAAGATAATTTAGAAATAAATTGACCTACTTCTGTATTGAAAGGTTGAGACATATTCAGCTTTTTATCATGCAATATTTCTACAATCAGATAAAACAGACACGCCTTCATTAATCCTACAATAATCAAATACAGTCCTTCTACAAAAAAATGGCCGGCGTCGTATCTATAAAGATTTGACAAATCAACTTGCTGCCATAAATGTTTTGCATCCTCAGGGTTAAGCACCATAGTTAGAACGGTGCTGAAGATAAAGCTTCCGGTTTCTATACACACTCCAATAAATATTATCCATGAAATGATGTACAACAATTTCAGCATTTGCTGAGTGCTAATTTTAATTTCCATAGTTATTATTTTATTAAATGACAATGCTAATATAATATATATTTATTGAAAAACAATAATTAATATTTTATTATCAATAAATACCCAATAACAGACTTACTTATTTCATCCTGAAAATCTGAGTAAATATGATAACCTCTTAAACAAGAAGAATGCTGATTAGTAAATCTGCATGATTCCATTATCTTTGGATAGCAATGTCTGCAAGGCGGTAGACCTCCAATCAGCCGGAAAAATATTCTTAAATTATACGCAGTCACCAATGAAAAAAATAACCGTACAAGATCTTAAAACTATACTTTTTAATCCATTCCCACCACGGGTAAGCCCACACAAAGCCTTACTCAGAGAAAAGAGCGAGAAATGGATCGATGAAGAATACAGTACGCTGCCCCAGCCTTTTATCAAAATGATGAAAAAACTTGACGGCGCTTCCTGGGCTGCACATTCCTGGCCGGACGCTCCCCTTCCTTTATTAACCTCGTTTACCAGAGCGCTGCTTTGGGGAATTGCACAGGATGATTATTATGCCCCCTTCCAGGCAGATGAATTGTCAAAGGTGACCCACCGTATGATGGAGGTAGCAAGGGGTACAATACCCGGACCGGAAGAAAATCCGATTATTCATCAGTTTTCAATCTTTATGAGGGAATTCGAGGCTATTGCCACAGAAGAGTGGATGAAAAGATATATATACGATGTATCTCAATATCTTGAAGGCATAGAAATAGATTCCTCCATCAGTTACCGCAAAGACATTAATTATCCTTCCATTAAGGAGTATATCCCAATCCGCAGAAAGAATGTAGCCATGGCCACTGTAAACGATAAAATAGAGCTGGTAACCGGTATTTTGCCTGATTATATTGTCGTTCATCCCTTTGTTCAGCAAGCCAGAATCCTGGGAGGAGACTTATTTGCATGGAGTAATGATCTGATTTCCTTAGAAAAGGAAATGCAGGATGACGAAGGCCTGAATCTGGTTCTCGTGATTCAAAATGAATGGAAATGCTCAATGGAAGATGCTTTTGATGAAGCAGTGCAAATGTATAACTCACGTGTAGAGGATTTTATGGCGCTATATCATGACATCCCGGATTTTGGTGTATATACACCGGTAGTTAAAAAATTTCTGGAAGGTCAGGGTTTATGGATTAGTGGTTATCTAAACTGGTTTGAGGATACAAAAAGGTACAAGATGTTGGTTGAAAATTAACGCAATAAAAAACTCCTTCTATTATTCTTCTTTTCTTTTAACTACGGTTATGGTCAACATGCTGCAAATGTAAAGCGGATGGCATCAGTTCATGCTTAAGGCACAACGACTAACCTGAAAATTTACCTTCTTACTGAAAAAGAATAAGTTGTACTGCTCTTATAAGTTTCAGATGGCCTTAATAACGTAGAAGGAAATGAGGGCTGATTCGGGCTATCTGGAAAATGCTGGGTTTCCAACGCAAAGGCTGTCCTGAAATGATCGGGTCCTGTACGCAGCTTATTTTTTCCTTCCATAAAATTTCCTGAGTAAAATTGCAGCCCTGGCTCTGAAGTGTAAATTTTCATCACAATATGCGACAAATCACCATAAACCTCAGCAACAGCGCCCTTGTTTTTATTCAAAACGAAGTTATGATCATAGCCCTTTCCAAAACGCAACTGTTCATCCTGCATGTCAATCCGCGAGCCGATAGTTTTCATGCTGCGAAAATCAAAGGGAGTTCCCCTGACATCAACCAACTTACCCGTCGGAATAAGACCGCTATCAACCGGAGTATATTTATCAGCATTGATGGTCATCCAATGGTTCAATATGCTACCTTTCCCATTTAAATTAAAAAAAGCATGGTTCGTTAAATTCACTACTGTAGGCTGGTCACAAACCGCAGTATACTGGATTTGTAATTCATGCTTATGTGTCAGCGTATAAACTACGGTTACCGATAAATTTCCCGGAAAACCATTATCCCCATCAGGCGACAAGAGTGTACAGATTAAAACTGAATCCGCAGGTTTTACCAAAGTCCAGTCCTTATACTGAAAACCGGTAATTCCCCCATGAAGTGTATTCAAACCATTGTTGATGGTAAGTTGATACTGTTTTCCTTCCAAAGAGAACTTCCCCCTGGCGATTCGGTTTCCATACCGGCCAATGGTAGCGCCGAAATAAGGCTCTGTGGAACTATTATAAGCCGCGGGATCATCAAATCCCATTACCACATCCACTTGTTTTCCATTTTTCCCGGGCACCAATAAACTCATCAGACGCGCCCCGCAATCAGAAAACCGGGCTTCCATACCATTATTTCTAATGGTATAAGTTTTAGTTTGCTTGCCGCCATCACGATTTGTTAAATTTCTGATTAAGTCAGTTTCATCCTGACGATACGGAGTTCCATCATTCTTAAAAACATCATGAAACCACTCTACCGGCTGATTGCCCTGTGGCAATGGAGTATCCCATGCATAAATCGTATTTGATTTTCCCGCAACCAACCCCCAATTGATGGCGCCGATATTTTCCTTCTTTAACATCGGTAAAGTATTCGAAAACCGGCTATTTCGGGTTCTTGCCATATATTCCGTACAGATCAAAGGACGCCCATGGGTTTTTAGCATTTGTATAACCCTAAGATGCCATTCCGGTTCTTCGTAGTCATGATAGGTAATCACATCAGAATTTTGGATCTGGAAAGCATTCAGCTCTTCCAGATCCCACTTCCAAATCCCGGAAGTGATCGGCTGTTCCGGACCTGATGATCTGGCCCAGGAAAACACTTTCTTTAAAAGGGGAAGTGACTCATTTCCTTTATCAGAATTGCCCGGTTCATTATAAAGATCCCATAGTAATATGCGTTTATCTTTACCAAAATGGCCCAGCACATCTTTCACATACTTTTCAAGATCCGGAAAATTTTTAGGATCACCAGACCCAGGCTGCCCGGGATCCTGTACCCAACCTGAATTGTGGATCCCCGGTTTAGGCGCAGCTTGTTTACCCGGTTTTGCTTCTTTATTCCAGCAATCGTCAAAAAAAACAAATATTGTTTTTATACCATGTTGATCAGCAATCCCCAGATACTGATCCATACGCTTTTTTAGCCCATCAGGATCCTGCTTCCATGCCACACTATGTAGATACACCCTCATGGTATTTAAGCCAATTTTTGCGGCCCATCCCAGCTCCCGCTCTATCGTCTGAGGATCAAATGATTCTGCCTGCCACATTTCCAGCTGATTAATAGCGGTACTGGGAAGGAAATTGGCCCCAACTATCCATTGCTGCTGCTTATACCAGGCATTGACCTTTTCAATTGTCCATTTCGCACTTTGAACTTCCCTTTTTTTGGATTGCTGTCCGGCACTCTTTCCAACGCCTGTAATAAGGACTAAAAGAAATATTAAAATCTTCTTGATGTTCATTTCTATGATGATCAAATGTTAAAGTTACTGCTAATACTCTCCTGAGGGAACTGGTATTAAAATCCCTGCGGGAATAGGCAAACCAAAATCAGGACTTCCATCGGCCCTCCAGTTAAACTTCTGTAAACGTAAATCCCTGTCCCAACCCGGAGTTTTGCTTTTTTTGGTATGATAAAATATCCACCACTCTTTACCGTCTGGCGACTGGGTGAAACTGGCGTGCCCGGTGCCTAGCACCTTGGCTGTACCTTGAAACACCGGACCGCTCTTTTCCCAATTTCCGGCGTCAAGAGGCGTTTTAGAAGGATCTTTTAGCTTTAATTGGGCCAACCGGTATTCCGGAGTCCAAGATTCACGCGTCGAATAAATAATGAAAACCTTTCCCTCTCTCATTAAAAACTGAGGGCCCTCATTCAAATCCAGTGGACCGCCCTGCTCCCATGGTTGATCAGGACTTGATATTTTTACACGAGCTGAGCTGATCGTCCATGGATTACTCATCTCGGCGATATAGAGATGCTGGGATGTTTTATCGGTTGTAGCATTCTGCTCCCATCCGGACCATACGGCATACAGCTTTCCACCAATGTACCCAACATTCACATCTATAGCCCAGATCGTGCCGGTTTCATTTACTGTATCAGTTCCTGTATTTAAAATGCCTTTGTCTACATATTCCCCTTGCGGGTCGTCGGTAACAGATTCAAGAACGCCAGATCGCTGGTGAATATAGGGAGGGCCCGCTTTCCCGGCTGCATAATAGATATACCATTTTTTATTAAAATAATGTAACTCCGGCGCCCAGATCTGACTGCTGTTCCAACCTTCATCTGGTGCATTCCAAACGGTTACCGGCTTTCCCAACTGGCTCAGTTTATCAGACTTCCTGATAGAAATACCCTTACTATTGATATCTCCGTTACTTTGGCAAACATAATAATAACCATTATGCCGGATCACCCAGGGATCCGCCCCCTTTCCAATAGGATTTGTAAATTCCACCAGGTTCTTTTTCACCTGCGCCAGGCAAACGCTAAAACTATAAATTGAAAAAAATACCAGGCAGCAGGCAATAAGCCTGCTGTTGCTGCGCTCTTTAGTATTGATCATTCTCATTCTAAAAATCCATTAATATACTGCAAATAAAATGGTTAGCCTCAAACTTCTGCTTATTGTTTTTTGCCGGCTTCTTTAATTGCCCCGGCATATTTCTGATGCATCATTTTGGAAACAATCACCGGATCTCCCTGCGGTTCTTCGCGATATAACTCCCGGCCATTCACCCATCCCCACTCCCATGCTTTGATCTTCTCATCAAAAGCTTCCTGACTGAACTTCTGTTTGCGGCTCATTTTTGTGGTTACATCTTTAAAAAACTGCTGCCACCTTGGCAAATAAAAACCGGTTAACAAGCCCGACCATTGTTTATTAGCATACTCATGCAAAGAGGCATCCTTATCTCCCCAAAGTGTAATCAGGTTCCTCGCATTTTTTTCATAAAGCGACCGCTCTGCATCATTCGTGCCCCATCTTTTCGCATCGTTTAACCACTTACCCAACAAGAAGTCTTTCCTGGTAGCAAGCAGCTTGTCCATATCTCTGATCAACTCCAGAAACCTGTTGCTATTTAATTGAAACGATTTGAGATTTTTATTTTTATAGGCCACAGCGATCTCCTGTTGCAGGATACTTGCATAATCAGCCATGATCTGTCTGCTTAAATCAACCAGATCGTACTGAAACCCATCGACATTTTTAAAGTTACCCGAGGCCTTAATCAGGTGATCCCATGCAGGGATCAGATCAATTAGCTGATAAGACGTTTCAGTATCCGTCCAGTCGGTGCTCTTTTTGAAAGTTGGTCTGCCGGTAACGATACTTTCGTGTCCGCCATCCACATTGTAAACGGTATAATGCAATATGTTCCAGGCCTTTTCTACATCTTCATTTTTTTTTCCGTACCTGCGGTGTACGTAATCTTTAACCCAGTCATCGGCATCAATTACTTTATCTCTCCATACGTTATCCAACATCAGTGAATATATAGCTGGATTCTGTTCAATTCCTTCTGGAACCACCCCGATCCCAATCATGTTCCCTGCTTTAGGATTATGAAGGGTTTCGGCAGGCTCCAGTGAAATTTTATCCATATGGCCGAACATGTTGATCTTCCCTCCGAAATTGTGAAGCATACACCATATCCACTGCTTCCCGTAATAGGCATCGGTTTTATCCCATATCGGCTGTACCTCACTCCACAGATCCAGTATGATCAGTTTCTCCGTTGGTACCGCATTCAGATAGCTTTTCAGCTGCTCAGGTTTCCAGAAATCTCTTTTATCCCAGAAGGTCCAGCCCTGCATTACCCATACTGCCTGAGGATCTGCCGCTGCCATCGATTTGTATACCGCATTACTGGACTCAGCCAGATATGAGGCATCATTACTTGGGGGATACATCTCATTAAAAGTATCAGCACCATACAAATGGTCTGTTCCAAAGGTTTTTGTCTGTTCTTCAATAAATTTGCGACCAATAATCTGGAACATCGGGTCTTTCGGATCAAGAATATAAGTATCTGCAAATCTTCCTTCCCAATTCGTTTTTTGCAGTTTAGCCTCCGGAAACCGGTCTTTAAACGCTGGAGGTACATGACCAGTAAAAGCTGGCAAAATTGGTGTCATTCCGAGTTCGCGTTCACGGGCAAGAATCTTTTTTTGCAGTCCCTCATGACTTTTCATCCAGGATTGTGGTAGTGGCCCTCCCCAGCCATCCAGGTTTCCAGCCCAGAACCACATGAAATATGCCGGTCCGGAGAAAAAGGCATCCATATCCTTATCCGTAAAACCCATGCTTTTATAAACCCTATGCCAAAGGGCATTCTGACCTGTCATCGCCAGCGGCATATTGATCCCATTCAAAGCCATAAAGTCAATTTCCTGCTCCCAGCGTTCCCAATCCCACCAGGCAGCGGTATAATTGAAGGTGCAGTAATTGAAATAATGCCTGTATTGATAAGGCGTAGCCTGATGTACCTTTACTGGGACCACTGGTAACTCATTCAGCAGATTCAGGTTATTTCCGTTCCAGCTGATATCGCAATGTGCGTAGTTTTTCAGATAATGGTTTAATGCACTTGCCACGGAAATCCCATGGTTCCCTCTTAATATGATCTTCTGTCCTTTACTTTCCAGTTCAAAAACATCTTTATCATTTTCCTTCTCTACAAATTCTATTAAAAACCGATCGTGAAATTTAGGAAGGATACGTTTGATCAAAGCGTAGCTAGCCTCCTTATTTAGGACCGTAGAGGCATTCCGCTCCACCTCCTTTGCGCTGGAAATGGCTGTAGTAAATAGCAATACCATCCCCAGGCTATAACTTAATAATCTTTGTGTGTATTTCATATATTTTCTTTTATGTGTTTGAGCTGTAAATATTTTCATGACCGGTGTGATATCCGGCAAGTTCAGTGATGAGCGAAGGTAAAATCCGGCCTGGCAGCATATCAAATTCATTTAAAACTTCCTCCAGAATAGCTTTAAAGTGATAACCTACAGAACCGATACAATTAAACGTATAGCTGTTATATGCAGGATAGCAGGATACGAGATGACTAAAAAACTCGGTAAACGAAGTCCTCACCAACTGATGGCTATAATCCGGATCAACTTCCTGATGTTTTAAAAATTTGGTAAAACTTGCACAAAATCTGTTTGCCATTGGCGCCCCGTAGATCTGATTTATGATTTCTGCAGGACTAAGCTGATAAATGTGGTAAAACACCTGCTTTACAGATTCAGGCATTTTATTGCGCACATAGTCGCTCAGTATTTTTTTCCCAATAGCCGCTCCGCTTCCCTCGTCACCCAGAATAAATCCTAAAGAGTCAATATTGTTAACGATCCTGTTTCCGTCGTAAATACAGGTATTGGTGCCGGTACCAAGAATGGCAGCAAAACCAGGTTTATTACCCAACAAGCCTCTTGCTGCAGCTAAAAGGTCCACTTCCGCGGTGACTTGCCGGCAATTAGGAAATATAGAACGGAGGGTGCCTTGCATCAGTCCAATTTTGTCATCCTGACAACCGGCACCGTAAAAATAAATCTCTTTAATCCTCAGCGGGTCTATTTCAGCCGAAAGGTTATTTTTAATGGATTGGATGATCTGTTGTTCATCAGAAAAATGAGGATTATAACCTTCGGTTACAAAATAACTCCTTTTCCCTTCAGGATGAAGAAGACACCAATCGGTTTTAGTCGAGCCACTATCTGCAATTAAAATCATCAGTCTTTATTAATTATTTTTTTCTCAATTTATGACCGGAAACGGCGTAGTATCCTATGGTAACATAACAGGGAACCACGATCCAGTATGCCTGTTGCGGATTGATATGATCGGTGATATAGCCATATAACAAGGGGAGCAATGCTGCGCCGGAAATGGCCATCACCAGCAATGACGATCCTGTTTTTGTAAACCTCCCCAATCCGCTGATCGCCAATGGCCATATAGAAGGCCACATCAATGAATTAGCCAGCCCAAGCAAGGCTACAAATACCACGGAAATTAAACCCGTACTGAAGATTGCTGCAACCGCAAACAAAATACCGAGTAGTGATGAACTTTTTAAGGCCGTTTCCTGGCTAAAGAACCGCGGTATGCAGACTATTCCGATAAGATAGCCAGCCAACATGCTCATCAATGTAAACGAGGTAAAAAACTTTGAAACAGACAATGGAATTCCCTGAAATGCACCATAACCAATAATGCTGTTTCCAGCAATGACCTCAACACCGGTATACAAAAACAAGATCAGCACACCAAGCAACAGATGAGGGAACTGTAAAATGGAAGTTTTAGCCTGCTGTCCGGAAAGTTCCGCTTCTTCATCCAGATTCTCTTCCTTAACTTCCGGGAGCGCAGAAAAACGAATCACAATAGCCAGGATTATCAATATGCCAGTAATGATCAGGTAAGGCACAATCACTTTAGCTGCCAGTGCATTCAATTCTATTATCTTTTGAGAAGAGTTCAGCAAGCCTAGTTTATTCTTTACCGCATCGGCATCATTTAAAATAGCTGCACCAAGTATAACCGGTGCCAAAGCTCCGGCAATGCCATTGCAGATTCCCATAAAACTGATTCTCCGGGCGGCACTTTCTTTTGGCCCAAGTATAGTGACATAAGGGTTTGATGCCGTTTGCAAAACAGTAAGACCTGCCCCCTGTACGAACAAACCCAGTAAAAAGAGCGGGTAAAATCTGTTCACTGCTGCCGGAACAAATAATAAAGAACCAACAGCAACCAGTATCAGGCCCGCCGACAGCCCATTTTTAAAACCGGTACGCTTCAACAGCCAGCCTGAAGGGATACCCATCAGAAAATAAGAGATATAAAAGGCAAAAGCGACCAGGTAGGACTGAAAATTGTTCAGTTCGCAGGCAAGTTGCAAATAAGGGATCAAAACTGCACTCAGCCAGGTTACAAAGCCAAAAACAAAAAACAATATCCCTATAATAATCAGGGGATTCAACACCGCTTTATTGGTCATACGATTTAATGATTTTGAGTTTTTATTTTGTCTATGATCTTTTCATAGACATCCACAGGGAATACAGAGGGCTGTCCGTACCAGAAAAATGAGCCCAGTCCTTCATAGTTGCCTGCCTGTATATGTCTGGATGTTGGCAGGTAACTGGATACATCATTGCAGTATCCGGCTACGCTAACCAGTTTCCCCGGCCATAATTTCTTAATACCAATGCTGTAATCAGTTACCGCCTCTCTGGAAAGCCCCACTAATTTCCAGTTGCCAATGTTAATGGTCTGTATGTAAACTGGCATACTGGCCGGCATGCTGTGATCTTTATTCAGTCCAAGCATCAGATCTGCCCAACGCACATCCTTTTCAGCATTTACATCTCCTTTACCATTATCGTTCTCCTTTCTAAAGGCAAGAAGACGTTCAGTACTCCATGGGTTTACCGGAAAGTTCAGCGAGTCCACATAAAAGGTAATCTTACCGTTCAATTGTTCCAGGGGGCCGTTCAGAATGCTCTTCACATCCACAGCAAGATCATTTCCAGTTTGCTTGTGATCTAAAGCTACAGGGTTGATATCTCCGCCACAGCCTTGAATAAATACCGCATCCGTGATACCCGGTTCCTTTTCAAGCAGACTTTTGGTGACTCCAGGATAATTGGGGCTGATGGTAAAACCTTCTATACCTTCGTTTTTAAACACAGGATGGCATCCTGTTAAAAAGACAACAGTCTTATGATGGTCTTTTTCCCGCTCAATCTGCAGCACATCCACATCATTGTCATAGGGAACCGCTGCCCCCTCGAGACTCCTGTTTTTACCTATTGCGGTTTTCCCTCTCCCAAAAGATAAAACAGAAGGTTTCCTGTTTTTAATAGCCCTTTCGGCAGCATCAATCAAAGCAGGTTTAACAATCGTGTTTAAATAAATGGAATCTGCTAACTGATGGGTTCCCCAGGTGCTCCAGTCCTGCGTCGAAGGTGCGAAATGGGTATGTGAAGCATTGATCAATATGGCTGATGGCTTAATTTTATGCTTTTTAGACAGCTCATCTTTCACAGAAGTGATGAAATCATGGTTAAATCCACAAACGTCAGCACCTATAATCAGAACGGTTTGTTTTTCAGCTGAGATGGCCACAGCCCTCACAGACAGGTTACCATCTGTTTTGTGCCTGCCTTCAAAAACAAAATTATTTTTATCCATTCCGTACAGCTTACCCCCGTGTATGGCAATCGCTTTTAAATGTATATCATACGATAACCCATTGAACTTTGCAATTTTAATCCAGTCTCCGTTTTTGCTTTTGAGCTCGAATCGCATCAGTTCATCATTTGCGGTAAGTGCAAACAGACACCCCTTGTAACTGGTCAGACTAATTATTCCTTCCAGCTCCCCGAGCTTTTGCCATTTCCTGGTTTTATCCTTCAATGCAGCATAGGTAACCGTTCCGTCCTTATCTGCTGCATACATCACTTTATCCAATACCGTAAATGCGACTGCATCAACTGCCAGATTCTTCCATTTTTGCCACGGCTTAAATTCCGGGACAGTCACCTGGTCGATTTTGATCCAGTCCAGGCTAAAGCGCCCTCCCCTGGGGTAACCATAACCGGCAAGGGCAACAGAAAACGGATAAGACTTTGGTTCGATACTGGCCTTTGCTGTTCCTGAAAGATAAATCTGCTGTGCATGAACCGGAGTTAGAAAAAAAACCGCACTGCAAAACAAGATAAAAATGAGCCGACATTGAATTTTCATAGTACTGCACTAATGGGATTAAGGATGGATAAATAAGGTACTTGTATTTGCACTGCGTTTTCCTGAAGGGGTAATTACAACAGATTTCAATTGTCTTTTTTCACCTTTACGAAGGATAATATCAATAGGTTTTTCATAGAGGTAATCTGTTTCCCTGGCGTCCTGTCCATCAAAATTATAGTAGATCTTTGCACCCTCTACAGGTACCTTCAGCGTGATTTTAAAGGTTGAACCAGTCAAGGTAGTATCGGAAACCCCAATAGGTCCGGGCACGCGGTATACCTTATCGGTCTGATCCAGCTGAAGTAAATGTTCAGGCAGGCGACGCTCAAAAAAGCTAACAGAATCCTTCTTCTCCGGGAATGTCCAGGCAACCTCGGCAAGCGCCATCAAACGGGGATAAAGCATATATTCTACCTTACGGTAAGTGTCCATATGTTCTGTCCAGATCGCTGCTTCGACACCAATAATATGTTTCTTTTGATCTGAGGTCAGTACTTCTGGCGTAGGATCATAGGCATACACCCTAGACAAAGTATTATAACCCCAGCCAATAGCCAGCGGTTCCAGCT
Source organism: Pedobacter steynii (assembly GCF_001721645.1). NCBI lineage: Bacteria > Pseudomonadati > Bacteroidota > Sphingobacteriia > Sphingobacteriales > Sphingobacteriaceae > Pedobacter > Pedobacter steynii. The sequence continues at coordinate 5,035,609 of NZ_CP017141.1, read as the reverse complement.
CCCTTTTACCCTGAATAAAGTCAAAATAAACGTGCGACATCGGCGACATCACTACATCGTGATTTTGCTGCGCTGCTTTTATGCCCTCATCGATATTGCGCCAGGCCATTACGGTTGCATTCGGGGCCAGTCCTCCCTCCAGTATCTCATCCCAGCCAATGATTTTTCTTCCTTTTGAGTTGACAAATCTTTCAATTCTCTTCACAAAATAACTCTGGAGCTCAAACTCATTCTTTAGGTGTTCCTGTTTAATTCGCTGCTGACAATATTTACAAGCCTCCCATCTTTTTTTGGGGCATTCATCTCCACCAATGTGAATGTATTGAGAAGGAAACAAAGCCATTACTTCTGTGAGTACATCCTCTAGAAATTTAAATGTATTTTCCTTGCCGGCACAATATACGTCCTCAAATATGCCCCAATTCTCCGCTACTTTAAAAGGTCCCGGATGATCACCGCAAGCCAGCTCGGGATAGGCCGCAAGTGCGGCAACAGAATGCCCGGGCAATTCAATCTCGGGAATCACCGTCACCTGTCTTTCTGCAGCAAAAGCAACAACTTCTTTAATCTCCTCCTGCGTGTAAAAGCCACCGTAAGGAAGGTGATCTTGCCCGTTTAAAGAATCAACGTAATGGCTGATCTGTGTACTTGCCCTGTAGGCACCTACAGCAGTCAGCTTAGGATACTTTTTAATCTCAATACGCCAGCCATGATCTTCGGTAAGGTGCCAGTGATAAACATTCATTTTATACCTGGCCAGCATTTCTATCTGGCTTTTAATAAAAGATACCGGATAGATATGGTAACCAACATCCTGCATGATACCACGATAAGGATATCTTGGCCTGTCATTGATTTCCACACAAGGCAGCTGTAATTTCGCCCCTTCTGCCTTAATCACCTGCATTAGTGTTTGCAATCCATAAAACAGTCCGGCTTCATCGCCTGATATTTTTAAAACTGAAGTACCTGCAGTAAGTTGATAAGCCTCCCTCCCTAATTTCTCCTGATGGGTAAAAACAATAACAGAAGCTGACTTATTTGTAGTTTCAGCAAGCAGGGGCAATTTTAGTCCATATCTTTTCTGGAGATAATCCTTTAACACCATCGCAGTTTTCTTCGACTTACCGTCTGAATAAGCAATTTGAGTTTTTGGTCCGATTGTAAAAAAACCCTTCTTTAAAGTTACATCAGCAGGCGCTGGTATGATACCCAGATCGGCAGTTGCCGTCTGAGAATAAGCTGTAACCGTATAAAACAGAAAACAAATGAGTAAATATTTCAAGATTGCTGTATTTAATTAAATTATTAATTATGCCTATTTGTTACCTTATCCAGGGCATTTTTAACTGTTCCATGCTCAAGAAGAATTGATTTTGCTTCGTCATAGCTTTCAATCTCTGCTTTTTGCATCAGCATTTTCACACCACGGTCCAGGATCTTATCATTGATGAGTTTAACATTGATCATGTTGTTACCTTCAATCCTGCCAATTCTGATCATTACTGTGGTAGAGATCATGTCAAACAACATTTTCTGCGCAGTTCCACACTTCATTCTGGTACTGCCGGTAATAAATTCAGGGCCGGTTACGACTTCAACAGGGTAATCTGATTGTGCCGAAATAGGTGTTGAAGGGTTACTGACGATACAACCCGTTGTGATATTTAGTAACCTGCATTTTTTCAGGCCCTCCAGTACAAAAGGCGTAGTACCGCTTGCTGAGATACCAACTACGATATCGCCCGAATTAATTCCTGCATTTACCAGTGCATTCCAACCTTCATCCACATCGTCTTCCTTTTCTTCAAGTGCATCCGCTAACCGGTCAATACCACCTGCCAGAACGGTATTGTAAATACCTTTCGGCAGGCCATAAGTTGTAGGAAGTTCAATGACATCTAATACAGATAAGCGGCCACCACTTCCTGCACCGAGGTAAAACATCCGGCCTCCGGCTTTTAATTTATCAACTATCGCTGTAATCAGGTTATTTACACTTGGAAGAACTCCTTCTATAACTTTTGCTACTTTCGCGTCTTCCTGATTGATGTACCTTGTTAATTCTTCAACTGACTTATTTTCTAATTGATCGTACAAGGATGATTGTTCTGTAATTGGTGTCATTAGTGTTATTTTTAATTTATATCTATCTTCTATTAATTTCTTTTTTTAAAATTCAGGTCCTTTCTTCAGGGCGTTACCGGGTATAGAATTTTCAATAACCGGCCAGTCGTCAACCCAGTTAATTTTATCAAGCATTAGCATTCGCCTGCTCGCACCCCCCGGAACTATTGGATTGGTTTTATTAATCGCGTGATACAATAACCAGTCGGTACCAGTCCGATCTGATATGATTCTTGAATTATGCCCCGGCCCTGCATATTTATCGCTACCAGAGATCAGCAAGGTGCCGCTTCCCCGTTCAGCTATGCTTTTCCCATCTTTATCCAGATAGGGACCCAGCAATGCCGCTGACCTGGCCACCCTCACATGGTAAGTACTTGACGAACCGCTGCAACAGCTTCCCTTAGATCCAAAGAAATAGTAATAACCCTTTCTTTTATGAATCATTACCGCCTCAAAATCACCCGCTGCAATTTTGACTTTATCATTTAGATTCTTTACAGAAAACCCGTCTTCAGCTAATTCTACTACATACGTCCCTTGATTTACCGAAGAGCTGTAGCTACCGAAAAAGAGGTACTTTTTATTGTTTTCGGAGAAGTAAAAAGGATCTATGGTATTGGGCACACCAATTTCACTGCTTAAAAAAAGTTTCCCCTGGTCAATAAATGGTCCACCGGGATTACTGGCCACTGCCAGTCCTATTCCGGGATTGGGGTCAGCCCAGGCAGAGTAAGAATAATACATGTAATACTTTTTATTGATGAGCACTACATCCGGAGCCCAGATACCTCCGTCTGATTTCCATTGGGGTTTTGCAGTAAACGCATTGCCAATAACAGTCCATTTAATTAAGTCCAGAGACCTGACAACCGGCACCAGCCGGTTCCCCTGCCCGTCTCCCCAGTTGTCCTCTGTCCCATACCCATAAAACCAACCATCCTCTCCCTTTACAATGGAAGGATCAGCTAATATGGGCTCAAAAACCGGATTAATAAACTCCAGGTTTTTTGTCGGCAAAGTAGGTTCCTCTCCCCCTTCCTTAACAGAAGTACCGGATTTGCCACATCCTGCAAACAGAAAAGGGATAGCTAAATAAAGAAATATGTTTTTGCGCATCATTTTTTTGAAAATATGAGGTCCGTTGTCAGCTATACTATTTTTTTAATGGCCAGAAACCCACTGGATTAAATTTATATCTCCACAGATCTCCCGAACCGTCCAATGCTAGCAGGTCTTTACCGGCCGGGAATACCAAAGTGTACATATCCCAACCACTGCCAACCTTGTTTTTGGTTCCAAATACGCCCTCATCCGATAATGGAAACTGAAACATATCGCCACTGGCATCAATTGCAAGCAATGAATTTTCATAAGGGAAGACATGAATAAACCCTCCCCACCCGGTTCCTATGGTTTTTATTCTGCCGAAATCAAAATCGCCGGCGGCATCTAAAGGATACATATTCATATTTCCTGCACCGTCAATCCCCAGCAACAAACCTTTAAATGGTATGATTTTGGCAAAAATACCCCAGCCAAATCCGATGGTCCTGCTGGCGCCGAAATTTCCATTTCCATCAACTTTATATTGGGCAATATCTCCGCCACCAGATCCATACCTTCCTATTAACCGGTCGCCACCATAATAAAAAACTGTATTAAAGATATCCCAGCCTGCCCCAATCTGACGGGGAGCGTTAAAAGTTCCATTTGAACCCGCCGGATAAAGCAGTAAATTACCTCCGGGGCTTTTGCCGATCATATCACCGTTAAAATCAAAAAACATTCCCCCCGCATCAGCGCCCAGGGCATATGCTTTCTCACGTGGAACCTCACCGGGAGCATAGGATCCGGTTACTAAAAAGTAAGTTGTATTTAGTGCAGAATTTACTTTTGCATCTGCATCAATAATACTCACGGGAAGCAGGTAAGACTGGAAAGGCAAAATAAATCCCAGGGTTTTAATGCTCAGATTAAGCGCTCCGGTGCTTTTACTCCCAGACGCTATTTTCACTTCGGAATTATCAAGTGTATAACTTCCCTCGGGCATCATCTTATAGTCAGTTCCATTTTTCAGATTAAAACTATCTACCATCGATCTGACCACCCCAAACTTCACATTTATAGTGCTTCCATTGTCTAGACTCCCACCTAAAAAGGCACTGTAATTAAACTTATAAACTGATTCTGAAATACTGAGGCTTTTTACAACCGGGTTACCATTTGCCTGAGGCATATAGAGCATGGAATATGTTTCCGCACCTTTAACATTTAAATCAACGTCGACCTCCTTGCTGCATCCTGCAATCAGGAAGCCTAAAATCAGGGATGAAATCTGTACTATTTTTTTCATGATCTGTTTTCTTAATATTAGAAATTCAATTACCATCCAGGATTCTGTACCATACTGGAATTCTTGTCGATTTCATCCTGCGGAATAGGAAACAAATAATGTTTCGGCGCCTGAAAGAACCTGGTTTCTATTAAGCTTCGTTTATAGAAATTATCGTCCTTAAGATTGGTTCCGGCAGAGATATTCATCCCATACACCTTTCCCTTATCAGTTTGCTCCGCAGTCTTCCACCTATGGCAATCGAAATAGCGATGTGTTTCAAATGCCAGTTCTACACGACGTTCATTCCTTATCCTTTTACGCATATCGTCTTTACTTAGCGAATTTGGTAAAGACGGCATCCCCGCTCTGTTACGAATGGCATTTACATAGATATGCACATCCCCCACAGGCCCCTGTGCTTCGTTCAGGGCCTCGGCATAATTCAAATACATTTCTCCTAAACGAAAGAATATCCAGGTTTTAAGTGCGTACCGTTGCTGTGTAAGGCTAACTCCAGGATCGATAAATTTTTTAAGCAGATAGCCGGTAGTATTAAAATCCCTGCCTGCATTACCCCGGCCATCTGCACCGGTTTGCCAGAACTGTACCCTTCTGTCTATAAAAAAGGCCCCGTTAAAGTTAATGGTCGCATAAAACCTTGGGTCACGGTGCGCGTACATATTTCTGGTACCATCCAGCCATCTGCCCTTCGGTTCATCTCCGGTTGCATAACCTGTTTCCACATAACCTGATGCAGGATCAATAACCGGTGAACCGTCTATATTATAACCGGTTATCGGCGCAATGCCATTATCCATTTCATAGGCATCTATTTGTCCCTGAGTAGGATTCCAACCATTCCAGCCTCCTAAACTGCCCGGAAAAGCAGATTTTTCCATCCAGGCATCCCTACCCGAATTTCTTGCAAACAACACTTCGGGGTTATTATTCTCAATAAACAACTGCTGATAATTTTTTACTGGATCAGCATAACTTCTGAACAGATGGTACCCCGCAGATTCACACTTTTGTATACAGTCTTTTGCTGCCTGTGCAGCAACAAGCCATCTGCGCTCGTCGTATTGCTGCGAAAACAATCTGGTTCCTTCATTATCCGCAAAAGATCTGAAATCTGGATTTCCATTCCATAAAGGACTGGCGTTATATAGCAGTACCCTCGCTTTAAGCGCCAGTGATGCAGCCGCGGTAGGTCGTCCAAGATCACGGCTTCCCACCACATTCATTGGCAACAGCGTGATGGCTTTGTCACACTCACTAACCACAAAGTTTACACAGTAGTCCAAAGGTTTACGTCTGATTTTAGTAAAATCATCTGCAACACCAATAGTATAATCTATTATGGGTACTGGTCCATAAATCCTCATCAGCTGAAAATGATAAAATGCACGAAGAAAAACGGCTTCCCCAATCCACCTGTCTTTGGTAGTTTGCGTAAATTCAGCCGATAAAGGTGTAAGCGCTATATTTTTCAAAAAGATATTTGCCTTTCTAATCCCTTCATACATGTTTTTGTAGATCTGACCAGTTACGTTAAAAGAGTTCCAGGCTCCTTTGTTCATCAGCTTAGGAAACTTCTCCGGCCAGGGAATATTCATTTCATCCGATGCAACTATAAATGGGTTCACATCAGCCATATCGGTAAAATAGATTTCGTTAGGAAGGCCGGCATAGATATCTACCAAAAAGGCTTCGGCATACTTACGCTGTTTAAAAGCTTCTTCTATGGTAATATCCTCATCCGGACTTTTATCTAAAAAATCTTTGCGGCAGGCAGAAATCATAAAGAACTGCAAAATTAATATGCTGCAGATGATGTATTGTATATTTTTTTTCATGTTCAGTTTTATTTAAAATCAATCTGTAAACCGGCATTCAGAGATCTCTGTAAAGGATAGCCACCTGTTCCATCATTAGATTCAGGATCGATGATTTTTATATGATCCCAGGTAACCAGATTAACTGCGTTTACAAAAAAACGGAGGTTACTAATGCCAAACCTGTTACTCACTCTTTTAGGTAATGTGTAACCCACTTCAGCATTCCTTAACCTCAGGTAATTCCCATTACGCATCCATAATGTAGAATTGACATAGTTATTGGGATTATTACCGACATCTATAGCAGGATAAAGTGCATTAGGATTTGAAGGTGTCCACCTATTGTTGTAATATTCCGTTAATACATTATTCACACCCAGTCCATCGTAAAATGGCCACATTGAAAACCCACTTAAAAAAACACTGGTATGCGCCGCCCCTGTGAAGTACAAACTGGCATCAAAACCTTTAAAGGATACCGTTCCTCCAAAACCAAATGATATTTCAGGCAATCTAGGATACCCTACCGGGATCTGGTCAAAAGAATCAATCAGCCCGTCTCCATTGATGTCTTTATATTTTACGTCTCCAACACGAACGTTAGAGAAAGTTTGCAAGGGACTTGTTTCTATTTCAGCCTCACTCTGGAAAAATCCATCAGCTACAAATGCAAAAGACTGACCCAGGCGCAAACCTTTTCCACTCAGATAAGAGAATCGTTTTGCTGCTTCATCATTTTCAATTACTTTATTTCTGGCATACGTAAAATTCCCTCTTACAGAATAGAAAAAGCCTCCGGAGGTGGTGTGTTTAACCTCCAGCAAACCATCAATACCTTTATTATTTACCTTACCAAGGTTTGCAAATGGAATAGACCATGGAAAAAAGCCGGCTATTGCCGGAACGGTATTCCTTTGCAATAAAATATCTTTACGCCTTTCACTGTACACATCTACCTGAAGTGTCAAATGATCTTTAAAAAGCCCAAGATCAAGCCCTATATTGCTTTTTTGAGCGGTTTCCCAGGTTACATTCTCATTTCCGATTGCATTCTCCTCCATACCATATAATACCTCCTGCCCGGGACCAAAAGCATAAGACTGACCATTTGTTCTAATAGTGCTCAGGAATAAAAACCGCTGTCCGATCTGATCATTCCCAACCTTTCCATGAGATGCGCGAAATTTTAAAGTAGAAATTGCAGGAACTTTCCAGAAACCTTCGTTAGATACGACCCAGCCGGCAGAGAACGATGGAAAGAATCCATATCTTTTTCCTGCCGGGAAATTTTCGGAACCATTGTAACCAAAATTAATTTCGGCAAAGTAGCGGTTGTCAAAGCCATAAGTAGTACGGCCCGCCAGCCCCTGTCTGCGATAAGGAATGTTCAATATCGAGGAACTTGCGGTAAGGCTTACAAAATCCCGCTGATTAAACAGCAACATAGAAGTCACCTCGTGTTTTCCAAAACTGCGGTTGTAATTCAGCTGCAGCTCACTATATATGGCACGGTCGCTCGCATTGGAGAAAGAATAGGCCAAAGGTTGTTCTTCCCTAAAGGCTGCGCTATATAAATCTTCGCCAGTTACCGGATCTTTGCCCAAATATCTTTTAACTTCAAATTGTTTAGACCTTCCGTTATTGGTTTGTGCAATACGGTCATAAGAAAACATCCCCCTGACCGACAAGCCCTTGGTGGTAAAAGAAGACAAATCCCAGGTGGCTCCAAAAGTTCCCTGCAAAGTACTTCTATCCTGTGTTAAATATCCGGATTGCGTTACCCTGCCCCATGGATTCCAGCCGATATAGGTCTGCGCCCCGCCAGGGCTACCATCAGGATTGGTTACAGGAAAAGCTATTGGAGATACCACTTTTAAAGATTGAAATATATCTCCCGCCCCAAAACCCGGATAATTCCCGTTCTGAATGATTCCACCCAGGCTCAGTTGCATGGTCAGACTTTTCGACAGGTTAAGATCTACGTTGCTCCGAAAATTATATCGCTTAATATTCGCGTTGGTATTAAACTTGTTTGCCGCATCCTGCTTGTATAGTCCGTCCTGGAGTGTGAAGCCCACGTTCGTATAATATTTAATGATTTCTGTACCTCCGGTTACACTAAGGTTATTAATGGTCTGCCAGGTATCCCGCTTCAGCACGGCATCGGTCCAGTTAGAATTGGGGTATAAATAAGGATCAGAACCATCATTGAATTTCTTAATCTCCTCCTCACTCCACCTTGGCGACTGATTTGCATTCACCAATGCTTCATTCATTAAAGAAGCATACTGACCACCATTAATATACTCCGGAAGTCGTAAAGCTTTTAAAGCCGCCGCTTCTGATCTGTAAGTAACACGAGGTTTTCCAAGCTCACCTCGTTTTGTATTGATTAGTATTACACCATTTGCTCCACGAACCCCATAGATGGCAGTTGCCGAAGCATCTTTTAAAATCGTAAAGCTTTCAATCTCCTGCGCATTGATCACATTCATATTTCGCTCCACCCCATCGATAAGCACCAGAGGTCCGTTGCTTCCGAAAGTAGATAAGCCTCTGATGTATACCTGAGCCGCGTCACCTCCCGGCTCTCCACTTTCCTGCCTGGTAATTATCCCCGGCAACTTGCCTGCAATAGCATTAGTTAAGGAGGGAGTAGAAACCCGCTCTAACTCTTTCACAGAAATTGTAGACAATGAGGCGGTAACTGAGACCTTTTTCTGAGTTCCATAACCAATTATAGCAACCTCGTTCAAATCTTTATTGTCGTCCGGTAAAAGCCGGATGATTGTAAAAGTTTTAATGTTGCCACTGATGGTCTGAGATCTGTAACCAATAAAGAAGAACTGAATAGAATCTTTTTCAGTCCTGACTTTTATCGAAAACTCCCCATTAGTACCAGTAACCACCCCGATTCCTGTTCCTTTAATCTTCACTGAAACACCAGGCAATGGATCATTATTTTCATCCACGACCTTACCACTTACCAGTATATCGCTTTTTATCACCCCGCTCTTTACATCTGGATAAAGAGAGAAGTCCCTCGCTTTTGTTTCTGTTATAAATAACAGCAAAAACATAAATTGTAGAATTTTATACATATGGTTTGGTTGATTGGTTAGCAAATCAAAAACGCAAACAGGCAGCACAACCACCTTACAACCCCAACAATCAGTGTAAAAACACTTATTTGCGATTTTTATGCGTTTTATAACACAAATATAACCGCAATATAATAGCATCCAAGCTTTTTTTAAAAAAAAATATATTTATTAAAAAACAGCCACTAAAAGCACTAGACAAGTCAATTTCGCATAAACAGGCATCAAAACTGACCTCAAAAACCAAGACTCACAAAACCGCATAAAAAATGCACAGTTATAACTTTATTTAAAAACATTGTATAAAATATGCGGGAATAAGCTAAATTTACTGCATTTAATCATCCCAAATAAAGCATTAAACCGCAAAAACGATCTCATATGCGTAAAGAAGACAGACACAAACTGATAATGAGAGAGATAAACCTCCACAATAAGGTTTTATCAACCGACTTAAGTACGTTATTAAACATTTCCGATGATACCGTGAGGCGTGATCTGAAAGAGCTTGCTGAAACAGGCATGCTATTAAAAGTACACGGAGGAGCCGCAAGCAAATCCTTTGTATCGCCTTTCAATGCGCAAAATGAAGTTTATGCGTTAAATGAGAAGAAAAAGATTGCAGAAAAAACGCTGAAGCTCATAAAGAACGAAATGGTTATTCTTACAGAAGGTGGAACAACCATATTAGAATTGGCTAAAATGATCCCCGAGAACCTAAGGGTGACCTTCTTCACCATAAGCCCACAGGTAGCGATTACTTTGTCCGACCATAGTAATCTTGAAGTCATCACTATCGGAGGTAAATTAAATAAAAATGCAAACCTGCATGTTGGTGCTAGTGTAATTAATCAACTGATAGATATTAAAGTGGACCTATGTCTTTTAGGAGCAAATGCTTTTTCTTCTGAGGAAGGCCTGACGGATATGGATTGGGATATCGTTCAGGTAAAAAAAGCCTGCATCCGGTCTTCAAAAAAAACTGCAGTATTAAGCATTTCCGAAAAATTGAATACCGCACAAAGGATAAGAATCTGTGAGCCTAATCACATCAATTACCTGATTACGGAATTATCCCCGGAAAGCCCGCTACTTGCTAATTACAGAAATGACAACTTAAAACTGCTTTAAGTCGATTGTAACTGAGTTGCTGTTATTGCTCATATTATTTTATTCTAATACGCAGCACATAGTATGGAGGCTTGCTCACATTCTGATTATTGTTCCAATAGGGTTTGTTGTGCAGTTGATCCGCCACAATATACAAGTACCCGTCTGGCGCTAACGCCAGGCCATCCGGCCATGAAAGCAGTACTTTGTCTTTGATAAGAACCCTATACCCGACCGGACTTACAATCCCAATTGAATTGTGTTCAACATCTGTTACATAGATTTCTCCTTTGCTCCCGACCTTAAAACCATCTGATTTAGGCTTAGCAGCATAATATTCTATTTTTGCCCCCAGTTCTTCATGAGTCAGCACTTCGTCAGCAATTGCAGCTGCAGAAATGCGGTAGATCTTATTCCCTCCTAAAGCGCCGAAATAAACCCAATTCATTTCCTGATCAATAGAAATCGGATTGAGCGGATATTTCGGATGGTATTCTCTTCCATCAGGATAACGGTGGCTGACAGGCCGGCCGTTAACGACCAGGGATTCATCAACCGGCTGAAAGGAGGAATGATTTTCCAGTACTCTTCTACTATAACCTGTTTTCAGATCAATAACCACAAAAGCAGGAAATGCCGGCAACACCATCCCAGCCATAGTCATATCTGCAAGTATAGCTATCTGTCGCTTTTCGTCAATGACGAAATCCTGGAGAAAAGATGTTGGGCGTAGTACCGCGTCTGGCAAAGGATATATATGAACCAGTTTACGGGTCTTAATATCCCAGGCAATAAGCTTCGGTCCCTGTATAGGTTCAGTCTTCTTATTACCCATATCCAATACCCAAAGCAGATGATCAGCAGAAACCTGAATACCGATAGCTGAGTTAATTCCTTTAATAGAACCAGCCCGGGGTTTCGTGATCCACGAAGTATCCGGGAAACCAACTACTTTTCCATCTGACAAAATTTCTCGTACCAGATGTTTGGTTTCTCCCTCAGCGCTCATCGTGATGAAAACCCTCCCTTCAGGAGAAACGGCAATATTACTGGGACGTTCCACAGAAAATGAAGAAACAACCTCCAGAGCTGCTTTTGACTGGGCAAAAAGCGAAAACATTAAGGCTTGAAACAAGCTGATTACAATCACTAACAGTATTTTTTTCATCTGGAATATTTATTTGATGAAATCCATTCAAATATACTCCCACCCTTAGGTTTCCAGCCCAGTACCTTACGTACATTTACCGCTTTTACCCTACTGTTAGACCCGAGCCCATACCGGGCAAGCCCACCAATTTCTGCTAAAGCCTCTTCCGCTTTCCAACTCTCTGTTTCTCCACCAAAGCCTAAAGCATGGCTAATGTAACCCGCAAGATCCCTGTAGGATTCTTCTCCGCTCTCTATATATAAGTAACTAGCTGCAGGTGCATTTTCCAAAGCAAGCAGGTACAGGTCGATGACATCAGAAATATTTACATTTGACCAGCGGTTGATCCCTTTTCCAAGGTAAACCCCTTTACCAACCTCAATTGATTTTCGATATATCGGAGGTAATTGAACACTCTCCACATCCAATCCGAGGCTATCACCGTAAATCATAGAGGGTACAATGACAATAGCCCGCACGTTTCGGTGAACTCCTGCATCTATCACCATTTGATTGATAGCTCCCCCCCGTTCACGTACCTCCAAGGGTACAAAAGAAGTAGCTTCCTCAAAAATCTCGGGATTTTCAATGTCACCCAAAACATCATCCGCTACTACGCTTGACCCTGAGGTATGAACAAATACTTTACCTATTGAACCCCCGATGTATCCATTGGCTCCGGTTAAAAAAAATTTCATCGCTTATTATTGTTTATGTGTTGATCACACAAAGTTGGGTTAACGCAGAAAAACCAGAAAGGAAGGAAATCACAAAATAAGTGTGATTACAATCACACCATAAAAATCGTGTCATTTCATTACGAAATGACACGACAGTTCATATACTAAGATTTCTATCCGCGTAGGCAACGATTGTTTCACAAATGAAAATCCTGATCTGACGAACCATATTCATCGGTAAATCTTGGATCAGTTAGATAAAGCTGACCCAGTCCCTTATAAGCTTCAGCCTGAGCATCAGTTTTTAGTTGCAACCCCGCTTCCCTTCAAGGAATTCATTTTGATGATACCAGTCTCAAAATCCAGTTGGACTGATAAACATCCAATTGATGAAACAGGCTTCAGTCCTGACCGGAAGTTAAGTATACCACCAAAACAATGGATCAACTACATCATGACTGACTTAAGAAAGAAGTGAAATCATAGCTCCCTATTTCCATTTTAAAATGTTAAACTTATGCCCGTCGGGATCGGCAAAAGCACAACCATACATGCCTTGAAAGGCTTCGGGCGGGCTAAACACATGACCTCCCGCATCTTTCACTTTTACCGCCCAGTCATTAACCTCTTCCTCTGTTTCAGCCGAGATAGAAAAGATAACTTCGTTTCCCTTGCTCAAATCGGCTAACTCCCCCTTCATTCCGTTTTTTAAACTTTCCTCTTTAAAAAAGTGGATCATAAAACCATCATTGCCAAATAAAAAGCTGGTTAACTCCTCACTCTTTTGTCCTGGGGTTTGCTCAAAACCCAGTTTAGTGTAAAATGCCTCAGTTCGCGCTACATCTTTAACGCCTAGATTGGCCCATATCTGTACTTTCATAATGAATAGGTGTTTAGTATATTGATGATTAATTTAGACAGCCTCATAACTTAGCAATACCGTTCCGCTTTTAAATGATTGGATATCGGTTAGTTTTAACTTTAACACGCGCTGCAAGCCTTTAAAAATAGCAGTACCATTGCCAATAGCTATTGGGTCTATCATGATCTGGTAGTTATCAATCAAGCCAGCCTGGGCCAGTTGCGTAGTCAGGTTACCACTACCTAAAATGGTGATATCCCTGGCCGATGTTTTTTTTACCTCCGCCAGCTGTGTGAATATATCACCGCTCATTATGCGGGTATTTTGCCAGTCTACAGTTTGCAGGGTATTGGAGCATACTATCTTTTCGGCATTATTCATCCCCCTGGCCACTTCGGGCATCGCATCGATAGCATTTTGCATTGGCCACCATGAAGCCATTATCTGGTAAGTTACCCGGCCAAACAGCAACATATGATCACTCCCTAAACTTTTGGCGCTGAACCCAGCTTCTTCCTGGCCGTGTTGGTGCCAGTCTATACCATTATTAAGATCCTTATAATAGCCATCCAGGCTTATAAAGTTAAATACACTTAGTTTGCTCATAGTAATCAGGATGTTGCTGATCACAAACTTCTAAAGATTATTAACATATTACAGGCCGCATAAACGACAACTTATGGGGGTAAAAGAGACAAAGTTTGCTCAACGCTTTTCCACCAGATAATTGCCCACTTCTTTCCCCGAATCATCTACCATACTCACTTGTATTTGCTTGTTAGTTGCGTTGATTTTTGTCAGGGTTCTGGAACCATCACGAGGCCCGCCTCCAATAATAATCGGATAGTTATTTAACTTTTTATCCGGCGGATGAATTTTGTACCGATGGGTATGTCCGCTTAAAACCAAATCAACCTTTCCACGGTTCATGATCGGTTCAAATAATTCTGTACAATGAACAGCTCCATGTTCATCTCCCGAATAACGGGGAGGTATATGCATCAATACCACACGGAAAGCCGCTTTTTTAAATTCCTTGCGGTTAATTTCATTTTCAAGCCAGGCAGCCTGTTCTTCTCGATATCGATCAAAATCTACAATCCCCGCATATACAGGATGTGAATCCAGCTTATCCTCACCTGAATCCAGAATTACAAAACGAACCGGGCCAAGTGTAAATGCAGTATACCCGACATGATCATAATAGTCTGCAAAATCCCGCGCAAATTTACCCCGGGTTTCATGATTTCCCCTGACATATATAAAAGGCGTACTCTTTGCAAAATAGTCTACGCAGGGCTGCAACATATGTTCTATAATTTGCCTTTCATCAGTCTGATAATCAAAAATATCACCATTGAAGAAAATGAAATCACGTTTATTCCCTTTATCGAGGTCCAAAAGGTGAGCGATAGATTTTGGTCTGTCATGAATATCGTTTAACATAACGAAAGAAACCTCATCCTTTGCCACGTCAGCATTTAAGAAACTTTCAATATTGCCGGAAATGGTATCTCCATAGGTCAGTTTATAAGGTTGAAAATCTTTGATTTCCTTTGAGACAATCTTATAATGATAGGTCACACCAGTCTTCAAACGCTCCAGTTTAACACAGTTCAGACGACCCGCAGGTTTCAGTCCCAGATCGCTTTTGCCATACGCCTTTTTATCCAGTTGATCCGGCGACTCGCCATATTCCACCCAACTGGAACTATCTTTACTGGTAATCCATAAAATGGAGATGCTATTGCCAAAATTTGTTTGTAAATAAGGTCCTGTGATAATTCGAAAATCCTCATAACGATCATTAAGGGGGCTAGAAATCACCTGCTCAGGTTTTAACACGGCCAGCCCACCAAGGACAAGCCCTCCCTTCAGAAAGTTTCTTCTGTTTCCCTTTAATAAATTCTCTTTCATACGATTTTGGTTGGTTTAAGTTGCTTTCACTTCTCTATGACAATTCTAATTACAAATAACTGCGATTGCAAACATTTTAAAGCGCAATCGTTTGCGCATCAGTTAGCAGCGCTTAAATTCTGGTTCAGGCAGATTTAAAAAAAAGTAATACATTTGTATAATTACTTATTAATATCTGTGTTTTGAGAAAACGCCCTTTTTACTTAGCAGCTTAATAATAACCGTTATAACCGCAGGTTATTATTTCTATTCATTTAGGCGCTCCGCCTAAATCGGTTTTTTATACCCTTAATTTATTTATGGTCGGCTCGTGATGCCCTGATTGCAGGGTATTCCACAGCTTATCGTCAAATCATTTTTTGATTAGAAACATGCAAGTTGTTAAGAAATTTACCTGGGAAGTTACTCCAGTCAATACCCCCTTATTTAAAAAAAAATGCAGTAAATGCAGAAATAGTAAACTCTATTATTGTAGCAATAAATTCAGACTAAACTCACAAAAAAAGAACATTGATGTATGGTTGATTTATAGATGTGTGAACTGTGATGACACCACTAATATTACCATCTTTTCCCGTACCAAAACCGGATTAATAGATAAAGACCTATTCCAAAAGTTTAGTGATAATGATGAAAAAACAGCCTGGAAATACGTATTCGACGCAGATACCATAAGGCGAAATAGAATGGAGTTCGATTACAGCGAGGTAACATACGACATAACCCATAACGGCCTTACGCTGGAAGACATCTGTAACCTGGAAGAAGATCTGATTGAATTTGAACTGAAATCAAGTTTCAACCTTGATCTTAAATTGAGCCATGTCGTTCGAAAATGCCTCGATATTTCGTTAAAGCCTTTGGAGGAAATGCTGAGTGCAGGAATAATTACCGCTCTCCCTCTGTGTTCCCTAAAAAAATGCAAAGTAAAAAATGGAATTATAGTTACCGTAAATCGTGAAAAGTTAAAGGCATATATGGAAAATAAAAACAAAACTGAGCACACTCCTACTTAAAGCCCACTTATAAAATGAAGTTTAACAGCATACCTCATTCCTCTTATAAAAAAAATCGAAGCGCAATAATTTATCATTGTGCTTTGATTTTTTATTTACCAAAAATTTGACACATATTGTAAAAGAATCTATACCTACCGTGGAATACACTTTGGCTACTGGTAGTCTTCACAGATCAGCAGGGAAATTTGGACAGTAAACATGGTTTTAAATAAAAGAGCAATAAACTTCTCCCTCCTACTGAAAAAAATTGAGGCGATAAGATTAATAAAAGAGCAGTACACTTACCATACCTATTTGAAGGAATGGGCTGGAAAAGATTGTGAACTTTGTAACCTGCCGCTTAACCCCTACGGCATTTACCTGAACAACAAACAAGCTGCCTGCATCGGATGCTTTAACAATTACATAGCTGCAGAAGAATATTTAGATAACCTGGGCACATTCGAAAGCAGGATTCTACAGGCAAATAAACTGGCGGATGATCTTTCAGCCTCACTAAAAGCAGATCAGCAGAATATTGATCTGGATTTAACCAACAGGCTTTTTAAAGGCCTTTCTTTAGCAGAAATAGAACAGATGATAGGTTTACCGAAAAGCTTCGCTAGTTTTGATTACGGGATTGAGGCCGGTAATTGGAGATTAGAAAAGTTCCCGATTGAAATATGGTTCAAAAACCAAATTTGCACGGAAGTTGTAATAATAATATAAACTAAATGT
Source organism: Pedobacter steynii (assembly GCF_001721645.1). NCBI lineage: Bacteria > Pseudomonadati > Bacteroidota > Sphingobacteriia > Sphingobacteriales > Sphingobacteriaceae > Pedobacter > Pedobacter steynii. The sequence continues at coordinate 5,018,750 of NZ_CP017141.1, read as the reverse complement.
CACACCGTACCTATTTATACAATATCAATACCCCATCAGTTGCCGAAAATGCGGATAAGATGATGATGGAATGGGGTTACGAAATGCCACTTATGCTTCAGCCATTATTAGTAGCAGGAGGCTTCATTTCAGGCAACAATTACAACAATCACGTGGAATTTAACGATTCCGGCTTATTCTATGACTCCAAACCTGGAATTGAAAACCTGAAACGGTTTTATAAATTTCTCGAAGAACAGCCCGACCTGATTGTAAATACTGAAAAGTTTAAAGATGCCCGCGATAAGCTTTTCAATTACCTGGATAAGCTTACAGGAAATTACTTTCACCTGGACATCTGGGATGTTTTGAATATGGACGATACCCCTCATGCAGAACAGGCCAGAATGTGGTTGGCTAACATTGCTTACAACAATCAGGCAATTACGGCAGCAATGGACGCTGGAGATATCAGCTTGCTTAATTATAAAAATCTTAAAGATGTTAGTCCCGCTTTCCGCTCTTTTCCTGAACTGTTAAATTATGAAGACTATGATTATGGCTGGTCCTGTATCTGGGTATCCGCTGAAGAACAGCTTTCTTATGAAATATTTGAAGAGAATAAACTTTGGGGATTAAGGAGTAAAGACGGCCAAGTTTTATTAAATCCTCAGTTTGATGAATTTTACGCCTTTGGTCCCCATAATCTTGCAGTAGTATCGCAAAACAATAAATATGGATACGTAGACACCGCCGGAAGGATAGCAATTCCATTGGTCTGGGACGATGCCTATGATTTCGAGTATTCAGGTGTCGCAGTAGTTATATCGCAGGAAAAATCCGGATTGATCAACACAAAAGGCGATCGGATCACACCGCTTATTTATGACGAACTGGAAGTTGTTGGAGATGGAAGCGCTTTCAATGCAAAAAAAGAAGCTTTCTGGGGCCTCATCGACACCTCCGGCCAGGTTGTTGTTGATTTTGAGCACCAGGATGTAATTGATGCAGGATATGGTTTTTATCACATCCAAATTAGTGGACAGAAAAACCAAAAGATTTACAATGAATTTTTTAAATACCTGGGCGAATTCCCAATTGACTCCATAGAAAATCTGGATAAGGGCTTGCTATTAATTAAACCACATAAAGGACTTAATTCCAGCCTACTATACAAAAAAGATGGAACGCTGTTGGATAGCGGCTTTGAAAAGATCAACAGGCAAACAAATTTCAAAGACATACTGGTTATTCGAAAAGACAAGAAACATGGCGTCATCAGCAGAAAAAATGAAAGTTATATTCTGCCCTGCCAATATGATGCAATTCTGGATATCCGCGCAACAGTTAACGATGAGATAAGCGACATCGCACTCGTACATCAGGGAGATAAAAAGGGCATTTACGATGGTAATCCGGATAAGCCGTCCTGGCTAATTCCCCTTGATGACTATCAGCAAATCCTTTGGCTTCATGACACCGTTTTTACCCTTCAAAAAAACCAAATGTGGAGCATAGCCAATGCCACAAACCATAACATCGGTGATTTTGAATTTGACCTGGTTGTACAGAAACCCAATGAAGATGGTTTTGCCTACGCATTTAAAGCAGACAAGGTCTATTCCGTTAGTGAGGCCGCAATCACTCCTACCAGTAAATCAGTTGCACTGGAACATGCCAGCGAGGATTACGCCTACTATTTCGAATACGAAACCAGGAAAAGACTTCTGGCCTATGGAAAAGGGATAGACCGGAATGATGAACGAATAGCAGATGAACTGGTTCCTGCTTACACCCTTTGTGTCCTGGCTACCGAAGCCTACGAGGCTAAAGATTATGCAAAATCAATCTACTATGATACCATTGCAGCTGAAAAAGGTTATACGCTTTCCATGAACAACCTTGCACATCTTTACTATAACATTGAAGGATTTATTGATGATGATAAAGCATTTTATTGGTACCATAAAAGTGCAACGGGTGGCAATGAAAATGCAATGAATGGGCTGGGAATGTGCTATAAATATGGGATTGGAACTCCGGTAGATATAGACCAGGCATTATTCTGGCTAAATCAAGCTGCGGAAGAACAACTGGCAATAGCCAACAACAACCTGGGCGACTTGTATTCGGAAGATCTTCTGCTTCCCTCCGATCACGATAAAGCACTTCAATACTATCAGGCTGCTGCAGACCTCGGTGAACCTAGAAATAACTGGTTAGGTTACCTTAATGATCTAAAAGGCGACTACGAAAAGGCACTGCATTATTATCAGCTGGGTGCCGACGAAGGAATTGATGTCTCCGCCTACAATCTTGGCATTTTTTATCTACACGGATTAGGAACCAGCAAAAATGTCATCAAGGCAATAGATAGCTTTAAACTTTCATTAAACTTTGGATATCAGCAGGCACATATAGAGCTTGCCTTAATTTACCAGAATGAAACAGGTTTTAAGGATGAACAAAAAGTACAGCAGCATATCGACGCAGCAAAAGCAGCAGGTTTGGAAATACCAGAAGATCTTTTGATCAAAAAGAAAGGATGGTTTGGTCTTTAGGAATGGTTAAAAGCCCCCTTATATTGTCGCGATCACACCTCACCTGTGCAGCTCTTCCTCTTTAAATTTGGATAAGAATTAAACTAATAGAACCAAAATGAGAAAGATCAGAATCTTCGAACATATCTCGCTTGACGGTGTAATCGAGCACGACGAAAACTACGTGTATGGCGCATGGACAACACCCTATCGCAGCCCTGCGGGAATGGCGATGCTTCTTGAGGCATACGGTATAAGCTTTGACCTGCTGCTTGGCCGCAACACTTACGATACCTGGTCGGGCTTCTGGCCTGATGCCGGGGACTTTCCTATGGCAAACGCTCTAAACGCTGCAACCAAATACGTTGCTACCCACAGATGTGAAGGCCTGGAATGGGGACCTGTTAAGGATTTGGGCGAAGATATCATAGAAGGGCTTCGCAAACTCAAATCGTCAGATGGCCATGATCTGGTCCTTTCCGGAAGTACATCATTAATATCTTTGCTCCTCGACGCGGGATTGATAGATGATGTTACCCTCATCGTATATCCTGTAATACTGGGTAAAGGCAAACGCCTATTTACAGACAGCTTTGACGCACGCGAACTCGAATACGTCAGCACATTGACCACACCAACAGGTGTGCTGCTCAACACTTATAAGCACCTTGGATCGCTGAAAAAATAATCTTTCATCGAGCTACCTCATTTAATTTTGTCCTGTCAAATGATCAAAGCAATCCCTTTTCTTTCATGAGTTCTTCATGATCGGAGTGCGAAATGTTCATTGCGATCTTGGGAGATGTTTTTACATGCAAAAAAACAGGAGATGTAGAATGTAGTCAACGCATTTCCGGTTTATGAAATTTGACGAATCCGGTCGGCAAAATATTCCGACAACTTCCTGACCAGATTCTTCTTACTTTTCATAGAAATGCTGTCCCATAACTTTATATGTAGTAATAAAAAACAAGGCAATTCAGGGATTGATTTCAGTAATTGATAAAATGGCATAGCACCCTGCTAAAAATAAACCATTTATGAGGCCAAAAAAAAGCCACAATTACCCATCGATGGATATTGTGGCTTAAGAGAATATATTTTTTATGTTTCTAATATGTAATTTTAAGTTCTTGTAATCTGGAATTATTCGTGCCGGTTACTTTTTGAACATTATCCTTATGAAAATTGTACCTACTAAAAACTACATCATTTGGTATAATTTTCAAATTTCCTCTCCCATTTTGAGGATTATTAAAATACCTCATTCCAGTATTAACATCCTGGGTAAGGTAAGCATTTGCAGATATGGCGGGCCCTCTAGTTCCCTTAATTGTTTGTATGTCCAATTCTATAATTGGATGTCCAGGAAGTCCGTATCTTGTATCAGGTCTAAAATCAAATACTCTCCTTATCATTTCTAAGGATTCTAAAATTCTTAACTGGCTTTCCATTACGATATAATAATATCCTGTATTAATATCTTTATAAAAAGTGCCGTCTTGTATCCTAAATTCCCATGGACCTGATTCCTTAAGGTAAAAAGCAACCCCTTCATACACAAAGCCAGAATTTCCATCCCCTAATTCATTTTTGTCTCTTGTATAAAAGTGAGAACTGGTAGAATTTCTATAATATCTGTAAATAGGGAAACTTCCTTCTTCGCTACCCAAAAAACTTTTGCCAAGATCACGATCTTTTTTCCAGCCAGGTTGTCCGTTAAATTCATTAGGATTGGTCGTTAACACTAAATCTTCGTTGTTGATATTAAACCAGGCTGTAATCATATTTCCTTTTCCGGTTACTTTATCATCAGCAGCACCTAAAGTTCGCTCCAGAAAATTATAATACTGCCCAGGTTGGGTACGTGGGAGCTCGGATGGTAATGGCGAATTTGAATACATATGCTTCTTCGTATGGCTACTGTAAAAGCCATAAATAGTCCAGGGATTTGTACCGACCTGCCAAACTTTATTAGAATCTGATACCGTAGGGGTGTTTACAAAGCCATACATTAATTGATTCTTTTTAGTTTGGGTTTCTTCGTTTTGGATTTCAAATCCATCCTTAGAGCAGCTAAGCAAACTTAACGTAATTAATGACAATAATAGTTTTTTCATAATTTGAATAATATTTTGCACAAAAATACAAACATATCGCGTTCCTATGAAAAAAATAACGAAATATCTAAGCTAGATATATTTTTAATATTCTTTTTTGAAAATATCACGTAATCGAATTTAAAATATCTAAGGCATCAGCTCGTCGTTGCAATTAGCATTCTCCAAAATACATGCAATATTGTACTTCATATTCTCATTTGTCTAGCGCCACTTTTTTTCAAGTACAGTGTCTAGTTTATGAAAACATCATTAAACCATCTATCATCAGTATAAAATTCGAAATCAGGAGTTAACGATGATTTTTGATAAATTTCACCGTCTTTTGTTTTGATAAATTGTGGTCTTGTTGTCATATCTAAATTTTGCATATCAACAAGGATTGGGTCAAGGTAAAATGTACTACGGAACGTGGAATTAATAACAACGCGGTTATGCTGCGAAAGTTCTTTTACGTTTTGACAAACCAGTAACTTCGCAGGTGCTAAAAATGAGTGACAAAGAACATGATCTAATAAACAATTAGGAATTAACTCAAGAACACAGGATAGAGGTTTAAAACGAAATTTTATTTAGGCGGTACACACAAGGTACAAATTATACCAAAATAAAAACAAATTTGATCTTAGCATGATCTACGAACCTATTCCTTATTCTTGCAAAGAATTAAGCTATTATTCTAAAATATGAAAGATAAATTTTCTGACGACAATCAAACTGGAACGGTTTTTACTTTTTCTGACCTTGTGAATACCAATTTTCAAGGGGCTATGAATGCGATTTGCTGGTCCAGAAATTTAGTTGGAGATTTTAAAGAAATCGTGTCTAAACTTCACTTAAAAGAGAAGATTACTGAAGTTTCCATTAAAGACCTTTTAGCGCTTCAGTTATCAGAAAAAGGTGATATGGCAAGGGAAACCCTCTTAAGTGATTTACAGTTATTAGCTGATCTTGGAGCATCGCCTTCACTCAATTTACTTAAAAGTTACGAACGGGATGAGGAGTTAGATTTCATTTCAACCGATGTATATTCTTATCACGTAGATCGTTCAACAATTGGAACGGATACATTTCTATGTACCTATTATGGTGCGGCAAGTGATATCTTACCCAATAGTCAGGTTGAACAAAAAATATTGATTCCTGAAATTCGGGAAAAGCTCAAAAAGTTACATAAGGGTTCAGAAGCGGAATTTGAAACCTTTTTGCAGGAATATTATTTTGATCTGCATTATCAACCTAAACCCAATGCGCAGCCAATAAATTTAGGATTAGGTCATCTTTGGAGATTAGCTGTAGATCATCCTGAACAAAAAGTTTTACCCTGTGTTCATCGGGCACCTATAGAAAATGAAGGCGAATACCGCCTGCTTCTGATTTGCTAGTAACCTTTCGACCTATCTAATGATTATTTTCCTTATGAAAAAGATTTAAGTCGGGCAAATAATAATTAGATTTACTATTAAAAACCCCCAAACAATCTGGATTGTAGAGATCGTACTTAATTATGAATACCTATCGCTTCCGTTTTAATAATGGCAAAAAAACCTCGACTATTCTGTTTTGGTTTTTTACCACGTTACTAACTATTACATTAACAACCACTGGTTTAATGGAAAATTCACACCCACTTTTCCCACCCTGGCTATTGCTGATCTTCTTACCTTTAACGTTAGTGGCCATTTACCAGTTGTTTAAAGTGGCCTCCGAAAGGAAGTCAACAGAAATTATCTCAGTAAGTAAAGAAGGCTTTACCAGCTTATATTTTGGTTCTGTTTTGTTTTCGGAAATACACTCCATTCGGGTTCCTATATGGCAAATGGCTCTATTTGGGGGACTGCAGCAGGACTATTACAAAAAAACAGATGTTGACACTCCTTATCTGGAATTTTCGATCACCACCCGGGATGGAAAAACGTTAAATTGGGTGTTGAATGAGTGGGGCGGGCTTTACAACTCAGAAGAAGAATTTTCGATTTTCTTTACCTTTCTCACAGTGCTAACTGATCAGCTGTATCAGCTTTACTATATTAATGAGCCATATAACAGCTATTTAAAAATTCTTGACGAAAAAGGTTCCTGGGAAAAGCAATAAACCAATCTGTCGTCTTTACTGTATTCATGGGCTACCGGGATAATTAATTTGAGCCGTATAGATAAGCTCAATAATGATCGAACGCTGATCTTTGTATCATGACAACGATCAAAAAAATTCAATTAGGCCAAAACGGCCCACTCGTGTCCAAACTTGGTTTGGGCTGTATGCGCATGTCTTCCGTATGGGGAGGTCCAACGCCAGGTGAAACCGAAAGTATAGCTACCATACAGTCTGCACTTGACAGTGGCATCAATTTTTTAAATACCGGTGATTTTTATGGTGCAGGACACAATGAACTGCTAGTCGGTAAAGCCATTAAAGGCCGCAGAGACGATGCTTTCATCAGCGTTAAGTTTGGTGGTCTTTTTCATAACGGCCAATGGCTGGGCCTGGATCTGCGCCCTGTGGCTATTAAGAATTTCATCAATTATTCGCTTATCCGTTTAGGCATTGACACCATAGACTTGTACCAGCCCTGCCGGATGGACGACAGCGTACCTGTAGAAGATATCATAGGTACCGTAGCCGATCTGATCAAAGAAGGTAAGGTACGCTACATTGGTGTTTCTGAGATCACGGCCGATCAACTGCGTGAAGCAAACCGGATTCATCCGATAAGCGCATTGGAAATCGGCTATTCACTCGCAGACAGACAGATAGAAAGCGATTTATTGCCGGCAGCTAAAGAAATGGGTATCGCAGTAGCCGCCTTTGCCAACACCGCTGAAGGTCTGTTAACAGGCGACATGAAAGCGCCGCTTTCAAGTGATGATTATCACCTGCACTTCTCGCGCTTTCAGGGTGATAACCTTGTTAAAAACCTGGAAAAAGTGGAGGTATTAAAAGCCCTGGCGAAAGATAAACAGCTTACACCTACACAAATTGCCATCGCCTGGGTAAATGCGCAAGGCGAACATATGATGCCGTTAGTGAGCATGAGCCGCCGTTCAAGGTTACCGGAAAATATCGCTGCCATGGGCATTGAATTTACGATGTCTGAAATGGAATTATTAAATACTACTTTTGCATCGGGCGCCATCTTAGGCGGCACTTACTTACAGAGATAAATGACCAACCCAGCTGAAATACTTCCCGGTGTGATCTTCTATTCCTATCTCTCCGCAGAACGGAAAGATAAAGTATGCTTCTGGAACCATCATACGCTGGTATTGATGGTTTCCGGCCAACTTCATTTAGAAACGGCCGACCAGCGCCTGGAGCTCAAAGCAGGCGAAATGCTGCTGGTAGGTAAAAATCAGCTGGGTACGCTGACTAAAACCCCTCTTCACGGCCAGGGTTATGAAAGCATTGTTATTTGCCTTCAGGAAGATCTGTTACGCAAAATAGCGCTGGAAGAACAGATCGACACCGGTCCTAAATATCTCGGTCCATCTAACGTGCCCATTCCGACCGATCCATTTCTTCTCGGCTATTTTCAATCCATTATTCCCTATGCACACTCCCCGGTAGGGACGCTCACAGAAGATATGGGCATCCTCAAAGTCAAAGAAGGCGTTAAACTATTATTACATAGCCTGCCACAATTGAGGTCATACTTATTCGATTTTGCAGAACCTCATAAAATTGACCTGGAGCGGTTTATGATGGCCAATTTTCATTTTAACGTTCCGGTTGAAAGATTTGCCCGGCTCACTGGACGCAGCCTCGCAGGCTTTAAACGCGATTTTGCAAAAACGTTTGGCACACCTCCCCGTCAATGGCTGTTAGATCAACGCCTTAAAGCGGCAAAGCATCTGATCGAGCAGAAACATCAAAAGCCATCGGCCATTTATTTAGATCTCGGCTTCGAAAGCCTGCCTCATTTTTCACGTTCGTTCAAACAAAAATTCGGTAAAGCACCATCGCTGATTTGATCATACTACGTGGCCACGACAATATTTTAAAAATTCGGACTCCTGTTTTGTTAAAATCTTTTCAATAAACTATCCCTGTTATATTTCAGCACCAATAATATGTTACCAGGAAATAGTATTAAATTAGCTTAAGATTTTTAATAGACAGCATGCAGAATTGCTTTATTTGTTTTAACAGATGATAAAAGCCTAACCATGGCCAGAGATCATAAAAATGATTTAATAGAATAATACAAATGATGGAGACAAACCAATTGCTCTTCTTTTTTAGCGCCCTGGGAGCTTTTAATGGTTTCTTACTTTCATTATATTTTGCCATAAATGCTAAAAAGAAAATTTTCACAAACTACTTTTTATCCTTGCTACTGCTGGTTCTTAGCATCAGAATTATTAAATCAGTATTTTTCTATTTCAATCCACATTTATCCAATGCTTTTATTCAGGTTGGGATTTCTGCCTGTGTTCTGATTGGTCCATTTCTTTTTTTATACCTGAAATCATACACAGAAGAGGAAAAGCCAAATTGGGCAAAACATGTCATACCTTATATGGCCGTAATCACCATTTTAGGATATTTTTATCCTTATGTTGAACACCGTACAATTTGGAGTAGATGGGTTCTGTCAGCAATATCTGCCCAGTGGGGCATTTATATCATTTTGTCCATAAAATACCTTCTACCGGTTATTCAAAAAATCAGAGAGAAAGAAAGTTTACGCAAAATAGAGGTATGGTTAATTAGCATTCATTTAGGGGTTACACTTATATGGTTGGCATATACTACCTCAGCTTACACATCTTATATAGCCGGAGCCTTGTCATTTACATTTATCTTGTACATCATTGTCTTACTTTTAGTTTTTAAAAACAGTAAAGAGTCCGCCTTTTTTCAGGAAAAAGAGAAATATAAAAACAAAGAAATCGATCAGAAAACGCTTGATGTCATTGAGCAAAAACTATCCATCATTATGGAAAAAGAACTATTTCTTAATCCAAATTTCACACTTGAAGAAGCCGCAAAAGAATTGAAAGTAACAAAGCATCTATTATCACAATATGTAAATGAGATTTTAGGTAAATCTTTCTCCAGTCTTGTTAAAGAATATAGAATTGAAAAAGCAAAAAGGTTATTAGAAACCGAAAAAAAACTATACCATCGAAAGTTTAGGCTATGATAGTGGTTTTAACTCTAAATCGACCTTCTTTACTGCATTTAAAAAAACAACTGGCTTCACTCCCGCCGAATATCAAAAATCACACTCAAAATGAGTTCGAATCTATAATACCGTACTCCCAGTTTACAAACCAAGCCCCTGGAGGCCGGATGTCACTCTACATTTGTAATCAAAAAAACACTTATGTATAGATCGACATCTAAATTTTATCAGGTAATTATTATGGGCATTTTATTCAGCTCATTGCTTACACATGCTTATGCGCAAAAAAAGATCTTGTTTGTCACATCCAATCAAGAGTTTTATGGGAACAGTAAAATTACTGCCGCGAACCACTTTGAGGAGATCGTCGCTCCTTATCATCTATTTGTAAAAGCAGGGCTGACAGTCGATTTTATCAGTCCGAAGGGCGGGGCAATTCCAATTGGCTATATCAATTCATCTGATAGTATTCAGAAAAAACATCTTTATGATGCATTTTTTATGGACAAATTGCAACATACATTAAAACCATCAGATATCAGGACAGACGATTATAGTGTAATTTTTTATACCGGTGGCGGAGCAGCCATGTTTGGTGTGGCAGAAGATCAAACTATTCAGAACATCGCAAGGAAAATTTATAACCAGGACGGAGTAGTTGCCGCCATTTGTCATGGCACGGCAGGGTTAGTCTACCTAAAAGATGATGCTGGAAAATCACTGTATAATGGCAAAAAGATAACAGGGTTTCCAAACAAGTTTGAGAGAAAGGAAGCCGAATATTACAAAACATTTCCTTTTGTAATTGACGAGGCCATAAAAAGCAATGGAGGCAACTTTGTGTATTCTGATAAAGGCTGGGACGGTTTTACTATTGTTGATGGTAGATTTGTAACCGGACAGGACCCTAGTTCTGCATCAAAAATGGCTCATGATATTATAGCACTTATTGGAGCCAATACCCCCCACATACGGAACAACCCCTTTAAGAATTTGGATAAGGTATTCTCCGACTGGAACAATGCGCCGTATAAACCGGGCGTGGCGGCAGGGTTGTTAAAGAACGGCAAAATTGTCTACCTGAAAGGATTTGGAACGGCTGATGTTCATCATCAATCAGACATCACCACAGACACCAAATTCCAAATAGGTGCGATGTCAAAGCAATTTACAGCCTTTGCAATTTTACTGCTTGAGGAACAGGGGAAACTGTCTCTATCTGATGATGTTCATAAATACATCCCACAATTACCTGATTTTGGATATCCAATAACCATCAAACATTTGTTAAGCCAATCGAGTGGATTGGCTGATTTTTTAGCCTTAAAAGAAATTGCAGGCTGGAGAGATAACGATGTTTTTACACAGCAAGATGCGTTGGATTTAATCTTTCAACAAAAGAAATTGGATCACATACCGGGTACAAAATTTTCTCAGACCGCATCAGGACTCATTTTATTGACCGAAGTAGTAAAACAAGTTACCGGGCAAACCCTGGCAGCCTTTTCTCAGCAACATATTTTTCAACCCCTGGGCATGACCAATACTTTGTTTTATGATGACAATCAACTGATCATCCCTAATGTGGCTGTCTCCTATCAAGTTGAAAAAAACGGGTTAAAGAATAATCCTATCAACTATTCCATTATTGGAACTACTAATCTTTATACTTCTGTAGCGGATTTAAGTCGTTGGTATCTCAATTTTGAGAACCCCCAAATAGGCAGTAAAAAACTAATTGAAAAACTGACTTCGCCTGTTACTTTAAATGATGGCACGACAACCTATACCCCTACTGCAGGAAGATTGCTATACGGACAACAATATCAGCATGCGGAACGAGGTGTTCCAAAAATCTGGACTTATGGGTTAGATGGTGGTTATGCCAGTAATATTTTCATATTTCCACATCAAAATGTCACTTCATTTGTTATTGGCAACAACAATAGATACAATGGTGGTCTTGCCATGAATATGGCTGTCGAAGTGCTGGGGGATATATTTCCTGCACCCGCAAATATTGATTTCAATAAGCTTAAAACCATAAAATTAACACGTCAACAATTAGAAACATACAGTGGCCATTATTGGGACAATGAACACGTAGCGGCCCGTAGGATTTATGTGAAAAATGATACATTACGCTACCAATCTTTAGACAGCAATAACGAGAGCCTTCTGGTACCAGTATCAGAAAATAAATTTCAAATGATGGTTAACGGCGATGATGTGATCATGGTGAAATTTCGAAAAGAAGAAGATACCATGAAAATGATTTACACTTCCGGTGAAAGCGATGAGTATATATACGAAGGCTACAATCCTATCAAACACGCTGCTACTGCTTTAAATGAGTTTAGGGGTACCTTCTATAACAGTGCATTAAAGATAATATACTCATTGTCTCAAAATGAAAAAGGCTTATTTACAAGCAATAAAAATCAACCCGTAATTAGCTTCACTCCTATCCAGACTGACCTATTCTTAAGTAGCGCCAGGAGTTTTGGCAGTATTAGGTTTGCTCGTGACAAACAAAAAAACATTACAGGGTTTTATATAGTTTCGGATAGGACTAAAAACCTGTTTTTTGAAAAAATAGATATTAAGAATCCATAGATTGCCAATCTGCTGCAATCTCTATAAAGAGCTGTTCTGCCGGGTTTATCTATTAACCAGTTAATAAATGTTAAATATCTAATAATCTTTTTCTTAAGTTTTACTTTAGTATAAATTAAATAATGACAATGAGAAAATTAGCGCTACTATTTGCTGGCATCTCGACCGTAATCAGTTGCTCAAGAATACCTGAGAAAGAGTCAACCACCGCCCAGGATGCAAGACCGGTTATTGAGCATTTATACTCGAAATCTGTTGCTGATTCCTTTACCGTCAGCATTAGTCTGCCGACAGGCTATAGAGCTAGAGAAGACAAAAAATACCCAGTGGTCTACCTGCTGGACGGGAACCTTTATTTTGACATTATGGCGACTACCCTCCGAAAGTATTCAGAGGTGGGACTTTCTCCTCATGTTATTCTTGTTGGCATCGGATACAAAGATTTTTCAACCATGGATTCACTGAGAACCAGAGACGATACCTATCCTGTAGCCATACCTGAATATGAAATGAGTACAAGCGGAGGTGCTCCTAAATTCTTATCATTCATAGCTAGGGAACTGATCCCTTATATTGACAAGAACTATCACAGCAACAGTTCAAAACGGGTTTTGATGGGCCATTCTCTGGGCGGCTATTTTACCACTTTTGCCTTGTTGCGAACGCTGGAAGGAGAAAGAACAGGTATACAGGGCTTTATTGCTGCCAGCCCCTCGTTGCATTACAACAAGTATTTTCTGGCGGATAAATTTAAAAAACTCTCCTTATCTTCAGACACCAATCCCAACCTCAGGGTATATGTTACTTATGGCGGCATGGAAGACAGTCAGGATGAGCCTGGCAGCAGGGGATTAAAGGAACTCACTCTAGATCTGTCGGGTGTATTTGATTCGGGAAAGCACTCCAGGGTACAATTCAAAAGCGATATTTTTTCAAATCTTGACCATATGGATACACAGCTGCCAACCTTTATCAAGGGTTTGCAATGGGTAGTCACTGATAAAAAATAACGCAAAGAACAATTTAACTCATCCTGCGGCCAGATTTACATCGATACAAAAATATAGTAACGCTTACAGGTCACTATTGTAAAGCAAATCAATTTCTTAACCTATTGTTAATAGTGTACTTACTAGATTTGCGCTGCATTCGGGGAACTCAAATTGAAACAGCAGGCAAAGAAACAATACATTACCAACGTGTACAATAAATTCTGGAAAGAACTCTACCTCGTTGCCTTCCGCCGTTTAGGGGACGAGGCGCAGGTAGAGGATATCCTGCAGGATCTGTTTCTATCCTTGCTGGAAGGGCAATACGACCTGGAAAACGAAAATGCTGTCCGCGCATTACTTCATACCCGCCTAAAAAGCCGGATCATAGATTTTTTCAGAAAAGAGCTTTTGAAAATGAATTTTGAAAGTCAGGAAACTTCAAGAACCGAAGCCGATTCCCTTTCCAGTGACCACCGTTTGATGACCCGAGAACTGGAATCCGTTGTCATGCAGGAAATCAATAAACTGCCTGAAAGAATGAAAGAGATTTTCCTGCTTAGCAGGGAAGAAATGCTGACCAATGAAGAAATAGCCAGCCGTTTAAACATCTCCGGTAAAACGGTAAGAAACCAACTGAGCACTGCCTTAAACCGGATCAGACTTACTGTCCGAACTTACAGTACCGGGGAGCCCGAACTTGCCTCTGTAACGATCATCATCACTTTGGCGACCCTATTGTTAAGCGATCGTTAACAAAAAACACCAGTTATATTAAGTTTTATTTTGATCTGGGACAACTGGGCCTGCTGTACGGTTATATATCCAAAGGACAACATATGGATGAGCAGGAAAAGAAAAAATCAATAGACTACTGGTACGCAGCTTTTGACCTTCCAGACGAAGAGCTGAAAGTTTTTACGGACAAAGAACATGAGGAAAAAGTTCGGCTCAGGCTGCTCAGCAGGATCATCTCCAATATACCAGAAACCAGCCAAAGCCCAGGTATATTTTTACTTCAGCCAGCCAACTGGATAAAAATAGCTGCGGTACTGACATTTTTTATCTGCAGCGTTCCGCTTTATCAGTACCTGGTAAATAGAAATGCACATCAGACCAAAAATGATTTGACATGGAGCATTAGCAAAGTGGCAACGGGCAAGATGCTCAAGGTGATCTTGTCAGACGGCTCAGAAATCCTGCTGAATTCCGGCTCGGAACTGAAATATCCACGCCATTTTACCGGAACAAAACGAGAAATCTATTTGAACGGCGAGGCTTTTTTCAAAGTTGCCCATAATCCGGACAAGCCATTTGTGGTGACCACCCGGAAACTACAAACGACCGTACTAGGCACATCCTTCAATATACGCGCTTATTCGGCTATGGATCAGGTTGTGGTGAATGTGGCAACTGGTAAAGTTGGCATCTCCGCCTCCGGTAAGACACTTGCTGCTTTGCTACCCAATCAGCAGATCACTTTCCAGGTCGCTAGCGGAGCCTATCAGGTGAAGGAGTTCAACGCCCAGATGGCCCACTCATGGCAAAATGGATCAATCAGATTGGACGGTGCTTCCTTTCGGGAACTGGCTTTAGTGATCAAAAATACCTGGGGACTTACCTTGGAGACCAAAAGTGAAAGACTGGCCACAGCAAGTTATAAAACCACATTCCAAACAAATAATCAAATTACAGAAGTTATGAAAGCAATCAGCAAAATGACGGATGCGAAATACCGCATAAGGGACCATATCATCACACTTTATGAGTAGATAAGTATTAAAAAAGAAACAGCGGCTAACTCCCCGTCGAAAGTTCGTTAGTCCCGCTGTGTAATTAAAAGGCATAACCGTTTAACAACAATCAAAAATAGGAAACCTATGTGAACTGGCAATATCAAGTCGGGATTAATTCGCATTACCTCCCCTATCTTTTGAACAACAAAAAAAACATGAAAAAAAACGTCACGGCGATTATGAGAGTCACGACCGTTGTATTAGGACTATTTATTGGTTTCAGCAGCTTAATCTGGGCCAGCGAAAGCAGCGGCCAGAAACTGAATGAAATTAAAGTTACCATAAGTATTAAAAACGAAAACCTGGCAGCTGTACTAGCCAGAATTGAAAAAAGTACAGGCATTGCTTTTTCGTATGACAAAAATTTACTCCTAAGGGTATCGGTACCCGCACAGTCTTATCGTGAAACATCCCTTCCTGTAGTACTAAATAAACTACTAAAATTAACAGTATATGATTATGAAGTCATCAATAACAATGTGGTGATCGGTAGGGCAAAACCTACGTCTAAACCTGTTCAGGCTGGCCGTCTATCAGGAAAAATACTCGACAATAAGGGAGGACCACTTCCTGGTGCGTCTATCAAAATCCTGGAACTCAACCAAACGGTAGCCAATGCTGTAGATGGTAGTTATCAGATTTCCTTGCCCCCAGGTACCTATACCATAGAGGCAAGCTACATCGGCTTTCACACCACCCGGATCTCAGATGTAAAGGTGTTATCCGGTCAAAATACGCCTTTGAATATCGTACTC
Organism: Pedobacter steynii; assembly: GCF_001721645.1. Taxonomy (NCBI): domain Bacteria; kingdom Pseudomonadati; phylum Bacteroidota; class Sphingobacteriia; order Sphingobacteriales; family Sphingobacteriaceae; genus Pedobacter; species Pedobacter steynii. The sequence goes on along the minus strand of NZ_CP017141.1, from coordinate 5,002,826 downwards.
GAAGAAAATGCTCAGCGCCTGAATGCCGTGGTCATCACCAGTTCTTACAAGAAAGCTTCTGTAGAAGGTCTATATGCCAGACAAAAGAATGCAGCCTCCGTAACTGACGGGATCTCCGCAGAGCAAATCAGCGCTACACCGGATAAGCACATCGGTGAATCCTTAAAAAGAATCACGGGCCTAAGCACTACAGATAACCGAAACGTAGTAGTACGTGGTGCTGCAGAAAGATATAACGTAGCACAATTAGATGGCATCATGCTGCCCAGTACAGATGTGCAAAGCCGGAATTTCGACTTTACGCTCATTCCGAGTAATCTGGTGGAAAGCATCGTCGTCAACAAATCAGCCACACCCGACATGACCGCCGGTTTCGGTGGCGGATTGATCCAGGTCCATACCATTTCCATTCCGACAGAAAATTTTCTTTCTTTCAGTGCCGGAACTTCATTTAATACACGAACCGTAGGGGAAGATTTTTACGGCTATAAGCGTGGAAAATATGATCATCTCGGCTTTGATGACGGAAGCAGAAATTACTTTCCTGCTGGGCTGAAAGAAGTTTCGAGTTTTAACCCAAGGAATAACAATCCGGGAAACACCACAGCTGCCGAGATAGCGGAGCAGAACAAAAGAATTGGAGGAACTGAGCGTCTGGGTAGCAGAATTTTTCGCGGCATGCCCTCCCAGAATTATCAGCTGAGCATCGGACGGAGCTACAGCCTATCAAAACAGCAATCACAAAAGATTGGTTTCGTTGGTTCCTTGAGTTACCGCAATACCCAAAGTATAGATGACATTCCCAATATCAGGCGTGGGGGCTGGGAAATCAATGCGACTCCGGATGACCCTGACAATATCAATAAGGGGAATTTGTACAATTTCAACACAACACTGGGCGCATTACTGAATGGAGGTTACCGCGGTGAGAAACATCAGATTACCTTAAATAATTTTTATTCGCGCGTGTTCAACGAGCAACTTGAGCGGATCAGCGGCTGGAGATATGGCAACCCCAAAGACGATGACCTTCAAAAGCATCCTGGGATTATGGAAGATGACCGCCCTGTTTTTACTGATCTTTTGCAAAATAAGATCAGCGGGGAGCATTTGTTGGGAATCATAAAGCTGGAATGGAATGCCGCCAGAGTGTCGATAGATGCCCGGGAAATTGATGCGATCAAAGCAGGACTCGCTCCGGAAGAGATGGCCAATAAGCTAATCTATAAATACCTGCCAGGTCAGGGCAGCACATCGGGTGGTGGCGGAATGCTGGAACGTGACAAGTTCGTTTACAAGGAGCGCAATCAAACCGCAGCCCTTAACGCATCTGTAAACTTCGCCATTGGAAAACAAAAGCAAATATTTAAAACCGGGGTTTTCTATTTGGACAGGCATGCGACCTATGAATGGAATATGCTGCCGATAGTTAGCTTTGTGGCAACGGACAATCCATACGGTTATATGCCGGTACAACAATTCGGTGATCGTATGGGGATGGAAAACCCTATGACAGATGTCCTGTACATGCCCTATTCTTATCACTTAAGCAGATACGAAGGTAAGGATGTCAACAAGGCGGTATATGCAATGTTTGACAACAGGATTGCTAAAAACCTAAGGTTGGTTTGGGGTGGCCGTTACGAATACTTCAGGTATGACAGTCTGCAGAACAGCAGCAATATGCAGTGGACGCCGGAAGTGACGCTTAGAGACAGTGTAAGGTGGAAGTTTATGCCTTCAGCCCACCTTACTTATACACCAGTAAATAACCTCAACCTGCGTGTTTCCTATGCCAAGACAGCTGTGAGGCCATCATTGATGGATAATTCCAGGTTCTCCAGATACAATACAAACTTCGGAAGGATGCAGGTCAACATGGGATTGGAATCTTCTATTATTGACAATTATGATGTCAAACTAGAATGGTTTCCCAGTGCAGGTGACGTCATTTCAATTGGCGGCTTTTATAAATACTTTGACAAGCCTGCGGAATTCTATGCAGTCAATGATGTCTCCGGTACAGATAACCTTTATGTTTACACCAACAATTCCGACTGGGGCAAGATTCGTGGTATTGAGCTCGAAGTCCGCAAATCTCTTGGCTTCATTGCCCCATCCGTCGCCCTGCTTAAGAAAATTACACTGAGCGGAAATCTTACCTTATTGAAGTCGGAGGTGCAGTCAAGAGTCACCAGATACGAAGTTGATGAGAAAGGAGAACAACGCTCCTATTTTGAGTATATGAAATATAAACGCCCGCTATATGGTCAGGTCCCAACGGTAGTCAATGGCGGAATAAACTACACAGGCAAACATTTAAGCCTAAACCTGGTGTACAATTACATGGGATATAAGACTTTTATCACCGGAAATGACCCCAACCTCGTCGAATATGAAAGACCGAGAAGTCAGATCGATGCACAGGTTGGTTACCGTTTTTACCGAAACAAAGCGCAATTTAAGCTAAACATGAGTAACCTGACGGACAGACCATACCGTTTTTACATCAATGATGCTTCTACATACGAAATTAAAAACGCGAACCCCCCAGCCAATTCGGAGTGGAACGATGTATTTAAATATAAGTGGGGCTTTACAAATAAATTCGAAGAAGGCTATGCGGACAACAGTAAAGGCTTCTCTCAGCAGGTCGGAGACCGACAAACTTTTACCAGATATGTAGGACGTAGCTTTAGTCTCTCGCTTTCCTACAATTTCTAATTCCTGATTAATAAAAAATAAAACATGAAACAAAGATATCATATTATAATAGTGGTCATGCTGATGCTGGCCATGGTTACTCAGTCTTGTGAAAAGAATGGTGAGTTGGCCGTCCTTCCAATTGAAAAGTTGAGCCCCGTTGCATTTAAAGGTTTCGTGATGAAAGATACATTGGAACAGTATTTTGACGGTGTCAAAATGAGGGAATTTTACGGTCAGGTTAGGTTTGAAGGCAATATTGCTTTTCAAGGTGAAGCTCCTGTAAAAATGGAACTCAAAAAAAAGCGTACCGGGGAAGTGCTCTATACTCATACTATCGAGCGCAGTAATGCAAATACTCAATCTATTTCTTTCTTTTATGATGGGCAAAAACTGACAGAGAAATATCAATATCCTGAAGCAATTCCAAATACGGAACAGATTGCATTTTATTTTGATTTCCCAGCAAATATGCCTGTGGATATTGTGTATGGCGACGGCTCCGATGTCAACGCCGTAGAATATCTGGCTAGAAATGTCAAACCGGGTGAGTGGACAGAATTCATCAAAGTGCCGCCATTGGAAGGGGAAATGTACGTTTTATTGCTGAAAGCCGGAAAAAAAGAGTACATCATGAACAATGACGTAAACAGTAGCTACATGTCTGCACTTATATTGCCGAATAAATACGGGTATCAGGGAGGCGGTGTACAAAGTTGGCATGTAGGTATAAGGTATGATGCGGCGTCAAACAAACCAGTGCCGGATCCTCAAACTGATCTGGTGGCAATCTTTCCCAGATAGAACATTAACATAGTCGACTCTTATCTAGAGTCTATTTTGGTCCGGGTCTTTGCTGCCCGGACCTGCTTACACAGTTCCCGAAACTTACCCATCTTTTGCTCCCAAATGAATTCTTATTGACCGTTTCACTGATCATTTCTGTCATTGTAAAAGTCTGTGATAAATTTATCAACCAAATTGTCAGGTTCTATTAATGACTTGCCACGCTCTGCTGTCATTGGTGTATTGATCAATGCGGGAATGATTTCAAAAACTTTGACCTGTGTATCTGCTAACTGATACTTGAGCGACTTGGTAAAACTGCGAATTCCAGCTTTTGTAGCACAATAAACGGCAGCAGATTTCTGTGGTATTATAAACTCATCACTACTGACATTTACAATCGCACTGTTTTTATTCTTTAGCAATGTTGGCAACAGTAATGCGGTAAGTTTTAATGGTACAATAAGGTTTAAAGAAATTTCATGGTCGGCTTTACGAAGAAAGTCTGGCTCGTCCATTACATCATAGTTGTACTGAACAGCAGCACTGTTAATCAATATATTTGTTTCAGGATATTCCTGCTCAATAAAAAGGACCAGTTCATTTATTGAATTTTGTTCGGTCAGGTCTCCTGCAAGTACGATCAATTCAGGAAAATCTTTTTTTATCCCTTCAAGTTTTCCAAATTCCTCTCCTGTAATGATAACTTTGTTTTTCAATAAGAGGAAACGTTTTGCCAGAGCCAGACCGATCCCATCAGAACCGCCTGTAATCAGTATGGTGTTGTTTGTAATTCTCATTTTATTGTGCAAATATGGAGAAGGGACTGATGAATTCCATTTACATAGGTAAAGAAATCACTTGCTGAGAATTTTTCTTCTGATACGGCTGAGCTGGGTAGGACTTACACCGAGATAGGAAGCAATATGATATTGTGGAATTTGCTGTTCTAATAATGGAAAGTCCTTTTGGAAAATATGATACCGTTTTTCTGCATCCAATAGGACGAGCTCTATTTCCCGTTTTTCTTTTTGTATAAAAAGCTGTTCTGCTACCACACTTGCCATTCGCTCGATGTCGGGAAATGTGTGATAGAGATCTTGTATATCTTTAAAGTTAGCCACGAATAGATTACAGTCGGTAAGTGCCTGTTGATTGATCAGACTTGATTTTTTGGAGATCAATGAGGCATATCCACCAATAAAACAATAGGGTAGAAAAAAATGTTTATTATATTCAACACCCTCATTATTTCTATAAAATACTCTAAGGACACCTGTTTGGAGAAAGCCAATCTCATTTGCTATCTGACCCTCCTTGATATAATAATCACCCTTTTTCAAAATTTTTGGACTGAACAATCTGGAAAACCTATTCCAGCTTTCAGTTGAAATAGGAGAAAGCTCTTTTAAAAAAGATTTAAAATTATCCATTAATCTGTCTGGGGAAGCATCTGTCTTTTGCATACTGTTATAAAAACACAAATTGGAATATCCAAGATTATCTTTCAAACCTATTTCAAAACTCCATTCATTATATTTCCTTGCTTTTACGTGGTGCAAATATACAAATGATTAGTTAATGCAGATTTAGATTACGGCTACCCCGCTTTCAAAGTCATACGCGACAACAATCCCCTTGCCGTCCTCGGAGCAGATGCCGATCACCGCTGGAAGCTACTCGACGGTGATATGGAACAGGTAGATGCAATAGGCGCGGCAATTAATGGCCACTATACCTAGTGAAATTCATTAACTGCTCCAGTTTTTGTAATTATCATTATTCTGGTCAAATTGCTCTTCCACTTCCGCCTACTACTTTAATCCCATCACCGAATTTTTTCCAAAATCTGATATAACGATAGTTACCTTCAAATGGTACGTCATTAAACTTTCCCTTCAATTTCATAGTCAATGTGATCACCGCTAGATCATCGATAATATTTAGGTTTTCAATTTCCGGTAGAAGTTCGTCCACCTTTAATGCTCCATCGCGATAAGTATCCAGATCATTCTCCTTGGTTATGGTTTCCCCGCTTGGAAGAATAAACAACAGGTCATCATGCAGCAACTGGTCAAGAGCGGTGATATTCCCATCTTTGATTGCGTTGTAAAGTTTATTTTCCTGTTCCAGGATGTTGTTTTCTGTTAGTTTATTATCCATAATAAATCTATTTATACGACTATGGATCGCCATAGCGGGACAAATTTATATTATAAACAGTTTAATTAGATATATAAGTGTAAGAAAAACGATAATTGATCACATCTTGCCAAAATCAAACATTATAGAACTTAGACCTGTCAGCCAGTTATCAATCGATATAATCGTTTCCATGAAGCCTTTTTCTTGCCGCTATTGAGTAATAACAAAATATAAGGCCTCCCATATCCACACCTTTCTTTTCGCTCCTGTCTTCAATCCAGTAACTAATATCATCAAGGCTCGAATCTTCTTTAAAGTCTTTCAAGAGTTCTTCCGGTCTTAATTCTACATTTGATGAAAGGACAAGAATCCCACTCTCCTCAAGGTATTTTATTTTTTCGACGATTTCATCACCTACAAAACAAGTAAAATAAGTTTTGTCGTAGCTTCTGGCCACAAGTGCGGATCTGGCTCCTTTTGTTTGCAACTCCAGCCAGGCATCCGTCCCCATAATATACCCCAATGTATCTCCTGCATCCATGGCATAATCTTGCAATTCTGCAAGTTCATCATTGAAAATTGCAACGATAAGGTTTTCTCCTAAAGCGATGCAAAAAGGTTCTTTTCTTTCCATAATTATAAAATATTGCTGAGTAAATACTCCTCACTACCGCCATGTTTTTGACTTGAGTTAGAATATATGGACGAAATCTTTATCATATAAAATAAACGCTTTAGTCAATTTTCCAATGAAACCACCATAAGCATACCGCTTACAAACAGCGATGAACATGCTGATGATAGCTTCATAACCGACAAAAAAAGTAAATAGATTTAAATCATAAAATTAGCTATTTAATAGACCAATACGACTGTCTTCAAGATGCATGCCATAGCCAACTAAAAATAGTGGTATGGATACAGCTCCATAAAAGTGCTGCTTATACAGGTCATTGACTGTTTAAAAACATGCTCGACAGTCTCGGCCTCCACCTCCTCTTCATACAGCTTAGTTTCCAGTTCCCGGAGCATGAAAGCGGCCGGTACGAACTCACTAAAGCCAATGCTAAAATCACGGAAAGAGAGCACACTTTCGTACTCACCTAAATCATGATCGTAGAAAAGGACATTGTTCGTATTGCACTCCACAAACCAGCCGTCACCCTGACCGGAAGTGCCAATCATCCATACCTGGTCAGCCAATTGAGGATAGTTCGCCGCCAGATAATTGTTTTCCCGCAATACTTCCTCATAGCCCAGTAGCCCGATATCGGGAATAATCTCCAGGCCTTCATAGTTCAGGATGTAATCAAGATAGAAAGGATCATTTAACCCGATCTTGTCGGCGTTTTTCACAGGTGACTTTCTGGATGAAAACTCACTGAACAGTTGCTGAAAGCTTCTTTGCTCGAACATAAGGAAACGGAAAAGTAGTTGGCACAAGTTATGAATTTCTTCCTTAAATATAACCGGCTGACACGGCTGGTCTTGCGGGCATATTATAGAATAAACAAATAATGGCTAAATTGCCGACGATGTCTCCTGTTTCATGATGAACCATACGGGCATCAACATCCAATGAATTTAGAATCTCTTACCGGAACGAATAACAGACATAACCCTATTAAAATGATAAAACAATATCGATTGTTACTTTTAGCGCTTTTGCTGATTGGTTGTAAAAAGGAGCCAGCTATAGAACTGGAAGATTTTAACCTGGACAGCAAGTTATCGACGTTTGTATCAGCCAAAAACAAGCACAAAACTTATACTAATTATTACCAAATAAAATCTGAAATAATTGGTGCGGACACCGTTTCAGATGGCGAATTTATAGGAAGTGAGCAGTCCGTAAGAATTGACTATAAACAGCAAACATTTTCCTACAAAGATGTTATTGCAAGATTCGGTGATTTTGAATTTAATGCAATTAATTTTGCCACAACTGTAACCGGGAAATTAATGGTTTTCAACGCGGTTGCAGGGAAGATTTCTTTGAAAGAGACTCAAAGCTTTGTACAGCTATTGAATGACAAATATGGGCAGGCAGCTAAAACCAAGGGAGAATTCATTAAACCATTTGATATTTATACCTGGCAATTAAAAGACAGGATCATTAAATATTGTGTGGTAAGTGAAAATGATAGCAATGCTTTGAAAGTTGGTACTGATAAGGACCAACAGATCATAAAAGAGCGAAAGAAAGAACCTTATCTAAAAGCATTTATATATATTATCAAGAAGGAATATGCAGACCAGGTCATTGGTGAAATGAGTAGCGGCGACCTACTGTATTGCGATTAAAAGTCCGGTAGTATTATGGGAAGCGAGATGATCGTTTCCAGCATATCCTGCCTTCAAAGTCAGAAATTCCATCAGACGCTGTTCCAGCAACGCTGTATTGTAAGTGCCACCTATAGTGTGGTCAGTGAGTTCCAGGCTATTATCGCCTACCCTAATCGTGTAGGCATTACCGTCAATAACTTCAGGGAAGCTGATATTCACAATATCAGCTACGTGGACAAATTCCACAGCCAGGTTGCTACCGAGCTGTTCATTCACATAAGCAGGAAATTCCGTTTTTAAAAGGTCAAATAAACTTTCAGGGCTTAAAGGTTGTACGTTATCAATCGCTATCATAGGTTTTCCTATTAGCTTCCAATAATGGTGCCCCAAAATCATAAACCATCAATTAGCCATCACGAGCAGGTAATGGCAAACGGCTTTCAAAACAGTGTACGATTTGGACTAACTATTTCAGTTGGCAGATGTTTACCCTATAAACCATAACAGGCCATGCAGCAAGAAGAAGAAATATTTAACATATCAGTAGCGATCAACACCGGGCTTGAACCCTTAACATTCACGATCACCACATACTATCCGGCCGCTAATCCAAAACACGAGCGGAATTACCGCGTGACCCGTGACAACGAAGCCTTGGGCATCCTTCATCAAGATGCAGACAGTCGCTGGCACCTAGTGGAGGGCAATCTGGAGCAGGAAGAAATTCAGTCCATCGGACAGGCGATTGACGCACATTACACCTAAGCAGTCCTGACATGCAAACCAGTCCTTACCGCTTCCTTACTAAAAAGCTTAATAATTGAAGATTTCAGATAAATCAAATCTATAATCTCTACATTCCGCCTGAGGCGCCTCCCTTCTGAAAACCTTAGAAATCGCGCAAGCCTTTAGTTGAGAAATCAGAATCCACAGGTATGAAAAGCTCCTTTTGTATCTATAACAGTCAACGGCTTCCGCATCATGATGTCAGTCTGCTCATCATCTCCCATCTTAAAAACATGCGTATCAAAAGCTACAAAACCATTTTTCTCATAAAATCGGATTGCACTGTGATTCTTCTCCCAAACGTCAGCTCAATACTTAATTTATCCAGGCTGAAATTTACAGCCAGATAATGCGGTATGTCAGCCTCCATATTGTTTTCGGAAAAAGTATCAAAAAAGTCGTTCTCCCGAGATCCTGCAAAGTTTTCAACTCCCCAAAATTTGCCTTTTCTATCCTGATCATAATGTACTATTGAATTCCAGGGCAAAAACACACACCCATAGAGAGATCAAAAAACTAAACTCCATACGGCTCATTCTTAATCACACGCAAAAAAAGGCAAAAAAAAACACCTGCTAAAAGCAGGTGATTCATCAATTATGAAGGAAATCTAATTAGCTGATTTTAACATTAATTGCGTTCAAGCCTTTTTTACCTTGCTCGATGTCATAGCTTACTGAATCATTCTCACGAATGTTGTCCATTAAACCAGAAGAATGAACAAAGATTTCGCTATCACCATTCGCTGGCACGATAAATCCAAAACCTTTTGTCTCATTGAAAAATTTTACTGTTCCTTGTTGCATTGTATTATATATTAATTATATCCAAAGATACTAAAATATTTGAGATATAAAATTTTATTTCAAAATAAAAAAAAAATTAGAATTATATTTTACGCAACAATTATAGATCAAAATATTTTTTTTTGAATTCAACTTCATAACTAAATTTCAAGATTCAGATACTTGATGACCTCTTTGCTGATCAGCCGTACGTTCACTGAAAGCTGATCATAACTGCAATTCCGCAGCCCTTGAGGAAATGGAACACCATCCTCCCGCTTGAACAAACCTATAGTGATTACCAAATCAGCCGAAACGTGCTGCTCAGCCTGACAGCCTGCAACTAAAACCCATCTGTAGCTGGATGGTTTTCCCCTCGCGTTTTAGTGCATTCAGCTGATACCCCTCTAAAGTTTACTTAAGCTCCTTTTCCGCCACATTTAACTTTTTAGCCACCTGCACCTCCAGGCGCTCCAGGTTTTATGCTTGAACCGTTTTTCCAGGTTGGCGGCGAAGACTTCAAGATCAGGTAATTCCGGCATATGTAGGCGTATTAAAATTAAGGACTTAATCAGAACAATATTGAAAAGATAAAGTTTCAGAGTTTGTGAAAGCTATTCATTTGGGTAGCTTTATAAGTTCTTCTCAAGACGCCATAAATGAATTGACAATTAAAAAAACGCCGATTACAATAAGTGCAAAATAAACATAGCTAAAAAAGTCCTCCTTAATGGTATGGTTCAAATATCGCCCAAAAAATATTGCTGGAATGACAGCAGGCAGAGAAATCACAAAATACTTGAGCACTTGAATTGTAATCAATCCATTTGCAAAATATCCAACAGCACCAATAAAACTTGCAGGTAAGAAATAAGCCTGAAGGGTTGCCCTGAACTGCTTAGCGCTCCAATTCATCATATTGCCGTAAACCACTAGTGGCGGTCCATTTACCCCATAGGCACCCCCGAATACACCCGACAAAAAACCGCAAATGAAAAGCCATAACTTGCTATCTGTCTTTAGATGCTGCGTATTTTTCCCAAAAATTGAATAAAGCGCATGAGTGATGATCAGCAGTCCTAAAGCAATCTTAACCCAGAACTCATTGCAATAGATCAAAATAACCAAACCAATTGGTATACCCAGAACTGCAAAAAAGATCAACCATTTGGCACTATTGAAATGTATCTGGCGATGATCCTGGACAACCACGACCAGCGCAACCAAAATTGAAATCAAAACTGAAAGCGGGACAGCGATATTCAGCGGAATAAACAAAATAAACAAGGGAACAGCAACCAAAGATTCACCAAAACCAAACGTTGAACGTACGAGCGTAGCCATAAAACTCACTACAAAGACATAAATATAAATAAACTCCATAAGTCTTTAATATAACGATTCAGGATGAGAAAACCTAGCCTTAAAGACAAATAAAACGGCTTTTTAAGTGCTAAATTAAACATTTACATCTCACATTACTTCCCCAAAACCAACCGTGGTGCAGTCCAGTCGTAGCAACAGGCGACCATTCATAATCCTCATAATTTTCAAGAATCGGATGCTTAATTTTCTCTTGATTATAAGCCGCCATCGGCAATTAAAAATCTGGCACAATTGATGCACATCCGAAACGGGATAATTTCACATTTTATTAGCATATGAACAGACAGATCGACTTTGACTGCCACGAATTTCTCGACAACACCAACTTGGCCATCCTGGAGATTTCTCTTCCGGAGGAGGATGGCATTGAGCGCAGCTATGAATGGCTGCTCATAGGCAAGGAAAGTCTTCACATCAAAAGAATGCTGCTGAAAACCAGGGACAGCTCCTCATCAGTCCAGGAGCGATTTTTCAACCTGGGATTTCTCAAATACAATAGCCAGTCCGGGGTTTTTATTGAAGCAACGGCAAAAGACCTGCATCACCTGGAGCACAAAGGATGCGACGATATACCAAAGGAATACCTTTCTGCCGTCAACGCTTATCTGATTGAAAACTTAGTGGTATAAGAATAATCTTAAAATCACGGCTTCTTTCAGCCTGTTTTGCAGCAATTTGTTAATATCCCAAATGTCTAAGCAACGCAAATCTTCTTACCTGGAAAACCTGGAGGCTTACCATGTTCAAGACACCTGACATTGGAAAAGAGAGCAGCGAAACGATCTACACCAAACTCAAAAATGATTGGAAAAGGAACTACGGCTAATTTACCTCAGCAGGTTAAACAAAGAAAGCACCTCAATTAGGCAGATTCTGTCTAATTTTATGTAAAAGGCCAAACAGATCAAACGGTTTGGCAATAAAATCTTCTGCTTCACAATTCTTTGCAGCATCTGCATTTTCTTGTGCAGACATGATTAAAATGGGTAAACGTTTACTGCGGGGATCTTTTTTGATTTGATGACAGAGATCTATGCCATTTCCGTCCGGCAACATTACATCCAGCAAGAACAGATCAGGCAATTCCTGTTTTACGGCTTTTTTAAATTCTTTTGCCGTCGGCAATAATTTGACTTCAAAGCCTTCTTCGTTCAGAAATAACTCAAGAACAAATCCAATGTCGTAATTGTCTTCAACTACATAAATGCGTGGTTTCGGGGTATTCATAGTTTTCGCAAGGTTGATGTTACAGTTATAACCATTGGGAGCCCTAATAGTTTGATTGCAGACTGGAAGTGTGTGTTTCTTATAATTAAAAAACAGATTCCTTGCTTTTCAGGAAACGTGTCTGGACATCCATAAACACATCATCTAAAGTCAATAAGAAATAGGCTTGTCCTACAGAACCTGGATAGAAAATGTGAAAGCAGAACCTTTGTCTATAGCGCTTTTCACCCTAATAGTTGCATCATGATAGCGCAAGATCTCAGACACCAGATACAGGCCGATGCCAAAACCAGATATATTCCTGATCCGGTCATCTTCAACCCGGTAAAACCGCTCGAACAGTTTTTCCTGATTTTCTTTACTGATCCCGACGCCATGGTCGATAACAGATACCTGCACTTTTTCACCTATAAGCTCACACCTGATGAGGATGTCACTGCCCTCTGGCGAGTATTTGATCGCATTGCTGATGAGGTTAGTAAAGACCTGTCCGATTTTTCCGCGGTCCGCATAAAGCTTTACTCCGGGACAAGCATCGAACTGTATTGGATGACTGGTGTAAACGACCTGCATCTCAGAGACGACTTCCCGGAGAAGAGGCTCCAGTTCAAACTCCGTTTTTGAAAGCCGGATTTTGGCATCCTCAAGCCTGGCGATATCCAGGAAATCGTTGATCATCTGAGTCATCCGTTTGACCTGGACCTCGGTTCTGGCAAGTATCTGAATACCAAAATCATCCCCATTCTTTTTGGCTTTTGCATGCAGCATTTGTATATAAGAGAGAATAGAGGTAATAGGTGTTTTGAGCTCGTGGCTAACCATGGCTACAAAGTCGTTTTTCCGCTGTTCGTCCAGCTTTCGTTCAGTGATGTCCCTGATGATTTTAGATATTCCAATAATATTTCCAGTGGCATCGATGATCGGCGACAAGGTCATCGATACATCCAGGACCTGATTACTTTTGGTTTTACGTTTAGTTTCAAAGTGGGCTATACGCTCTCCCCGCTCCAGGCGCGCATACATCTCCTTTTCATGCTCCATCACTTCCCCGGGGACCAGCAGCAGACTGGATTTGCCAATCATTTCTTCAGCAGTATAGCCAAATAGCTGCTCTGCGGTCCTGTTCCAACTGGTAATGGTATTGTCCAGTTTCTTACTGATGATGGCATCAAAGGACGAGTCGACAATGTCAGTAGCCATTCGAAGCCGGGCCTCGCTTTCTTCAAGCTGCCGGATCAATTCGTTCTTTCGCTCCTGTTCCAAAACGATCTGGGTAATGTCCCTGGTAAAGCAACGTGTATGTACAAATTTACCATCGGTTCTGCGCACGTTAGAGCTGATCAGCACGTGCTTGATACTGCCATCTTTACATTTAAGCCTGGCCTGGTAATTATTTAATGTTTCATTGTTCGTTAAGCGGTTCAGGATCTCGCCAATCGCATCTTCGTCAGCATGAAAGGTAGCTATCGGCGCTCCGATATATTCCTCACGCGTATATCCCAACGCGTCCAGCTCCGCCTGGTTCGCCCAGATGACCTTTCCATGCTTATCGACCCAATGCAAAGGAACAGCAGCATTTTCTATAAAGTCGGTAAGTTCCTCGTTGCGAAGTTCCAACTCCTTGATCCGAATCTGATCCTGAGCCATGGTATCACGCAGTTGCTGAATATCTTTCGTCTCGTACATGCTGGTTATTTTAACAAAAATACTAAATATAAAATCAATTTAGATTGAATGAAAATGGCCTGACAATCCCCATAAAGGTTTCCGGACCAGTCTGATCAGCACTGCAAATATAATCAAGTAAGGCAGCGCCGAGGGTGGTGAAATATTATTTCTATGTTTAGTCCCCACAATGCGAACAGATGTAAGCGTCGGATTTGACGATCAGCCTGATGTCAGGGAAGCGAAAAAGCAAATTAAGGTTCCGATGCGGATTCACCTTAATGGACCTACGCTTAAGGAAGATCATCTGGCTAAAGAACAACAAATAATAAGGACCATGCCGGTTATCCCACTGGCAGAGATTCCGGTGCTATTTAAACAAAAAAAAGACGGGGAACAGATCATATTGACCATTCCCCGTCATCTAAATTAATGCTCGCGTATATTATACCTCAGCATTTTGGCTTTATTGCGCTTGAAGCTAACTTTTCCTGCCGCTTTATTTACCGTATTAAAATCTATTTTTACGCCTAATGTTTTAAAGCCTAAATGTTCTGCCGCATTACTAATGCCCCAGTAAACCACTTCCTTCTCTCGTCGTTTCAGATAGTGTTCTGATTTGCTGTAAACTAATATTTTTTTGATAGTCCTTTGCAATAATACGCAAGCAACTTGGACCACAGTCTTTGGCATCAGGTTGTTTAAAGAAAGGGAAATTTTTAGACTTCTTCATTTTTTGTTATGTGCTGTACGTTCTAATTGCGATGTGTAAGTAATGCATCCATCATAAAGATTATCAGTTACTTATCTATTTTTAGTCCTGTTTAATGTCATTTGCTGATTTGGATTTTAAATTATTATAGATTTTTAAAAAGCCCCATCACTGTGGGGCTTTTTTATTCATGAAACTACGTTATTTAGGAAAATTAAATCAACTATAGTTCGATGAGCTCAATCTTCACCGCTAATAAAATTTAAGTCTGCAAGCTTTTCGTTTTTTAAAAAGAAAAGCTCTTCATGCCACCTATTTTTTATTACATTGAATTGATTATTAGCAATATTCATTCTTACAATCGCTAAATCTAGCACACCATTTACCATTATGATAGTAATCGACCAATTGACACCCGTTTTCGTCTCGAAGGTTAGATACGATATACTTAGGGCCCCCAGCTAAACCACCTAATATAGCTTTAGAACTTTCTAAAGTTAGCTTCTTGTTTTCCAATGAAGACAAGCTTTTTTGCATCCCTTTTAAATTTATCATTTTGTTAAGTTTTAATATTTGATTGATAAGCGCCAACTTACCCTGGCGTTTGGGTTTTGGTTAAATTGCTATTTATAAAAAATCAGTTGTACGTCTACAAAAAATATTAATATAAATTGCTAACTACCACGGTATAAATTTAATTTGCTAGCACTACCGCCATAATTATTTTAAAGTTGGGCATAAGCGCCTGGCAATGCAAGGCTCTTTTTATATTTGTAAGGTTTCAATAAATATTCGTAAGGCTTCCAACAAATGCACTTGTACAAACTAATTCGATTGACTCCATTGCGACAATTTTAAAGCATAAGAAAATGAACTATAAGGCAGCGGATAATAATCTAAAAGCAGACTGTGCCTGTTTTTAGTGATAGCTTTTTTGCGCAGAGTGACTTTAGACATAGCTTAAAGGTTTTGATTAAAAATGCCGTGGAGGTCGGATTTCAGCACATAGGTGTACCAGCCATCTTGGAATTTGGACAGGTTATTCCTTTTGATCAGGTCATACAGAGCCTTTTCAGAACAGTTGAATCTATCCTGTGCCTGCGCCATAGTATAACAATATCTTGGATGGGGGTTCTTTTTAGGCTTTTCTCTTATCGGGGCTTCAAATTCGGGTTGTTCAAATATTTTGCCGATTTCTATTCTTTTAATGATGATTTTTCTAGCACTGAACCTAACGGCTTTAATTTTACCACTTTGGAGAATGTTATGTACGGTTTTGGTGCAGAGCCCTAAAAGTTAAGCAGCTTGTTTAATGGTTAAGAATTCCAATAAAACCGGATGGTTTATGACTAAAGGTAGGTTTTCTTTAACCTGTGTATCGGACACTTTGATCTTTAAATCGCGGATCTTTTGTTTGGCATGTCTGCCATTGCATCTTGGGCTACAGAACCTCGTTACGGTGGTTTTCGCCCGAAACGGTTTTCCGCAGTGTTCACATATTCTTTGGATGTTGATGTTTGAACTCATTGTTTTCTTTTTTGTTCCTTCTCATTATCCCACTGGCACCTTTTTCTCGCTTAAATCATCGGTAGTTATCTCTCCTTTTTTTAGCCCTTTTTAGGGTAATTAAGGAGAATTAAGAGGAATTAGATGACATTAAGCGCAATGTTTTACCCTGTCTTTTTTGGGGGTAAAATTTTGTGCTCGAGGTATAAATGTGTGAAAAACTATGGCAATTATCCAAGAATTTAGACAAAAGAAATACACATAACTTATTAACAATAAGCTACTTACTATTCACTATTAAACATAATTATTCGTAATTACACAGGGCTACTTGCCAATACAGAAAGTAAGCAACACTGATTATCAGCAAGTTATGAAGATGAAGGTACAACCAGAGTCCAAAAATAACCATTTAAATAACTCTTGTAAAACACTGGTTATCAGCCATTTATAACAGTAAACATATAAAGCAGATCTCTTTTTTAAATTGATCTTTAATTACTTTGTGTTTATAATAGACAAATATACAAAATTTGAATTGAATCGTCACTTGTGATCCTTGATGTTTTCTTTAAAAAATTCATATTAACTTTCTCAAGCCAGACTTCCAGCTTTACAGCATGGCATCTCTATTCAAGCATTCTTTGCTCAACTCTACCAATGCAGTTCCCTATTCTACTTAGCAAAGGTAATTAAGCTGAACCTGGAGCTTAGAGTAATCCATAAGTTTTGCGGATGTTGTCAGCATGGGTATTTCGCCAAAAGTGGCCATTCGTTCCGCATTTAAACTGTGTGCAGTCCTGAATTTACTTGTCATGCTCTTACTTTAAAAATTTTCATTTATTAAACTACTTTAATTTTCAGCTGAGGACGAATCCCTAATTTTATGATATGAAAAATATGAAAGAAACAGTTGAGCGCTACACAAGCGCTTGGAACAAAAAGACAGCAGCAGAAGTGAAAGCTGCTTTTGCACAAATCTTCGCTGATGAAATCACTTACCAGGACAAGCAAACACCTTTGGTAAAAGGAATTGATGCATTTGTTGATTTGGTAATGTCTTCGCATGAGAAAGTGCCCGGCCGTACCTTTTCCTTATTGACTGAGCCGGAGTATTTCGATCATCATTGTTATTACTCGTGGTGCATCAATATTCCCGGCCATGGTGAATTTGCAGGCAGCGACTATGCAGAATATAATGAAGAAAATAAGATGACTAAGATTATAGGATTTGTTCCTACCTTGTAGGATGCCTGTTTTTGAACACATACTTGCAAACTTTGCCCTTCACGTTAATCTTGATGTTGCAGAAGAGGCGTACGTAACGTCTGTTCTGCAACATAAAACGTTAGAAAAGAATAAAATGCTGTTAGAAACCGGTGAGACATGCCGTAATCTTTATTTCATTGACAAAGGTTGCCTGCGTGTTTTTAACCGGGATAAGGACGGTTTGGAGCATAACGTTCTGTTTTGCCCCGAGAATTGGTGGGCGGCAGACATGACTAGCTTCTCGGGTCAGGTACCGGCCTATTATAGCATCGCCGCGCTGGAAACTACCGAACTATTTTATTTCAGTTATCAGTCTTTGGAGCAATTGTATATTGATGTGCCCAAACTGGAACGTTTTTTTCGGATACTGGCCCAAAACGGTTTCAGTTTATATCAGCGGCGCGTTAATTCAATCATCTCCAGATCCGCCGAAGAACGTTATATACAGTTTCAGCACCTTTACCCTAAACTGGAACAACGCATCGCCCAAAAACACATTGCCTCGTATCTGGGTATTACGCCAGTGTTTTTGAGCATGATCCGTAAGAGAAATGGATAGCGTTCGCGTTTAACTGAACTCTAAGGAATTCTCCGGCGGAGAATCGCCCGTCAACAACTTATCAGAATGGTTTAAAAAATTTAAAGAGGATAAGGCCATTCTAGAATCTTCTATTGACGGAATTCAGAAATCAATAATATTTACCAACGAGAACATAAGCGATACACTCAAAATAGTGAATTTTTTATTTTTGTATAAGTTATAAGCTTTTACCAAAATTACTTAATAAATTTTACTATTACATTTGCTGTACCAATTCAAAGCGTTTAGGTAGAAGATGTTTTCGAGTTCATCGGGTGCAAAGTTTTTTTCTAGTAACTGCAAATCTTTTATTGAAAAAGCCACCTTAGCACGGGTTGAAGGCAAATCTGTACCAAACATGAGAGCGGCCGGATTAATCCTATAGATTGTTTTCATGACGGGCAATGGATCAAAATTTATTCTGCCGAAACCTGTTGCTTTCACCTTCACCCCTTTTTCAACCCAGTAATACAAGTCGTCAAGCCCCTCTTTGGAAAGTCCTAAATGATCTATCGAAAACTTTGGAATATTGTGTAAGACTGACTTAAAATTACTTAAATCCTTGCTGTCGATGTAGAGTTCTGTATGCCAGCCGAATTTTTTAAATACAAAGTTCGAAAGTTTCTCGATATGGTCCATTTTCTCTGAACCGCCTCTTTTGACGTTAAAGCGAACAGCAACAACATTCGCTATCTGCAAGCGCTCTAACTCTTCCTGGTCAATATCTAAAGGAATATTTGCTACACCAAAAAAATTCTTACCCAACCTATCTAAAGCGTTAATTAAATATTTCTGATCAAACGCCTGAAACGATCCGGAAACAATCGCTCCCCCTGTTATCCCATACATAGCTGTGGCTTGCAGGTAATCATCGGTTGTATAGTCGGGCGGCAAGTAACCGTTATTTTCGACAAGCGGATATTTTGGATCAATAATGTGAAAATGAGAGTCAAATAGCTTCATAGTTAAAGTTGATAGTGATCAGTTTGTAGCTTTCTGTCTCCAATATTAAAAGCTAAAAGTAGCTAAAATTACCAATTCGATCAACAGCCACAGGAATTGCTTTGCAAAGAGGCCATCCAAAATAAATCCAAATATTCTCGCTATAATAATGCCTAAAGTCAGCGTAGACAATAATGCCCAAATCGTAAATTTCCAATCAGGCCATTGTTGGTGAAAAATCAGCTTGTGGCAATGGGAAAAGGAGATGATAGATACCATCCTTACCAATCCCATGAAGCAGATTAAAGCCATGGCCGTTTGTATGATCTGGGAGTATTAGGATTAAAGTTTATAAATTCAGGGCAATATACTTGCCTCAAGATATTGTTTTTCTCCTGAACTAGAAAAACCAGAAGCTCTACATCCCATGGTAACAAACCAATTTGAGAAAGAGTTATAGATTCAGTTCGTTTGCCAGTAACTTAAAACCAGAGAACTCTAAGGTTGTTGACTAATGCTTCTAGAAAAAATGACATTTTAAGAAATCGAACAAAAAAGGCGCCCCAGGAAACATCCTAGTGCGCCATTTAAATGCTTTGTTAAGAAAATTAGCTTATTTTGATTTAGCTCCCCCGTCAATCACTTCAGCAAGTTTCTTCTGCAATTCTTCTCCCCTGATATTCTTCGCGATGATTTTTCCAGTCGGATCAATCAGAAAGTTTGCAGGAATAGACTGAATGCCATATTGTTTGGCCACCACATTAGACCAACCTTTTAAGTCAGACACCTGAGTCCAGTTTAAGCCATCTTTTTCAATTGCCTGTAGCCATAAATCTTTTTTACCGGGATTGTCCAAAGATACACCCAGGACTGTGAAGTTTCGGGTTTTGTATTTATTATATGCATTTACCACATTTGGATTCTCCGCACGACAAGGTCCGCACCATGAGGCCCAGAAATCAAGCAATACATATTTGCCTTTAAAATCTGACAACTTAACAGGTTTATCGTTCACATCATTTTGAGTAAAATCCATTGCCATGACGCCAACTGTTGTTTTTTTAGCTGCGTTAAAAGTCTCTGCCAGCCCCAAACCTATTTTTGTCGCCTTTAGCGCAGGCGTAAGTCCGTTAAATGCTTTCTCAGCCTCTGCGGCCATGGACGGATCACCAGCAAGCTGACCCAAGGCTGATAAACTGATGTAAGATTTCGGATTGTTTTTAGCATAGTCCAGCAGAATAGGCGCTAGCCCCGCAGATGCCTTATCATAACGTGCCCTAATCGCTTCCATGGCAACTTTATCATTCTTCTGTTCATCTGTAAATTTCGTAAATTCTGCCTGAATCACAGCTAGCTGGTCCTCCACTGGTTTGCTCAGCGCTTTCAATTTTTTATCATCATCATTAATCACTGATCCCGTGATGACTCCATTTTTCAAAGAATCTGCTGCGATAAGTTTCATAGGGAGAGGCTCCAGGTATAAAGCAAGATAATCCAGTACTTCACCTTTTGCAGGGCGGTTTACAAAAGGATTTTTGTTTAAGAATAAATTAGCCATTGCCGGATCTTTTAGGGTTCCTTTAAATGAGAACACCCCCCCGTTTACCGTTGTGGAATCTGAAATATTCTTCTCATCTGCAGCATAAACCAGATATATTTTGTCTCCTGTTTTTAATCCCTTGACATTTCCGTCAATGCTGAATGGCTTCTGCGCCATAGTAGCAAATGGCAAGAACGCCATTGCTGTTAATAATGTTTTTTTCATTGTTTATGAGTTATTACGCGGTTATTTATTGAAATATAGCTTTTACTTTACACGGGCCAGAAATTACCTACTTACCATAAATTTCCTTTAATTTTTCATCCAAGCTGTTTTCATTCGCTCCAAGATATCTCGCAATGATTTTGCCTTCTTTGTCTAATAAAACCAGCGTTGGAAATCCGCTCAATCCGTAAGCATCCACAATATTAAACTGTGAGACACTTTCATCATCATTCATCACCTGTAACCATGGTAATCCCTCTTCTTCCAGAGCAGCTTTCCATCGCTTCTTTCCTGCCTCGGGCGTACCGCGCTCATGTGCAATTCCTACGATGGTAAAACCCTGATCTTTATACTTGCTATACACTTCTTTTAAATGAGGAAAACTTGCTCTGCAGGGTCCGCACCAACTGCCCCAAAAATCTAACAACACGTAATTCCCTTTTAAATCGGATAATGAAAGCCTTTTTCCATCAATGGTCGTTCTTGTAAAGTCGATAGCTTGTTGTCCGACATCAGTTCTTTTTGCACCTGCTAACCTGTCCCCCATTCTCTTCCCTCTTTCTGTATTTTTTAGTGAATCCGAAAGCAAGGGATATAGGGATGCCAGGCCAGATGGATTAGATATCCTGCTTTCCACCAAATCAAGACTTACATAAGAATCGTTAAATTCTCTTATGAAACCCTCTTCTATAGGGGACATTTTTTTCTTTAACTCGTGTAACTTGATATACCATTCAGAGATGGCTTGCTCACTCCTTGGTTCTTTAAGGGCTACTATTTGCCTGGTATTAGCCGCTACTTCATCTTCTATATGTTTAAGCCTGCTTTTCAGAATAAGGTATTCAGATTGTGTCTTACCACCTTTGATTAAAGCATTACTTAACTTCTTTCCGTTAACCTCAATCAGCCCTTTATCAAGAAAGAGCTCCTGATTGTCCCTAAAATCTGGTATTCCCTCTTTGGGAAAATTCAATTCCAGCGTAACTTTAATGGGCGCAGAAATGAGCCCTGACAGAATGAATTCTCCTTTTGAAATTGTCGTGGAATCGCGGATGTACTTACCATTAGCATAATAATACAGAAAGACTTTGGTCGCCTTATCCACATCTGTTAACTTTCCCCGAATGGTATATTTTTCTTGAGAAAATGCTGCAATCGCAATAAACAAGACCAGTAGTGTAGTGAAAAATTGTTTTTTCATTATATTTTTTTTTAAGTTTCGATTTAATAAACAAGCAAATGAATTCGCAAATGGTTCGGTTAGGGATAACGGTATTTCATATTTACAATCTCACCTAAACCCGCATATTTTTTATTGAAAGTGTTATTTTCTATATCACCCAATAAAGTTAAATTGAGAAAATAGACCTCTCCTTCACCCGCAACACCTGTGTTTACAGCTGCTACCAGCCGCTTATTGTGCATAGGATCTGCGGCAGACCTGACATTTCTGGTTCCTTCCCGCTTAAACATTTTGAGGTCTTTAATCTGGTAACCAAGTGGGAAGGTATAGACTAGTCGTGAAGAATTATTTATGATATCATATAAATAAATTTTGTTTTCAGCAGCATAGTACATATGACGATACAGAGTTGAGGTGGCATATGCAATTGATTTCTGAATATCAGGACTGTTCTCTATTTTTTGCGTAATACCTGCGAATGGACTTGTATTCGACCTCAGGGTATAAATGTAATATTCATTACTGTTGTCTTTCACTACGCATACATGTTCTCCTCCATTTAAATAATCGCCGCCAACCATGGTTTTACCCGTACTTTCGGCCAGGTTAAAGCCCAGTGGATTACTCGTTGCATTGAAACTATTTCCGGTAGTTGGGTTAATGGTTCTGGTACCATAAGTCACCAACATAAATTTCTTACTGTTATTGTCGTAAAAGTAGGTAGAGGAACCTGTGGTTTGAGGCATACCCAGCGGAAATAAAGCATAGTTTCCTTCAAAGCGCTCTGAATACGTGCCAAGATCCGCATAAAATTCACCAAACCCAATATTGTACCAATAAGGCCCTAATGTTCCATATATGTTACCATTGTTAATGATATACTGATCAGATTCTAATGGAGCTTGTATATAATAAGGGTTAGTACCAAAAGTCATATTTCTACCAAATAAATCCATGGTTGTTCTCAACAGTTTAAAGTTATTGGCATCAAACGCAAACACACCTTGATCTGAAAAGTAAAGAACTTCAGGCATATTCAACAAGGCGGCGTTGTAAATACCCTTAGCCTTGCCATAAGTTTTGCCATTAGCGGCTTCGGGCGCATTCAGGATCAATTGCTGATCAGCTTCTCTGATAAAGCTAACCATACCTTTTTCACCTTTATTACTGGCGATCATCCAACCTAAATTATAAAAACCATTTACAGCAAGTGTAAATTGTTTAATGGTTACCAGGCCCGTTTTGGTATCGGTTATGTAATAACGCAGATAATAGTTCCCTGACTTTACATTAATAGCTACATCTAAATCCTTTTTATCAGAGATTAAGGTATCTTTGACTTCAACGCCTGTTGCAGTAGAAGATAATTTCCATTCATATTTATACACGGTGCCTTCTGGTAAACTCTCCTTTACAGCCGGAGCAATTACCAATCTTTCGCTTTGCGTAACGGAATAGGCATCGGTGGCAGTTTGGATGCTTAATGTATTTAAAGTTTTTAACTCAAATATATTTTCATCTTTCACACAGCCGGCAAAACTCAACAATGCCAGCATATATATTGCGATTTTAAAAAAATTCCTGTTCATTGTCTTTTTGATTAAAACGTTACTCTTATTCCTTTTTCATCAATTAATGGCCCATTTATGGCTTCATATTCTGCAAGTGCGGTACGCAGCATTAATGGATAATTCCTGGTGTCCGCATAGGTTAACCCTCCGCCAACGCCGGGATTAAAATCAGTTTTGCCGCCAAAAACCTGCATCATAAATTTGAATTTAGTTACGCTGAACGGTCCAAAAAAGCGCACGACTATAGGCCAGTAGATAGGTTCTTCCAGGCGATTATCGAATTTGATCAAACATCTCATACGAGCAGGATTAAGCGTTGTACCCTCCACATTTACTTTTACAAAATGCTCATTGGGCTGCATTTCAAGATACAACCGGGGAGTCTCTGTTTTAAGTTTGTCTAAATTGTAAATTACTACTTTAACGGCTGCATCAACTTTGCCCGCAGCGAGAACAGTAGGCAAAAGTTTATAATCCTTATTTTCAGCAGCTGTTGTACCTGATGAGGGTTGTACATTAATTGGCCGGTCATGACCAGTAGCCTGTCCCATAATGCGCATAGTAAGCGATACGGTGTCCTGTGCACGGGGCGAACGTAAAGCGAAAGTAAAATAGGTGCTGTCCTGATCTGTACTGAAATAAGCTGTAGGCATGGCGTCAAATGTAGGCACCTCCTCCTCTTTACAGCTCACCAACAAAGTAGCTGCAAATAAAAAACAGATAAAATATTTCGTTTTCATTTTTTTAATAGTTAGGATTAAACTCAAGTTCACTTTGCGGCTTAGGTAAAATATATTGGGGGACGGTAATGGTTTTATTATAAGGTGCGGGTAGGGTTGTTCTATTGATCCGCTTGTTATAATAAAAAGTTTGCCCTTCGCCCAGAAATTCCTTTTGGTATTCTTTTGTAATTTCCGCCTGAAGCAATTGTGGGGTAGTAATGGTTGATACAGTCAGTTCAGGAATATTTCTCCCCATGCGTACTTTGTTCAAATAACCCGCTCCGTCTTGTGGGGTAGATGCGGTTTCTGCCAAAATATAATACATTTCAGATATCCTTAAAAGAGGAATGGTTTGATCTAAACGCGTAGAATCTACAGAAGATTGTTCGTCTTCCGCGGTCCAGGTTTGCCAGTATTTAGAAGGAAATGTGCCACCATTAGAAGCCTCAATTAAATAATTATAGCGATGATCGGTAGAGCTGTTTTCGTAAATGGCCTGAAACTGAGCTACTGTACGGGTAAGCGCGGTATTGATAGAGCTGTTAAATTTAAAATAATCTTCAACCCAGGGCAGCATATCTCTGGACCGGATTGCAAAAACCAGTTCCGTAGAAAAAAGACGATCCTTAAGCCTTTCAGTACCTGATAATGCTGAAGCTGATACAAAGGGGAATTTGTTCGCATTTACCACTTCTCCCGCTGCTGTAAAAGCAGCTTGCTTATCCCCTTTATAAAGCAATATTCTTGCTTGTAAAGCTTTCAAAGCGTAATAGTTCATTTTAAATTTTCTGTTGGTCGATGCAGACAAAATAGGATCTACTTCTTTTAACAACGGTAAAGCCTCATTGATATCTGCCAATGCTTTTTCTATCACCTGGCTGGTGGTAGAAGGGACAGTTGCTTTTTCGCTCATTATGGTTTGATAAGGAATGGCTTTCCGGCCTGGCTCATTGCTAAAAGTAGCTCCAAATAAACGCAGCAGATCGAAATGCAGATAGGCGCGTAAGCCCAAAGCTTCTCCGCGAATAAGCTTAGCGCTTTTGGGTGATAATACATTTGCATTTTGGCCTGAATGGGCAAGTATATTATTCAGACCAGCAATAGCAGTATACGTACTTGTCCATATTTCGTCTATATAGGTAACTACAGCGTCGTCTGTATACGTAAGTGAAATGGTAGTGGCATACCGGGACCCGGGGCTCGTATAATCTTGTGCCAGCGCACTAACAAAGCCGTATGACAAATAATCCCCATACATTTTCCTGGCTCCCATTTGCGAGTAAACGCCTGTGAGGGCTTGTTTAAAGCCAGCTTCGGAGGTGAACATCTCTTTTTCACTTATACTGGATTTAGGTTCTACCTGGAGATATTTTTTACAACCAGGAACAACCAGGGTGGTAATGATTAACAAGGTTAATATGATAACTATCTTTTTCATGTGATATATTTTTAAAATCCTGCTCTTAAAGACAATGAATAGGTACGGGCGAAAGGATTGTCGGTCCCCCGCTCAGTTGCAATGGTACTTGTCCGGAAAACATCGTTTGTAATGGCGGTAACCATTAAGCTCCTTAAGCCTAAACTGCGCAGCAACGCAGGCTGATGTCTAAAATTATACGCCAAAGAAGCAGAAGATAAATTGATCAGGTTGTTATCCTGTACAAATCGTGAAGTCGTTCTTGTGGTTATATAGCCTGCGCGTATCAATACTGGTGTCCTAAAATGGCTTACCTGACCAGGTGTACTCCAGCCTAAGTCATAAATTCTTCTGTCTACATTTAAACCTGGCGCTGTATTTTCTATCTTATCAGCCATGGTTTGGTTATACAGTTGCCCGCCAAACTGATAATTAAATACCAGGTTTACTTCAAAGCCTTTTAAGATAAACATCGAGTTAACGTTTCCGTTCCATTTTGGCTGAGCAATACCAAGCGGAACTTTGTCAGCAGCATCCCAAACAAGCGTTCTGGTTCCATCCAACTTCAAAAAAACCTCATGCCCTGTTGCCGGATCAATGCCTAAAGAGCGTACGCCATAAATAGTCTGCATGGACTCGCCTTCTCGGAATTGGATATTTGGTGCGGTTTGGTCTGTATTTTCTGTACTATTAGCCGCTTCGATCTGCTCATTGATATTCTTAAACTTATCAGAGAGCTTACTTAAGATGTTGTGATTTGAAAAGCCATTGACACTTAAATTCCAGGATAAATTATTCGCCCTGTTCTCTAATACTTTGACACGGGCAGAGAATTCAATGCCATTATTAGTGATATAGCCTAAATTTTCATAATACTTGGTAAATCCCGAAGAACTAGGAATGGACACTGGTGAAATGGCCGATCGGTTTTGCTCGCTATAAACATCTAAACGTACATCAATACGCTGCTTCCAGATCGTTGCCTCCACGCCAAAATTAGTTTTATACACATTCTGCCAACTTAATAATGGGTTTCCTAAGCTGTTTATGCTTGCGCCCAGTTCGTCATAATAAGAGGTATTTGTACCAAAATTATAGCGGGTCTGGGCGGAGTAAGCAGGAATATTTAAGGATCCTGTTGAACCATAAGACGCACGAAGCCTTAACCTGTCCACAAAAGAAATCGATTTAATGAAAGATTCGTTATGAAGGTTCCATCCAATACCCGCAGACCAGAATGTTCCAAATTGCCTGTCAGCTCCATACTGTGAGGAACCATCCCTGCGAATGGTAAAATCCGCCAGGAACCGGTTGTCAAAACTATAGTTTCCGCTATACAATAACCCTAATCTTCGAGTTGTACTTTCATCACCAGTTGGTTTGCTGTTTAACTGATATTGTGTGGCAAATAAAAGGTTATCCAGGCGATCATAAGGAAAGCCTTCAGCAACTACGCTATAAAAAGAATTGGCATTGCTGGCCAGATTAAAGGAAGCATTGTTAAAAATCTGGTGTCTGCCTAATGATAAATTATAACTGGCCGTGGTGATGCTTTCGTAACTATTCGATTTACTACTTCTAGCCGTGTAACTTCCTCTTCTGCTGAGATCATTTTGGGTAAGAAACTGGCTGTCTTCTGCCGAGAAGAACTGATCTGTAGTGCCACTTTGTTTATTCAGACTGAAATTCGACTCTATAAATAAACCTGGTATGATATTATAGCGTAAGGATAAGTTATTTGAAATGCCAAAAGTTTGGTTTTTATTAACTGAATGAAGTGAAGCATCCGCTAAAGGATTGCCATAGGTATTTAGGATGGTCGGCAGATCCTGAATAAAAAGAGATTCGTAGCTACCCTTAAATAAGGAACCGTCTGCATTATACGGAGACCAGTATGGATTTAATCGCGCATACTCAGCGAAACTGCCGTAGGGAGATTCGTTACTGGTATTTTGGAAAATACGGATTGAATTTCTAAACTGGAGCTTCTTCATCAGGTATTGCAAATCAAACTGACCGGCAATATCATTGCGGTCCTGACCCTTCATGACCCCAGATTGAAAATCAGTATTGCCCTGAAGCCCGTAACGAATGACCTGGTCACCACCAGAAATGTATAATGAAGTACGGTTACTGGTTCCGTTTTGAAGCGGTAAGGTTAACCAATTTGTATTCACCCCACTCACCGCGGCCATATAACGCTTATTGTATTGCTGGTCCAGTTCATATTGCGTATTTGCATTGTTATCCGTTGCGGTATAAACCTGAGCCCGTTTTTCAAAATCTAACTTTTCGAATGAAGAAAGCCCCAGATTGTAATCCGACAAATCAGGTGTGGTAAACCTGAAATCGTTATTTATGGTCACCTGAACCTTCCCCGGTTTGGGCGCAATGCTGGTTACGACCAATACACCATTCGCGCCGCGCGATCCATACAACGCAGTTGCGGAGGCATCTTTTAATAAATCAATCCGCTCAATCAAATTGATGTCTAAATCCACTAAACGCTGGATAGAAACTTCAAAGCCATCCAGGATGATCAGCGGTGCGTTTGGATTGGCGGAGAGATCGCCAGTTAGATTGGGCAGGGAGTTCGTTCCACGCATCTGGATATCTGGTATTTGGTTAATATTCCCCCCTGTGGCATTGTTTGCAATAATCCTGAAAGATGGATCCATCGCTGATATACCCGCAAATATATTCGTCGCGCTTATCTTTTTTAATTCTTCATTGGTGATGGTACGGGTAGAGCCGGTAAAACTATCCCTGTTCCGCTGAACAATCCCTGTACTGACCACATTAACGCCTTCCAGTTCCCCAACTAACGCAGTCAATATAATACGGCCAAGATTTGGGACTGCTTTCAATTCTCTTTCTTTAAATCCCAGATAGGTAATTACCAATATGGCTTTGTCGTCCACATTGGTTAATATAAATTCTCCGTTGGTATCTGTTTTTGTAATTCTGTTTGTACCTTTTATTTTAACGGTAGCACCAATTAGTTTGTTTCCTAACGAATCAACAATTTTACCTCTGACATCAATCGACTGAAATCGGGCAACAAGGTTGTCAAATAGAGACTTTTCCTTTTCACTAACAATGATCGTTTTATTATTCAGCTCATAAGTAAAAGGCTGTGCCTCGAAGCAAATTTTTAACACCTCTTCCAGTTCTACATTTTTTACCTGGAGAGAAACTGGTTTTGATTGTTTAAGCAGGTCACTGGGCAGGACAAAATCATATCCGGTTTGCTTGCGGATTTCTTTGAACAGTTCTGTCAGACTTGCATTTGATTTTGACATACTGATCTTTTGCGCTTTGGCGGCAAACGCGATTTGAATAAAAGCAAATAGTAGTATGATACAAGTAAAATTAATCCGCATAAGCCATCTTTTACATTTCGGATTGTGATATAATTGTCGCCACAATGACTTCATTATGGTATCCCGGCCACAGCTGGTTAAGCCATGCCCAATTGTATAGTAAATTTTATACATTTGTTTGCTTTGGTTAATGATTGAAAAATTTGTGTTTAGTCGCATGAAGTTCAGATTAACCGGACATTGATCGGGGGCGGTTCGAACGCCTCCGGTTCTTTACCAGTTAACCTCATTTTGTAAAACTAAGGCATAACGGTAACCCTCCTTCCTTCAACTTTAAAGTGCACACGTTTGGTCAGCTCAAGCGCTTTTAGAATTTCAGTGATATTTTTTGATCTGGAAAATGTCCCTACATACTCTTTTTCAGAAATATTGCCCTGATACACCACATCTACATCATACCAGCGTGAAATCTGTCGCATAATTGTTTGGATATCCTCATTGAAAATGAAATCCCCGTTTTTCCAGGCAAGCGACGATTCGGTATCCACTTCACTTACTCCTATCGTACCATTTATCCATTCAGCCTGCTGTCCCGGCATCAGCTTTTTAATACCCGCTTTACCTGAAAGATCAGTGATTTGCACGCTGCCCTCTACCAATGTAGTTTTTATACCGGCCTCATCAGGATAGCAATTGACATTAAACTGGGTCCCGAGCACCTTCACTTCCTGATGAGCACTTTTAACTATGAACGGATGCTTTTTATCTTTCGCTACCTGAAAATAGCCTTCGCCAACCAGCTCAACAGTTCTGCTCATTAATCCTAAAAACGTTGAAGGGAATTTAAGTGTGCTGGCGGCGTTTAAGGTTACTTTTGTGCCATCCGGTAATTCGATATGATACTGTCCGCCACGGGGGGTACTTATGGCAGAGATTTCAGAACCTTTTGCGTTGATGCTTCCTATGACGGCACCATCGTTATAAGTCATTTCCGAAGCTTTGATCACAATGCCTGATTTGGCATCACTTAAGCTGATTTTTTTGCCGTTGGCTAATGTCAGCACAGCTATATTTTTTCCAGCGGAGACATCATTGGCGTACAGCGATACAGCTTGCTGATCAGCTGTTTCTTTTTTAAACGTAGAGAAGTACCAACCTGCCCCTATGGTCATTAATAAAACAACTGCTACAGCGATCCTTGGCCATAAACGATAATTTCTAAAAGGGGCCGGATCTGCCAGATCCAGTTTGTTCCATATATCAGCCTTCATTTCATTGAACTTTTGTTCGGAAATCTGCTTGATATCATCCGGAATATCTTTGTTGTAGGCCCTTTTAATCCATATTAACTCGTCCGGCGTACAATTGCCGGCAAGGTACTTTTCGAATAGTTGGCTGGCTTCCTTTTTATTCATAACTCTTAACACTATTAGGCGCGTATATAGTTATGAAGATTGAAAATGTCTTTTGTGTTAGATTAAAATGAAATAATTAATAACAAAAGAACAAATAGCCCTTTTTTACACTTTCACGCATGATTTTTAAAGCATTACTGATTTGTCTTTTCACGGTATTGTCCGAAAGATTCATTTCTTCGGAAATTTCCCGGTAAGAATATTCATGAATTCTGCTCAATTCAAAGACCCTTCGCATTTTTGGCGGAAGTTTACTTAACCCATATTCCATTTTTCTGGCAAATTCTTTTTCCGCAATCGCATCGTCTGTACTCGTAACCGCACATTCCATCTCTGTTAGTAATGTGGAGAGAAACCTGTCTTCTATCTTACTGCGCTTGAACTGGTCTAGAATCCGGTACCTGACAGCAGTATACAGAAATGAGGAAAGTGAGGTGTGAATGTTTAGAACCGGATGTTTTTCCCACAACATCTGAAAAATGTCCTGAACAACGTCCTGAGCAATATCTTCATCCTGCAGCATCCCAATAGCGTGTTGTAAAAGAAGCGACCAGTATCGCTCATAAATTTCAGCATATGCAGTTTTGTTACCTTTCTTTAAAGAAAGGAGCAGTTCCAGATCTGAAGATTTATGCTTATCACTTTTCAATTTTGTCCCGAAATAATAAATTTAGAGAGTTAAATTGTTCAATGTTAGTGAATATCTATGAATTATGGTAATTTTTAGTGATTGTTGATCGCCTTACTTTGATTTATTAGCTCTACGGGGCCATCTCAATCATTTGTGAAACTTCATCTGCAGCAGCCTCATTTTTACCCTCAAAACCAGCCACGCTAAATCGCACTCTCCCTAAGACGTTGTATTTCTTTACATCAGTCTTGACGACAGAGCTGATGCACCAAGGCCAAGTCACGAAATCAATCCACAAAAAATAAATGAAGCATTAAGCTTTAAATAATTAATATTTATTCATTTTTATATGAATAAAACAGGCGAAGTTTTCCTATAGACCACTTCGCCACTTTTAAACTAACTTATTAAAGAAATACTGAGCAGAACCGATTTTAACTAAGCCTATTATCATTCCAGATACCCTGATAAGGAAAGTTGTCCCAGAAACCAAGGCAGTTCCTAATCCCCCATTTCCCTAAAACAGTACAACTATCAATTCCCGCGGCCTCTTCTGACCGGCTGCGCCCCCTGTTCATGATTGCCTTTCGAATAATCCGGAGCAGCCTGCATACTTCCAAACCTGTAGCTCAAAGCCAGCGAGAATGACCGGTTATAATGCCAGCTGTTGCTGGTACTATTGAAGGTCGAAGCCGATGTAAAACTTTTTTGAAGGAACCTGTTTTGAAATGGATTATTAATACCGAGCGTAACACTTGCTTTCTTATTCAGCAGCTCTTTGCGCGCAGAGAAACGGTAAGTATAATTCGCCGAGCTCCTGCCCTGCAGGGTAACATATCCATTGCTGTAATCGCCGGAAGCCTGAATGGTATAACCCGATGAAAACACATAGGCAGTATTAAAGTTAAACGAGTAGAAGTTGGCGTCATTTTTTACATTCAACGCCTTGCTTTCAAACCACACATGATAAAATTCCGCGCCAGCGCTTAAAGACCAATTGGGATTGAGCTGTAAACTGGTAAAGACGTTGGTCCCTAAACGCCTGTTTGCAGCAATATTCCGGGAAGTCGTCCTGGATATTCCAAGGCTGTCCAGTGTACTGAGGGATTCAATGGCATTGCGGTTTGAATTGAAATAGACACTGCTGTTCAGACTGAATCCCGAGGCCGAAGTATAGCCATATCCGGCTTCCAGCATCCTTGTAATTTCCGGCCTTAGATTTGGATTGCCATAAGTCAGGTTTCTAGGATCGCTTGCATTGACATAGGGGTTCAGGTCCCAGATCCAGGGGCGGCGGATACGTTCGGTATAATTCAGTTTCAGCTCATGGAACTCACCAAGCTTTTTGGTGATGAGCATGCTGGGAACAAAATTGCCGAACTTCGCCTTAAACGAAGGAATAGGCCCCTGGAAACTCCCACCCAGATTGGTACTTTCATACCGTAGTCCGGACCGGAAAGCCCAATGATTTTTGGTTTCAAACTTAACACTGAAATATCCGGCAAAGATATTTTGAAAGTAATTCATGGTATCCGAGCGGCTGGGATCTTCGGTCAGATCGACCGAGGATGGATTGTTGCGGTTATTGAAAACTGAGTATGCGCTTTTTGACTGGGTACGGCTATATCGTACACCGGTCTCAACAATATTTTTACCGGCGTTTCCCAGGGGATGTACATAATCCGCCTGCAAACTCTTGTCGTTGCCACTACCTCTGTTGGGGCTGGTCTCCCTAAAAGAGCGCTGACCTGTAGGCAGGTATTGCTGGGTCAGATAATCAGACTGATCATTGGAAGGGCTGTATTGACCGATCAATGACAGCTCCTGCCCTACTTGTCTGAACTTTTTCTGATAATTAAGAGAAAGATCAAAAGTGGTAAATTTACCATCCTGATTGCTATTTTGGTTGTATTCGCTGGTACCCTGAGGGCTATTGTAAAGATTATAGAGCTTGCTTTCTACCGGCCAGCTGCCATGCCATAACGAAACAGTAGCGCCAATTTTCTGAGTCGAATCAGGTCGAAACTCCGTGCTAAAGTTTCCGTAAGCACCTTTGCTGCGCGTGACGGACTCATTGCGCTGAAAGAGATTACCGATTTGCTGCCCCTCAAATATCGTCTGCCTGCTCAATTCTGAGAGGCTCCGGTTTCTTTCCCTGTTTGAATTCAGGGAAAGATTGAAATTGAATTTCCCGGCAGCTACATTTAACCCCGCAGCAGCGCTCTGTTCAAGATTACCACCACTGATATCAACGTTCCCGCTGGTTCCCTGCATCTTCTTTTTCGTAACAATATTGATCACGCCTGCGGCGCCTTCCGCTTCATATTTAGCCGAAGGCGTAGTGATCACCTCAATGGATTCAATGGAGGATGCCGGAATTGTCTTTAACGCTTCCTTTAAATTTTTCGCAAGGATAGTAGACGGAAGTCCATTCAACAATACTTTAATATTGGAGCTGCCCCTCATTTTAATTCCGCCATCGGCATCAACCGTTACCATAGGCGCCTTCCTAAAAACATCTGAGGCAGATCCCGATTTATTGCTGACGTCTGAAGAAGCGTTGTAAATGATCTTGTCTCCCTTATTCTGGATTAAAGCCTTCTTACCGGCAACGGTTACCTCTGACAGCATCCCAGGCTGCTGATGCAGTGCGATACGTCCGAGATCAATGGTACCCCCTCCCTTTAAAGTAATTGCCGAAGAAGTATAATTCCTGTAGCCCATATAAGAGGCATTCAGGATGTAATTGCCGCCATTTGCAACTTCAAAAGTAAACGTCCCATTTTGGGCACTGGCAGCTGTTTTAATTACTGCCCCCTTATCAGACGTTAGAATGAGCGTGACAAAATCCAGCGGTTTGTGAGTTGCCGAATCGACCACTAATCCACTGATGATTGAAGTCTTTTTACCTGTAGCAGGTTGAGCAGGAACCTGGGCAACAGCAAAAGGCTGATGGATGGCCAGCATAAAAAACACAGCAAAGCAAATGCGTAAAAAATAGGTTAACATATTAGAAATTCAAGTTTTAAACGCCCAAAGAAAATCATTCAAGGCGCCTGACAAGAAAATACATGACCAAGCCGGCCATTTACATGATGAACAACGTTGGTCATGTATTCTTGGATCGTTAGAAAAAAAAACGGATCATTGTCACACAACAAAATGATTAGCCATGGCAGAGAAACGAAAATGGTACCAAAGCAGGTATATACAGGAAGCCGGGTTCTTTATTGCGATGTTCATTCTTACGATGTTGCATGAATGGATTCAGATCGATACCCTTGCCGGCTTCATTAAAGGACTGGCGTTTTTTCTGGTGCTTTATTTGCAAGCTAAGGTACATCGCTACTTTGTATTTCCGCTGTACCTTCAAAAGCGTTTCAGCTCCTATGCAGTAGTCACCATTCTTTCCACCCTGGCAGGAGCGACACTATTATACACGTTGAATTATTACCTGATCGAGCCGGATTTTTATCACCGCGGAAGCATTTGGTTCTGGATCCTATACCATTTTGTCATTTGCCTGATCAGTACCATCACCATCATGTCCCTTTTTCTGATCCGTCAGTTTGCTATTGAGCTCAAGCAACGTAGTCAGGACCAGCTGATGATGAGCGAGATGAACATTAAGTTTTTGCATGCGCAGCTAAACCCGCACTTTTTCTTCAATATGTTCAATAATCTGTATGGCGTCAGTCTGACGGCCCCTGAAAGAACCCCACAACTAATTTTAAAGCTATCCAACCTCATGCGTTATCAATTGGAAAACGGAAATAAGCCCCTTGTAAGCATTGCTGAAGAAATTCAGTTTATAGCCGATTACATTGTGATGGAAAAAGAGCGCATCGGAAAGCGCTGTGAAATCTCATTTTCGTTTCCCAGCGACCAGGCAGCACTCAGCAGGTTCAGGATTGCGCCGTTGATTTTGATCACTTTGATAGAAAACGCATTTAAACATAGCCTGACGATTACCAGAAAGTGGTCTGTAAAAATCAACATTGAAATATCCACTGAATCGCTGGTCGTATGCGTTACAAACTCCCTACCGGATGAGTCCCTTACAGATAGCTCCACCGGAATCGGACTGGGAAACATCCGTCAACGTCTTGAATTGCTGTACAAGGACGGCTATCAGTTTGTAACCACCGAAAATGAAATGGAATATAAAACAATTTTATCCATCCAGTTAAATCGCCTCTGAAATGCCAAAGCCACTAAGCTGTATCATAGTTGATGACGAAGAGGGGGCACATCTGGTGATCGGTCATTATCTGGAAAAAATGACTACCCTTTGTCTTTCCGGTGGATTTTATAACGCGATAGAGGCGATGAACTTTTTGTATAAACATCACGTAGACCTGATTTTTCTGGACATCAACATGCCTGGAATGTCCGGTCTGGAAATGTTATCCTCCATGTCCAAACCACCCCTTGTGATTCTAACGACGGCATATAGCCAATATGCGTTGGAAAGCTATAAATACCAGGTTGTTGATTACCTGGTCAAGCCCATTGAATTCCCCCGCTTTATGACTGCCGTTGACCATGCTTTCAACAGATTAAAACCTGCCCCTCAGCAAACCGCAATTGATCAGAGCTTCATTGTCCCTGCTGTAGATCACCTGATGCTAAAGGTTGAAGGCGACTTTATCCGGGTCATATTCGACGACATCCTGTATGTTAAAAGCTGGGGAAACTATGTCCAGGTACACACCGGTAAACACACCTACTTAAGTCCGATCACTACCACTGAGATCGAGCATAAGCTGGATAGGTTACGTTTTATCCGGATCCATAAGTCCTATATAGTCGCACTGAGTCGTATACAAAAAATTGCTGGCGGGCAATTACTCCTGGAAAATGATTTCATCCTGCCAATCGGAAACACCTTCAGGCGAGAACTGCTTGAACGCTTCCGTTAATAACGACAGCGCGCACTGGGAGCGCCATACCGACCGAGATATCATTCAAAATGCCTTTAGGGGCAAGCGACTGCCTCAGATACTCTGGATCACGCTCAGTGCTTATCCATAAGACAATAAAGGAGGGTATGACAGGGGCCGCAAGTGACGCTCCAAAGAT
Source organism: Pedobacter steynii (assembly GCF_001721645.1). NCBI lineage: Bacteria > Pseudomonadati > Bacteroidota > Sphingobacteriia > Sphingobacteriales > Sphingobacteriaceae > Pedobacter > Pedobacter steynii. Next base: position 4,966,939 of record NZ_CP017141.1, on the reverse strand, counting down.
CCAATATCAAATACTTACCTTAATAATCCTGAAGGGTATGCGATTTGCCATCCTGATCAGTGAACTCAAAGTCAGGAGCATGCAGCCAAGCTGGCGGCCACTTTGCTCCGAAATGGAGGGGTCGCTTTGAAATATATACTTAACAAGAAGGAATGACATTTGATCAAAAGAATTGAATAGTAAGGAGGATTGGCAGTATGCTGCCAACCTCTCCGTACAAGTTATTGCTATAGCGAAAGCAAAGGAATATTTGAAGAACGGGAAATTCGCAGGTTTCATACTTGAAGATACTGTGAAAGAATATGAGGTGGAACTGGCGAAATATAAGGAAAAATTAAAGTGATAATTAGCAGCCCAACACAGGCTGTACCGCGAACGTCGTACAGCCTGTGTTGGGCTAACCGCACCACACGGTTGGTGTTGATATTTTTGGTAAAGGACATCCTCATATATCTCCTGTTCATAAGCTGATCTGCTACTGCCCGGGAAATATTGTCGCTGTCCATAGACACGCCATTGCTTACCTTCCTCCGGTAATCAGCGTTTTTCCAATCAACGAATTACGAGAGGCTGGACTGAGTTTATCCAGCGCACGTTTCATTTCCTCTTCTGTAAAATCCCGGCGCAGGTATTTATAAATGATGTAAGCATTGATATCAGAATTTGGATTTTCCGCAAGCCAGGTTCTGGCCAATGCTATCTTTTTCGCATCTACTAAAGGATAAGTGGCACTTGATCGCCTGACAAAAGCAGTATCCGACATTAGGCCATCGTATGAACCGGTCTTCATCGCCAACATGATCACCGTATCATTCTCACGTTTCTGGCGAGACAAAATGGGATCATTTTGCTGAATATGATCGAATCGAAGCCAATCCTTCATAAAAGGTTCGTCACCCGACAATGTAGCTTTTTTCAATTTGCCACGTTCGCCCTTTAAGGAAACATTTCCCGCATCCAAATAAAAGATGCGGCTTTCAGGGCTTTTCCCAACCAGGCCTACACGTAGTACATACAAGCCTGCACCTGGCAGTTTACACTCAAACGCAAAAGCATTGTTGCGCACCTTCGCCGTATCATGGAACTGCTGCTTCATCATGTCTGACAGGATCACTTTTGTACCTGCTGTTAATCCGGAAAGCTCCCCTTCAAATTTTAGGATCTGCGCATTGCCCGCCAAGGCGACTGACATTACTATTGCTAAAAAAAAGTATTTCATTTGTTTCTAAATTAAATTTGAGGACAGCCGCTTATTTATTACCGTGTTTCTTAATGATGTCCTGAAGCATGGTTTCACTCAGCTCAAAACCATTTCCGCTATAGCGAACGATTCCCGCTGGATCAATCAATAGCATATGTGGAATGCCCTGTACCTTGTAGTCTTCCCAGGCTTTTGCTTTTTGCATCATGCTATAAAATTCAACCGGAGCACCCGCTGAAAAAGAATAAACTTCCCCCGGATCTTCATCTGTAGTAGCCGCTATAAAAACAACCTGATCTTTGTACTTATGATGCAGCTCGTTGATGTGCGGAAAGCCAGCGATACAAGGTTTGCAAGAGGGTCCCCAAAAATCAAGGGCAACAAATTTACCTTTCATGTCCGGAACCTCAGAAAGCCATTCCGCCACTTTCAGCACAGGCGCTTTCATACCTGCAAGCAATTGTCCATTTTCCTGCGGCGCTTTGGCTATAGCCGGTCTTTTTTTTACAGTTGGCTTTTGCTTTGATTGTCCATATGCGTATCCCGTTGCCAGCATCGCAGCCATCGTTATCATTACTTTTATGTTCATTCGCTTAAATATTTAATGTTATTAAATTAATGCTCAAAAATTGAAGCTTATTTAACAGGTATGCTGAAGAATATTTCTGAAGGAGGAAGGCATTGTTTGTCATTACAGACCATGAATTTGACTGATCCTTTTACTGTAGCCTGTTTACCTTTTAGTTTCACCTTCTGTTGGAAAATGGCAGTAGTTTCAAAGTAGCTAACCTCCATCATGAATACAGGCTCAAACTTCTTAATCGGCTTTGGCTCTATGGTTCTGCCCACCATATCGTATAATTTAGAAGCCGGGAAGTAGAAAGAAGTAGCCACAGGGCCTCCTTCACCAACATTTTGAGAATAGAGGTGCCAACCCTTCTCCAGACTTGCTTTGATGTATAGTGTTGCTTCAGTAGCACTCATTTTTTTTGCCACATAACTCCAGGTGATCGGTTTAAGAATCTGACTGTAGCTACTTGCATTCAACAGAAAAACGAGTGCAGTTAACATTAGGGTCCGTTTCATGATATCTTATTTTAACTTCTTGCCAGCTCTATCATTTGAGATACTTCTTCTGCAGCAGCTTCCGCTTTTCCTTCAAAACCCTCAATGTTGAAGCGAATTCTGCCATTCCCATCGATAATAAATTTTGCGGGAATTCCCTTTACTTTAAATGAGTCTGCAGCTGGACTTCTTTTGGTCGACTGATCTACCAGATCCATGTATAGATCAAATTTATAGTCGCGTTTGCTTAAAAAGTTTTTAGCATCGGTCAAAGGATCCGGAACGTTGTCCCAGGTATGTATAAAAAGAAACTTAACATTCGGATCTTTCGCATAGCGGTTTGCGGCCATTTGCATAGCAGGGAATGAAGCCACACAAGGACCGCACCAGGTAGCCCAAAAATCCAGCACAATCGTTTTGCCTTTAAAATCAACTAAAGAAACTTTTTTTCCGCTCACATCTGTTACCGTAAAATTTGGTGCAGATTCGTTGATCATTAATTTTGAAACATGCGTTTTGATCTTATCTATGAAAACTTTTTGCAACCCGGCAATGTAGGCATCAACATCCTTTCCTGGATTTAATTTTGCATAGCCCCTTCTCACCTGCTCCATATATTTTTGCTCAAACTTACCTTCTTCTACCGCTTTTGATAAAATAGGTAATGCCTCCTCATATTGGCCTTTTAGGCTGGATAGGAATGCATAATTCTCGATAAGCTCAGCATCTCTTTCTTTTATACTGTTATAGGCTTCAGAAGTATATTTATAAGCCTCATCATTTTTACCTGCCTTGAAAAGTAGCTTACCATAAATATTGATGTAATCGTCATAAACAGCTTTAGGATCTACTTTCAAAGGTTCGCTTAACACAGTCCGGCCTTTCATTTTTTTCGCTTCGGCTAATTCGCCCGTAGCAAGATCTAAAGCTTTAGCGTTGTCAATTGCTGCCATGAGATCAATGGCCATTACCAGGGCCCTCAACCTAAATACAGGATCTTTCATCGCATTTATATATTGAAGAACTTTAGTTGAATTCGGTTCTTCAGCATACATGCTGGAAAGCATACTCTTTTCCATGTCTAAATTTACTTTGGGGTAAGCTTTAATCATGGACTGAAGATGTGCTTCTATATTTTCAGCTCCTTTAACTTTAAGAAAAGAAACCATTCTTTGCATTCTGGCAGACTGACTATCGGGAAATTTTGTAAGCAGACTTTTGGTTATCGCATCCTTTTTAGCTGCATCATTATTGTAATACTGAATCAAAAGATCCATGTCCTCCGCAGTACCATTTTCCAGGTCCTTTATCTTTGTCTGCAGAATTTTTTGATCTTTTTCAGTTCGTAAAGCCTCTAATTTGGGATTACTCTCCTGTTCTTCTTGCGCCATGATACTTAACGAGCAAAGCATCACAATAGCTAAAAATAGTTTTTTCATATTTGTTTTTTTTATTTTTTAATGAAGATTAGCTTTAATAGGCAGGATGGACGGATGATTGTCAGACATCCTCACCTGGCCTTATTTCCCAGCCATTAAACGTTCAATTTGCTTATCCAGATCCTCTCCCCTCAGATTCTTTTCCACGACTAGTCCGTTTGGATCCAGTAACCAGTTTTGCGGGATGGCATCTACCCCATAAAGCATCGCAGCTTCATTCTTGTTGGCTTTTAAATCGCTGACATGTATCCATGGCATACCATCCTCTTTGATTGCTTTCAGCCATGCTTTCCTGTCGCCGTCAATCGAAACGCTGACTACATCAAAACCCTTGTCTTTCAATTTTTGGTATGCTTTAAGCACATTCGGATTTTCTGCACGACACGGCCCGCACCAGCTGGCCCAAAAATCGACCAACACATATTTGCCCCTTAAGGACGAGAGTTTTACCGGCTTGCCTGCAGTATCAGGTTGCACAAAGTCCGGGGCTGGCTTACCAATAGAGGTCAGCTTAGCTGTAGCCAATAATTTCGCCCATCTTTTCCCCTCGGCAGTCTTTTTTATTGACGGAGACAATTTTGTAAACAAAGGTTCGAGTTTGCGGTCATCTATAACACCAGCCAGATATTCATCCAGCATTGCCAGCGCAATAGGAGAATTCGTGTTTTTTGAGATATAGTTGGGATACACCGTGTTATTCATGGCTTTAAATATCACCTCAGACTCGGCAAATAATGCTTCCTGCGTAGCACTGTCTTTTGCTTTTAGTGCAACATCATATTTTTTGTCGATGGCATCCATTTTAGCCATATAGACGTTCAATGCAGTGCGGACTTTATTATACTCCAAATTTGCTTTTGTACCTGTAGCGTTCGCTTCCCTTAGGGTTTTATGATGCGCTACAGCAACCTGGGTTAAAGGACCAACAAAAATTTTCACATCCCCACCATATGGTCTATGGCTGATGTTCAACATGAGCATGTGGTCAACCTTTCCTTTTAAAGTATAAGTTCCGTTCTGCACTTTTGCCGAGTCCATAACTAAGTCGCCCCCTTTCAGGAAATAATAATGGACATAACGACCATTTGCTAATGTGCCGTTTAGTTTCCCCTTTACTACAAAGGGTTTATCTTGCGCGTATGTTCCTGTCATATACAGGCAGAGCAGGGTAAGAATTATCTTCTTCATCATATGTTTTTAGTTTAAAAATTACTATGCAATGCTTATTTAAGTAACTTTGATAGTGCTGCATCTAAAGCTTCACCCTTAAGGTTCCTTCCGACAATCTTGCCATCCGGATCTAGCAGCAGACTTTGTGGTATTTGCTTAATCCCGTAATTACGTGCCACATCACCTGAAGCATCAAGAACCAACGCCCAGGTGAGCTGATCCTCTTCTATTGCTTTAAGCCAAGGGCTTTTTTGCCTATCCAGGGAAACAGCAAGTATCCGGAAGTTTTTGTCCTTGAACTTGCTGTATGTCTTTTTCAGTTCCGGATGTGTTGCTCTGCAGGGACCACACCAGCTCGCCCAGAAGTCCAGCAAAACATAAGTACCTTTAAAGGAGGCCAGTGATATTGCCTTTCCTGAAGTGTCGGGAAGTGAAAAATCAACAGAAGGTTTACCTATATCAAATCTTAGAGCGATGTCTAAAGTTTTTCTAAATTCGATGCCATCTACAGTATTCTTTATCCTTTTGCTCAGACTGCCAAATACTTGCTGAACGTTCTTCGGCTTCATCCTTACAGAATGATAGGACAGCTTATCAAAGCCCACATAACTGTCGGGATATTTTTTGATCAGTTTCGCAATATCTTCCTCGGTATCCATGCCAAAGTTCTTAGGATCCTGTTTACGGCTACTATACTCCGCATAGATTTTTTGCTCTTTACCTCCGGTTATTTTAGACTTTCCATCTTTATCAAATTCAACTGATGTAACACCCTGGTCCAGGTAGAAGAACGCGACAGGCCCCTCTTCATTTTCAGATGAACCTGCTGCTTGAGGGCTGATCAAATCTAATACCACGAGCGCAGACCTTCTGGCCTTACCTTTAAACTCAAATAGCCCGTTTACAATGCTGACCGTGTCATGTTCAGAACCATCTTCCCCATAACCCAGGGCAACACGTGTTGCAGAAATACCTGGCGCAACCTTGCCTTTAATATTAAAACTAATCTGTGCGACCACCGATGTCGTCATCAATGAGGCAACCATTAAAAAAATTATTCTTTTCATCTATTTTTATTTCTATCTATTATACGATTAGGTTATCGTGCTGATTATTGGATAAACTGGGCAAGTGCTTTTTCCAGGGCTGTGCCACGAAGATCTTTGGCAATAATTTTACCGTTTGGATCGATCAAAAAATTCTGTGGAATAGCGGTGATGGCATATGAGGTGGAAATACCACCACCATTTGCCCTGTTATCCAGTACCTGTGTCCATGGCAGTTTGTCTTCTTTAATTGCTTGTATCCAAAGGTCTTTCTTATCGTCAATCGAAACACTAAGAATCTCAAAGTTTTTGGCCTTGAATTTATCATAAGCAGCCATCAGTACCGGATTCTCCGCTCTGCAGGGAGCGCACCAGCTTGCCCAAAAATCAAGTAATACATACTTACCTTTATAAGCAGCTAATGATATTTGCTGTCCTTCTGGTGTGGGAAGTGTAAAAACATAAGCGTCATTACCAATTTTAGCCATTTTGCTTCCCTCCTCCATTTTCTTTAGTGCCTTATACAAGGTGTTTCCCTGTACAGGAGCTCCCAGTAAGCTAAGCATGCTTTCAAACGTATGCGGATCAAGACGGCTTTCAAATTTTGTAAGTTCCAAACTGTAATAACTGTTTGGATAACGTTTCACAAAATTAATCTTCAGCTCAGCAATTTGTTTGAGCAATTGCTCTTCAGCAGGGGTAATTACCCGTGGCGTCGGCTCCTGTTGTTCAGCCTCAGAATCGTCGTCATTTTCAGCTCGGCTCGGCCGGCTTTTCTCAAGGATGGCGTCCATGTCTTTATTGAGCGCGTTTAGCTTTTTTCTGAACGCCTCGTAAAGATCCTGTTCCTTGCTTCCTGACACTTTTGCATCTTCCAGAGTTTTACCTGTGATCGTTACATTCCCTTCTAAGAAAAAATTACGTACCCCCATTAAACCCCGCTTTTTAAAAGCAAAAGCCCAATAAGCGGTATCTACCATTGTCAGTGTTGGATGATAAGGCATGGTCTTAATGGTAGCCTCTGTGGGGAAGCTTGTACCTTTGAATTCAAAGGTACCGTCCTTCGAAAGCTGTTTTACCGTTTCTCCACGGTAATCCATGACCACGTCAACCGGATCATTGATACCAGATAGTTTTCCCTTAACGACAAAGTTCTGCGCCGAAGCCAAAAAAGCTGAAAATAGGAAGCCCGATAAGATGGTTAATCTTTTCATATTCTTTTATTTGATTCATGGTTGTGATATAGGATCACTGCATAAATGCAGCGATCCACAAAATCTTTTTGTTAGTCGTTATCAATCAGTAAAGGATGCTGTGAAACGAGTTTTTTACCGAACTTCAATACCAGGCGATCCGGCGTTAGCGGATACGTTTCAACTTCAGCGCCGCTAGCTGAATAAATTTTATGGGTTTTATTGATTGTATTGCCATATAAAGGATCGTTCCACAAACGGCGCATATCATACCATCTCATCCCCTTTAAAGCAAATTCCCGGATCCTTTCCTCCAGGATAAAGCGAACCAAACTCTGCTGATTACCCGCAACAAGTGCAGGAACTGCAACTTCGGACTCCGGCATTCGATTAGCCCTTAGTAATTGCACATCGGCTATTGCACCGCCCAAATCATTCGCACGTGCCTTTAACTCAGCTCTCATGAGATACATATCGGGAAGGGAAATACCCACTTCAGCTCCGAATCTAGGATAACGTCTCATTCCGTTCTTAAAAATCACCGTCCCAAAAATTTCCGTATCTGAGTAAATCTGCAACCTGTAGTCCGAGGGATCATAAAGTGCTGCGGTTTCGGGATTGAAAACGAATGAATTTGCAGAAGAAAGCGTTAAAGTGGGCATATACATAGTTAGCACACTTTCTTCACTTCCCCCATTGGATTCAAACGGCATACCCGCGGGGCCAAAAGCCTGGGGATCTGAAGGCTGCCAGGATCCATCCGGACTAAGTGTCTCATTATAATCATATAAACCCACTGGTCTCGTCGCTCCTGTTAAAGCGCTAAAGGCTTTATCCAGGTGATCGCTGGAAGCGGCATAATCGTGTATATAAAGATAAACTCTGGCAAGAATGCCTTCAGCGGCAGCTTTCGATATTTTAAGGGGACTGGAAAACGGTTTTGACAAGTTTGGCAAGGCCTCAGTGATGTCTTTAATGATGAAATCATAAACTTCCTGCACAGTTGCTCTTTTATAGTCTGTTTTTATAACATCAGCACTGGTAATAATTGGAACACCTAAATCAGCGGCAGCCGTTGTTTTATTATAAGGCTTTCCAAAATCATTTAGAAAGAGTAAATGACAAACCGCTCTTCCCACCTTTGCTTCAGCCAGGATCTGTGCCTTTTGCTGTTCCGTACCACCAGTGGAAGCTCCTATCTCATTAATGATTTTATTAAAGACATAGTTCGACTGAAGATAGCCCATTTCAGGAAAATCATCCGGCTGTAAGGCATCGCCTACATACTTGAACAAGCGCTGCCTGTATATTGAGGCTCCACTAAAATAATCCCTCTGGGCGCCAACTTCGTCTCCCAAAAACCGCGCAGCTTCTGAAGGGTCAACTTTAGTCGTATTCAATAGCGCTTCGTAATCCTGAGTTGTCTTTGCAACGATGACGTCTTTGGGTTCTACTTCCAGATAGTCCTTTTTACAAGAAGTTAAGATTAAAGTTACTGTAGTGAGGAACAGTAAAATATATCGTTTATTTGAAATATACATAATTTAAATTTTATCAGACTTAAAATGAAACATGTGCTCCAAAGGTAATTGCCCCTTGCCCAGTGCGTAAGGATCTGTCGCCTCCATATATTCCTGAGTTTTGAAACTCGGGATCAATACCCAGTTTATTAGCTTTCCAAAGCATCAAATTGGATACCTGTGCACGTAAAGTTATTCCCTGAACCTTAAGCTGCTCAGTTAACCTTTGTGGAAGACTGTAAGCCAGCGTGATATCTCTTACTTTAACAAAGGAGGCCTTGAACACATTACTGTTTGCGGCAGTATAGTACAGCGTATTTCTGTCACTATTGAGCGAGTTGTCACCTATATAACGAGGAATATCTGTTCTCTTCTCGTCACCAGCAACTTTCCAGCGGTTAGCAAATTCAGCATGCACATTGTCATACATGGCTTCTGTCCAAAAAGTATTCACATCCCTGGACATCACATGCCCCAGGTTATACACCAGGTTGACATTTAGCGAAAAGCCTTTGTAGTTAAAACTATTGGCCAATCCACCAGCCCAGATTGGCTGCCTCGTACCCATAAACTTTACGTCTTCTACCTTCGAAATATTAGGATCACTAGTAATAGTACCATCTGCCAATCTGATCTGGGGATCACCGGAGCTATTCAGTCCGGCATAGTCGAATGCGAACAATGCAAATGACGGATAGCCAGCTACATATGGTTGTCGGATCATTTCAGTTCCTGAGGCAATCGTACCCAGTGATTGTAATTCCTGAACCTTATTTTTATTGTAACCAAGCGTAAAACTAGTGCTCCAGGAGAAATCTCTGGCCGCTACGTTCACCGAGTTCAAACTAATTTCAAATCCCTTGTTTTGGACAGCACCCAGATTTCCAATTACACTTTCATAGCCTGAGAATTTGCTGACAGGGAGATTTCCCAGCAGATCGGTTGTATTTTTGATATAAGCATCAATCGATCCGCTTACCTTTCCTTTGAACAAAGCAAAATCCACTCCGGCGTTTTTGATTACTGTACTTTCCCAGCTTAGCTTATCATTACCAGGGGTTGCGATAACCAGTCCCCTTCCTGTCACGTACCAGGGTCCCACAGCAGCGGTTAAAATATCGTAAGATGCCGCAGTACCTGGTTGCGGGGCATTACCGGCAACACCATAAGTAGCTCTTAGGTCGAGCCTGGCTAACCAGTCAATGTCCGACATAAATTTCTCTTCACCGAGCATCCACTTTCCACCAATACTCCACACTGGCCTGTTTTGCGCAGATTTATCTTTACCAAACAAATTGCTCTGATCATTTCTCCAGCTACCGTTCAGCGTATACTTTCGCATAAAACTGTAAGCCAGGTTTGTATAATAAGAGCTGGTTCTAACTACAGGAATATCACCTCCTGTAAAATTGTCATTTAAAGCTGGCGCTCCCCCGGTTATCGATTCGTCAAGCCCCTTGCTTAAAGTAACATAATCTATTGGCCTTCCCACTTGCAATTTATCGTCCCAGCCTCTTACAACAATGTGCGTTGATCTTCCGAACTGAGAAGTCGCCTCCTGGCCGGCAAGTACGGTTACCTGATGTTCGCCCCAGCCCTGATCAAAAATAAACTGGTTACGTAAGGAATAGTCCTTCAACGTTGAATTTGTTTGTGTTAATTTCCCACCTTCATTTGGCAAATAATAGGTAGGATCCTCTCCTGGTTGCGCGACAGTGTAGCGCAGCAACTCCCTACGCACCGCATAACTCTGGGCATCCAAAAAGCCTTTGCCGCTGGCAGACATAACATTATAACCATAGTTCCCTTCAAAACGCAGGCTTTTCAAAATCTTAACCGTAGCCCCGCCTACGATCCTGCTATAGATTTGGTCACTTTTGTTGTAACGCAGGTTGCGTTCATTCAATGGGTTATAGTCCAGATTGATTCCGCTCTCATTCTGATATTCCAGTCGCCTCGCCTCACTAAAACTTCCACCCTCGTATTCACCCATATGATTAATAGTTAAGGGGTTCCCGCTACCATCTTTGAACAGCTGATAAGGCACCAGCTTTGTTGGGACTGTAATGATATTATTGACACCGGAATCGTCCTTATCACTAATGTCGTCGAGAGATGAGCGCACGCTATTACTAATGTCGGTAATCAGGAACAGTGAAATACGCTTGTTCAGGATCAGGTCCTGCCGGAGGTTAATTTTATAAAGATCATCTCGCTCGCCTGGTTGGTTTGACTTTGTTCCGGTATAAGCACCAGATCCGTAAAAAGAATAGGCCTTTCCACCTGCGGAGGCAGAAATGGTCTGGTTAGTGAGCATGGCATTCCTGTAAAAAAGATCTTTAATCTGACTCCTGTTGTTTATCGCAGCCAGACTGTCGAGTCCTTTATTGGCTTGGGCCTCAGAAATCAGCCCCCCATCTCTGTTATATTGGATAACCTGATGAGGACGCAGTGCTGCCAGAGACGACGCTAGGCCGACAGGGTTGAAAGCTTTGTTTTGCTCAAACACCTCGTTCGAGGCCGTTATGAATGCACGGTTGTTCAGCCTTTGGATATAATCAAGATCCGGTTTACCCTGAAAATTCACAAAGCCATCATACTCAATATGCAGCTTATCACCGGCTTTACCCTTCTTCGTGGTAATTACAATTACACCATTAGCTGCCCTGGTACCCCAAATAGAGGCTGCAGTTGCATCCTTCAATACCGTAATGTCTTCCACATCCTGTGTATTGATGGCGTTGATGTTATCCTGGGGAACCCCGTCAACCACAATGAGCGGACCTCGGGCAGCCCCACCACGGGTAGGATTACCAAAACTATCGTGTAAACCAATCGTAGCCAATCCCCGTACCAAAAAAGGATTCTGAGTCGAACTTGGCGCGTTATTTACGACAAGTCCGGGGACCAATCCATCTAATCGAGAAAGAATGTTAGCACTACCCGACCGATTCTTCATAATGTCTAAATCGGGTTTAGAAAAGGAACCCGCACTTCGCTCCCTGGAGATTTTCTGGTAACCTGTAGAATATTTGATTTCTACCTCTTCTAGGTCGCTATCCAAAATCTCCATCGTAATGTTTCCAAGATTTTTTGCGGCTTTTACCTCTTTATCTAGATAACCTATATAGGTAATCTGAATAATGGCATTCTCCTCTACACCCTGGAGGTAAAACGCTCCTTTTTCATCAGTATTTACTTTAACATTACTACCTTTAACCCTGACACTCGCGCCACCAAGCGGATTTCCATCGGAATCCGAAACCCGGCCGCGTACATCGATACGTTCGAATTTCGAAATGATCCGTTCTATCAGTGATGGTGCTTCCCGTCTTCTGATAGATACAATCTTCCCATCTATGTCTATGCTATAACTAAGGGACAGACCCTGTAATGCAGATCGCATCACCTCATCAATATTTGCGTTATTGACAGCGATGTTAATTTTTTTGCCGGCTGGAAAGATATTCCCATCGTAAATGAAATCGTAACCGCTCTGTTTCCGGACTTCCCTTAAAACCAATTCTAGTTGCGCATTCTTTTTGTTCAAAGTAATCCGCTGGCCAAAAGTTGACGCGCTCACCTGAAGAAAACATACCAATAGCATTATGGTGGTCAATCGCATAATCAGTAGTATTTTGGAATACAGGGACATAGGCATATCCCTATACATGGTATAAATTTTATACATTTGTTTAGTTTGGTTTTTGCAGCAAGCCTTTACTTTCCAGGGACCAGGCTGCTGTAATGAAAAATTTAATAAATTGACTCAAACTGAAACCAGGCGTGCCAAAAGCATTCCTGGTTTTCTTTTCTTACAGGCCCTTAGCTGTTCTTTCGTAGTTTTCTGATCATAGTGGTTGGTTTTAGGTTTGTATTAGTTGATGATATTGGCTGTTCAGATACTATTACCTGAACACATAAATTTTTTGCCCTTCTATGCGGAATTTGGCCAGACCTGAATCTTCGATTGATTTAAGAACGACTGATAAAGGCTTATCCCGGGATATCCATCCACCGGATTTTATATTATCTGGCACGGTTTCGTCATAAAATACCTCCACATTATACCAGCGTGCAATTTTCCGCATGGCCGTCTTGAAGTCTACATGGTTCAAAAAGAAATCACCGTTTCTCCAGTCCATTACATTTTCGAGATTTGCCTCAGCGACCCTGATGTTTGTACCATTATTTAATACTTGTTCACCAGGTCTGATAATTCTTTTATTCTTTCCAGCTGTCACACTCACAGATCCCTCAATTAGCGTTGTTGCGATGAGAGGTTCATTCGCATAACTATTCACGTTGAAATGGGTACCCAAAACTTCCACTTGCTGACCTTCGCTCTCCACGATAAATGGATGTGCTTTGTCTTTAGCGACTTCAAAATAGACCTCTCCTTCAATCTGAATGATTCTTTGTTTTTCAGTAAACCTTGAAGGGAACTTGATACTGGATGCAGCATTCAGATACGCTACTGTACCATCTGGAAGGGTAAAACTATAGGTACCGCCCATTGGCGTGCTGGCAATGAGTGTCGTTGCTCTAACGGTTTTCACACTATCTTGCACAACTACATTTGACCTTGTCGAATCCAGGTTAATCACCTTTCCGTCGGCAAGTGTTATTGTGGCACGATTACCTCCAGGTTTGATATCCCTGGCGTAATTGGATTCTGAAGTAGCCTTCATGAAATGTGGCTTATTAAAAAACCAAAGTCCAAAAGCAATTGCTGCAATTGCAGCGGCCGCTACAGCAAGCTTCGGCCACAATATCGTAGTTTGGTATTTTTTATTCAGTATCGCCTGGGTTTTAGACCAGGTGGCCTGCTCATCGCCGGCTTCAAACAACGTTAATTCTCTTCCCAATAGCTCCTCATCACTGAAACTGTCGAAAAAAGCCTTGTTTTCCGGATTTTCAGCAAGCCAGGTATTCAATTCTGCCTGTTGTGATGCACTTAGCCTACCCTGCAAATACGCAGTAATCAGTTTAGATATATTGAATTGTTTTTCCAGCATAACGATACATTAACATAGGCTTCATGCCAATTTAATATAGAAACAACTCAGGAAATCAAACAACTCAAAAAAAGCAAATTATTTTTGATTCTTTTATATACCATCCAATGCTAACAAGATCGTCAGCATTAAAGCATTTGAAAAACCTTTTTTAAGCATAGCGGTTTTCAATAGTTCTACTGACCTTGTTTTATAATTTCGTACGGTCTGAACAGAAAGATTCAACTGCCCGGCGATTTCATCTGTTCTTTTATGTTCAAAGTAAATCAGCTTAAACACTTCCCGGTAATTTTCAGGAAGAAGTTCAATCTCCATGCGCAACGCTTGCAGTACTTCCGAGCGCATGATGTGGTACAATACGGTATCCTCATTCTGCACCAGCTCCTTGTAAAACAATTCCTGAACCCTGGTCTTAATTTTGATGTGCTTAAGGAAATTGAGACAGGCATTACGGCAACTGATATATAGAAAGGCCTTCACATTTTCATCTGCTTCAAAATCACTTCTTTTTTCCCACAGGGCCACAAAACAATTGGCTACAATATCCTGCGCCTCTTCTGGGTTCTCTATTAACCTGGTCGCAAAATAGAGCAGGGATTTGTTATGAAGCTGGAAATAATGTGACAAAGCCTGGTCATCACCCCTTCGCAACAAATTGATCCAATATATATACTCATTTTCATTGTTCTCTATCATCCGGATATGCCAAGTAGAATCCAGATGCAATATCCGCATTAATTTTGGAATGGGGAAAACTCTAATTGTATGACTTACCGCTGACATATCAAATGGACTTTGTGAATGTTCAATCAAACCTACTATACTACCATAGAGATAGTATTGTAGGTTTGGAAAGCATTTGCAATGATGAATGAAGATACTAACTATTGGAATGATGGAACAGCAGATATGACCAGATTGTTTATTACCTGAGTTCCATTTCCGGATAGCTTAATTCTGTTTATTAAACTTTTAGGGAAAAACACATCCGTCATCACTGTTAGCCCATCATCAGCAAAAAGTTCTGCGGATGCAACATCCAGGATTCCGGGGTCATCCGGGCGATCGATCACCGAAAGATTAAAATCTGACGTCCGGACCTCACATATTCGATTATACTATTGTCTGCCCATGGCAGCCTGGAGCAGCAGATCTATGGTATGGAAAGCATGGCTGATGCTTATATTGTAAAACCCTTTAATTACGAATACCTGGTGGCAACTGTAAAGAGCCTGTTGAAGAACCGCTCCCTGCTCAAAAGTCATTATGTTAGCGATATCAGTACTCCAGGAAAACAACCCATTTCAAGAAGCCTGGACAAAAAATTCGTGAATGACTTTGCAGGAATTGTAGAGCAGAACCTGGCCAACGAGAATTTTAGCGTAGATGAGATCAGTAGAGAGATCGGTATTTCCAGGGTTCAGTTATACAGGAAGGTTAAAGCCTTGCTGGACTGCAGTGTAACAGACTACATCATGAACAGGAGGTTAAAAAAAGCAAAATACCTGCTGATCAATGAAAGGTATAGCATCGCGGAAATCACCTATATGGTCGGCTTTTCATCACCGAATTACTTTTCTACGGTCTTTAAATCAAAATATGGAATGCGGCCAAGTGAGTTTAAAAAAAATCAGTCTTAACCGACCTAGCCGGGCCCTTCCAGGGATAACTCCAATATTAACTGCTTTGAATTAAAGTAATTGGTTACTTTAGTCGCAATTTCTTATATTTAATCATCAAAACGAGTAGAGTGAAAAGGGGAACTGACTTAAAAAACGAGTGGAACAACTTCATCAACAATGCTAGCGAATCTGCTTATTATCAACTCTATGCTCATTACCACAAGTACTTTTTTTATATAGGGGTAAAAAAGGGAGCTCTATCTGAAAAAATCGGAGATTGTGTACACGATCTTTTCCTCTATATTTTTGAAAACCGGGATAAACTCTCCAGTATCAGAGATCATCATAATTATCTACTCACTTCCTTTTTACGTGCCTTGTTCAAAAAAGATCATTTCAGTTCCGAAGAAACTCAGGAATTAGCATCATTAGAAGAGATTTTGATTGTACCCGCTTCAGATGAGCAGATAATGACTACGGATACAGGTAATCAGGTTAAACTTATCCTCCAGCATTACATAGATGAACTATCGGTAAGCCAAGCCAGAATGATTTATGAGAAATTCTATTTGGGTTTAAGTTATGAAGAAATTGCAACAACACACCAAATCACCGTACGTACAGCTTATAATACCATCTTTAAAGCTATTCATAAGTTGCGAAAACACATCGGAGACAATAAAGCTGCCAGTCTTATCACAGCAATCGCAACCTTATCTCTGCTATTTTTAATACTTTACAGTTAGTTCAAATATCGAAATATCATAAAAAAATAGAAAACGTAGTAAAAAGTTCGGCTTACTTGCTCTATTGTCTAAACCCTTATTAATATGAAGGAATCAGACCTAAGCAAGCTTGTTAGCCAGGAGAGTTTTCTGAACTATTGTTTCAAAAGCAATACTAACGATGTTACTTATTGGGAAAAGTGGTTAAAGGAAAATCCTCAACATAAAGATCAGGTTGAAGAAATAAAGACCACTCTTTTGCTTTTGCCTATACCAGCTGGAGAGAAGGTAATTGACCACGATTTTAAGATTTTGAAGAATAGCATTGCTAATTTAAATAAAGTTAGCCCATTAAAACCTTCCATTAAACTTTGGCCGCTCATCGCTGGAATTACAGCAATTCTTGCGGTTATTGTTTCAGTAATACTGTTTTTCAATTATCGTAGTAAAACAAGGTTTAATAGTGATGCTATTCGCCTGTCAAATGACCTTACACCAGGAGGTAACAAGGCGATCCTAACACTCGCCAATGGCAAAACGATCAACTTGAGTGATTCCAAATCCGGCATTGTAATCAAAGCCACCGGACTGACTTATAACGACGGCACCGCTATAAATTACATACAAGTGAAAAATTCTGAAATCTCGGTTATAGCCACACCACGCGGCGGACAATATAGCATAGAACTGCCGGATGGCACAACTGTGACCTTAAACGCCTCCAGCACCCTCAAATTCCCTTCAACATTTCAAGGATTAGTCAATAGAACTGTTGAGCTGGCTGGCGAAGGTTACTTTCAGGTTGCTCACGATAAACAACATCCCTTTCTTGTGAAAAGTGCCGGACAAACAATTGAAGTATTGGGTACCCATTTTAATATCAACAGCTATACAGATGAGCCAACAATTACTACCACACTGCTGGAAGGTCGTGTAAAGGTCTCTTCATTACATGGAGCCAGGGAGGTCGAAACCATCCTGAAACCAGGTGAGCAGTCCCGGCTTAATCACGATGGAAAGCTGCTAATTGCAACAGTAAATCCGGAAGAGGCAATTGCCTGGAAGAATGGTTATTTTTTATTAGATGATGACAATTTTCAGAGCGTCATGAATAAAATATCCAGATGGTATGATGTGGAGGTCGTCTATGAGTCCATGCCTAGAAGCTTACGATTAGAGGGGAGAATTTCCCGTGCCAGAAAATTATCTGCGGTGCTCAATGCACTTCAGGAAACAGGAAAAGTTCACTTTAAAATTGAAGGAAGGAGGGTGACCGTTATAGACTAAATCAATTACAAAACAGGCTAATAATTTAGCTGACCCAATGCGGATCGGGCCAGCTAAGTTTAGTATGATCTTCTCGAATTCTATTAAAATATCAACCGAAGTGGATTGTCGCATCTGAACAATGTGAAGACAACCGCTGTAAACCAAACCTAACAAATGTACAAAATTTACAACTTGAAAAGATGTATCCCGCCGGGTTGCGTCAAAAAAATAACGCATGTTATGAAACTAACCAGTATGCTGTTGATGGTCTCTATAATGCAGGTTAGCGCCAGTAGTTTTGGGCAAAGAATAACGCTCAACAAGCAACATGCAAAAATGCAGATCATCTTCAAAGAGATTCTCAAACAAAGTGGTTATGATTTTGTATATGACAAAACTGTCTTGCAAAACGTAAAACCCATTAGCTTACATGTAACAAATGCGACTATCGAAGATGCATTAATCGCTTGCTTTTCGGGACTGCCCCTTACTTACCAGATTAAAGACAAAATAGTGGTGGTGAAGGCCAAAGAAAAGGGGATTTTCGATGTGATCACAAACTTCTTCGCTAATATAGATATCCGGGGGAGGGTAACGGATGAAAAAGGCATGGGACTTGCCGGAGCCACAGTTCGTATCAAAAATGATCTGAAGAAAACAACAACAACTGATGCTAACGGATTTTTTTTCCTAAAAGGTGTAGATGAACAGGCGTTACTCACAATAGGTTACGTTGGATATCAGACTAAAGAACTTAAGGCCAACGAAAACTTAAGTGCCATTCGCCTGGAGCTCAGTAATTCAACTTTGGATAATGTGCAGGTAATCGGTTACGGAACAACTACCAGACGCTTGAATACAGGTAATGTATCTACTGTTAAGGCTGAAGTATTGGAACAGCAGCCAGTATCACAACCACTTTTGGCCCTCGAAGGATTAGTACCAGGACTTTTTATACAGCAGTCATCAGGACTGCCGGGAGCACCGGTCAAGGTACAGATGCGTGGAACCAACTCTATGCAGTCTGGCACCTATCCCCTATATATCATTGATGGTGTACCGTTCAACGGAGCGCCAGTCGCCGATCAAAACACAGGAGCCACAGGTTTCGGCGGACAAGCAAATGGCGGCAGTGATCCTCTGAATCTCATCAATCCTACCGACATTGAAAGTATTGATGTACTTAAAGACGCCGATGCAACTTCTATTTATGGTTCAAGAGGCGCCAATGGTGTAATATTGATCACCACAAAAAAAGGAAAATCAGGTAAGGCCCGCTTAAATTTTAACGCTTATAGCGGTGTCGGAAAGGTAACCAGGATGCTGCCAACACTCAGCACTTCAGAATACCTGGCTATCCGCCGACAAGCTTTTGCCAATGACAACATTACGCCAACTGCGGCGAATGCGCCAGATCTTCTCCAATGGAAACCCGATCAAAATACCGATTACCAAAAGATGTTAATTGGAGGTACGTCGCACCTTACTGATATCAATTCCTCCATTTCCGGAGGCGATCAGCTGACTACGTTTTTATTGAGCGGTACTTTTCATAACGAAACTACAGTAATGCCCGGGGATTCCCGTTACCGGAGGGGTTCTGTAAATATGAAAGTGAATCATACCTCTGCCGACGGTCGGTTAAAGGTTGATCTAAGTACCATATATGCCAAAGATAATAACCTGATTTATGGTAGTGATTTTACCGGCAGCAGCGTAACTTATCCCAATAACTATCCACTTTACGATGCTAACGGGCAACTTTATTGGGGATCGGGTATCAGCAATCCTTTAGCCGAAGTCAGGAAATATCTTAAAACTGCTACCGATAATCTGATACTAAACGCTGCGATTAGTTACAAAATCTTACCGGATTTGCAGATTAAAACAAGTCTGGGCCACAATGGCATAGGTTTCGATCAGAAAATGATCATTCCAGGTGACGCATACGACCCCGCATACCGCGCTCCGGCAACAGGAATGTACAGCATCAACAATACCAAATCCTACATAGCTGAACCGCAATTAGATTATAACGTCGCTATAAAAAAGGGTAAATTAAGCGCAACCTTGGGCGGCACCTGGCAATACACTCAATATAATCAGCCTTTATATGTTATCGGCCGGGGCTTTGCATCCAAATCATTAATGGAGAACCATGCATCGGCAAGCACTATTTTCATCAATCAAAGCGCCAGCGCTGAGTATAAGTATTTGTCTGTATTTGGCAGACTGAATTACACCTGGGATGGAAAATATATCCTGAACGGGACGTTCAGAAGAGACGGATCGTCCAGATTTGGTCCTGATAAGCGATTCGGAAACTTCGGTTCTGTGGGTGCTGGCTGGATATTTTCTGAGGAATCTGTAATTAAAAACTCAAAATGGCTTAGCTATGGAAAGCTAAGAGGTAGCTATGGGATTGTGGGGAATGATCAGATTGGGAATTACAAATATCAGAATACCTATGGATCTTCTGATTTTCCCTATGGTACCGCATCTGGCTATGTCCCTTCAGGAGTTGCCAATGAACAGCTACATTGGGAGAGCACCTATAAACTGGAGGCTGGTTTAGACTTGGGCTTTTTGAACAATAAATTATTACTTAATAGCGCCATATTTCGTAACCGTTCAGGTAATTTACTTGCTGCTTATCCCCTTTCACCACAGTCTGGCTTCGCCTCCTATACTGCCAATATTGATGCCATGATACAAAATACAGGATTTGAGTTAGAGATAAAGGCAAATCCCATTGCGCAAAAGGATTTCAGCTGGAATACATCATTCAATATTTCATTTTACAAAAACAAGTTGCTGGCCTTTCCTGATCTGTTAACTTCAACTTATGCGAACGCTTACGTAATTGGGCAGCCACTAAGTTTGATCGCATTGTACCATTCCACGGGCTTTACAAACGGCCAGGCTACCGTGCAGGATGCAAATAACGACGGTGTAATCAGCCGGGGTTTAATGGCTAACGGATTGGGGGATTATATAATCGCCGGGAGCAATGATCCTAAATATTACGGCGGATTGAGCAATAGTATCAGTTACAAAAAATTTCAGCTTGACTTTCTGTTCAATTTTGTGAAACAAAAAAAATACGGTATCACCAGTTTTCCAGGGCTGTTGTCTAATCAGTATAGAGATGTGCTAAATAGCCAGTTTACCCCAAGTACGCAATCATCGTCAGCTTCCTACAATTCATATGTCAATTATTACCTGACTTCCGACGCTGCGTTTGCTGACGCCTCCTTTATCAGATTAAAGAATGTTTCTATATCCTATACACTTCCTGATCGCTGGAAAAAAGCAATGGGCATGGCTAACTGCAGGTTATATATCCGTGGGCAAAACCTGCTGACAATAACCAACTATAAAGGGTTTGATCCCGAAACTAATATTACTCCCGGCAGAGTAAATAACCCGTTTATTTCTCCCTTAAGTACACCAACTATGCCTTCGCTAAAAACGTTCACTGCTGGAATTCAATTTTCATATTAACTAATTATCATGAAAAATCTGATTAAAAATAATATATATTACTGTCTTGTGCTGCTTACCTTATGCAGCTGCAAAAAACTGATTGATGTAAAAGGTGCCGGCGAGACATTGGTGACTTCCTCCATCTTTGCTGACTCTACTACTGCGCATGCAGCTTTAAACGGGATGTATTCGGAATTGTACAACAGATCAGGGTTGAGTATCTATGCCTACCGTAGCAGTCTGCTACCTGCGGAATCGGCGGATGAACTGATCCCTGTACAAAACACATTCGATGACTTTTACAACAATAGCTTACTAGCGACTGATAATAATATAAAGGATTGGTGGTCCAACAGCTATAATATCATTTACCAGGCCAATAAAATTATAGAAGGCGCCAATGCTTCGGAGTCACTTTCGCTGTCGTTAAAAAAACAGCTGACTGCTGAATCCAAGTTCATTCGGGCATTTTGCAGCTTCTATCTCGTCAATTATTTTGGAAGTATACCACTTTTAACGACCAGTGATCTACAAGTCATTAATACGGCCCCAGCCTCAACCACAAGCCAGGTTTACACCCAGATCATAGCCGATTTGTCTGAGGCAAGGGATGCGCTGCCTAAAGATTATAGCTGGTCCGGAGGCAATCGTACACGAGTAAACAGTTTTGTTGCATCGGCTATGCTCGCCAGGGTTTATTTGTATACCGGACAATGGGCACTTGCCGAAGAAGAGGCAACCAAAGTGATCAATCAAACTAGTCTTTATGATATCGTTCTTAATCCTAATAATGTATTTCTGGCAAACAGTAAGGAGGCGATCTGGCAGTTTTATACAAATGCTTACAGGTGCACCTATTTTGCGTTACAATTAATTCCAACCGGCTTGGCTGTACCGAAATATGCTGTTAATAGTGTTTTGTATAACGCATTTGAAAATGGTGACACCCGTAAATCCAACTGGATTAATAGTCTATCTGTATCAGGAACTTTCTATACTTACCCTTACAAGTACAAAACAAATACAAAGACCAATACCGAGTTTGAAATGGTGTTGCGACTGGCAGAACAATACCTGATCAGGGCTGAAGCCCGTACCCAGCAGAACAATACGGACAGGGCTCAAGACGATTTAAACGTAATCCGTCGCCGGGCAGGGTTACTCAAAACAACAGCATCCGATAAAGCCTCCTTATTATTGGCGATTGAGCGGGAAAGGCAGGTTGAACTGTGCTTTGAATGGGGACACCGTTGGCTTGATCTGAAAAGAACAAACCGTGCCAATACTGTTATTGGTGCACAAAAGCCGACCAGCTGGCAATCCACGGATGTTCTATATCCGATACCGCAATCCGCTATTTCAACAAATCGCAGTTTGGTTCAAAATGAGGGATACAAATAGCGATACAGCAACGCCTAAAAATACTTAAAAAAGATGGGCAGCGCGGCTGCTCATCCTTCTAATCAATTTTATTTTATAGAAAAATGAAAACACAACTATTTTGGTCTTTAGTGTTGGTCCCTGTAATGGGATGGGCACAAAGCAACAGCTTTACGATTAAAATTAAAGCGGGTGATTTAATTGCACCGGCCAGGGCGTATCTTTCTTACAAGGATGGCGAAAATCGCGTTAAAGACTCTGCAATTTTCAGTAACGGAACAGTACAGTTTCGGGGATTGGTATCTGAGCCAAAACAAGCAGATTTAATTATAGATCGCCAGGGCATTGGCGCAGATAACATCCCATATGGGAAAGGCGATATTTTTAACTTTTACCTGGAAAAGGGCACAATCGTCATCACTACCAAAGATTCCATAAAATCAGCAGTCATTAGTGGTTCTGCGCTGTCAAACGAATATCTAGCCTATAAAAAATTAAAGTCTCGCCAAACGGCAGATTTAGCCGCATTAATGGTCGATTATTCAATAATTTCGGACGCAAAAAAAAAGGATACTGTATTCATGAATGCTTTTATGGCGAAGTATTTCAAAATATCAAATGAAATTAAAGTGATTGACGAGAAATATATCACTGATCACCCGGATTCGTATGTAAGTCTTGGAGCTATGAGTGGATTCACTTCAATGGATATGGATGTTAAAAAGGCTGAGAAACTTTTTAAAAGCCTGTCAGCTCGAATGCATGATACAGAGATTGGCAGGCAAATTGAAAAAGTAATCCTCACTGCAAAGCTGACTGCTATCGGAAACATCGCCCCAGATTTTATTCAAAATGACATCAATGACAAGCCGGTTAAACTTAGCGATTTCCGGGGTAAATACGTCTTATTAGATTTTTGGGCGTCATGGTGCGGCCCCTGCCGTGCAGAAAATCCGAACTATGTCAAGGCTTACCATCAATACAAAAATAAAAACTTTGATATTTTGGGTGTATCACTGGACAGGCCAGGGAAAAAAGCGGATTGGCTCGCTGCTATTAAAAAAGATGGCCTGGTATGGACCCAGGTATCTGACCTCAAGTTCTGGAATAATAATGCGGCCAAACTATATGGGATTAAGGGTATTCCTCAAAATTTCCTGATCGATCCCAGCGGTAAAATAGTTGCCTCCAATCTCAGGGGTGAGGAGCTCAATAAAAAAATGAAAGAATTATTTGGTGACTAACCAAAACCAATTGCCATTTATGACATGGAATTGAGGGTGTCATATACCAATGCTGACACCCTCTATCCATTAGTGCTGATATCCAAAAATCTGACTCAGACTTAGTTTAGTCACTGTTCCTAATTTCGCTAATAACCAAAGATCTCTTCGGAGCTAATTTTAAATAAAGCAAACAACTCACTATGAAATATGATATCATATTTTATAGTGAGTTGAATAGCTTCTATCGCGCATCGCGGAAGAAAAATATTCCTGTTTTATTTTTTTAGTTTCAAATAAGAAATATAAGAAACTGCTGTAGCTGCTGTGATTAAAAGTGTTACACCATATTTATCAATTCCTGCACCATTAGCGATTAGCACATAGGTGGCTCCGATAAAATAAAAAATAAAGCCCGCATAGGCTGCTTCGTGAAATTTCTTCAGGGACGGAACCAGAATAGCTATTGCTCCGAGGACTTTTACAGTCCCTAGAAAGGGCAATAGGTACTGGGGAAGACCAAGTTCCCGGTTCGTTTTTACCAAAGCATCAATCTGAAGTATATTCAGGATGCCTAAAAGTCCGACCAATGCGACAAAAATTGTCGATGTCCAATATATTATTTTTACAACTTTAACATTCATTTTTATTTAGCTTAAGCGTTATATATTTATTCACATTTGCCTTCGGGTGTACAAATAGGACCATTATTGATTTCCAGAGAAGCCGGATTATCAGCACGCCAGGACTTAAATGCTCTTGTCAATGTTTCAGTAAAAAACTCGGATGTCTGAGCACCGCTTACAGCATATTTTTGATTCATTAGAAAAAACGGAACACCGCTGGCTCCAAGACTTTTTACTTTCTCCCCGTCTTTTTTCACATCATCTGCATACCGGTCTGAATCTAGTACCTGCCTTACTTCATGTTCCGCAAGGCCTGCTTCTACGGCCAATTTAATAAGTGTTGCATGGTCGCTCATCAGCGCACCTTCAGTGAAGTATGCTTTGAAGAAGCGTTCTTCCACTTCGTTGGTGAGATGATCTTTCTTTGCCAGCTGAATAACGCGGTGTGCATCGAAAGAGTTCGTGATCTTTGCCTGATCGAGTCGATAATCAAGACCTACGCTTTTTGCCGTCTGTATCAGAGATTCATGAATTCTGATTGACCATTCTCTACTCTGTCCTTTTAATTCGGCGACATACGTGTAAAAATCCTTGTCAGGCTGATGCGCTAAGGTTGGGTTTATCTGAAAGCTGTGCCATACCACTTCAACTGATTTCCTGTCAGGAAATGCAGCTAAAGCTGTTTCAAACTTTCTTTTACCTATGTAGCAAAAAGGGCACATTACATCGCTCCATATATCGACTCTCATTTTATTTGTTGTCATAACTTTTATAGTTAATTTATCTGATTTCTTTTGTGCACAAGCAGTGAAAAAAAACAGACTTGTCAGCAAAAGGCTTAATGATATTTTCATAGGATTAATCAAGAATACTCCTTTTTTTATTTTTAAATATTCTTATCCTTGAAGTACACTGTATTTAAATACGAGCTAAGTGAGGTTGGCTTCCTACCTAACAGAACAGGAAGATCTGTATGGTCAGTCTGAAACTCTCCCTGCTTGATGGCCTTTAAAAATGACACTAAACCAATGATATTTTCAGCAGGAACTCCTGCCTGAACCAAGATCTGCGTATAGGCTTCAACAGATGGGCTGTTGTAGGAAATTGTTTTACCTAACAGGCTGCTTAATATATCTGCTACATCCTGAAAAGAATAATTCACTTCATTAGCAAGGATATATTCTTTGCCATCATGACTTGTTCCCATTAATACCTCAGCTGCAGCTTCTCCCAGATCCTCTCTGGTGACAAAACTCGCTTTACCATTTTCTGTAGGGAGAAATACACCATTGGTCAGTACATCAGCCCCTAAAAAAAGAGGAAGCACATCAGCATACAAAGGATTTTTCAACAATGTATAGGTAAACCCGCCTTCCTTGATCATCTTTTCAGTGCTTATCAGAGATGAGGTAAGTGCTGTGATCGCTGAAGAACCGTCTTCACTTTTCCTGGTAACACTGGTAAAAACTATACGTCTTACACCGACTTCTTTGGCTGCCCTGATGACATTTTCATGTTGCTCTTGGCGTTTAAAAATATCGCTACTCGACACAAAGAAAAGAGTGTCAACATTTTTAAAAGCTAGCAATAAAGACTGGTAATCTTCAAAATCTCCTTTTACAAGATTTATTCCTCTTTCCTTTAGTGAAATAGCTTTTGCTTCGTCCCGAATGAATGCAGAAACCATACTAGGGTTAATCCCCTTTTTTAGCAAAGAATCAATAGTTGCATTTCCCAAGTGACCTGTTGCCCCTGTAATTAAAATCATATCTTATTGTATTTATCTGTGAATAACTTGTTTAATAGGGTAAATTTACGCACATTTACTATCTATTTTATAGTACTATACTAAAGGATAGCACTACCATTGATGATAGTAACGTGATATTATGACAGCAGAAAATGAAACTCCATCAGCATGTGCAGGCAGTAGTTCCCGCGCTGTGCGGGATGCCCTAGATGTATTAACTGGAAAGTGGAAACTCCCAATATTGATGGCGATTTCTATTGGTGCAATCAGATTTCGAAAGATTGCGAATGAAATCCCGGGTATTACGGATAAAATGCTTTCCAAAGAACTGAAAGATCTCGAAATAAACCGCCTCATCGAAAGAACTGTTCTCCCCACATTTCCACCGACAGTAGAATATTCGCTTACCAGGCATGGCAGAACACTGGATAAGGTTATTGCAGAATTATCTGCCTGGGGGGCCGCTCATAGAAAAGAGGTCACAGGCAACTAGTATAGTAATAGGCTAATTATTCAGACCCATGAAGGATCTTTTAACGCAAGATATATCGCAGCATATTTCTCTTTCTCCAGAGGAAACGGAAGAGGTTTGCAGCTTATTCCAGCCTAAGGTTATTAAAAAAAGAGCTTTTTACCAAATGAAGGTGAAATCTGCAGGTTTGAAGGCTTTATTGGGTATTTCGCCAAAAGTGGCCACTGGTTCCGCATTTAAACTGACACTTAATTCCGCGCTAAACTGACCAGGTATTACGGGGCAAAGTGGCCGTTATTTTAGGTTTAGGGCATTATTTTATTCCCTGCATTGTAAATTCTTTTTTTAAAAATAGGCCTGTTTGAGGCCGCTTGCTTACGCCAGATTCCTTGGTCTGGGATGTTTGTCATCCGAGGTGTCAGCTCGCCTTAAATCGCTTTATTTTGAGGTGGAGCTGGAGTGGGTCGGTTGGAGGTGGTTTAGGAGCATGTTTTGATCCGAAAATACAATCTGGAGTAGAATGAGGATAGCTTTTGTTGCTAAGGATGAAAAATCCAGGGTGTTGGCTATATTCGTTCAGGAGAAGGGAACTTTATGGACTCACTCGGCAGCCTAATTTGCGGCCACTTTGCCCCGAAACAATGGGGCCACATTCACCGAAATGTACAATGTGAGCGAGTATTCGCTAATAATAAAAATTCATCATATGTCAGCCATTCTCTATTTGAATCAATTTCCTTAATTGGATCAACCTCGTCGTACAAATTGGTATCATACAGTTTCTTCTTGAAAGCTGCTTTTAATACTGTTCTGAACTTGCCAAAATAGGTCTTTGCAGAATTATTACTAATTCCTTTAACAGCATTTTTGCCAATTTTCGGTTTGGATAATAGGTAATCACGGTATTCTTCTGCAAATTCCTCATCGACATCGATAAATCGTATATCCGGTCCTGCATAGGCTTCAAAGTATCTTCTAGCCATTTCGAAACCTTTGTCCCCACTTTTCTTCTCTAGATCCTTAAAGAATTGGACAAAACTACCCAGTCTGTTGTCTTTTTCAAGGAATCCAAACCTTTTATATGAAATTTCAATTTGCCGGTCTGCACAGATATTTTTTGCCAGAGTTAAAGTCTTCCTGTTAAGTTCAAGTTCCATCTCTGTTCTAGGCCTAACGAGCAAATAAAGAGACAAAAACTCCCGTCTGGTAAATTTGCCGGTTTCAGGATGCAGGATAGGTGGATAATAATCCAGGTACAGTGAAATTTTCCTTCCTCCACTAATCTTTTTCTTTCTCAATGTAACATTCATAACTTATCCTCCTTTTTAAACCAATCATTTAATTCAACTTTTGGGTAATAAACCCACTTTCCTTTCTGGATTTTCTTTATATCATGCCGTTTGACGAAATTATAGAGAGCGCCATTACTTAAACCAGATATTTTCATGGCTTCTTCCATTGTATAATAATCTTTAATGCTAAACCTTTTAGGAGGTAGCTGATAGGTCATTTCAATAACAGGACCTGGAACCAGGATTTTATTGATCTCTGATTTCAGCACCATTGTTTTTCTTGGACTATATTTAATTGATTTTAACCTGCCATCGGCGAACATTTTATAAATGCTTTTAACTGAGCAGCGAAGCAATACACCGGCCTCTTTTACACTTAAAAGATCTAATACATTAATCACCTGTATATGTGCAACAGTGGTTTGGAAACGCTCCGCTTTTATGGTTTTAACCTCCTGATGACTCTTTTCTATTTTTTCCAGTTTAACTTTTAATTTGTATGCTCTTCTATTACATGTCATAGAGCAATACTTCGTCACCGTGGTCTTAGCCATAAAGGTTAAACTGCAATGCTGACAAATTCGTTCAATCAAAATATTCGAGCTCATAATCTCTCCCACATTTAAGGTAAATTACGGGTATTTAAGTGTCTTTAAGGGTAAATAAGGCTACTAATCTCCCCATTAGATTTTGGTGAGGTACAAATTTCAATTCGAGGTACACACGAGGTACAAATTATACCAAAACAAAAAAAAAGAACACAAAACACCACAAACAAAAAACCGCTGTAATCATTAGAATTACAGCGGTTTACTATGTTTTTAACCTTCTTTACTTTGTGACAATATTGCCCTCTTACTTGCCGATGCAAAACTTGCTAAAAATATTTTCCAGCAAATCATCAGTCGTAACAGCCCCTGTGATCTCTCCAAGATAATAAAGCGCCTGCTTGATATCCATAGCCAAAAAGTCCGATGTTACCGGGTTCGCCAATCCATTCGCTACACTGCTTAACGCAGTCTGCGTCCTTTGTAACGCTTCCACATGTCTGATATTCGTAACCATCGTATGATTTGCCGACAACTTATCTCCTACTGCAGTATTATATATCAACTCCTTCAATTCCTCAATCCCCTGATTCTCCTTCGCAGAGATAGAGATAAAATTGATATCAGCAGGAAGGTTTAACTCCTTAATCCTGTCATTATAAGAAAGATCTATTTTATTTGCCACTGCAACAAAAGAAACCCCTGGTTTATATAAACTAACAATATCCTCTTTAATCTCCGTAGCAGAAAGGTTCACCACATCAAACAAATACACCAACACCGCAGACTGACTAATCTTTTGCATCGTTTTCTCTACTCCTATCGCCTCAATCGTATCCGTAGCCTCTCTGATCCCTGCGGTATCGATCAACCTGAAATTAATCCCATTGATATTCAAGACCTCTTCAATCGTATCCCTCGTAGTCCCTGCGATCTCACTTACAATCGCCCTGTCTTCATTTAACAGCGCATTCAGTAAAGTTGATTTACCTGCATTCGGTCTGCCGGCGATTACCGTATTGATCCCTTCCTTAATCACGTTCCCCAATTCAAAAGAACGGATCAGTTTATGGATCACCAAAGTAATCTTGTTGATCAGATCCTGTAACTGGTCCCGGTTTGCAAACTCCACATCCTCCTCAGAAAAATCAAGTTCCAGTTCAATCATGGAAGCAAAGTGGATCAGCTGCTCTCTTAACAAATTCAGCTCGGTACTAAAACCTCCCCTTAACTGATTCATCGCCACACTATGTGCAGCCTGAGAATCCGAAGAAATCAGATCCGCTACAGCCTCTGCCTGAGAAAGATCCAATCCTCCATTTAAAAACGCCCTTAAAGTAAACTCTCCAGGTTTAGCAGCCGAAGCCCCTTTTCTGATCAGTAAAGAAATGATCTGATGAATGATATAATTCGACCCATGACAGGAAATCTCTACCACATTCTCCTTAGTATATGATTTAGGCGCAACGAACAAACTCACCACCACCTCATCAATTACCATATCCCCATCTTTAATCAGGCCAAAATGTAAGGTATGAGAATCCTGTTTTAGTAAATCCTTTCCACTAAAAACGGAATTGGTGATGGTAATTGCATCCTTACCAGAAAGACGGATTACACCAATTGCACCGGCTCCCGGTGGCGTAGATAAGGCAACTATAGTTTCATTACTGATCATAAAAAGAAATATACTGTGTGTTGATTAATTACAAAACTAGCCAAACATTTCATACCTTACTGTGTTTACCTTTTGAAAAAACAAATAAACGACAAATCTGCCCATATTATCGCTCTAAAAGCTCAGCCTCTTATGAAAGACATGCCCCTAACCGTAAAAAGATCCATTGAACTCCTCGGAATCGTCCTCGTTGGCGCCCTTTTAGTCATTGGAAAAGACATCATCATGCCTGTAATCATGGCATTCTTCATTAGCATTGTGCTGCTTCCCATTTTCCGTTTTTTACGGAAATATAAGTTCCCTGAAATTGTCGCCATCATCCTGCCCATCCTGTTGGTGGTCATTTTTGTCGGTGGAATAGTCTGGTTCTTCTCAGCACAGATTGGCGTACTCGCCGCAGATTTTCCGCAGATCAAAAGCAATGTAAACTCACACTTAAAATCACTCAGCGAATGGTTCAGCAACATCAGTCATGTTTCTACCACCGAGCAGATGAAATTCATTACCGAGAAAAGTGATGATTTACTGGGAATGGCCGGAAAAGCCGCTAGCGGCGCCGCAGTTACCCTAAGTTCGATCTTTGTTTTTGTAGGATTGCTTCCGATCTACATCTACCTGATGCTCTTTTACAAAGACATCTTACTGCGTTTCATTTTCATGTGGTTTAAACCGGACCACCATCCAAAAGTAAAAGAAGCGATCTACGAAACAGAAGCCATCATCAAAAACTACCTGGTAGGATTACTGATTCAGGTGACTTACATGACCATCCTATTGGGGGGAATCTTATTATTGATCGGTATCAAACATGCATTACTAATCGGTGTCATCTTCGCCATATTGAACCTCATCCCTTATGTAGGTGCCTTAATCGGAAACATCATCGGCGTGTTGTTAACCCTCACCTCTTCTACAGAATTGTGGCCGGTAATCACTGTTTTGGGAGTAATTGCCGTAGTTCAGTTTCTGGACAACAATATCCTGATGCCAAAAATTGTAGGTTCAAAAGTAAAGATCAACGCCTTGTTTGCAATCCTCGGAGTCATAATCGGAGGAAGCATCGCCGGAGTTTCCGGAATGTTTCTTTCTATGCCAATCATTGCAGTATTAAAAGTTATATTTGACAGGACCGAAATGTTCAAGCAGTGGGGTGTGCTTCTGGGTGATGAAAGACCTGCAAAAAGCCCGATGACCTTCCCATCCTTCAGGAAGAAAAAAGCAATTCCTACAGAAACCGGAGTTAACAAATAAATCTATTTCCTATCAGAAATGAGGATTTATAAAATATAAATTACTACATTAACACTAAAAATTAGCTGTTAATCAACAACTTAACTAAATAAACAAATTCAAACCTATGGAACCTAACTTTAACGCACAATCAACAGAAGACGGAAAAACAGTAGCTGTTGTCAGTTACATCACCATTATCGGCTGGCTCGTTTCCTACTTTGCCTTACACAAAGACAAAAGAACAGAATTGGGTAGTTATCATCTGAGACAAACACTATTGCTGTTTATTATTGGCTTTATCTTACAGATCGTTCAGCGTATTTTCCTTTCTGTAGTACCGTCCCTAACGATAAATCTGGTATTCAATATTGCCTATATCGGCTTGTTTATTTTATGGATCATTGGTTTGATCGGAGCGATTCAGGGAGTTAAAAAAGAGATTCCTTTAATTGGTAAACAAGCGCAAACCATGTTTCCGAATATCTAAAATTAATTTCGATAGAAAAAAGCAGCGCCATCATATAACGTGAGCGCTGCTTTTTTTTTGCTAAGCTCATCTCCTTACCGCCTGGTAAGGTTATAGAAAAGAGCTGACTATAAGCAAAATACAACTAATCTCGATTAGTTTAAACTGCAAAAAAACTGTATTTTGTTTTGTAAATATTGGCATTACAAATTTCATAGACTATGACGCAGCTTCAGGATAAACCTGGCATCTCCTCTCAAAACGAAACAGATGTCCCCTCCAGGATGAATACCGGTCAGACTACTGTCGCTAATGCAATTCAAATCCCAAAAATCTCACTTCCAAAAAGTGGTGGCGCCCTAAAAGGAATCGACGAGAAATTTCAGGTCAACTCCTCCAATGGAACGGCCTCCTTTTCCATCCCAATTCCTGTTTCTCCTTCTAGAGAAGGATTTCAACCAGCCCTCCAATTGTCTTATAATTCTGGAATAGGCAATAGCTCATTTGGTCTTGGGTGGAACATCGATCTGCCGGCCATTCAGCGAAGTACGGAACGTAAACTACCGCGTTATAGGGACAACGATACTTTTATCATTTCAGGGGCCGAAGACCTGGTGCCAATTTTGGACGCGAATCGTGAGCTAAAAGTCGACGTGTATGGTCCGTACGAAGTCCGTTCCTACCGCCCCCGTATCGAAGGACTTTTTGCAAAGATCGAACAGATTCAACACAAAGCGGAATCCTTTTCTTTCTGGAAAGTGACCACAAAAGACAATACCACCACCTTCTATGGCACAGACAGCAACAGCAGGATTGCAGATCCCGCCAAACCAGAAAGAATTTTTAAATGGCTTCCGGTATTAAGCTTCGACGACAGGGGAAATTGTTTAACCTATAGCTACCAGCCCGAAGACCTGAGCAATGTTCCAACCATTCTTTCGGAGAAAAACCGAATGAATGGCCTCGTTACCATAACCAATAGACATCTTAAACAAGTCAGCTATGGGAATCGTAGCCCTTACTACCCGAATGCGCTGTCTGACCCTACTAATGCGGATGCACTTTACAGTATCAGTATGCCAGTAGGCGGTTTCATGTTTGAACTGGTATTCGACTATGGTGAACATACCACCAACCAATGCGAAGCGTCAGCATTGTGGAAAGCAAGAAAGGACGCTTATTCAGATTACAGAGCTGGATTTGAAATCCGCAACTACAGACAATGTGAGCGAATACTGATGTTTCACAGATTTGCCGAACTCGGCACCCAACCTCTGCTGGTAAGATCGTTAAATTTCGGATATGAAAGCCCGGTTAAAGGAACGACACAAAATACAGAACTGAGCTACCTGACCAGTATTATCCAAACCGGCTTTAACACAGATGGTCATAGCAATTCCCTCCCTGCAATCACCTTTGAATATGAACCGCTGCAATGGAACACAAAGATAAACGACATTAGTAAAGAGGACCTGATCCATGCGCCACAGGGAATTGGGAATAACTACCAGTGGGTGGATTTCTTCGGTGAAGGAATCTCTGGCCTCCTCACGGAACAGGCGGCTGCCTGGCATTACAAACGTAACCTTGGAAATGGCCATTTTTCGAACGCTGCCGTCATTTCCCCGAAGCCATCTCTGATGGGTATCGCAACAGGCGAACTTTCCATTCAGGACCTGGACAACAATGGCAAAAAATATATTGTAAGTCAATCGCAGGAACTCAAAGGCTATTTTGAACAAACAGACACAGACGAATGGCTACCATTTAAGCCTTTTCCTCAAACCCCTAATCTAAATAACAACGATCCGAATGTAAAATTCCTGGATCTCAATGGGGATGGGATCCCGGAACTGGTGCTTTCGGAAGAACAAATGTTTATCTGGTTTCCTTCTATGGGAACCGCAGGCTTTGATAGTCCTGAATTTACCCCCAAACCCGTAGATGAAGATAAAGGACCTGCAATCGTATTTTCAGACCCTGAGCAATGTATTTATTTGGCAGACATGAACGGCGACGGGCTGACAGATATCCTGCGGATCAAAAATGAAAGTATCTGCTATTGGCCGAATCTTGGCTATGGAAACTTTGGCCCGAAAGTGAGTTTGGATAATGTTAAAAATTTTGATCACCCTGACCGCTTCAATCCAGACTACCTCCATCTCTTTGATGTTAGCGGAACAGGAACGACAGACATTATCTATCTTGGAAAACATCGGTTCAAAGCGTATATCAACCTGAGTGGAAATGCATTAAGCGATCCGTTTGAAATTGATCCATTCTGGGATGTGACGCATCCCAATCAAGTGTCGGTAATGGATCTTCTGGGTAAAGGAACTGGCTGTATTGTATGGTCATCTCCCTTACCGGCTAATGCAGGAACACCGATGCAATACATAGACCTGGTGAACGGACGCAAACCACACCTGATGATCAAACATCGGAACGGAATGGGGAAGGAAACCGCGATCAGCTACAAAAGTTCAGTTGAATATTATCTGGAAGACACTAAGAATAATAAACCTTGGGCTACAAAATTGCCCTTCCCGGTACAATGCGTCAGCAAGGTAGAAATAGTTGATCTGACATCAGAACTGAGGTTTGCAACTAAATACCGGTACCGGCATGGTTATTATGACCAACAGGAAAGGGAATTTAGGGGATTCGGTCTGGTGGAACAGGAAGATACGGAAGAGTACGGTTACTTAAAAAAACAACAGGCAGCAAATGCCCCAGATATACTTTTCCATGAAGCTCCAATCCTCAGCAGAAGCTGGTATCATACCGGAGCCTTTTTGTTGGAAAAAAAAATTCTGGATCACTTCGAGAAAGATTATTGGTATAATGATCCCGTTTTCGCAGGTAAACAGTTGAACGAAGAAAGGCTGCCGGACGCAGAAATACCTGAACAGCTGTCGATAGAAGAACTAAGGGAAGCATACCGTGCCTGTAAAGGAATGCTGCTCCGGCAAGAAACTTTTGCTCTGGACGGCTCGGAAAAAGAAAAAATCCCTTACACAGTTTCCTTCAGTAACTGTCACATTAAACTACTGCAGGAGAAAGCAGGTAATGAACATGCCGTTTTTATTGCACATCAAAGTGAATCCCTTTCTTATCAGTATGAACGCAATCCAGAGGACCCGAGAATCGGTCATTCACTCAATTTGGAAATTGATGGTTTTGGAAATGTATTGAAATCCTTAGCGGTGGTTTATGGCAGAAAAGATGAAGCTGCAACGGCGGCAGTCAACCTGATGAATCTCTCGCTAAAAACACACAAGGATTTCATCAAAACCGCGCAAACGCAAACGCATATCATTTACACGGAGACTAAAATGACAACGGATGCGCTGGAAAAGCACAACAACAAACAACTGATATATTACCGGACGCCTGCATCATATTCGGTAAAAACCCATGAGGCGACTGGCTTTAGCAAATCCAAAACGCTGTATCAGATCACTGATTTTGAGGCATTGCTTTCAGGAAATGTAACATTAAAAGACAATCATGAACAAATAGTTGCTGCAGAGGGGCCTTGTCTGCGGCGGCTGGGGGAAACAGCTGCCCTCCTTCTGAGCTATGATCTGGAAACACCTTTACCGTTGGGAAAACACGGTGCACTGGGCATTAACTTTGAATCTTATCAATTGGCGTACACTCCGGAATTATTGGATTTACGCTTTAACACGGATGCTAATGGATTAACACTAAACCCGAAACGGGTTGACGGTGCCATGATGTCGAACTGCGGATATGTCGAAAGGGCCGGAAGCTGGTGGATTCGTTCTGGTACGGTTCAATTCTTTGATCGGAATTTGGGGGAAAGTCCCGAAACTGCTGCGCAGCAATTTTACCAACCGATATCCTTTAAGGACCCGTTTAACCAGGTTACAAAAGTGAGTTATCCAGCCAATAAAACTTTCCTGTTTACAGAAAAGACAATTGATGAGATGGGCAACGAAAGTAGCATCACAGAATTCGATTACCGGGTTTTATCAGCCAGGACGATCAAAGATGTAAACGACAATATCTCCCAGGCAAGCTTTGATGCTTTGGGTATGGTTTCGGGCATGGCATTGTTGGGTAAAGGTGCACAGGCGGATGACCTCATTGACTTCAAATCGGACCTGACCGCAGAAGAAATCAGTGGGTTCTTCAACGATCCTCTGACTACAGGCCGTCAGCTGCTCAAAAATGCGACCTCCCGCAGTATCTATGATTACTCTTCCTTTCCCCTGAAAAAAGGGAATATCACTAGAGAAACACATGTTAGAAACGACGATGGTAGTCTGAATCCTGAAGCGCCGCTACAATATGCTTTTGAGTATACAGGAGGCATGGGTAATATGTTGCTGGAGAAAGTACGGGCAGAAGCCGGAAAAGCATTGAAAATTGAAAATGGTACTGTGCGCAGCGTCATGGCTGATCCAAGATGGCTGGGTAACGGAAGAACCATCCTCAATAATAAAGGAAACCCGATTAAAACGTATGAACCATATTTTTCAACGACTCATTTATATGAAGACGAAACAAGTCTTCGGGAAACGGGCGTAACTCCTGTACTGCATTACGATGCTTCGGGCAGGATGCTGCGTACCGATTTTCCGGATGGAACAATCAGCCGGATGGAATATGACAGCTGGCAGCAGAAAGTATTTGACCAAAATGACACAGTTGCAGAAGCAGATTGCGAATGGCGCCTGAAAAGGGAAAATCCAGACATTCTATTCCTGCAGCAGCTTCAGGAATACGGTGGCGATATAGACAAAGAAAAAGAAGCATTAACAAAAACAATGGTTCATGCCAATACCCCGGCAATACTCATTACCGATAGCCTTGGAAGGTCTTTCTGCACGATAGTTCAGAACAAGTGGGAAGTTACAGAAACACTTACGCCAACCAAAACTTTCGAAGAGTTTTATGTCACCAGGATGGTATTGGACATCGAGGGCCGTACACATAAGGTAATTGATGCAAGAGACAATGAGGTAATTGCTTATGCTTATAATATGCTTGGCCAACAGGTAAATATACAAAGCATGGATTCCGGAAACCGCCTGATGTTGGACAATAGCCTGGGAAAATCGGCTTTTGTATGGGACAACAGAAACTACCGCTTTGAGACCGTTTATGATCTGCTACACCGACCGGTAATGAGTAAGGTGCAAAAAGAAGGTCAAACGTTTATCTTCGACAAGATTACCTATGGCAGTGACAAGCTAAAGAATGAAAATGGGGTCCCTGTTGTTCATTACGATACTGCCGGTGTCTCAAGAAAACTGGAAATTGATTTCAAAGGAACAGTACGGCAAAGCAGCATGCAATTCTGTGCTAAACTGGAAGAGTTTCCGGATTGGGATGATCTGAGCAAGGAAGTGTTCCTGAGCAGCGCAAAATTTGATGCACTGGGACGGGCTGTCGAAAGCCGAAGCCCGCATGACCCAAGCAATCCGCTGCATAAACCTTCGATAGTTAAACCGGTTTATAATGAAGGCAACTTGTTGAATCAGGTGCTACTGAAACTGAAACAAGAGCCTGAAAAAGCTTTTGTGACAGGCATTACACACGATGCTAGAGGACAACGCAGTAAAATCACCTATGGTAATGAAACCTATTCTCAATACACCTATGACCCGGCAACTTTTCGGCTGAGGAGGTTACAAACCAAATCTGCTGCCGGCCATCTTTTCCAGGACCTGACCTATACCTATGATCCTTGTGGTCATGTGATCCATATAGAGGATAAAGCACAGCAATCGCTGTTCTTCAGCAATGCTTTTGTCCAACCGGTAAACAGTTACCGCTACGATGCGAGTTACCGGCTCATTGAGGCTAGAGGCAGGGAGCATATCGGACAAGGAAAAGCTGGAAATTCCTACGATCGGCACCGGATGTTCAATGATTCTATTCCAGCTGGTAATCATGCGTTGAGAAATTATGCTGAACGATATCAATACGACGCGGTAGGTAACCTCAGAGAGCTGAAACATACCGCTGCCAATGGAGGAAACTGGACACGACAGTTCAATAACGCAGAACATAACAACCGTCTGATTTCTACAAAAATCGGGGCAACGTCAGAAGGCAGCAATTATACTTATGATGAACATGGAAGTATCTTGTCTATGCCCCATTTAACGTCCATGAGCTGGAACTTCCAGGACCAGCTACAGCGCATTCAAATTCAGTCCGGAGCAGATAATGACCTTTCTGACGGTGCTTTTTATAGCTATGATTCCAGTGGTCAGCGCGTTCGGAAAGTGGTAACGAAAGGAGATATAAAAGAGGAAAGAATCTACTTGAATGGTTTTGAAATCTTTCGTAAAAAGAGGGGAAATCTGGTTTTAATGGAACGTGAAAGTCTGCATGTTGTAGATGATAAAAGCCGGATTGCGCTGATAGAATCCTTAACCGTTACGCCTCCGGAAAGTACAGAAGACAAAGTGCGTTGCCGGTATCAGTACAGTAATCACCTGGGCTCTGCTGGTCTGGAACTTACAGATGAAGCAGCTCCAAGGGTCATCAGTTATGAGGAGTACCATCCCTATGGAACAACAGCTTATCAAAATCTGAATAAAGACATTAAGGCAGCAGCCAAACGTTACCGGTATACGGGGATGGAACGCGATGAAGAAACCGGACTCAATTACCATGGTGCGCGCTATTATGCAGCCTGGTTATGCCGTTGGACCGCTGCTGATCCTATAGGCCCCGGAGATGGTGTCAATGTGTATATTTATTGCAGGGCAAATCCTGCGGGAGGGAATGATCCATCTGGTACTCAATGCAATGGTCTGACCTCCTGCCCTGACCAGACGCTTTCATCTAAGTCTTTGGAACTTGAAGGGAAGGCTTCGAGCACAATGGCCAGACAGGTGGATGAACTTAACGCCGAAAATGCATCAGCTATGGAAGCGCTCCGAACATCCCCCCCCGCCGCCCCTTTTGACACAAAAAAATGGCAGGCAGACGTCAGTCAGGCCCTCAAAAAAACAGAAAGTCCAGGATACAAAGCCAACTTCAGTCTGTCCTTACTTCAATCCAGAGGAATTCCGGAAAACAGGACCTTCTGGAACCGTGGTGGTGGTGGTTTGATGATGGGTGGAACTGCAGCAGTACTCGGAATTGGTGGGATTTTTACCGGAGGTGGCACATGGTTTCTGCTTGGTGCGGGGATGTTGACGGCCGGCGGAGTGGCCACCACGAGCGTTAGCGCGGTCCAACTAGGCACTTCCTATTCTGGCAAAACATCTTACCAACAGGATCTGGAAGTGAGTGCCGCTACCAGCAAAACATTAATGCTTTCCAATCCGGCAGCACTGTTAGGGGGATCGCTGGCAATGCCATTTTATAAGAATCCCGAAGAAGGCCTGGAAACGGGAGCCGCAGCGGGTAGCATGCTCGACTTCGGCTTATCTTTATCGACCCGGGCTGCAGTCTACGCCTACCTTAAGAATCCGGTTAAACGCTTCACGGTGAGTTTAGGTGTGGAAGCTCCGCTGATGCCGGTACCCATTTTCAGAAGCGACCTAGAAATGCGGGCCAGAGATATTCAATACCGGCTTTATACTTCCGGAACATTGTCTTTCACTCAGGCTACAAGATACACTTCAGCCTCTGTGATCGATGTTGGGGACGCATGGATCATTACACACACGAATAAAAATGCATGGCAAGCGCTAAACTCTGGTCAGTTTTACCTGAGATCTTACGAAGTGGTTGGCCCTGCTCCGATGAAGCTGCTTGGCAAAACAGTGCATTCTGAAATGCTTGGCCGTGACTATGCCATAGCTGTGGGATATACATCGGGATTGATCGGCACTTACCCAAGAGGGTGTTATGGCTGTCAGACTGTGTTAAAAGAAACGCCTTTATTCAGACACCTTAACCCAAGACCATAAAAGAACATTTACCTCTAAAGCATAGCACCATGTCTACAAAAACAATCATCATCAGCGGACACATTGTAAACGGTACACAAGACAATGAACAAGAAGGTTATACAGTAAGCGGCCAGGTATTGGAGAATGGGATGCTTGCTAACGGCCTTGTGGTAACGGCCTACGACCAGGACTTGCCTGGCAAAAGAATTCCCAGATGTTTGTTGGGAAAATATGCAGTTACCGACCGGGAAGGACGATTTTTTATTGCTTACACCGCAGCAGAATTTAAAAATGCAGAAAACAGATCGGCAGATCTGGTACTTACGGTATCAGGAAGAAAAGAAGAACTTCTGTATACTACCCCGGTTTATTTCAATGCTACGCAGAATTTCGAAATAGAAATCTCCTTCAACAGTAGCCTGCTGTTATACGATTATTATTTAAATCAGATTCTGCCATTGTTAGATGGTGAAGTTCCGCTGGAGCAGCTAACAACGGCAGACATTGCATTCAGTGCCGGCGAAACTGGCCTTGATGAGGAAAAAATTACATCGCTTAAATCGGCTTTCATCAACCAGGATAAAACTGGTTTACCGGCATGGGCATTTTTTGGACTCGCAACCATTCCACTGGCGCCGGAACTCTGGCCGCAACAGGAGCTCCGCGACTTTGCCAGGCGCCTTAAAATGCTACAGCCCGCCAGCGAAAGCCGGGACTCAGATCTGGGCGAACTCGCAAAAAAACTCATGGAATATGCAAGGGAAAACACGGTATTTGAACAAGTTTCAGCGCATAAAGCGGTCGTCAATGAACTGCTAAAACCCATATTTCAGTCTGATGAGAGAATGGAGTCCTTTTTGGATCTGTATATCAGGCATGACGGTGAAATCGAAGATTTCTGGAAACAAATGGAGCAACAGGAGCATTTCGGAAATGAACTGCCTGCGATCCAGCTCAGCCTTCAGTTATCGCAGGTTACAATGGGAAATCATCAACTGGTATTGGCATTACAGGCAAATGGGCTTAGGGATACGCTTCAGCTGGCAGATCTCTCTGAAGAAGATTGGGTCTCCCTGGTTTCGAAATACCCTGAAGGCATCCCCAAACATATCGTCGCCGACACAGATCGGGAACGGGCAATGATCTATGCGGGAGAATTACAGACGATCGTAGAAATGACTTTTCCTACTGCAGTGATCAAAAATACGGTTGCAACTGCCCCGCTGAGACAGTTTCTGGAAGTAAATCCTGATTTTGATTTTACCCGAACCCCGGCCGAAATTTATCTGCAGGATCAAGGAGAGGCGGCCTGGAGGGGTATAGAAAACAAAACGGAAGTGATCAAAGAACTGAGGTTAACCCAACGGTTGTATGCAGTAACGGCTTCAGCGAAAGATACCCTTGCGCTCATGAAAATGGGGGTAGACAGCGCGCTGCAAATCTCAAAAATGTCTTTTGACGACTTCCTCAACCTGAGCAAAGGCAACTTTAACGAAGCAGATGCAACGCTTTATTTCCATAAGGCAACGGCAATTACTGAGGCAGCCGCCATGACCTACCTGCAGCTGGACAGCATCACCAACCGCCTGAGGCCGGATATCCTGGGTCATCAGCTGCTTCCGGAGCTTCCGGTCATTCCCAACTGGGAAAATCTCTTCGGACAGGTGGAGACCTGTGAATGTAAGCATTGCAAATCAGTATACAGTCCGGCAGCCTATTTTGTAGACCTCCTTCATATTTTGTTGGGGCAACAAAATGGCAAAGCAAGGAAAGAACTTTTCCGCCGCCGGCCAGATTTAAAATACACCAAACTTAGCTGTGAACACACAGATACCCTCATTTCGTATACAGATCTTGTTAATGAAATACTGGAAACCTATGTTGCACAGGACAATATCGGAAACACAAATGCAGAACAACATGCTGCATTGGCCAGCAATGACACTTCCGGGTTAACCGCCAATGAACTATCTGCTAATCCACAACATCCCAATCCCGTGGCCGATCAGAATGCGACTA
This sequence comes from Pedobacter steynii, assembly GCF_001721645.1. Lineage (NCBI taxonomy): Bacteria > Pseudomonadati > Bacteroidota > Sphingobacteriia > Sphingobacteriales > Sphingobacteriaceae > Pedobacter > Pedobacter steynii. Next base: position 4,925,612 of record NZ_CP017141.1, on the reverse strand, counting down.
TCGCCTATCAGTTGCTGTCCGAATCTGTTTTTCCACTTACCCTACCCTTTGATCTGTCGCTGGAAACCGCCCGAGAATTTTTAAAGGAGCAGAACAGCAGTTTGTATGAACTGATCGATACCTTTGCTCCTGCTGGCTCTTTCGCAGCATTATCGGAAGGCCTTGGACTTTCTGAACTGGAATTCAATATCCTGATCGATCAGAAAATAATTGCAGGCCCGGCTCCTTCAGTGCAAAACTGGGACATTGGCCTCGACCTGTATGGGTATTTTCCGGGCCAATTGTCCGGAAACCTGGGGGAAAAACTGAGTAAAGTAAGGGAATTCATATCGCGCACTACCATAGCCTATACGGATTTAGTAGCCCTGGTAGAAACACAATTTCTAAACCCTGATCAGCAGATCGTATTGGCGCTCGCCGTCCCTTCAGACGTTGCGGAGAAAGATAAGGCAACCTGGCAAGCGGCGCATGCTTGTGATTTGGAGTTTACCAGGCTAATTCATCAGGATCTGTCTGTGTTAACAGATGAAGAGTTGGGACGTTTTAACCGTTTTCTTCGTTTATGGAAAAAAATGGGATGTACCATTCCTGAATTGGATGTAATGCTGATGAGCTGTGGGGATGATTTTACAGCTGATATGATTTCCCAGCTTTCCATTTTATGGCAGCTGATGGCAGAACTAAATCTTCCGGCAGCACAGGCCGCTGTTCTTATCGCCGATATCCCGGCATTCGGCAACAACTCCTACTATGATCACCTATTTCTCAATAGAGCAATTTTACAGATCGACGATAAATTTGAATTGAATCCTGACCGGAAAGAGTTGAAGTACGCGTCGGAGACCATAAAAGACCATCAACCCGCAATTTGCGCGGCTTTTCGCATTTCAGAACAGGAGTTAAATGAAGTGCTGCAACTGGCAGGAATCGACATGACTGCTGCGGGTACTTTAACCTTGTCCAACTTATCAGCAACCTATCGGATTGTACTCACAGCCAAAAAAACGAAATTAAAGATCCACGAGCTCTTTCTGATGATGCCCTTCGCTCCCTACCCAGCATGGAGCAGTTTACAGGAATTCAAAAAAAACCGGTCCTGGTTTAACCAGGTCAAAAGCAATGGACTAAATGCAGCTGAGATAGCATATCTTTTTGATAATCAAATAGAAACAGGAAGCACATTCCCGCCAAAAAAAGACGTAATCAGTAAAGCCGCCCAGGACATCAGGGAAGGCCTCACAAAGATCAGTCAGGCTGCACAGATTGCGAGTGGTACCATTACTGCCGATTTTTTAAAGACACAACTGGGGCTCTTTTGCGATGAAAAGACAACTAGTCAGATCATAGGGATTCTGGAAGGTTCAAATGTGAAAGCGGATCCGGACCACCCCTTACCTCCCCTGCTCCCTGCAGATCTCAGCTTCCTGGAGCAACCTCCCCTGGCAAAGGAATATCAGCTACTGTTACCCGGTTATCTGACGCTGGCAGATTTGACAGGAATCAGCAATGCACAAACTGCGGTTGCACGTATTGAACTGTTTTGGCTAAAAGTCTCGGAAAAACTGATACCGCATTTAAAAAACAATTTCATTATTCAATACCTTACAGCCCATTTTAAAACAGAGGCTGCCCTGATTGCTTTTGTCATGAAAGAGCTGAGCGGTACGGCGCTGTTACTTGAAGAAGATACACCAGCAAATTTCACAGCCTTTGAAACGGATTATATAAAGATCTTCAAATTGCTTTGGCTCGTTAATAAACTTAAATTATCTGCCGAAGAACTAGACTGGTTTCAATCACATCCTGATCACTTTAATGGCTTCAACTGGTCAGATTTATCGAAAACTCAATTTTCTTCCTGGATGAGTATATTAGACTACCTGTCTTTGCGTAATGCCTTTCCTGAGCCCGGCCAAAACCTAATGGCTATATTTAAAGCTGCAGTATCAAACGGCGACATCAGAAAAGCAATTGTTGAGCTAAGCGGTTGGAACAATGAAACGGTAGCTTATTTTGTGGATCAACATGCTGCCACTGAATTCGTAAACGAACAGATGCTATTAATACTGAAAAAACAGCAGGCACTGAGCTTGTCTATCGGGATTTCAGTGGAAAAACTCCAACAATTAGGAACTGAAAAAGTAGGCTTCAACCAGTCGCAGGATATCAAAAGAACCCTGAAAGCCAACTATGATGAAGCCTCCTGGATTGAGGTTTCTACCAAGATTCACAATCGGCTCCGCAATAAACAACGTGATGCCTTGGTGGCATATTTACTTCAAAAACCAGAGATCCGGACAATAGGCCTTAAACAACCGAATGACCTTTACGGGTATTTCATGATCGATGTGGAAATGAATGCCTGCACAAAAACTTCCCGGCTCAAGCAGGCGATCTCCTCGGTGCAATTATTTGTACAACGCTGTTTACTCAATCTGGAAAAAAATGTCTCTCCCCCCCTGATTGATGCCGGACAATGGGAATGGATGAAGCTTTATCGCGTCTGGGAAGCCAACCGGAAAGTATTCTTGTATCCTGAAAATTGGATCGAACCAGAGTTACGCGACAATAAAAGCCCGTTTTTCACTGCACTCGAAAGCGAATTGCTACAATCCGAGGTCACAGCAGAAAGCGTAGAAACAGCTTTAATGAATTACCTGCATAAATTAGACGAGGTGGGACGTTTAGATATTTATGGGATGTTTCAGGATCCCACAGCCAACGAAATTCATGTTTTTGGCCGCACCTTTAGCGGTCCGACGCAGTACTATTACAGGAAACTAAATCTTGCAACTCACGAGTGGACACCATGGGACAAAGTAGAAGTTGATATCCAGAACAACGAAGAAGGAGAATCTTCTGGTGTACACCTGATCCCTGTAGTCTGGAACCGGCGTCTGTATCTCTTCTGGCCAATATTTACTAAAAAAACAGATGAGGCGCAAAGAAACAGAAAAGATGAAGGAGAGTATGAATGGAGTTACTGGGAAGTAAGGATGGCCTGGAGCGAATACAAACAAAAACGCTGGTCTACTAAAAAAATATCCAATACGTTCATAACGACAAAAAGCGACCGGCATGGTGCCTCTAAGCCTTTATTTTATAAATTCTCTGCTATTCCCGGTGCAAGCCTGATCATCCGTATGCACCACAATCCACTGTCTTCATTCTACATTGGCGAATTTAAATTCAATTGTGACCATAAAGTATCTGTAACTGAAGCAGACCTGGCTCCCGAAATGATTCAGGCATTAGGTCCTACTCAGGTAAATTACTACCAAAGTTTGTTATCGGCAGTCAACAGTGGACGAGCCATCAAACACAATACCGACAAATCCGTTCCGCTGATCCTCACAGACTATGGAAAAAAAAATAAAACCATCTTAAAAGGCAGCATTGGGGAATACAAAATCATTTACTCTTCTGCACACCAGTTTCGTGCGAACAGCCTTTCTGCCTTCTTCTATCAGGATAAGGAACGGGCTTATTATGTGGAGCCCCGTTGGGAATGGCCTTTCCGCTTAGTGGAAGGTGTAAGAAACCGGGACAAAACAGTTATTCCCTTCGTTCCACCAGATTTGTACACGGAAACGAACAAATTCCCTAAAAAGCCGGATCCGATAGCTGAACGACCAAATGTGCTGGAACGGATCTCCGATGAAGAACTTACCGTCTTGTTTGAGCGGGAAAATATCAGCGCAAATATGGCAATGCAACTGCGCGGACAGGAGCAGCAAAAAACGACTTTAATGTCGGCCAGTCTGGAGTACAATTATACCGGCGCTCTGGTTTTAGATCGTTATTTAGGCTCACAATCAGGTTCGCGGGTATCCAAACTTGATTTCAAACCATTTTTTCATGGTTATGTATGTGATTTCATCAGCGCCCTTGCTGAAAAAGGAGTTCATGGCCTGCTTCAGCTAACCAATCAGACGAAAAATGACTATGTACTTTTTCCAGGGGCTAATTTCTCGAATAGTTTTCAATCAAAATATAAACCGGATTCAAGCCATGTACATAGTCCATTTCCGCTGAAGGATGTAGATTTTAGCCTCACCGGCGCTTATAGCATTTATAACTGGGAACTGTTTTTTCATATTCCAATGTTACTGGCCAATCGTCTGAGTAAAAACCAGAAGTTCGAGGAAGCGCGGTATTGGTATCATTTTATATTTAACCCGACAACAAATGATGTTAATACTTCTTCCAGACGTTACTGGCAGGTTCTGCCGTTGCGCAATACTCCTGCAGAAACACTGGAAGTGCTGATGCAACAACTCCATAAACCCGCCGGCGATCCCAAACGTCTGGAACTGGAACAAGTCATCAGATCCTGGCGTGCAAATCCTTTTAACCCGCATCTGATCGCAAGAATGCGCCTCGTGGCTTATCAGAAAAATGTATTGATGAGATACCTGGATAACCTGATCGTGTGGGCAGATAATTTATTCCGTCAGGATACCATTGAAACAATAAACGAAGCCACACAGTTGTATATCCTGGCCGCAGAATTGCTGGGTAAACGGCCTGAAAAAGTGCCTTCCAGAGGAGATATTGAGGCGAAAAATTACAAAGAGCTGGAGGATGCGGGCTTAAATACTTTTTCTAATGCACTGATTATGCTCGAAACGACCTTCCCATTCTTTAACCTGCAAAGTGTAACAGCGGGGCAAGCCGGAGCCTCAGCCATATTATCGACGACCGTTCCCGCCAATTATTTTGGCTTACCAGGGAATGAAAAATTATTGGGGTATTGGGACCTTGTAGCAGATCGGCTTTTTAAGATCCGCCATTGCCAAAACATTGAAGGAATGGAACGACAGCTGGCACTTTTTGAACCACCAATAGATCCGGCACTTTTGGTTCAGGCAATGAGCAAAGGGATTTCTATCAATAGTGTTCTTGCAGACCTGAACGCACCACTTCCCTATTATCGTTTTGGTTACATCGTTCAAAAGGCATTAGAATTATGTGCCGATCTTAAATCAATGGGCAATACTTTGCTATCTGTACTCGAGAAAAAAGACGGAGAGGCCTTGTCCATGTTACGCAGTCAGCAGGAAACTATTCTTTTAAACCTTTCTAAAACCCTAAAAACATTACAAATCAAAGAAGCGCAGCGAAACCGGGAAGGCCTGGAAAAAACGAAAGAAGTAACCCAATACCGGGAAACTTATTATTCACAGCTGATAGAAAACGGGTTAAATTCCAGTGAGAAAGAGCACCAGCTCATGAGTACAATCAGCATGCTCATGTCGATCAGCGGGCAGGCAATGGAAATGGCGTCTGCGGCATCAGAACCTATCCCTGACTTTTATCTGGGTGCACTGGTCGGCATCTCTGGTGGTCCAATCAACCTCAACCATATGGGCGGAGGTACAAAAACCGGTGCCACATTCAGCGCAATTAGCCGCTTTTTTAATTCCGTATCTACAATGACTACTTTCGCCGCCAACATGGCGCAATCCAATGCGGGGTATCAACGAAGGAGAGAAGAATGGTCACTGCAGAAACAACTTGCAGCTAAAGAGCTTGGACAGATTGACAAACAAATCCTGGCCTCGCAAATCAGGGAGCAAATGGCTGCTCAGGAGCTCAGTAATCATGAACAACAAATCGAACACAGCAGACAGGTGGAAGATTTTATGAGAAACAAATATACCCGCGAGGAGTTGTATGGTTGGATGACAGGAGAAATTGCAACGGTATATTTTCAATGTTATCAGCTGGCTTACGATCTGGCTAAAAAAGCCGAAAAAAACTATCGTCATGAACTGGGCCTTTCTGAATCTAATTTTATTCAATTCGGGATATGGGATAGCTTCCGGAAAGGCCTGATGTCTGGAGAACGTCTGTATTTGTCGCTGAAACAAATGGAAAAAGCGTATATGGACCAAAACAGGCGGGAATATGAACTGAACAAAAACATCTCTCTGATGCAACATTTCCCTATGGCATTACTACAGTTGAAAACTACAGGTTCCTGTATAATTGAACTTCCTGAAGCTTTATTTGATGCAGATTACCCGGGACAGTATCTGCGCAGAATCAGAAATATCAGTGTATCCATCCCTTGTATAGTTGGTCCCTATACTTCGGTGAATTGTACATTAAGCTTACTCAGTAGCAAAACGAGGGTAAAGAATGTATTAAAAGGAGGTAAATATGAGGAAGATCCAGAAGCTGATGATCGTTTCGAGGCTCAATTTGGAGCCATACAATCCATTGCTACAAGCCATGCCCAAAACGACAGTGGTATGTTCGAGTTGAATTTCCGCGACGAACGTTACCTGCCTTTTGAATATTCAGGCGCAATAAGCCGCTGGAAAATTGACCTGCCTCCGACCACCAATGCCTTTAATTTCGACACCATATCTGATGTGATTCTGCACCTAAAATATACCTCCAGAGCAGGCGGTGCACAATTAAAAACGGAGGCACTTAAGATTTCTTCAGGCCGGAATTCGGTGATGCTGACATTGAAAAACCACTTCTCTAATGAATGGTATCAGTATAATTTGCAGAACAAGGACAAAGCTGCCGCAGATTTACCTGCGTTAAACCTGATGATCTCAAAAGAAAAATTGCCGTTTTTTGCACGCAATGCCGAGATTGTAAGTCCGGACAGCCATGCCTATACGTTTACAAATACAGAAAAAGACAGCCTGCCGAAAGCTGTTGAAATTCAGGTAGAGGGCACAAATATTTCCTTTAAACCAGATGAAAATATGAACGATATTGCAGACATCGTGTTGATACTGGAACTACAGCAATAAACAGCCACAATCAGCTGCTAAATTTCAGAATCCCTAAATCATGAGAAATTTTCAAAAAAAAGGGGACTTATATAAGTCCCCCTTTTTTTAGAATAAACTTTTCGTTTTACATTCTTTCAGGCACGGTAATTCCTAAAATCTTCATTCCGGATTTAAGGATATTTGCAGTAACCGCACTCAGGTTCAGACGGTGGTGTTTGGCCTCCGCATCTTCTTCTTTAACGATCGGCGGAACCTCATGATAAAACTTGTTGAACATCTTAGCCACCTCATACAGGTAATTGGCCAGACTCGCCGGGCTATACACCTTTGCGGCAGCCACCAGCTCAGCAGGATATTTCGCCAGCAACATGATCATTTCACGTTCTGTATCTGTTAAAACAACTTGATCTGCTCCCCCTTTTGTAGCATCATATCCGGCTTTATTTAATAACGACTTGATACGTGCATGGGTATACTGGATAAAAGGACCGGTATTACCCTGGAAATCGATAGATTCTGCAGGATCAAATAACAGGCGTTTCTTAGGCTCCACCTTTAACAGGAAGTACTTTAAAGCACCCAATCCGATATTCTGATATAAGTTTTCTTTTTCTTCTTCCGAGAAGTCATTCACCTTTCCTAATGCCTCGGTCTTCTGTCTGGCGGTTTCCACCATTTCAGCCATCAGGTCATCGGCATCTACCACCGTACCTTCTCTTGATTTCATTTTTCCGCTTGGAAGATCCACCATGCCGTACGACAAATGGTGTAATCCTTTAGCCCAGGTTTTACCCAGTTTCTCCAGAATCAGGAACAATACTTTAAAGTGATAATCCTGCTCATTTCCGACTACATAAAGCGAATCATCCATTTTGAAATCATCATATTTCATTTGAGCAGTTCCCAGATCCTGTGTAATGTATACCGAAGTACCATCGGCACGCAATACCAGTTTCTGATCTAGACCATCTGCGGTTAAGTCAATCCATACGGAACCGTCTGGTTTCTTAAAGAACACTCCTTTTTCCAGGCCTTCCTCTACGCTACCTTTTCCTAAAAGATAAGTATTGCTCTCATAATAATATTTATCAAAGTCAACACCCATGGTTTTATAGGTCACAGCAAAACCATCGTATACCCAGCTATTCATGGTTTTCCAGAGAGAAATCACCGCTTCATCTCCGTTTTCCCAATCCAGCAGCATTTTCTGGGCTTCCTTAATCAGCGGCGCATTCTTTTTGGCTTCCTCTTCGGTTTGTCCCTCAGCTTTCAGCACATCGATTTCTTTTTTATATTCTTTGTCGAAGATCACGTAGTATTTTCCTACCAGGTGATCACCTTTCATCAAAGAACTTTCCGGAGTTTCGCCATTTCCCCATTTCTGCCAGGCCAGCATGGACTTACAGATATGGATTCCCCTATCGTTCACCAGGTTTACTTTAAACACTTCATGTCCGCTTGCTTTCAATAGTTCGGCAACCGAATATCCAAGCAGGTTATTTCTAACGTGTCCAAGGTGTAATGGCTTATTCGTGTTTGGCGAAGAGTACTCTACCATCACTTTTTTACCGTTCGGCTTTATCGCACCGAATTCCGGGCTCAGTAAATCCTGATTAAACAGGTTTAACCAATAATGATCTGCAATGGTTAAGTTAAGAAAGCCTTTCACCACATTAAATGCAGTCACTTCTTCAATATGTTCCACCAGGTATTCTCCAAGCTCAGTAGCCGTTACTTCCGGTGATTTTTTAGAAAAACGTACCACAGGAAACACCACAATAGTGATCTGTCCCTCAAATTCTACTCTGGTATCTTGTAAGCTAACCTGGTTTTCAGGAATCTCCTGATCGTATAAATGTTTTACTGCAGCTATCGTCGCAGTGGTAATATGTTGTTCGATGTTCATAATTTACTCGTTTCTGAAAGCGTTCGTCGCTTTGATTAAAATCTCAAAGGCATGTTCTGCCATTTGATTCTCTCTGTCGAGAGTAGGGTTTACTTCTACAATTTCGAAGCAGCATACCTTTTGATTGGTGATCAGCCCGGACATTAGCTTTCCTGCTTCTCTTTCAGTCAGTCCTTGTGCAACTGGTGTTCCCGTTCCGCGTGATGCAGTTGGATCCATAGAATCCACATCAAAAGAAACATAGATCAGGTCGCAATGGTCAAGGTAAACCAAAGTGTCGATTACTGTCCGCTCTACTCCTCTTTTCCGGACATCAGCAGTGGTATAAATCTTCACTTTATTCTTTTTCAGTAAAAATTCTTCCGGCTTCTCCATATCCCTTGCAGAAATCAGCACAAGATCGCGATAATTAATCTTAGGTGCGATATTTCCTACATTTTTTAGCTGATACCAGTAGTTGATCGTCTCCTGATCCAGCTTGTTCACTTTCGACTCTAAATTATCTTCGTCAAGCGCCATCGCCAGAGGCATTCCGTGCATATTTCCGGAGGGAGTTGTGTAAGGTGAATGTAAATCTGAATGCGCATCGATCCAGATTACCCCTAATTTCGACTTCGGATAAGCGGCTTTTATACCTGCAATGGTTCCTGCTGCAGTGCTGTGATCACCCGCTAAAACCACCGGAAATTGTTTCTCATCAAGGGTGCTTTGCACCATTTCACTCACCCGCTCTACCATGGTCAATATTCCGGAAATCCGCTTTGCATAGGGGCTACCGGTACCTTCAAGCAACAAATGGTTCTCATTTGGCACCTCAACAGATTTGTGTTTTTTGAAAAATCTGCTCCCAAAATCCAATGCTGCAATCTTAATCGCATCTACTCCTAAACTGGCTCCGCGGGTACCGGCGCCAATCTCAGATTTTACCTCAATAATTTTTAAAGTCTTAGTCATAAAAAAAAATACAAGTGTATTTTATAAAGTGTTTATCTTTGGGACCGAAATTAACTCATCTTAATTTGCTACTCCTTTAAATAATTGTTCAAAAATATAAAAAATGCAGAGTTACTCCGAATTTCTTGATCTAAGTGTTGGTTTTCCTCAGGAAGGTTACAGCGTTATAGACGACGAATTATATTTTCAAGATCTCAATCTGATGGAGATGATTGAAACCTATGGTACGCCATTACGTTTCACTTACCTCCCAATGATAACTAAGAAAATCCAACAAGCCAAATTATTATTTCAAACGGCCATCATCAAGAACAATTATCGTGGGGATTATAAGTACTGTTATTGTACTAAAAGTTCACACTTCAGACATATTGTTGAAGAAGCCCTGAAAAATGGCATCCATTTGGAAACTTCATCTGCATTCGACATGCCTATGATTGAGGCACTGGAGAAAAAAGGTGCCCTTACTAAAGACATTACCGTGATCTGTAATGGATTTAAGACCTATCAGTACAAACAATATATCATTGATATGCTGCACGATGGGTATAAAAACATCATCCCTGTACTGGACAACAAAGAAGAATTTAATCTTTTTGATGATGAAGTAGAACTGGATACACCTTGTAACCTTGGAATCCGCATCGCGGCTGAGGAACAACCGGATTCACAGTTTTATACTTCCCGTCTGGGCGTTCGTATGGAAGATGTAATTGATTTTTATAACAATAAGATCTCTGCAAATCCAAACTTCAGGGTAAAATTATTACACTTCTTTATCAACTCGGGTATCACAGACTCTCCGTATTACTGGAATGAGCTGGAAAAATACGTGACCTTGTATTGCAAGTTTAAAAAAATCAATCCGGAACTGGATACTTTAGATATCGGTGGTGGTATGCCATTCAAGGACTCTCTTGTTTTTGATTTCGATTACGAATACATGGTAAATGAAATCGTAAAAAGGATTAAAGAGATCTGTGCAGAGCACGACGTGGTAGAACCGGATATCATTACGGAATTCGGAAAATATACGGTTGCCGAAGCTTCTGGTATCTTATACAAAGTATTGGGCCGCAAACAACAGAACGACAGAGAGAAATGGCTGATGCTGGATGGTTCATTCATCACCAACCTTCCGGATGTTTGGGCTCTAAACCAGAAATACATCTTATTGCCAATCAACAACTGGGACGCAGAATACGAGCGGGTAAACTTAGGTGGAATCACTTGTGATGGCCAGGATTACTACAATCAGGAAGCGCATATGAATAGTGTATTTATGCCTAAAACACGTAAAGTACAATACCTGGGTTTCTTCAATACTGGAGCCTATCAGGAAGTACTAAGCGGATATGGTGGAATCCACCACTGTCTGTTGCCAAGTCCTAAACATGTGATCATCCGCAGAAACAGAGATGAAACTTTCAACTTTGAAGTATTCGGAGAAGAGCAAAATAGCAAACAGGTATTGAAAATCCTGGGTTACAGCTAGGTCAAAACATAATTTCAAGAGGCTATCTCCAACAAGGGATAGCCTCTTTCTCTTAGCTAATACTTACCACCATTTTAAAGGGAATTCAAGCTGATCCACCGAGCCAACAATCAAATCCGGTTTAAACGCGTACTCACTTAAACTTTCCTTTTTTGCGATTCCGGATAAAACCAATATGGTTTTGTACCCCATTTGCACCCCTCCCTGTATATCTGTTTCCATCGTATCGCCAATTACAGTGGTTTCTGCGGTTTCCAGTCCTAAATACTTTCTGGCCGAACGCATCATTACCGGACTTGGCTTCCCGATTACAAAGGCCTTCCTGCCTGTTGCCTCTTCTATCATAGCGGTAGTTGCAGCAATACCCAGATTATTCCATCCTGGTTTTTTAGGAGATGGATCCTGATTGGTAGTGATGAATTTGGCTCCCGCAAGAATCATATCTACCGCGCGTTGCACCATTTCCAAAGTAAAATTCCGGCCCTCACCCAATACCACAAACTCAGGATCGGTATTCACGAGGTTGATGCCATTTTCATGTAAACTGGTAATCAGTCCACCTTCTCCTAATACGTAAGCTGTTCCGTTTTCGCCCTGGTCGCCAAGAAATTTACCGGTTGCCATCGCACTGGTATAAACATGCTTTTCAGTCACTTCAATACCAAGAAGTTTTAGCTTACGAACCACATCAAGCCGGGTCCGCTGACTGTTATTGGTCATAAAAGTAAAAGGGATGTCGTTTTTAAGCAGGTTGGCAATAAACCTATCCGCACCCTCTATTAAAGTTTCTCCGCTGTAAATGACACCATCCATGTCAATTAGAAGTCCGTGTTTCATATGTTGTTGTTCGTAATAATGATTTAGATTTTTGCTGCTTAAATTATGGTACAACAAATATGCACATATAACTCAGTGAATTAAAAGCAAGATCCAACTCTTTGCGAATTGATATTGCCAATTTAATAATGAGTTGATGACATGGTTTTATTTCAGCAAAGGCAACAAATACGCATTAAAATCAGCTACGGTATTCCCACCAAAAAAGTTTGTCCCGGGACAGCTTTTAGTCACCCCGATCCCCTCCACCTTGATTCTCTTTCCAGCATTCAGATCATACCAATGGTGATAAACAACGGTCTGATCATTTGGAATCAGCTTAAAATGGGCCAGTAAACTTTTGGTTATCGATAAAATGGTGCCTTTTTGTAATTCGCTGAGCACATCTCTGCCTTTATCAAAATTTCCAACATTCTCTATACAGATTCCATTCTTGTTGGCTCCTTTAATTCCGGCTGGTATGATGTTCATACTCCGGCAAACCATGATTTTCCCATCAGGGAAAGTGGTAAAGTTCTGTGCAATCTCTGCAAAACCCCGCTCCAGATGGGCCTGTTCCATAGCTTCACAAAGCGCAAAATGATTGTTCTCCTTAAAATGCTTATAGGCGGGAATATAGGTATGATGTAATTGAACCAGCCTGATCGCTCTGCTGGTCTTTTGTAACTCAAGCCAGGAATCAAATTCTTCGGGCTTCAGTAAAATGAATTTTCCGATTGCTTTCATGTAATAAGGGATTTCTATAGCAACAAATATCCTCTCCACTCTGTTCTGCTTAACAAAAAAATAAGGACATATCTTTCGATATGCCCTTACAACCTTAAACCAAACCAATTATGAAATTCTTATTTACGAAACTTTAATTTCTTTTGTAGAGGACTTAGATTCGTCTTTTTTACCAATCGTGATGTTTAAAATTCCATTGGTGTATTCAGCAGCAATCTTTTCTGCATCTACACTTTCAGGCAACACGAATGATCTTGCGAAAGAGTAATAATCAAATTCTTTACGGGTATAATCTTTTTTCGTTTCAGTTTCGCTTTCTTTTTTCTCTGCCCATACAGAAAGGGTATCTTTCTTCAGGTTAATCTGAAAATCTTCTTTAGTTAAACCAGGAGCAGCCAATTCAATCTTGTAATCTGTCTCAGTTTCCAGAATGTTTACTCCGGGAACTTTGTTTACAGTTAAATTTTTATTTAATGCCTCACTAAACAAAGAGTCAAATACGTTGTTAAAGTAAGGTGCAGTGTTTCTGGTTCTGTTGTTAAATTTTACTAGTGTCATTGTTTATTTCTCCTATTATTTAAGTTTTAATTTTATACTAAGCATCTAATCAACACTTATACCAACCCTATTTTCTATGAATTTTAAGACATTTTGGCGCAGTAAATCAAAAATACAAGACAAAAAGGCAGACATCATCAACCATTTAGACAGTTTTAAGTATAAAACTGAGATTGAAACCCGCTTTGCCGATTTTGATATGATGGGCCATGTGAACAATGCAGTCTACTTTACCTACATGGAGATTGCCCGGTCCAAGTATTGGAATATGGCCATTCAATGGGACTGGAAAAAAACCGGGGTGGTGATTGCGCAGGCCAGCCTGGATTACATTACCCCTGTGTTTATAGACGATAAAATCAGCATGTATGTAAAAACATCCCGGATCGGAAAAAGCAGTTTCGACCTGGAATACCTGTTGGTAAAAATGGTACTCGGGAAAGAAGTGGTATGCAGCAAAGGAAAAACAGTTTGTGTAGCCTTCGATTATCAAAGTAAAACTGCAGCCCCCATACCTGAAAATGAAAGAGAAAAAATGATTTCCTTTGAACAACTGGAAGGGAATTAACAGAAAGCCTTTGTGTAGGCAGTTCAAAAAACTATCCCACACAAAGGCTTAAAAATCCACAGAAATGGATTTATATTGTCCCTGGGCTTCTAAAAGATTTTCCCCGGATTTAAAATACCTGCAGGATCAAACACTTTCTTTATACTGCGCATCAGGTTCAGGTTAATCTCACTGTATTTGATGGGCATAAAGTCCTTTTGCACCAGCCCGATACCGTGCTCACCGGAGATCGTTCCGCCCAATGCACTGGTCAGCTCGAATACTTCCACAATGCCGTCTTTGAGCTTATTTTTCCAATCCTCATCACTCATCCCGGCTTTGATGATGTTGACATGGAGGTTTCCATCACCGGCATGTCCATAACAAACACTTTCAAAACCATACCTGCTGCCAATTTCTTTAATCCCTTTAATCAGCTGAGGTAAGGCCGCTCTGGGCACTACGGTATCTTCTTCTTTATAGATCGAGTTGGATTTTACCGATTCCGGCATGGTACGCCTGATCCGCCAAAGCTCATTTTTTTGTGCCGCAGTATCGGCAAAAAGCACATCGGTACAGCCAAATTCCTCCAATACCACGTTTACTTTTTCACAGTCTTTGAAAATGCTGTCCATATCGTCACCGTCAAATTCAATTAAAAGAAAGGCATTGACCCCATCTTTCAAATCAAATTTAATGTCGTCATATTCAATCACCCACTCTACTCCTCTTCGTTCCATGAACTCTAGTGCAGAAGGAATCACCCCTGCCCGGAAGATGGCGGATACCGCACCGCAGGCCTGTTCATTTTCAGAAAAAGAAGCCATCATGAGCACACTGTGCTCAGACCTCGGAATCAATTTGGTGACAATCTTGGTAACCACACCTAATGTCCCTTCAGAGCCGATCATCAATTGAGTCAGGTTATAACCGGAAGCATATTTCAGGGTATTTGCACCGGTCCAGATCACTTCTCCTGTAGGCAAAACCACTTCCAGGTTCAGGATATATTCCCTGATGGTGCCATACTTCACTACTCTCGGTCCGCCAGAGCCATGAGCAACATTCCCGCCAATAAAGCAGGACCCTTTACTGGATGGATCTATCGGATAAAGCAATCCTTTTTCGGCAACTGCATTCATAAATTCCTCGGTAATCACACCAGGCTCAACCACCGCCTGCAGGTTTTCAGTATCAATGTCAATGATCTGTTTGAATTTCTCCATAGACAGCAACACCCCTCCAAAAACAGGCAATGCCCCACCACTCAATCCGGTTCCGCCCCCACGAGGGGTTACAGGAACATGTTTTTCATTACATAACTTTAATAACGCGGCCACCGAAGCAGTATCTTTAGGTTTAACCACTACTTCAGGGTAATATTTCAAATCTTCAGTTTCATCATGACAATAAGTGTTCAACGAATCCTGATCCGTAAAAACACTTTCTGCACCAACAGCTGCTTTGATCAGCTCCAGTAGGTCTGAAGTTATTTTAGTGTATTCCATTATATATTTGGTTTTTTTAGGCTTTAAACTGGTATTTTTTTAGAATGATTTAGAATGAAATGATAGAAAGAGGATGATAAAAAGAGATTAAACTTGCTCCGGAGCAGTATAACTCAGCTGAACAAAAGAATGCCCGATTTCTCCCGGCATTGGCGGGTTCATTTTCCGGATTCCGGTGCGCGCAGTCAGCACAAAAGGATAATTGGCAATGATGCGGTCCAGAATCCTTCTCACTACGGTCTCCAGCATCTTCTGGGTATTACTCATTTCTTCCAGGATGATGGTATTCAGGACCTCATAATTTACAGTATGGTTTAAGTTTTCTGTGTCTCCCGAATGGACAAAAGTAACCTCTACATCGACCATAAAGTAAATCCCTGTTTTCTGCTCTTCAGGATACCATCCGTGGAAGGCATGACATTTTACATCTTTTAAGGCAACGGTTTGAATATAGCTTTTTGCTGTGCTCATTTGGCAAAATTAATTTTTTGAACGGTTTTTACCAGCCATTCCTCGAAATTATTACCTTTGAAGCAAACGGGACCTGAAAAATCCATGTTCAAACAAAAGCGACAGCTGATCACTTAACCAAATATAGTGTAAACAATGAATAAATCTGCCAAAAAAGACCTTTACGAAGCTCCTGATTATTATTTACTCGACGAATTACTTACTGAAGAACATAAGCTGATCCGCTCTGCGGCCAGAGACTGGGTGAAGAAAGAAGTCACCCCGGTTATTGAAGACTATGCACAGAAAGCCGAATTCCCCAAACACCTGATCAAAGGACTGGGCGAAATTGGTGCCTTCGGACCTACCATCCCTGTAGAATATGGTGGCGCCGGACTGGACTATATTGCTTATGGTATCCTGATGCAGGAAATTGAACGTGGAGATTCCGGAATCAGGTCTACCGCTTCCGTACAGGGATCATTGGTGATGTATCCGATTTATGCTTATGGCTCAGAAGAACAACGCAAAAAATACCTGCCAAAACTGGCTACAGGAGAACTCATGGGCTGTTTCGGATTAACCGAGCCGGATCATGGATCGAATCCTGGTGGCATGGTAACGAATATAAAAGACAAGGGCGACCATTACCTGTTAAACGGAGCTAAAATGTGGATCTCCAATGCTCCTTTTGCTGATATCGCTGTGGTATGGGCAAAAGACGAGTCGGGCAAGATCAGAGGTTTAGTGGTAGAAAGAGGTATGGAAGGGTTCAGCACACCTGAAACGCATAACAAATGGAGCTTAAGGGCTTCTGCGACAGGCGAACTGGTATTTGACAATGTAAAGGTTCCTAAAGAAAACCTATTCCCTGAAATCAGCGGATTAAAAGGACCATTGGGCTGCTTAAATCAGGCACGCTATGGCATCGCCTGGGGTGCATTGGGTGCGGCAATGGACTGCTATGATACTGCTTTACGCTATTCCAAAGAACGCGTTCAATTTGGCAAGCCGATTGGCGGATTCCAGTTGCAACAAAAGAAACTGGCGGAAATGGTTACCGAAATCACCAAAGCTCAATTGCTGGTATGGCGCTTAGGAGTACTAAAGAGTGAAAACAGGGCCACTGCCGAACAGATTTCTATGGCCAAGAGAAACAGCGTGGAAATCGCATTGGATATCGCCCGCAATGCCAGACAAATGTTGGGCGGAATGGGGATTACAGGCGAGTACTCGATCATGAGACATATGATGAACTTAGAATCTGTAGTAACCTATGAAGGTACGCATGACATCCACTTATTAATTACCGGTATGGACGTAACCGGAATAAACGCGTTCAAATAGACACACCACATATTTCAGATAGATGCGCTCTACTCTATTTTACAAAAACATAAAAATGCCACTAGTGGCATTTTTATGTTTTATAGCTATTGGTACCACATTCGGACAAGGGAAAAATTTTTCAATAGACCCGAAAGATCCTTCATGGATTGTCAAAACAAACAGCAAAGGAGCTACCCCTCCCGCCAAAGACATTTCCGATGGTTACTTCTTATCCCTGTACGAAAACCAGAACCAGATAGAGCTGCAGGAAGAGTTTACGCATGTGATCCGGGAAATTGTGTCCGACGCAGGGGTACAAAACGGATCGGAAGTCTCGGTAACCTATGAACCTGGCTTCCAGAAACTGATCTTCCATAAAGTACTGTTATGGAGAAACAACCAATCGGTAGACCTCCTGAAATCCCATAAGTTTAAAGTACTTCAAACGGAAAAAGACCTTTCTAAATTCATTTATAGCGGAACTTACAACGCCTTCCTCTTACTGGATGATGTCAGAAAAGGAGACCGGATTGAATATGCCTATACGCTCAAAGGCCAGAATCCAATCTTTGGGCAGCAGTATGCCACTCATTTTTATTTTGAAGGGGCCAGCAGCATCGGTCAGCTCTATACCAATATCATCTTTGGCAAAAACAGGTCATTTAATCTGAAAAACTTCAATTTCAATACGCAGCCAAAGATCTCGGAGAAAGACGGACTTAAACTATATGAATGGGAAGACCGTTTGACAAAAACCCATCGGGTTGCCGATTTTGAACCTTCCTGGTATAGCCCATTGAAAAGCACGCAGCTTACAGAATATAAAAACTGGAATGAAGTGGTCAACTGGGGTTTATCGATCAACGATTATCCGAAACTGAACTCACCATTACTGGATAAAAAGGTTCAGGAGTTAAAAGCAAAATCAGGGAATAATGCCGACAAATACCTGGAACTGGCCACCAGATTTGTACAGGACGAAATCCGGTATATGGGAATTGAAGTCGGACAGTATTCTCATAAACCAAACTCGCCGGAGAAGGTAATGAAACAGCGCTATGGTGACTGTAAGGACAAGTCCCTCCTACTGGTCCATTTACTGGCTCCAATGAATATCCAGGCTTATATGGCTTATGCCAATACCTATACCACCATTAAAACCAATGAAAGTCTGCCCAGTCCTTTTGCATTTAATCATGTGGTAGTGCAAGTCGAACATCATCAAAAGAAAATCTGGATTGATCCGACTATCTCTTACCAGAGAGGGCCGGCAGATAAAATATATTTCCCGGATTATGGGTATGCGCTTGTCCTCAAAAAAGGGGTCAATGCATTGGAGAAAGTAATCAGCAAGCCAACCGGAAAACAGGTTTCCAAACTTAGCTTTACGCTGCCGGATACGACTGCCGAGCATAAAGCGAAGCTGATCATTAAGACGACCTATACGGGCAATTATGCCGACAATACCAGATCTGAACTGGCGGAAACAGGAACTGATGACCTGGAAAAATCATATCTGGAGTACTATTCCAAGATGTACAGCAGCATTGAACAAGCCCAGCCATTGGCCATCAAAGACAACGAAGCAACAAATACACTGGAAATTACAGAAAGCTATGAGATCGGCGATATCTGGGCAACAGATTCAGAAGATGGCCGCCCGTACGTTTCTTTCATCGCGGATCTGATCTTGTCAGAAATGAGAAATATCCCTGCAAAGGCAAGAAAAGCTCCATTATCCTTAAAATGGCCGGTAAATATAGAGCAGTCTATTGAGATCACGACCCCGGAAAAATGGGACCTGGGATTAGAACCGGTTGAATTTGAAAACGACTTTTTCCGCTTTGAAAGAACCAGTCATCAAAAAGAAAAAACAGTTCTGCTCAAATACAGCTTTTTGGGAAAGAAAAACTTTATAGAAGGCGCTGCAGTAAAAACTTATGCAAAAGACCGCGAGAAAGTCAGCGATGAACTCAATTATTACATCAGCTGGGGAGCTGCAGATACCGTTGGCAGGGGGAATCCTTATTTAACGGTCATCAGTATCATTACCCTGATTATTTTGTTTATCTACGCCATCAGAATTTACCAGGCTAAATCTGAATACTCTTTACAGCAATTACAGGAGGCAAGACCAATCCGGGGCTGGCTGATCGTGCTTGCGATCCATGCCATACTTCTTCCGATCGGGTTATTCGGGAGGATCATCACCTTCGGCATCTGGGATTATCAGGTCTGGAAAAACCTGAGTATCGAAAGTATCTGGAGAACATACACAGTAAAAATCATGCTGATCTTACAAGCCTTCGGCTTTGCTGCATTACTTTGTTTTTCGATTTTAGGCATATTTCTGCTTTTTAAAAGGCGCAAAAACTTTCCCGCGCTCTACATTCCCCTCTTATTTGGATATATTTGCTTTTTAGTTCTGAGTTCCGGTATTTACCTCCTGCTCAAACACGAAATCGGAGCATTTGTGGTAGGGAAAGAAATTTCCTCCATACTCATTTCCATAACCTGGTGTTTTGTATGGATTTTATATTTAAAGAAGTCTGTTCGCGTAAAAGAAACATTTGTCTTTCCTTACTCAGAATTAGAATGGCGCACCGAAATGATTAAACATTACAATCATCAGGCAATCGCTGCCCAACAACAAAAAACTAATGACAATGAAAACGTTTAAAAAATATTATTACCTCCCTGCCCCTCCTGAAGAGGTGTATTGGGCGATGACAAAAGCACAGAGCATTCAACTGTGGACAGGTTCAGAAGCGGAATTTACAGAAGAGGTAAATACAGAATTTTCCTTTTGGGATGGCGATATTGTAGGGAAAAACCTGGAATTTGAATATGGCAAAAAGATTGTTCAGCAATGGTATTTCGGAGAGGATAATGAACCTTCCATTGTGACCATTAAACTCCATACCGACAAAAAAGGAACTTCTCTGGAATTTGTACAAACCAATATCCCTGATGAAGATTATGAAGATTTCACATCCGGACTAACCGAATATTACTTCGGCGGCCTGATTGACTTTTTCGAAGAATAACACGGTTTATTTCTTAACATATGATAATGAACTAAGCCTCCCCAATCTTGTATTTTAGTTTAAAAAAATATTATGTCTAATATAGGAATCATTATCCCGGAAAAAGCAGCGAGTATCGGCAATTTTATGGTTGGCCGTCTACTCCCTTTCATTGACAAACGTCATGTGGGCCCATTTGTTTTTATTGACCATATGGGACCTGTTGCCATCAGCGAAGAACAAAATGTGGATGTTCCGCCACATCCGCATATCGGTTTATCGACCTTGACTTTTCTATTTGAAGGGGCCATCATGCACCGTGATAGTACTGGCGCAGTTGCAGAGATCAAACCAGGCGCGGTAAACTGGATGACCGCAGGAAAAGGCGTTGTTCACTCCGAGAGAAGACCTGAACGTTTAAAAAATAAGGCCTATACCCTTCATGGCCTGCAGATCTGGATTGCTTTACCTAAAGAACTGGAACAGACTGAACCCAGTTTTGTTCATGTCGAGGAATCGGAATTGCCAACCTGGGAGCAGGACAACCTGCAAATAAAACTAATTGCCGGCTCCGCCTTTGGAAAAGAATCTCCGGTACCAGTATATAGTAAGCTCTACTTCATTGAAATAAAATCTGAAACCACACAACATGTGAAAATAGGAGAACACCTTTATGGAGAAAGCGGTTTATACATTTTAAATGGCAGCATCAACGCCGAAGGAACTTCTTTCGGAACCAAACAGCTGTTGGTGGCGCAGGACAGTAAATTGTGTGAATTTGAAATTGAAGCGGGCACGACCCTTTATATTTTTGGTGGAGAAGAATTACCGGAACCCCGTCACATCAACTGGAACTTTGTTTCTTCAGATAAAGAAATGATCAACCAGGCCCGTGAAGACTGGAAAGCACAATCTTTCCCTAAAATTCCCGGAGATGATATAGAATTTGTACCCCTGCCGGAATACCCTAAAAAGTAACAACAACAAAAAAGCGCCTGTAGAAATCTCTACAGGCGCTTTTTTGCTAAAATCCAAAAAGGACTATCCTTCAGTATCGTAAACAGACATTACATTCTCTCTTAGATTGTAATGCGAAGCCATTACCTCCCCATAAGCACCTGTACTGCGTAAGGCAATCAGGTCTCCACGGAAAGTTTCCGGCAATTCCACTTCTTTACCAAAGCAGTCGGTGCTCTCGCAAATCGGCCCAACAACATCATATTTCAGTTCATCCGCCACAGAAAGCTTAGAAATGTTTTCAATCTTATGGTAAGCCTGATATAAAGCCGGTCTCATCAGCTCCGTCATTCCGGCATCCAGAATGATAAAGTTCTTTTTCTTTCCGTTTTTCACATAAAGTACCCTGCTGATCAATGAAGAAGACTGACCAACTAAAGCTCTTCCCAGTTCAAAATGAACTTCCTGGTTAGACCTTACTTCCAGAAACTCCTGGAATACTTTGAAATAAGCGGAGAAATCAGGTACCTGTTGCTCAGGATTGTGGTAATCAATTCCTAAACCACCACCCACATTCAATACTTTTACGATGAAACCACGTTCTTCAAACCATACGGCAAATTCGTTAACGCGCACACATAAATTTTTATATACATCCATGTTCGTGATCTGCGATCCGATATGGAAGTGAATCCCTATAAATTCAAGATTCGGGCTTTTCTTCAATACTTCTGCACAGGCAGGTAAATCCCAGGAATTAACCCCGAATTTGTTCTCATCCAATCCTGTGGTAATGTTATGGTGTGTATGTGCATCTACATTGGGGTTGATCCGGATCGCCACCCTTGCCAGCTTTCCTTTCTTTCCGGCCAGTTCGTTGATCACTTCCAGCTCCTGGATAGACTCTACATTAAAGCAAAAAATATCGTGGTCCAATGCGGCATTGATCTCGCGGTCGGATTTACCTACTCCCGCAAAAACAACCTGCTTTTTATCAAAACCGATCTCGATTGCCTTGTTTACTTCCCCTCCACTCACACAGTCTGCACCAAAGCCAACAGCCTTGATCTTTTGTAAAACAGCGGGATTGAAATTTGCTTTCATAGCATAGTGCACATGAAAATTATATACCTTAGCGGCCGCTGCGCAATCGTTTAACGTTTTTTGCAACAAACTAAGGTCGTAATAATAAAAGGGTGTTTCTAAATTCGCGAAACGTGCTATATCTTTATCGGAAAACATAATGTTCAAGTATCTGATTATATTTTTTATCGTTGTTTTGAGTTTAATCTATTTCGGCAATTATCTCGATTACAAGAACAATAAGATGAGCAGTAAAGAGTACGACCGCAGGGTCAGGCTCTTCTTCGCACTGGTCATCATTATCTTTGCCATCATCGTTTGGCTAAGAAAGCGCTAAAAGCAGCTTCCCTATTCAAACAAACGGTTATGTAAACTCTTTAAAGCTTCTGTTTTATCTTTGGTATTGATCAGCAGGGAAATGTTGTAATTACTTCCTCCATAAGAGATCATACGGATCGGAATGTGTTTGATAGAATCCAGTACGCGGGCAGCATAACCATGCTTATCTGCACTGAAATCTCCTACTACACACACAATACTCTGATCGTTATCGATCTCTACTGAACCGAAAGCATGAAGCTCTTCTACGATTTTATCCAGATTATCGGTGAAATCTATGGTTAAAGAAACGGCAACCTCTGAAGTGGTAATCATATCGATCGGCGTTTTGTACCTTTCAAAGATTTCGAATACCCTTCTCAGGAAACCATAAGCCAATAACATTCTGCTCGACTGGATCTTGATTGCTGTAATGCCGTCTTTTGCCGCAATAGATTTGATCTTTCCTTTTTCACTGTCTGTAGAAATCAAGGTTCCTGCAGCCTGTGGTTCCATCGTGTTCAATAAGCGAACGGGAATCTTATATTTCTGAGCCGGGAATACCGACTGCGGATGTAAAATCTTTGCCCCAAAATAAGCCAGCTCTGCAGCTTCATCAAAAGAAAGATGAGAGATCGGTTTGGTTCCCTTCACAATCCTTGGATCGTTGTTGTGCATCCCGTCGATGTCTGTCCAGATCTGAACTTCTTCTGCCAGGATCGCCGCACCGATTAAGGAAGCCGTATAATCACTTCCGCCACGTCTGAGGTTATCGACCTCACCAAAGCTGTTTCTGCAGATGAATCCCTGAGTGATGAACAGCTTATTTCCCTTATGCTGCTCCAGTAAAGGCTGCAGGTGTTTGGTACTATAAGGAACATCAGGCTCATTGTCTTCATCGATTTTCATGAAATCAAGGGCCGGAAGCAATACTGATGCTACACCGATAGATTTCAGGTAAATATGATATAGGGTGGTCGACAATAATTCTCCCTGTGCCAGTACAACTTTCTCCTCTATCGGAGTAAAAAGATCGTTTACCAATGAGCTTAAGAAACCGAAATGATAGTCTACCACTTCCTGTCCCTGCTCCCTGAATTCGTTTTCAGGTAGTAATTCAGCCACAAATTCATTATATTTCTGGTGCAATGCGTTAATTAAGCTTAACGCCACCTGTTTATCCTCCTTTAAAAGTTTGCCTGAAATTTCCACTAAACTATTGGTTGTACCAGACACGGCTGATAGGACCACAATTTGCTCTTCGGCCGGATTAATGATATCCAGCAACTTTTTCATGCGCTCAGGGCTTCCTACGGAAGTTCCTCCAAACTTTAATATCTTCATTTAATTGAGGTAAGAATTTTATTTTTTGATAAATTGGCTATATACTTGTATTTGGGCGTGAAATTAAAAAAATCGCTGATATTTAACGCTAAATACACAAAATAAAATTTGGAATTATGCAATTTATTTGTCTTTCCACAAAACATGGTATAAGCAATTTTGTTTATCCCCTAACTGATCAAAAGTTATAACATAATCATATGCAATTAGAAGCCGCAACCCTAGACACCATCAACCAATGGCTTAATGGTAATTACGACACAAAAACAAAAGAAGAAATCCAACAGCTTTTAGACAATGAAGCCTTTACAGAGCTGACAGACTCCTTTTACAGAAGTCTGGAATTTGGAACAGGAGGATTACGTGGAATCATGGGTGCAGGATCCAACAGGATCAATAAATACACCATCGGAACTGCAACACAGGGCTTGTGTAATTATCTGCTGAAAAAATACCCTGGTGAAAAGGTAAAAGTGGCCATCGCGCACGATAGCCGTAACAATTCAGATTATTTTGCAGGCATCACTGCCGACGTGTTTTCTGCCAATGGAATCCACGTTTATTTTTTCAAAGCACTGAGACCAACACCAGAACTTTCTTTCGCAGTCAGAGAACTGGGTTGCAAAAGTGGGGTGATGTTAACCGCATCGCATAACCCTAAGGAATACAATGGTTATAAAGCCTATGGCGCTGACGGCGGACAATTCACGGCTCCTGACGATACCATGGTAATGGATGAGGTGGCAAAAATCAGCAGCATTGACGAGGTGAAGTTCGATCGCATTGAAGCGAATGTGGAACTGATCGGAGAAGAAATTGATCAGCTTTACCTGGATAAAATCACGGAATTATCGGTATCTCCGGAAGCAATTGCCCGTCAGAAAGACCTTAAAATTGTATACTCTCCTATTCACGGTACCGGAATCACATTGGTTCCGCAGGCATTGGCGCAGTTTGGATTCACCAACCTGACCCTTGTAGAAGAGCAAAGTAAACCTGATGGAAATTTCCCTACAGTAGTGTATCCGAATCCGGAAGAAAAAGAAGCCTTAACCCTGGCTCTTAAAAAAGCGGAAGAAATTGATGCCGACCTGGTATTGGCAACAGATCCGGATGCAGACAGAGTGGGTATCGCCGTAAAAAATAACGACGGACAGTTTGTATTGCTGAACGGAAACCAAACCGGAAGCTTATTGATCAACTATTTATTGAGTGCATGGGAAGAAAAAGGAAAACTTACCGGCGATCAGTACATCGTTAAAACCATTGTGACCAGTAACCTGATTGAGGAAATTGCGAAAAAGAAAAACGTCACCTTCTACAATACCCTTACCGGATTTAAATGGATCGGCCAGCTGATGACTAACCTGCAAGGCAAAAAGACCTTTATCGGAGGTGGTGAAGAAAGCTATGGCTACCTGATCGGAGAATTGGTAAGAGATAAGGATGCAGTCGTTTCCTGTGCGTTCATCTCTGAGATGACTGCTTTCTATAAAGATAAAGGCAGCAGCTTATACAATGCCATGTTGGATATGTATGTAGAATACGGCTTGTATAAAGAAGAACTGGTGTCCATTACCAAAAAAGGTAAAACAGGAGCTGAAGAGATCAAAGCCATGATGGAGAAATTCAGAAATAACCCGCCTGCAACGCTTGGAGGTGCTCAGGTAGCAACACTGAAAGATTATGAGCTGGGTACAGAAACAGACCTGATCAGCGGAGAGAAAAAGAAACTGGAACTTCCTAAATCGGATGTATTGCAGTTCATCACCGCTGATGGTAGCATTGTATCGGCAAGACCATCGGGAACAGAACCTAAAATCAAGTTCTATTGCAGTGTAAATGCACCGCTAAAAGATAAAGCAAGCTTTAAAGAAACTGACGCCAGATTGAGCGAAAAGGTTAAAGCGATCATGAATGATTTAGAGGCTTAAGCCTCTAAATCATCTTTCAATAAATTT
This sequence comes from Pedobacter steynii, assembly GCF_001721645.1. Classification (NCBI taxonomy): domain Bacteria; kingdom Pseudomonadati; phylum Bacteroidota; class Sphingobacteriia; order Sphingobacteriales; family Sphingobacteriaceae; genus Pedobacter; species Pedobacter steynii. Next base: position 4,899,855 of record NZ_CP017141.1, on the reverse strand, counting down.
AGTAGGTAAAATCACCTTACTTCTTTCAGTCTGGGGTAATGATCTATCCGCAGAAAGTTCCTGAAGAATGATATCAATGATTTTTTCGGCGATCTGTTCTATGGGTTGATCAACCACACTGATTGGAGGAGTATGAATCCGGAATACATCCTGGTCATCATAAGCCACAATCATAAAACCATCATTAATCGGCTTCTTAATCGTTTTAAGGAAAAATAAACCTCTTACGGCCAGGTAATTTGTAGAAAAGAATACGGCATCAATCTGAGGGTTCTCTTCAAACAAAACTTTTAACCTTCGGTTGGTATCCTCTTCCGTGCTGTCGAACGGAATTTTAACCAGCGTACGCTCATTGGCAGTGATTCCATGATCCCTCAATGCTTTCTCATAACCCAGAAAACGGTTGTTGATCTGATCAACTTCCACATCTACCGTTACAAAAGCAATATTTTTTCTTCCCTTGTTGATCAGAAATTCTGTTGCAGAATAACCACCCTCAAAGTTGTCGACCACCACATAGTTCACATCCAGATCAGGCAAGTTCCTGTCGAATATCACTACCGGAATGCGGTCTGCAAGCAATTCTTTGATATCTTCTTCAATTCCCGGAACAGGAGCAATAATATAGGCATCCACTTTCCTTGACTTAAACATTTCGATCAGGTCTCTGGCTTTAACCGGATCATTCTCTGTACTGGAATAACTGATCTTATACCCTTTTTTATAAGCTTTATCTTCAATAAGCCTGGCTATAGCGGAGAAAAACGGGTTGGAAATATCTTCCACAATCAGGCCGATGGTTTTTGTATTACCAGTCCTCAGGCTTCGTGCAACCTGGTTTGGCTTAAAGCCAAGCTCCTTAATAATCTCTTCTACCCGTTGGATCACCTCCTTGCTAATGCGCATCTTTTCGGCCTTGCCATTTAAGATAAAGGAAACGGTAGTGATGGATACTTCTGCTCTTTTTGCAATATCCTTAATAGACGGAGCTTTCATTTGTAAATTAATTTACCGCCAATCTATAGAATTAATTGTTAATCTCCTCAAAATATTTACCTGCAATTTTAACAAAAGCATCTTCATTGAGGGGTTTATGCATATAAGTTACAATTTCTTTGTTCGCAGAAGCCATTAATTCATCGTCCGGGTTCAGGGAGGTGGTCAGCATGATCACAATTGTCCTTGACTTGTGCGCCTCATCGATTTTGCTGTATTCCTCCATAAAATCCCATCCACTCATTCCTGGCATATTGATGTCCAGGAAAATAATTCCCGGTCTGGAGGTGTCTTCGTCATTTTCATATTTACCGGAAAATGTGAGGTAGTCCAGGGCTTCCCTTGCGGAGGTAATCGACTTGACATGGACTTCAATATTGGTGTTTTGAACTATTCTACGGTGTATGTAGTTGGTCGGGATATCATCATCAACTAATAGCACACAGTTAAGGTCCTTAAATTTCTTCATTGGGATATATTGTTTTTCAGGCTAAAACAAAACGTACTGCCTTGATCCAGGACAGATTTAACAAAGATCTCCCCCCCATGGAGCTCCACTATTTTCTTACAATGCGACAATCCGATTCCATATCCTTCATAGTCCTCATGACTATGGAGACGCTGGAAAATCGAAAAAATCTTTTCTTTAAACTTTCCTTCTATCCCGATACCGTTATCAGCAAAATCAAAGTTCCAGTACTGCTCATCCTCTACGGCAGTAATCTGAAGCTTAGGAAGCACATCCTTTTTCCTGAACTTCAGGGAATTGCTGATCAGGTGATGAAAAAGCTGTTTTAACGCCTGTCCATATCCATACACTACAGGAAGATGATCGTATTCTATCACCATTCCCGAAGCTGCAATTTCCTCTGAAAGTTCTGATTTCAACTCTTCCAGTATCAGGTTACAATTTACCAGTTCCCTGGGCGCAGGTGTTCCCAACCTCGCATAATCCAGTAAACCTTTAATTAAATATTTCATTTTCTCTGTAGACTCAGAGATATACTTCAGGTATAAATTCCCGTTCTCATCAAACAGTTCCGCATATTCCTTTTTCAGCAGGCCGATAAAATTGTTTACCGTTAACAATGGTTCCTGTAAGTCATGAGAAGCGACATAAACAAATTGTTCCAGCTCCTTATTTCTGAATTCCAATAAGCGGGCATACTCTTTCAGCGCCTTCTCCGCGTTTAACTTATCAGTAAGGTCGCGGGTGAATTTAGAAAAGCCCATCAGCTTATTATCTTCATCATAAATACTGGTAATCGTCACATGAGCCCAGAATAGCCCTCCATCTTTTCTGACCCGCCAGCCACGGTGCTGCACTTTTTTTTTCTGAGTGGCCTTCTCCAGCAAAAGATCAGGAATCCTGTTCTTCCTCGCCTCTTCCGTATAGAAATTTCTGAAATCCATACCCTTTATTTCCTCTGCAGAATACCCCTTAATCTTTTCCGCACCTTTATTCCAACTGCCCACCTTTCCGTGTTGATCCAGAAACAGAATTGCGTAATCCTCTATTTCTCCCAACATTTTTAAAAGTAAGGACTGAGGACTACTTGAATTATTTTGCATTTACCAGGAGATGAATTTTTTCCTGATTTATTCAAAAGTCAAGCCATAACAAGTATTTATACCTGTATTCAGGTATAAATACTTGAATACAGATATTTTCTGATATTTAAGTTAAAAAAAATGTCCTTCTTTTTTCCCAAGTGGGGAATTGGGGAACTACAGGTTAATTCCTGATTTGCCCATCGCCTCTTACCACCCATTTTTCTGTTACCAGTTTTTCCAGGGCAAAAGGTCCTCTGGCATGCAACTTTTGAGTCGAAATTCCGATCTCTGCACCAAGGCCAAATACCTGTCCGTCTGTGAATCTGGTAGAGGCATTCCAATACACCACGGCGGCATCAACTTCTTCCAGAAAGCGCGTGGCCAGCAGGGAATCTTCAGTCACAATTGCTTCCGAATGTTTCGACGAGAAATCGGCAATATGATTCAGCGCATCGGCTGTATTTTTCACGACTTTAACTGAACATTTATAATCCAGAAACTCTCTTCCGAAATCTTCCGCCGCAGCCAGAACCAAATGGGGATAACCGCTCTTTTCCAGAAGATGAAAGGCCTGTTCATCTGCAAAAATTTCAACCTGATGAGCAGCCAGTAAAGGGGATAAAATCTCCAGAAAATCTCCGGCTATCTCCTCATCCACCAATACCGTATCCAGGGCATTACAAACCGATGGACGGGAGACCTTGGCATTGACAACGATCTCCGCCCCTGTCTGCAGTCTGGCGGTTTTTTCGATATAAGTATGGCATACACCTGCACCTGTCTCTATGACCGGCACAAGGGCGTTTTTGCGGACAAATTCAATCAGTTCATTTGATCCCCGGGGAATGATCACATCGATGTATTTCTCGGCCTGCAGAATATCCAGAATATATTTCCTCTCTGCCGGCAACTGCTGTACCACATTCGGATCCAGTCCTGATTCTTTCAGTACCTGCTGAATAAGGGAAACCAGGAAAAGATTGGTATGATAAGCATCCTGTCCGCCCCTCAGCAGACATACATTTCCAGACCGGATACATAAAGAAGCCACATCAATGGTCACATTCGGTCTGGATTCATAGATAACGCCTACCACTCCGATGGCGACCGTCTTTTTCTGAATAAACAAACCATTTTCCATCGTCCGTTCCGAGATCACCTGATTAGTCGGATCAGGTAAAGCAGCCACATCTTTAAGTCCCTGTACCAATGCGAGGATACGCGCCTCATTCAATAACAGGCGGTCCTTTTTAGGATCAGTATCCGGCATTTTCTGCAGGTCTTTTAAGTTCTCTGCAATGATTTCCGTTGATTTTCCGGAGATCAATGCGGCCAGACGCAATAAGACCTCTTGTTTTCCGGCATCACTTAAAGAAGCAATGGAATACCTCGCTTTTTTAGCGTTGATCAGTTGATTTTCTATAGTTTCCATTTGCTTTACAGGATAACGATATCGCTGGCATTGGCGATCTCGAGGTTATGTTGTTTTAAATTTTTCAGGATCGCATCAGAAGATGCTTTTGCCCTGGCTACTGCTACAATATTTTTTTTGTCGTCCACAATCTCAAATATTTCTCCATTTTCGAACTGCTCTACGACTTCCACCACGCCAACTGCCAGCAGACTTTTGCGCTTCCTGATTGCCTCACAGGCCCCAGCATCGACCATCAATCTGCCTGTAACCAGACTTCCGCTGGCCAGCCATTTATTTCTGGCAGAAATAGAACAGATTTTAGGCGTACATACCGTTCCTGTTTTCTCTTCTACTGCATCCAGAATGCCGTTTGGCGTACGGATGCCAAAAATCACCACCCTGATCCCCATTGTAGAGGCCAGATGGGCAAATGTAAGCTTGGAAACCATTCCGCCCAGTCCAAGGTCGGAGGTTTTCTTATCCGCGAGAGAAAAGACATCATTATTAATGGAATCAATTTTATCAATTACTTTTCCGTCTTTATCCAATACTCCGGGAACAGAAGTGCCCAGCAAAATCAGCGATGCACCAAATCCAACGCCCAATAGTGTGGCCAGTTCATCGTTATCTGAAAACTTAAGCTCCAGGTCGCTCACCACATCATTCTCATTGGCAATCGGGATCAGCCCGTTCTTCCACAATTCCTCATAAGTATCTTTGAGTTGCAAAAACTGGGTTCTGTTAGAGAAATGCTGGCGTTCGCACAAGCTCTGGGCCATTTGAATGCCATAGGGATGAAAATGTTTTGAATAGGTATTTAACAAAATGGGGTTCCCTATCGAGGCCGCAGCCTTTCTTTCAGAGATTTTCCCTTTGTAATTCCTGATGTATTGCTTTCCTGCAGCAACTGCACCGGAAGAAACCAGGATTAACCGGTAATCTTTAGCCAGCTTTGCTACCTGAGCGGCAACATCCGCAATGACGCCCTCATCAAGTTCTCCTTTTGAAGTCGTGATGGAAGCAGTGCCTAATTTCAAAACAAGTATCGGCTTATTCATTTCTTTGTGGTTGAGTTTTATTTGGGTTTGAGGTTTATTTTAGATAAAAACCCTAAAATAGACAATTCACCGCATTTTTTATCATTTTCGTTACAATCAACCCGCTCATTTAAAACAAAATCATCATCTGAACAAAAATTTGTCCGGATATGGTACAAAAAGATTTGCATTTCTTTATTTTACCTCGGGAATAAAAAGCAAAAACAAGAATTATGACGCCCAATAGAGAAAACAACATAGAGATCATTTTCCGGCCGGCAAAAACTGACCAGGAGTTTGAACAGATCCTGGCCTTGCAAAAGGCCAATCACCTCGCTGCTGTACCTGAAGAGCATCAGGAAAACCAGGGTTTCCTCTTCGCACAACATACATTGGAATTGCTGAAGGAAATGGCCGCCGAAGAGCCTCAGGTAATCGCGCTGCATCAGGATAAAGTGATTGGATACAATTTAGCGATGCCAGTGAGTTTCCGGAACAAAATACCTTCGCTGATCCCCATGTTCAATGAATTTGATAAAGTCAGTTATAAAGGCAAAGCACTCAATGAGTACCGTTATATCGTCGGCGGACAAGTATGTGTTTCATCAGATTACAGGGGAATGGGATTGCTTCATCGCTTATATGCGGAAACAAAAAACCTGGTCGAAGACCGCTATGCCCTATGTGTAACAGAGATTGTATCCAGAAATCTGGTGTCTATGAAATCACATGAGAAGGCTGGATTTGAAGTTGCCAGCTCTTACCATGACGGCAGTCAGCATTGGAACATTGTGGTACAGCAGTATTAAAAATGAACTTCAAATAAAAAACCGTCAGTCCCGAAACGACCGGAGCTGAGGGTTTCAAAATACCTGAATTCATTAACAAGTACCCTGATCAGGTACCATGATTGGTTTTAAACCAATGAAGCATCCAGGGTAATCTCCATGGCATAAGCTTTACTTACCGGGCAGTTTGCTTTAGCTCCGGCTGTAATTTCCTGAAACTGCTCCTCTGAGATTCCTGGAACACTGGCTTTCAAAACCAGGTGTGAGCTGGTAATCACACCATTATCCAGGGATATGGTCGCCTTGGTTTCCAGAGATCCTGGTGTAAAACCTGCTTCAGTCAGATCCAGGCTCAATTTCATGGTAAAGCAACCGGCATGTGCCGCCGCCATCAGTTCTTCCGGATTGGTACCGATACCATCTGCAAAACGACTGTTAAAAGAGTATTGCGTCTGGTCTAATACCTTACTATCCGTACTCAGGTGACCTGCACCTTCTTTAATTGTGCCATTCCAAACGGCTGTTGCATTACGTTTCATATCAATTTATTTTTAGGGTGTTTCAAATCAAATTTATCATTTGCAAACAAAAAACCTTGTTCTACACAAAAGAACAACTGTACTGCTCAAATCAGCAGGAATTGTACCGGTCTGCCTCAAAATAAATTTACGACTTTTGTCATTAATTCAATTTAAGAAACATGTTAAAAAATATGCAGGTAGTTCCTTCTACTTTAAACGACATAGAACAGATTTTCGAATTATACGATGCCGCTATTGCCTATCAGAAGACCGTATTTAATAAACACTGGCAGGGTTTCGAGCGCAGCCTGATTGAGCGGGAACTCAGCGAACAGCGACAATGGAAAATCCTCATCGACGGACAGATCGCCTGTATCTTCGCCATAGACTTCAATGACCCTTTGATCTGGAAAGAGAAAGACGCAGATCCTTCCATATACCTTCACCGTATTGTGACCAATCCGAAATTCAGGGGTGCCAATTTTGTCAATGAAATTGTGGAATGGGCAAAAGTATTTGCTGCAGGTAAGGGTAAAGAATATATCCGTATGGATACCTGGGGCGACAATCCCAGATTGATTGCCTATTATGAAAAATGTGGGTTCAGTTATCTAGGAAACATTATCCCTACTGCTTCCAGCATATTGCCGAAGCATTATGAAGACATTGAGCTTGCGCTTTTCGAGATTCCCATTGAGGAAAAACAGTCCGTGGAGGGAAAATAAAAGAAAAAAGGAAGAGACAGTAAGTCTCTTCCCAATCCCCCTCCCCTAAAAACCTAGGCAATAGTTGCCGTTAGTGTATTGTTGCTGATTACCGTAGCGTATATTTTCAACGTCCTCGTCGTACCGGTTGTATTCTGTGGCCCCTGAAGTACGGCACCGCTGGTACTATATTCTGAAGCATGCAACTGACACTGGATCTTATTTAAGCTCTGTTTCCAGACCAATGCCCCTTGCTGATGCGGGCAGAGCGCTTCAGTAGCTACAAAAGAGCTGCTGGTGTTTCCTGCCGCAATTCTAAAGAACAACACCCCATTTGCCGTCGCCTGGTCGCCGACGGCTAACAGTTGAGAAGCCAGGTTCACAGAAGCGGTATTTCCGCCACCTCCTGGTGGATTTGGAGTGGGGTCCGGTGTACCAGTATCACCTTTGCCACCACATGCCTGAAAACAGGATCCTGAGCATACCAATGCCAGCCCAAATCCTAATGATTTGATAAATTCGTCGCGTTCCATAATTTTTAGTTTAGTAGATATCTGACCGTTTATCCGGGTCTTTATTTTTAGATTTAAACAAGGTGAAATTCCTGGAGATCGTAAAGCCGAACCTGACGCCGCCCTTGGTCCATGATTTTTTAGTATTGGTGATAAAGTTATTCTCCAGAATATATTCGGAATTCATAAAGTTGAGGGAAAATATATGCCCGCCTGTTTCAATTTCCAACCCTACCCCCAGCGGATTGTAATAAGCCTGACTCAGATCAGTAGGTCTCGACAAGCCATTTACCAGGGTATAATCTGCTACAAAAGAGAAACGTTTAGTCAGTTTCATTCTTCCGGCAAACCCCACAGAAACCAGGGCTTCCGGATCTCTGGTATCAGAGACATTCTTTCTGAGCGTCAGCCCCGGCATTACCTGTAAAGAAAGCCTGGAAGAAATTTTCCTGGAGATGATGGATTGAAAAATCCAGGAAAAACGGTCGCTATATTTAGAAAACTCGTTTTCGCTAAACGGCTCTCGGGCAATCCAGCCCATTTGTGCAAACAGGGTCAGGTTTATCGGCATCGTTTTGGCCAGATCCTGTTGCAGCAGCTTATATTTCCCGGAGAAGTTAAACATTTCCTCCTGTTTGCTTCTGCCCACTCCTACGGTAAAACGATCAGACACTCCATAATCCAATCCGATAAACAAATCGGAAGCTACATCCAGGCCGTATAGGGTATGTGCACTTCCAAATTTTCCGCCAATATCACCAAAGTGGTGCCTGATGCGTAAATCCAGGTCATGTTTCTTTTCCGTTTCTGTAGAATGAGACAAGACCACATGTGTTGATTTGAAGGTAGCGGCTATTTTTTCCTTCTTATCTACACTGTCCAATGTCTTCAACAGCGAGTCTGCATCCTGTGCATGGGCACCGGCAGCGATCAGCAATATGGGAACCAGAAATCGTCTAAACTTTTTCATGATGCTTATTATTTTAACTGATTAAACTTACCCTCTACTTTGATATTGATCTGCTCTGCAATTTTCGTGAACATCAGCTTTGGAATCTTAATTTTATGGTCCACACAGGCTACTTTAAATGCTGCAGAAACCTGTATTTCTCCATTACTGATGCTGATCTTTCCAGGAATTGTTCTTTTTTTATCTACGCCATGAACGGTTAATATTCCAGTCGCCGTTACCTGATACACCCCATCTTTACCCAGATCCGGTCCCGGATCAATAACCCCCTTAAATTTTGCCTGTGGATAGCGTTCACTCTCCATATAATTCTCGTTAAAATGCTCCTGCATTAGTTTACGATCAAACTCAAAACTCGTTATCGGTACCTGAAAAGCGATTTCCCTTCGCTCCTTAATGATTACCCCACTACACTTATTACTCACTGCACGGATGTCTTCCAATGGTGTAGAGGAATACAATGCCAGCTTAATATTTTTGCCGAGAAAGTTCTGTGCTGTAGCATTTAGCTGAATGGCTAAAAAGACTCCTGCAAGGAGCAGCCTTTTTATGTTATTTATCCAGGTCATAGCGTATTTTTAAAGAAATCCCACTTGATTTCAGGTTCACTTTACCTTCACCAACCCCCGTTAATGGTATCTTAACGAAAGGCTCTACTCCTATTTTAAATTTCTCGGTTTTCAGTTTGATAAAGTAAGTAGCGGAAAGATCAACCACACTCATCAGGTGTTGATTCGCATTCCTTTTCTCCACCAGACGATCTGCTATTCCCGATCCGGGTGTATATTTAAATGTATAATCTTCTTTCAGCATCAGATAACTGGAAAGCCCAAGGTTCAGGTCTATACTCCTTTGCTGATTCTCTGCCACCGTATAGGAGGCGATCAACGGAATTTCCAACACCGCACAGGAAGCATCAATTCCGGATATCAATCCCGGAATTTTTGAATTTCTCATGCGATAGGCATAACTATCCGTTGCATAATCTTTAACACTATATTTAAGTCCGGTCTGAAGCCTGAAATTCTTTGCAATTCCCATACTGAAAGTCAGTCCTGCATTAAAACCTCCCTTACCACCAATGAGTGACGAAGCAGAGTTAAACTCAGGTCCTGCGCTTAAAGCAAGGCTCATCGGAACAGGTCTTTTTAAATTTGTCCTGATTTTCTTTTTGTCGGCCTCCGCAGCTTTATTTACAACAGGTTCAGTTTGTTTGGATAATCCGGACGGGCCTGTATGGTCGTAAGGAGTTAAAGAAAGTCCTGCAAGTTTTGATTCTCCAAATACATGGGTAGCATTCAAATCCGTTTTTTTCAGCTCAGCCAGATATTTAGTTTGCCCTGCCCTGTTAACCTGCTCTGCACCATTTGCAGCAATTTCTTCTTCGATAAGCCTTGTTCCATTAAGCTGATGCTGAGTTCCTGATCTGTTTTCAGACAACAGACTTTCATTTCCAATCTTTAACCCATCATCTTCAGGCAATACCTCTTTATTTCCAGACCTCAGTTCTTCATTTCCAGGTATCGACTCTTTTTTCTCCTGAACTCCTTTTATTTCTTTAACCAGCTCGGGTTTATTTTTTTTCGGGCCTGATTTATCAAAAGAATAATATCCGATCAATCCAACTAAAAGCAACAGCGATAACACCACACTCCCCTTCCTGAACAGAACTACACGTTCTCTTCTTCTGAGTTTATGTTCCATTTTGTCCCATGCCGCTTCCTCAAACTGTGGATCAGCATCGAACACCCTTTTTCTAAAGGCGGCATCAAACTCGTTATCGTCTAATTCCATAATGGTGTTTTAACTTGGTTTATTTTATATTTTACTTTATGATCAACATCTGATCAGGTGGTTTTAAGCATTTTTTTCAATTGTTCTCTGGCCTTAAAAAGGTTTGACTTAGACGTTCCTACGGAAATCGAAAGCATTGAAGAAATCTCTTCATGAGAATAACCATCAATGGCAAACAGATTGAAAACAGTTCTGTATGCAACGGAAAGCTTTTGTACCAGTTTAATCAGTTCTTCATAATGAATATGAGCAAGGATACTTTCCTGATCCTCCATCTCATGTTTTGCATTTAATTCTTCCATTTCCATACGCCTTATTTGCTTTCTGTAATGATCTATTGAAGTATTGATCATAATGGTACTCAACCATGGTGTAAATGGTTTTGATTTATCATACCGGTGAATATTGATGAACACCCTCAGAAAACCATCATTAACCAGTTCAATCGCTTCATCTTTATCCTTCGCGTAACGAATACACATCCTCATGGCATAGCTATAATATCCCTGATAAAGTCCTTTCTGACTTTTCCGGTCTTTCTTTTTACAGCCATCTATTAAATCCTGAATGATTGAGTCGTCCACGTAAAAAAGTTAAATCATTATATACACAAGTACGCAGGCAACCTGGAATAGGTTGCCTGCATATTGAAATTTAATGAAATATTTTGTGGAATTGATTACAGGTATAAAAAAGGCCGGTTATTTCCCTTTATTGTGGTTCCGTACCAATTTGATTTTGATCTTCCCATCTTCCCCGTCGGTTGCCAGCAAATGAAGTACAATACCCTTCATCCGGCGTTCCTGAATTTCTTTTTTATCGGTAATGTCCTCGTCTTTTTTTGGATTTCTAAGTGGGACATCCACCTCTATATTCGTTCCGGTAGACATCGAATAAATTCCGGCAACATCCATATTGAGAATGCTCGAATTGATCTGCATCGGATTGATTTTAATCCGGGGTCCCATGATGTCAAATCTGCCGTTCAGGTTTTCGAAAGTAATGTTATCCAGATCCCGGAAAGGGAAAGCAAATTTACCCACGTTTCTGATGGGATCGAATTTTAGTAAAGCCCCTCTTTTAACGTCAAATGCAATATTCCCCCTCAGGGAGTTGGTTACCAATTTACCCTGATCGGTAATCGATCCCCCAATCTTTGTTTTGGAATACAAAAAGCCTTTCAGGTTTTTCGAGGTCAGACTTTTCAGTCCGAAGTTGTCAAAAGAATAAAAGAAATTTTTAATGTCTACATTGCTTAGGGTGGTATTGATAGAAAAATGATTCAAACCTCCTTTTTGAGAGATGTTTCCATCTACTTTCAATGAACCTCCCCCATGTTTAACACTGATGTTTTTTAATCCTATTCCGGACTCTGAAAGAAAAAGATCTGCGGTAGCGTCCGTGGCCACAAACTTATTGTAATACACTTTTGCCACCCTTAAATGCATATCGACCATACTTTTTTCAAAGAGGTCGTTCATATCATCCGAAAAATTACTGTGCCTGGTGTTTCGCTTCGCTTTCCTCGCTGGTTTGCGGCTGCCCAGAAACCCAAAAAATTCCCCAAGATGCAGTTCCGGACTGGTGATCTGCCAGTTCAACAGGATTTTTTCCGGAGCGGTATAATACAGGTTTAAGAAATTGCGGATCGTCCCATCCATCAACACCACACTTTTACCGCTCTGCAAGCGGATATTTTTAATAAAAAGATCCTTACTCGTAAAATTAAGTGAAATCGCGGTATTCGTAAAATTCAACTTTCTGGGCACATAGCTTACATCTGCATTTACAATGTCTACCACCCCGGTCACAATGGGTTTCGACAATTTAAAGTCTACAATATCTGCCCGGTAAGCCAGCCTCACATTCGCAACCCCTTTAGTAAATTTCAGAGTCTCTTCTCCAATAGCTTTATTGAGCTTAGAGATTTCAAATTTCGATTTGAATACGCCTGTAGCAATAGGTTTATCCAGATTATGGATAAACATGGTATCAATTGAAAAAGGCATTTCACTATAACTTCCTTTAAACTGGTAGAGTTTTATGGCGGAGTTCGCATCTGTGAAGCCCTTGCCCTTTTCATAATTATTGGTAAAAACCCCTTTAAAGTTGCAGCTATCGACAACCGCACCTGGGGTAGTCAGCACATTATCCTTTACCAATGCCGTTACATTAATCTCAGGATCACCACCCGGCCCCATATTTCCTGCAAGCGTACAGGTGACATCTATAGGTACCTTCAGGTCAAACATATTTAGTTTAGCGCTGATATTCGGAGCCAATAGCGCCGCAGCATCCTTCCAAAGAATACCAGGAGCTTTAATATTAATGGTAAACTCCGTGTTTTCTTTTGAGGTATCAAATTTAGCACCAATCAGGAAAGGGTCTTTTCCAATATTCAATTGATTAGGTGCCACATCAATTATTCCGCTATCTTCATTATAGTTGATCTTAAAAGGACCTTCCAACAGTTTATCCTTTATAAAACTTCCCCTCCTGGTATTAAAAGCCAGACTTCTGGCCAGGGTCTTCAGCTTTAATTTTGCTTCCCAGCCGGAAAAGGAATAATCCATATCCCCCTTCAGCTCATCTACATCAAACTGAAAAAGTTTATGTCCTTTTTGATTGTCCACCACAAAATTCACCTTACTCAGGTTGAATTTTTTCAATCTTGCATCTGAACTATCCTCCTCATTTTCGGGCTTTTTCTTTTTATCTTTCTTTCTGAAGATTGCCGTATTGCTATACCCATTGCTGTCGGTATACAGGTAAATGGTGGCATTACTGATGCCTATTTTCTTAATCTCAATCGTACCCGTCAACAAAGCCATGGTATTTACGGAAACGTCAAAGTCTTTCGCATCCAGTAAAGTATGCTGGTGTTGTTTCCAGAGACTGTCCTTCATCACCACATTTTTGAGACTGATGGAAACGCCGGGGAAACCTTTAAAGAAAGTAGGCTCCATATTTCCGATGGTCAGACTACCATTGAGGTTCTTGTTCAGTTGTTTGGTGATGGTTTCCAGCAGGGCTTTCTTGTTGGCATTGACATACAATCCAAGTGCAGTGAAGACAATCAGGACTAAGGCTACGAGGCCTGCGAATATTTTGAGGGCTATTTTAGACCAGCGAGGCAGTTTTTCCATTTAAATAGCTAACATTTTTGAGCTGCAAATTGTTTTCAAACCGGCATAAAGCTGGAGTATAATCAATAATACGAAAAATATGCCTTAATTAACCTGCCGCCGGTAACCTTCTTCTCTATGCTTACGTCTCATGCCTATAGAAACGAAAACCATGACCTTAGAGATTAAAAACCTAACCAAACAATACAACCAGCAAAAAACAGGACTATCTGATTTTTCCATTACCATTGATAAAGGGGTACTGGGCTTGCTTGGCCCGAATGGCGCCGGAAAATCCACCCTGATGAAGATTATTGCGACCATCAGCAAACCAACCCGCGGCACCTTGTTTCTGAACGGAGAAGACATCGCCAAAAATCCAGACAGCATCCGAAAAATACTGGGTTATCTGCCACAGGATTTCGGGGTTTATCCCAACCTGAATGCCTATGAATTCCTGGAATATATTGCCGCAATGAAAGGTGTCGGAGGACCGGGCCTGCGCAAAAGGATTGATATGCTGCTCGATGGCGTGAACCTGACGGCAGATGCCAGACGCCCCATAGGAAGTTATTCCGGAGGGATGAAGCAAAGAATCGGAATTGCCCAGACACTGCTCAATGACCCGAAAGTATTGATCTTTGATGAACCTACCGTAGGTCTTGACCCCGAAGAGCGGGTCCGTTTTCGTGACCTGATCTCGGAAATGGCCAGTGAGGCAATCGTTATCCTTTCTTCACATATTGTTTCCGATATTGAAACCATAGCCGACGAAGTGGCCATCATGAAAAGCGGAAAGCTGATTGATAAAGCCATCCCTTCGGCAATCATCGGAAGAATTGAAAACAGGGTTTTTGAAACCACCATTGCTCATACTGACCTGGAAGCTTTTAAAGCCAGACACCAGGTGATCAATACCAGCAGACAGGCAGAAAAAACACAACTGCGCTACATTTCCAATGCTACGGAGATGGAAGCCGGAGCCAGAAATGTAACCGCCGGTTTAGAAGATGTCTATTTATTTTTAACCCAAAATCAGCATTAAGGCTTTGAACTATCTATATCCCATCATTAAAGCAGACTACCTGCAACGCAGCCGTAGTTATGCCTTCCTCATTACGCTTGCCGTAACCATTTATGCCGCCTGGTCTTTTGTTCCAACCCCCGATGCAAACTACACCACCTTTACCATGGCCGGGTATCGGGGAGTCTACAATTCCGCATGGGTAGGCCACGTATCGGCTATGATGAGTACGCTTATCCTTTCCTTATGTGGTTTCTTCCTGGTAAACAGCGGGATAAAAAAAGACATTGAAACAGAAGTTGGGTTGATCATTGCCACCACACCAATTTCAAATTTTGGTTACCTGCTCAGCAAACTCCTGAGTAATCTGCTGGTCCTGCTTACCATTTCCGGTTTTGCACTTTTAGTGGCCATTCTGATGTTTTTTGTCCGAAGTCATGGTTATCCTTTTCAGCTCAGTGATTTTCTGTTGCCTTACTTTCTGATGGTCGTTCCTGCGATGTTTCTGGTCTCCGGCCTCGCCATATTGGCCGAGGTATTTCTGGGTAGGAAAAGCATTCTGCAATACCTCATCTACATTCTGCTTTTCGGTGGAATCATGAGTAATGTCAATAACAACAATGAAAATCAGGTGGAGGTAATTACTGATGCTTTTGGATTAAGAACGGTAGTCAACAGTGTAAAAAACAAAGTGAATACCGATTTCAATGAACATATTGAAAAGATATCCCTTGGCTATACGATTCATAGCAGAAATGACTATAAAACTTTTGTTTGGGAAGGCGTTTCCTGGACTGGATTTTACCTCTTCAGCAGGATGCTATGGATGGGGTTTATACTTTCAATGGTCTACCTGTCCTCCTTTTTCTTCCACCGGTTCGATTTTAAACAAGCGATGAAAAAAGAAAGAAAAAAAGAGGAAGAAACAGCTTCAACAGGAACAATTGCTACCCGAACCATTTTTCATAAATCTGCGCTTCCGGCCATCATACCGGCTTATGGCATTTTTCCATTCTTCAAAACGGAGCTGTTGCTCATGATCAGAAAAGATTCAAAATGGCTATGGGCGATAAATATCGGCTTGTGGATCGCCACGCTGTTTGTCCCTTTAACATTTGCCTGTTCCTTTCTGCTTCCGGTACTGTTGTTCCTTCAGGTGAGCAGAATATCAGACCTCAGCACAAAGGAGAAAACCAACCGGATTCATTATTTCACTTATGCCTCCTATAAACCCCTGCAAAGAATGCTACCGGCGCAAATTATTGCAGGTTTCAGCTTATTGCTGATATTGGCTTTACCGGTCATCTGTCGCCTGTTACTGGCCTCCAACTACATGGTTATGCTCCAGGTCATCAATGGATCCCTGTTTATTATATTGCTCAGCACCTGCCTTGGCATCATTAGCGGCAGCAAAAAACTATTCGAAATTCTGTTTTTTGCATTGACTTATATCGTTTTTCAGGGAATACCTCAAATGCATTACCTTGGCGCGTTAGCTTTTGAGAACTATGCTGGAATGATGGGTATCATTCTTATGATAAACATACTGCTGTTGATCTGCAGTTTTGTGATAAGAAAGCACCAGACGAGAAACTTGTAAAAAAATGGCCATAGTTTTTACACCATGGCCATTTTTATAAGTTTTCATCAACACTACCCTGCAGTCTGCAAATTTAAAGTCTCTGTTGTATTTGATCTGATTACTTTTGTCATTTCAACATTATTGCTGAGCAACTGTCCATAAGAAGGAATCATTTCTTTCAATTTTGCCTGCCATTCCGGGCTTTTCACTTTTTCTCCGAAACAACGTTCCATTAAGGTAATCATAATTGATAC
The DNA here is from genome assembly GCF_001721645.1 of Pedobacter steynii. Classification (NCBI taxonomy): domain Bacteria; kingdom Pseudomonadati; phylum Bacteroidota; class Sphingobacteriia; order Sphingobacteriales; family Sphingobacteriaceae; genus Pedobacter; species Pedobacter steynii. The sequence goes on along the minus strand of NZ_CP017141.1, from coordinate 4,883,580 downwards.
TGCAGTTGAAGCACCAGGTGAAGCGCCCAGCAATGCTGCAATAGATCCGTCAGCAGCGGTTACCACTTCCGTTCCAAACTCCAGAATTCCACCATGCTCTTCATCCTTTTTGATCACCTGAACACGCTGGCCTGCTGTTTCCAGCTCCCAGTCTTCCATTTTAGCAGTTGGCAGATATTCCCTCAACGCCTCCATTCTGTCTTCCGGAGATTGACGTACCTGGTTGATCAGATATTTAGTCAGCGGCAGGTTATCCAATCCGGCGGAAATCATCGGACGGATATTGTTTACTTTAATGGATAGAGGAAGGTCCAGCAAAGAACCATGTTTCAGGAAACGGGTAGAAAATCCGGCATAAGGACCAAAAAGCAATGCTCTTTTGCCATCAATCATACGCGTATCCAGGTGAGGTACCGACATCGGAGGTGCTCCTACCGAGGCTTTACCATACACCTTTGCATCATGACGTGCAATGACATCCGGATTGATACATTTCAGCCATTGCCCGCTTACCGGGAAACCACCAAAACCTTTACCTTCAGGAATATCAGATTTCTCCAATAATGGAAGAGAACCACCTCCAGCACCGATAAATACAAATTTTGCTTTTACTACTCTTTTATCTCCGGTTGCCTCATCTTTCACTTTAACTTCCCACAGACCGTTCTTTTGTTTTAACTTTTTAACTTCATGATGAAAATGCATGTTTACATTTTCTTTTTTCTGAAGGTGATTGAACATCATTCGGGTTAAGGCACCAAAATTCACATCCGTTCCCAATGTCATTTTTGTAGCAGCTACCTTTTCGGCAGGATCACGTTCGTCCATGACCAATGGCATCCACTCTTTTAACACCTTAGGATCTTCAGAATAGTCCATTCCCTGAAAAAGGAGGCTTTGCTGAAGTTTTGAATAACGTTCTTTTAAAAACTCAACATTCTTCTCTCCCCAGACAAAGCTGATATGAGGAATGCTCTTAATAAATGTTTCCGGAGATCCTACCAGGTTATGCTGAACCAGGAAAGACCAAAACTGTTTGGATACTTCGAAAGATTCGGCAATGGCTACTGCTTTTGCGGTTTCTACAGAACCATCTTCCTTTTGAGGGGTATAGTTCAATTCACAAAAGGCAGAATGTCCCGTACCTGCATTATTCCAGGCATCAGAACTCTCCGCAGCAGCGACGTCCAGTCTTTCAAAAATTTCTATGGTGATATCCGGCTGCAATTCTTTGAGTAACATCCCTAGGGTCGCGCTCATTATCCCCGCTCCAATCAATACCACATCCGCAGTTTTTTCCGAATTACTATTCTTACGAGTCATTTATTTGAATTTTTTTGCAAAAATACAATACATAATCAAATAATACTTCAAAAAATCAGATGTTTTCCTAATTATTCTTCTCTTTTTTTGAACGGATCCAAAAACACAATACCCATTTTAGGTGAAATTTCATTCCATCTAATTTTATTGCGTATGTTGACACCCTTCTTTCCTTCAATTCTGTAATATTCACAAATAGAATAGAAATACCCTATCTCATCCTCTTGCTCATCTCTTTGTCATTTTTAGTTTCAGGCCGGCCAGAAACCAGCTGGGTTCTCCTTTGCACCAGGCTTTTATTTATATGAGCTTTTAATGGATATTTGCTGAGGGTTGACAGGGCCTTAATACAGCTGATAGCCAATTCAACACTGATTAATGGCACACTATTAGTAGAAAAAAAACTCAGATAAATGGAAAGCTGGTATAAACAACGTACGTCTGCAAGGTAAATTCCGGTCGTCATCATATTGTTTTTACAGAGAACTTTGAGTAACTTGGATTAAAACAATTAACCTATTGATTATGGCATTATCTCCTTATGGTCCTCATGGACCAGTTATCGGAAAAGTAGGAAATCTGGTTTCCTATATCTTAAACGGGCAGGTCGTTACACGCACCATTGGCCACAAACGCAATAAACACAGTAAAGACCAGCTGGCCAATTATCAGGCTATGACGGTAACGATGAACCTGTTAAGGCCCATCACTGCTTTTATCAATTCCAGTTTTGAAATTGAAGCAAGAGGAACAGTTAAAAATCAGCACAACCTGGCTACTTCCTACAATAAAAAACAGGCCTTAAAAGGCGAATATCCCAACATCAGAGTGGATTACAGCAAGGTGGTACTGAGTTATGGCAATTTACCGGTTGCAGAAAACCTGAAAATGCAGAAGACAGATACCGGCCTGCAAATCAGCTGGGATACCGGTAATGGAAGACGGGATGACATGGTCATGGTGCTGATTTGCCATCCATTAAAAGGCTTATCCAGCGGTAGCATTAACGCCTGCCGGCGGGATGCAGGAGCCCATTTCTTCCCCCTTTCCAAGGAAGATCTGGCACAACAACTGGAAGCCTATATTTGCTTTAAATCGGCTGATGGAAAGCAAATTTCTGACAGTGTATACCTGGGCAATTTCAATGGCGAGGCAGGCAGTCCTGAAGAAAAAGCACAACAGGAAAAGTATCAGTTACTAAAAAACAGGTTTGATCATATCTCCGCAGAATATTTCAGGATTATCGACCTTCGTATCACTACTGAACTGAACACCAAAGCCTTCCGGAACCTGGAAACAGAGTATAATGCACTCAAACTGAAGCTTGAACATCTGCCAGGAAAACCCAGCTGAAAAAAGCGAAAAAAATAAGAAAATAACTATCTTTCAAAATAATTACAGACAGCCCATTCTTCATTTCTAAATAGGTGATTACATGACTATGCCCAACGAAAATTTCCCTCAGATCATCACCTTAACAAAATTAAGGTCTGCCATACTGAAAAGTGTGGAACAATTGAATACAGAACAGTTAAACCGGATCCCGGAAGGTTTTAACAACAATATCATCTGGAATGTGGCTCATTTAATCGCCAGCCAGCAGAACCTTTGTTATGTAAAATCCGGACAGGAGGCTCTTGTCCCTGATTCCTTTATCCAATCCTATAAACCAGGCAGCAAACCCGAAAAACCGGTCTCTGCCGAAGAGATTGAACACATTAAAGCACTTCTGATTAGCACTACAGCACAATTGGAAGCAGACCTTAACACGCCTAAGTTTGACCATTACAGTGCATGGGTAAACAGCTACGGACTAGAACTGAACAACATCAATGACATCCTCAGCTATCTCCCCTTACATGAAAGCATGCATCTTGGATATATTATGGCATTGAAACACCTCGTTTAAAATAAAGCTATGAAACTATTACTCTTCCCCATGATATTGCTATGGCTGGCCCCGGACCCGCCAATGACCATTGAGCGCGACCGTGACCGGTGGAAACCTTATTATACCGATACTGCCCCAAATGCAGTAGCCAGTAAATGGTATCTCCCTTTTGATGTGGCTAACCGCAAAGACGCCAGACAAATCAGGGTGGTCAGTATTTTCGGAGACCATCGCGACAGCTACCTGAAAGGCCATGTACATACCGCTATAGACATCAATCCTTTAAAGCCTAAAAGTAAACTGGTTAGCGTTTATCCAATGGCAAAAGGCATTGTCTGCTCCGTACACCTTGGCGAAAATCAGCGCACAGTAGTGCTTAAACATAAATTGCCTGATGGTAAAATCATGTTTACTTCTTACAAGCATTTAAAAGAAGTTTATGTCAGCAATGGCCAGCAAGTAGACGAAAACGTAAAAATTGCCCGTTTATTTACTCCTGTAGAGTCAAAGAAATATGGAGGTGATTACCATCATTTACACCTGGAAATCAGAAAAAGTTTTGACGATTATGGTTGTGCCAGCTGGCTGACCATGAACAAAAAACAGCTGGATCTCCGCTTTTTCAATCCACTTGTTTTTATTAAGGAAAACCTGAAGCCCTAATAAGTGTTGTATTGATGATCAATAGAAATTAAAAATGAGCATTCTTTCCATTAATCCGGCTAACGGTAAATTAATCCGGTCCTACAAAGAAGATTCCGAAAAACAGGTTTCTTCAAAAATAGAAAAAGTACATTCTGCATGGCTAAAATGGAAAGACACCTCTTTTCCGGAACGTGCGGAACTGCTCAGGAACACTTCGGTTATCCTGTTAAAACGCAAGCTGGAGCTGGCTACATTGATGGCTAAAGAAATGGGGAAACCCATTGCTCCGGGAATTGCAGAGATTGAAAAATGTGCGGCTGTATGTGATTATTATGCAGCAAACGGAGCAGATTTCCTGAAGGACGAAACGATCAAAACAGAAGCATCAAAAAGCTATGTCAGTTTCCAGCCATTAGGTGTGGTACTGGCCGTAATGCCCTGGAATTTTCCTTTCTGGCAGCTGTTCCGCTTCCTGGCCCCGGCATTAATGGCGGGAAACGGAGCTTTGTTAAAACACGCTTCTAATGTAACCGGATGCGCCCTGGCCATTGAAGAAGTCATCCTGGAAGCCGGTTTCCCTAAAGATATTTTCCATGTACTGGTCATCAGCAGCAAACAGGTGAAACCGGTAATTGCCCATCCTTTGGTGAAGGCAGTTACCCTTACCGGAAGCACCGAAGCCGGAAAACAAGTGGCCCAGCAGGCAGGTTTTAATTTAAAAAAGACCGTTCTGGAACTGGGTGGAAGTGATCCTTATCTTGTTTTAGCAGATGCAGATCTGGAACAGGCCGCGGAAATCTGCATGCAAAGCCGGCTGATTAACAATGGACAAAGTTGTATCGCCGCCAAAAGGTTTATTCTTGTAAAAGAGATCGAAAAAGAATTTACGAGGATCTTTCTGGAGAAAATGCAATCCAAAGTAACCGGTGATCCTTTTGATGAGCTCACCGACCTTGGCCCTATGGCCAGGATAGACCTGAGGGATGAATTGTATCAGCAGGTAGAGGAAAATATTAAAGCCGGGGCGAAATGTATTCTCGGCGGAAAAATCCCCGGGCTTAAAGGTAAACACGCTTATTACACCCCTACCATATTAACCGGAATCAAAAAAGGAATGCCGGCTTACGAAGAAGAAATATTCGGACCGGTAGCCTTGATTTTTACAGCAAAAAATGAGGAAGAAGCCATCCGGATTGCCAACGACAGTCCCTTTGGTTTAGGAGCAGCGGTATTTACCGGTAATCAGCAACATGGGGAAGAGCTGGCAGCGAAACGGCTGAATGCAGGCTCTTGTTTTGTAAACTCACTCGTTAAGTCAGATCCGAGACTACCATTCGGAGGAATCAACCAATCTGGTTACGGGCGTGAGCTCAGCTCATTTGGAATCAGGGAATTTGTAAACATCAAAACAGTTTACCTCAAATAAAGACGGTTTAAATTTTATTCCAGCGGGGAACACAACTATATATTCCCTGATAAATTTGTAGTATCCTGGATTTCATTGTTGCAGGCAGGTCCTTGTTTTTGTCGTCATAGGTTACGTACCAGTGTACATGTAAAGCCTCTATATCCTCAATCATCATCTGGACCGGCCAGGAATTCTTACGTTCAATTTCACCAAACTGATAACCGTTCAGCAGATTCTCACGAAGGTCATCTGCAATATCTCCCGGGCTTGCCACAAGGCCCGGCTTTTCCGGTGGACCTGATTTATTAATATAAATCAACTCCACCCTGCCCTTCCTCAGGGCATAGACCAGATAAAGTCCATATTTGTTCCTGTCCACATTACAAACTTCCACCAAGCTATCCGTAGCCTGAAAAAAGAAATTCCCCTGTTTGTATTTGCTCAGTTCATCAAACATAGATTCCGCTCGTTTATATTAAGATTAGCATTTGGTTAGGCTTATCCTAATATAAAAAATTTGAACTCATATCGCAAATTAACTGAACCCGACTAAAGACCTTGACCAGATACTATTGGAATAAATTTTTACTTTATTCATTTTGGGAATTAAGAATTAATTTCCCTACCTTTCTTAAGATTAGTTCCCACTGATCTGTATGTTAGTTAATAGAGCTGGTTTTCCTATAAACCTGGAAGTAATCTATTATTCTATGATTTTAAACAAAGACAGCTTGATTGAGCGCATCGTAAGAACCAAAATTGGTATCAGCGAACTCTCCCGGATATTACATGTGAGCAGAACATCTATTTACAATTGGTTTGAGCAGGAATACCTCAGCATCGAGATCGTTTGTAAAATCGGGCATGCGATAGGCCATGATTTTGCAAATGAGTTTCCTGAGGAATTCGCTAAAGCCGAAAATAGGATTATGGCTGATCTGATCACAGGAAACCTTGATCAGCAGCAACATTACGACAATTCGGTTCAGTACTGGATGAGCAAATACATCACCTTGCTCGAGAAACACAATGATTTGCTGAGCCAGGTCAGCAATCAGCCAGGAGATATAGGAATTCCCGGCAAAATGATATCCGGTACAAAAAACACAGGACAGCATTTCTCGCCACTGACCCATTAGCAAGGTATTCAGATCAGGATGGCTGTTAAAAAACCCTTGGGCAGATCAATGCCCTTGGGACCCTGCCAAAGGCCAGGCCCATTGTCAACTCATGAGAGCCATTCTGATTGCTTCCCAGTTTACTGGTTACATGATCATAGGAATATCCGATTCTGAAGCGATCATTAACGAAGAACTGAAAGATCCCTGAAATGGAATTCTGTTTACTCAGAGAAAGGGCAGAACTTTGTTTTTTCCAGAGGTTAAAGCCCGTCCGCAAGGATGCTCCAACCCATATTTTATCATTAATGATGGCCATTGCATTCAGGTCTGCACTTGTCGGGCCTCTGAAATCCTCTTTAATTAAAATGCTGGGCCTGATCCTGAGGTCGGGAGAAAGGTTGATCAATCCACCTCCCATCAGGTAGGCATGACGGCTCCGGATAATGTTTAAATAAGCCGACTGGTTTCTGTTGCGGTTATCTTTTGGCCCGGAGAAGATATCCAGAGCAGAAACTCCTATATACCAGAAATCGGAATTATAGAATACACCAAAACGCATATCGGGAACGATATTGCTTTGGTTTCCTACCGGTACGGCCTCGTCTCCATTGTCGATGGTATGGAGTAACTGTCCCTTTAAACTGTATTGAGCAATCCCTACCCCCAGACCAAAGCTTAAACGTTCGGTATCCTCTCCGTTAAGTTGCAGGCGATAGGCGTAATTCGCTGTTGCAGAGGTGGCAGACTGTGCCCCGATTTTATCTGTGGTAATCTGCAGCCCCAGTCCCATTTTACGGTCTCTTGGATCCAGGATCCCATCAATAGAGGCTATTGCTGTTTGCGGAGCTCCTTCTACCCCCAGCCACTGTGCCCTCAGTCCCAGCTGTGCAAACCATTCTTCCTTATATCCGGCATATCCCGGGTTTATACTCAGGCTGTTGAATATATACTGGGAAAACTGAATATTCTGTTGTGCAACAGCCTGCCCTATTGAGCTGCAATAAATATAAACAAGTACTACTGTATATCTGATTAGCTTCATTGTTAAGTATTTTTGTTATCTTTTTATGAGCACCCAACTTCGGCGGGATTCTTCATGTCCTCCCTTTTTAAGTTTTATGACATAGAAATAGGTTCCTTCATTCAGGCCTTCCCCGCTCCATTCATCTTTATAATTTTTGTTCTTATAGACTTCATCACCCCAGCGGTTGAATATGGAAATCTCAATAGAATCATAGTTTTCTCTTCCTTTAATCTGAAAAGTATCATTCTTTCCATCTCCGTTAGGGGTAAAAGTATTCGGGATATCCAGATCCGGAGGAACAACATTAACGGTAACCACCGCCGTATTGGAATGCAGTCCATTGGCATCATTGATCTTATAGGTAAACCTTTCTATTCCCGAGTAACCTTTATTCGGATGATAAACCACTCTGCCATCTTTATTCAGTTGTAATCCCCCGTTTGCAGGCTGCGTTTTCACTTCTATCGTACTGACATCCAGCGGAAATAAACTTGCCCTGTCGTTGGCTGCAACCCGCACAACGACTTCCACATCTGCTTTGGTTGTGGCAAAATCATCAATCGCCTGCGGATACCTGATCACATCAACATCTGTAGGGTCGTCATTATTGGCATTTGTTCCTGAAATATCGGCAACCCTGCTGCCTGGACTATACTCCCCTGTTGCCGTTGCGGTATTCCTTACATTCCCGATCTTTTTTTCCGGCTCTGTAATGGTATAATTTGCAGTAACGGTTGTAGCTGCACCTGGTGAAAGTATCGTTGCATTAGAAACCAGAAGACCTGGTATTTTCGGATCCTTAAGCTCTAAATTCCTGAGGGTTACATTGCCTTTATTTGTAATCAGGAAGGTATAGGTGATTGTTTTTAAATCATTATTGAATACTCCTGTCTTTACCAGACGAATGATTGGATTCTGACGGATGGCCACCTCTGCAGAAGCCTGCACTGGTGAAGGAGATTCCGTTGATTGTACGGTAGCTATATTCTGCACTTTCCCCAGGTTTGCAAGCGGCACACCGTTATTGTCAAAATCAGATTGACTAAGGATGTAAGATGTGGTATAGATCCAGGATTCGCCCTTTTCCAGTATACCATTGCCATTATCGCCGGCAGGATTATGGAGACGGCCACCTGTTAAGGCATCATTAACCAACACCTGATGGTGATTGGCATTTCCTGTATTTTTGACTGTTATGGTGTAATTGATCCGATCTCCTACTGAGGAAACCAGATTCCGGTCGGCGGTTTTGATAATGGAAATTCCCAGACATACCGGAACATGAACCTTAATTTTAAAAGGTGTACCACTGCAGCCTCCGTTAAGGGCTCTTGGCGTTACGGTATAGATGACTTCCTGCGGGCTTGTTCCTGTATTGATCAACGTGGCATCGATCGAATTTCCAAAACCATTACGGGCGCCGGTCAGTGGAGAATTTACAGTCCAGGTAAAAGACGATGGCACTGCATTTCCTCCTTTTACGGTATTGTTGATGTTGCCGGTCTGCAGGTGATAAGTAAATGAAGACTGCGCACAGCTTAAAGTGTTCAATTCATCGTCAAATCCTCGTGGCACGGGGGTTACGGTTACTGTGGTTGCCGTTGAACTGGCACTGGTACAACCAGCCCTGCTTGTCACTTTTACGGTGTATACCCCAATCTCATTTACATCGTAAGTCTGGTGGATGGCATTTGGAATCAGAGTTCCATTTTTATACCATTGATTGCCGCTGGCAGACGAAGAGGTTAGTGTAACCATTCCCCCTTCGCAAAAGGTGGTTGTATTGGAGGGAGAAATACCTGGTGTTACAGGATATGGATTTTCGGTAACGGTAAGAGGTAAAGAAACCGGACTAATACATCCATTGGTATTGGTTACCGCAACGGTATAAATACCGGAAGCGCTTGCAGTATAGGTCTTGGCTATAGCGCCAGGAATAAGGATATTGTCTTTATACCATTGATTCCCTGTTGTTGCGGAAGAGGTTAACAGTACACTTCCGCCTTCGCAGAATGAGGTTTGGGTTGAAGCGGTAATAACGGGGACCTGAGGAAGCGGATTGACAGTCACGGTCAGGCTGGCTGAAACCGGACTTACACAACCTTTATCGGTAAAGCTTAGGGTATATTTTCCAGATTCTCTGACGGTATAGGTTTGATCAACTGCGCCTTGAATTAAGGTTCCATCTTTGTACCATTGGTTGCCATGAGTTTGGCTGGAACTTAAGATAACGCTACCGCCGACACAAAAGGTTGTTGGTCCTGAGGCTGATATCTGAGGAATCTGAGGGATCGGGTTAACGGTTACTTCTGTTTCTAAAGAGGCAGGGCTGCTACAGGTGTTTAGCGTAACGATCACTTTATATTTTCCGCTGGTATTGGCAAGGTAAGTTGGGTTCGTTGCACCTGGAATTAAGTTCCCGTCTTTGTACCACTGGTTGCCGGTAGCCGCTGAAGAAGTTAATATCACACTGCCTCCAAAACAGAACTCTGTAGAGGTGTTGGCAGTAATAGTTGGGGTTTCAGGAATCGGGTTAACGGTTACTTCTGTTTCTAAAGAAACAGGGCTGCTACAGGTGTTTAGCATAACAATCACCTTATATTTTCCGCTGGTATTGGCAAGGTAAGTTAGGTTTGTTGCACCTGGGATTAGGTTTCCGTCTTTGTACCACTGGTTGCCGGTGATTGATGAAGAAGTCAGCAACACACTACCTCCAAAACAGAATTCTGTAGAAGTACCGGCAGTAATGGTTGGTTTTTCAGGAATCGGGTTAACGGTTACTTCTGTTTCCAAAGAAACAGGGCTGATACAGGTGTTTAGCGTAACAATGACCTTATATTTTCCGCTGGTATTGGCAAGGTAAGTTAGGTTGGTTGCACCTGGAATTAAGTTCCCGTCTTTGTACCACTGGTTGCCGGTGGCTGATGAAGAAGTTAGCAACACACTACCTCCAAAACAGAATTCTGTAGAAGTACTGGCAGTAATGGTTGGTTTTTCAGGAATCGGGTTAACGGTTACTTCTGTTTCCAAAGAAGCCGGACTGATACAAGTGTTTAGCGTAACGATCACTTTATACTTTCCGCTGGTATTGGCAAGATAAGTTGGGTTAGTTGCACCTGGAATTAAGTTCCCGTCTTTGTACCACTGGTTGCCGGTAGCGGCCGAAGAAGTCAGCAGCACGCTGCCTCCAAAACAAAACTCTGTAGAAGTGCTGGCGGTAATGGTTGGAGTTTCAGGAATTGGGTTTACGGTTACTTCCGTCTCTAAAGAGGCTGGACTACTACAGCTGTTTAGCCTAACAATGACCTTATATTTTCCACTAACATTTGCAAGGTAAGTTGGGGTCGTTGCGCCTGGAATTAAGTTCCCGTCTTTGTACCACTGGTTGCCGGTGGCTGATGAAGAAGTTAGCAACACACTACCTCCAAAACAGAATTCTGTAGAAGTACTGGCGGTAATGGTTGGTTTTTCAGGAATCGGGTTAACGGTTACTTCTGTTTCCAAAGAAGCCGGACTGATACAAGTGTTTAGCGTAACGATCACTTTATACTTTCCGCTGGTATTGGCAAGATAAGTTGGGTTAGTTGCACCTGGAATTAAGTTCCCGTCTTTGTACCACTGGTTGCCGGTAGCGGCCGAAGATGTCAGCAGCACGCTGCCTCCAAAACAAAACTCTGTAGAAGTGCTGGCGGTAATGGTTGGAGTTTCAGGAATTGGGTTAACGGTTACTTCCGTCTCTAAAGAGGCTGGACTACTACAGCTGTTTAGCCTAACAATGACCTTATATTTTCCACTAACATTTGCAAGGTAAGTTGGGGTCGTTGCGCCTGGAATTAAGTTCCCGTCTTTGTACCACTGGTTGCCGGTGATTGATGAAGAAGTCAGCAACACACTACCTCCAAAACAGAATTCTGTAGAAGTACTGGCAGTAATGGTTGGCTTTTCCGGGATTGGGTTAACGGTTACATCTGTTTCTAAAGATACAGGGCTGCTACAGGTGTTTAGCGTAACGATCACTTTATACTTTCCGCTGGTATTGGCAAGATAAGTTGGGTTGGTTGCACCTGGAATTAAGTTCCCGTCTTTGTACCACTGGTTGCCGGTAGCCGCTGAAGAAGTCAGCAGTACGCTACCTCCAAAACAGAATTCTGTAGAAGTACTGGCGGTAATGGTTGGCTTTTCAGGGATTGGGTTAACGGTTACTTCTGTTTCTAAAGAGGCAGGGCTGCTACAGCTGTTTAGCGTAACGATCACTTTATATTTCCCGCTAGTATTGGCAAGGTAAGTTGGGTTGGTTGCACCTGGAATTAGGTTCCCGTCTTTGTACCACTGGTTGCCGGTGATTGATGAAGAAGTCAGCAACACACTACCTCCAAAACAGAATTCTGTAGAAGTACTGGCAGTAATGGTTGGCTTTTCCGGGATTGGGTTAACGGTTACATCTGTTTCTAAAGAGGCAGGGCTGCTACAGCTGTTTAGCGTAACAATAACCTTATATTTCCCGCTAGTATTGGCAAGGTAAGTTGGGTTGGTTGCACCTGGAATTAGGTTCCCGTCTTTGTACCACTGGTTGCCGGTAGCCGCTGAAGAAGTCAGCAGCACGTTACCTCCAAAACAGAATTCTGTAGAAGTACTGGCAGTAATAGTTGGCTTTTCCGGAATGGGATTAACCTTCACTTCTGTTTCCAAAGAAGCCGGACTGACACAAGTGTTTAGGGTAACGATCACTTTATATTTCCCGCTAGTATTGGCAAGGTAAGTTGGGTTGGTTACACCTGGAATTAGGTTCCCGTCTTTGTACCACTGGTTGCCGGTAGCTGCCGAAGAAGTCAGCAGCACGCTGCCTCCAAAACAGAACTCTGTAGGGGCGTTGGCAGTAATGGTTGGTTTTTCCGGAATTGGGTTAACGATTACTTCCGTCTCTAAAGAGGCTGGACTGCTACAGCTGTTTAGCGTAACAATCACTTTATATTTTCCGCTGGTATTAGCAAGGTAAGTTGGATTCGTTGCACCTGGAATTAAGTTCCCGTCTTTGTACCACTGGTTGCCAGTTATTGATGAAGAAGTTAGTAACACGCTGCCTCCAAAACAGAATTCCGTGGAAGTGCTGGCTGTAATGGTTGGCTTTTCAGGAATCGGGTTTACTTTTACTTCTGTTTCTAAAGATTCAGGACTAACGCAGCTGTTTAGTGTAACAACGACCTTATATTTTCCACTCGCATCAGCAAGGTAAGTTGGGTTCGTTGCACCTGAAATTAGGGTCCCGTCTTTGTACCACTGGTTGCCGGTAGCCGCTGAAGAAGTCAGCAACACGCTGCCTCCAAAACAGAATTCCGTGGAAGTGCTGGCTGTAATGGATGGCTTTTCAGGAATCGGGTTTACTTTTACTTCTTTTTCTAAAGATTCAGGACTAACGCAGCTGTTTAGTGTAACAACGACCTTATATTTTCCACTCGCATCAGCAAGGTAAGTTGGGTTCGTTGCACCTGAAATTAGGGTCCCGTCTTTGTACCACTGGTTGCCGGTAGCCGCTGAAGAAGTCAGCAACACGCTGCCTCCAAAACAGAATTCTGTAGAAGTACTGGCGCTGATAGTTGGCTTTTCAGGGATCGGATTTACTTTTACTTCTGTCTCCATAGAAGCTGGACTGATACAAGTGTTTAGCGTAACAATCACCTTATATTTTCCACTCGCATCAGCCGAGTAAGTTGGGTTCGTTGCACCTGGAATTAGGCTCCCGTTTTTATACCACTGGTTGCCGGTAGCTGCCGAGGAAGTTAGCAGCACGCTACCACCAAAACAAAACTCTGTAGAAGTGTTGGCTGTAATGGTTGGAGTTTCCGGAATTGGGTTAACCTTCACTTCTGTTTCTAAAGAGGCAGGGCTGCTACAGCTGTTTAGCGTAACGATCACTTTATATTTCCCGCTAGTATTGGCAAGGTAAGTTGGGTTGGTTGCACCTGGAATTAGGTTCCCGTCTTTGTACCACTGGTTGCCGCTAGCGGCCGAAGAAGTCAGCAGCACGCTGCCTCTAAAACAGAACTCTGTAGAAGTGCTGGCTGTAATGGTTGGAGTTTCCGGAATTGGGTTAACGATTACTTCCGCCTCTAAAGAGGCAGGGCTGCTACAAGTGTTTAGGGTAACGATCGCTTTATACTTTCCGCTGGTGTTAGCAAGGTAAATTGGGTTCGTTGCACCTGGAATTAGGTTCCCGTCTTTGTACCACTGGTTGCCGGTAGCCGCTGAAGAAGTCAGCAGCACATTACCACCAAAACAAAACTCTGTAGAAGTACTGGCAGTAATGATTGGTTTTTCAGGGATCGGGTTTACTGTTACTTCTGTTTCTAAAGATGCGGGACTAATGCAGCTGTTTAGTGTAACAATCACCTTATATTTTCCACTAACATTTGCAAGGTAAATTAGGTTCGTTGCACCTGGAATTAAGTTCCCGTCTTTGTACCACTGATTGCCGGTGGCTGATGAAGAAGTTAATAGCACACTACCTCCAAAACAGAACTCTGTAGAAGTGCTGGCAGTAATGGTTGGAGTTTCCGGAATTGGGTTAACGGTTACTTCTGTTTCTAAAGAGGCTGGACTAATACAAGTATTTAGCGTAACAATTACCTTATATTTTCCGCTGATATTGGCAAGGTAAGTTGGGTTCGTTGCACCTGGAATTAGGCTCCCGTTTTTATACCACTGGTTGCCGGTAGCCGCTGAAGAAGTTAATAGCACGCTACCACCAAAACAGAATTCTGTAGAAGTGCTAGTTGTAATGGTTGGTTTTTCAGGGATCGAGTTAACCTTCACTTCCGTGTCTAAAGATGCAGGACTGCTACAACTAATAAGGGTCACAATTACTTTATATTTTCCGCTGGCTTCTGCAAGGTAAGTTGGGTTTGTCGCACCCTGAATCAACTCTTCATCTTTGTACCATTGGTTGCCGGCAGCTGCTGAAGAAGTCAGCAGCACGCTGCCTCCAAAACAAAACTCTGTAGAAGTACTGGCGCTGATAGTTGGTTTTTCTGGAATCGGATTAACTTTTACTTCCGTTTCCAAAGATGCAGGACTGCTGCAACCAGCAAGGGTCACAATGACCTTATACTTTCCACTCGCATCTGCTAAATAGGTTGGATTGGTTGCGCCCTGAATCAACTCTTCATCTTTGTACCATTGGTTGCCGGCAGCTGCTGAAGAAGTCAGCAGCACGCTGCCTCCAAAACAAAACTCTGTAGAAGTACTGGCGCTGATAGTTGGTTTTTCTGGAATCGGATTAACTTTTACTTCCGTGTCCAAAGATGCAGGACTGCTGCAACCAACAAGGGTAACGATCACTTTATACTTTCCACTCGCATCTGCTAAATAGGTTGGATTGGTTGCGCCCCGAATCAACTCTTCATCTTTGTACCATTGGTTGCCGGCAGCTGCTGAAGAAGTCAGCAGCACGCTGCCTCCAAAACAAAACTCTGTAGAAGTACTGGTGCTGATAGTTGGTTTTTCTGGAATCGGGTTAACCTTCACTTCCGTGTCCAAAGATGCAGGACTGCTGCAACCAGCAAGGGTAACGATGACCTTATATTTTCCGCTGGCGTCTGCCAGGTAAGTTGGGTTCGTTGCGCCCTGAATCAACTCTTCATCTTTGTACCATTGGTTGCCATTCAAAGCTGAAGAAGTCAGCAGCACGCTGCCTCCAAAACAGAACTCCGTAGAGGCGCTCTCAGTAATGGTTGGTTTTTCAGGAATCGGATTAACCTTTACTTCTGTTTCTAAGGATGCAGGGCCACTGCAACCAACAAGGGTCACAATTACTTTATATTTTCCGCTCGCATCAGCCAGGTAAGTTGGATTGGTTGCACCCTGAATCAACTCTTCATCTTTATACCATTGGTTGCCATTCAAAGCTGAAGAAGTCAGCAGCACGCTGCCTCCAAAACAAAACTCTGTAGAAGTACTGGCGCTGATAGTTGGTTTTTCAGGGATCGGATTAACCTTTACTTCTGTGTCTAAAGATGCAGGACTGCTGCAACCAATAAGGGTAACGATTACTTTATATTTTCCGCTCGCATCAGCTAAATAGGTTGGATTGGTTGCGCCCTGAATCAACTCTTCATCTTTATACCATTGGTTGCCATTCAAAGCTGAAGAAGTCAGCAGCACGCTGCCTCCAAAACAAAACTCTGTAGAAGTACTGGCAGTAATAGTTGGTTTTTCAGGAATCGGATTAACCTTTACTTCTGTGTCTAAAGATGCAGGACTGCTGCAACCAATAAGGGTAACGATTACTTTATATTTTCCGCTCGCATCAGCCAGGTAAGTTGGATTGGTTGCACCCTGAATCAACTCTTCATCTTTATACCATTGGTTGCCATTCAAAGCTGAAGAAGTCAGCAGCACGCTGCCTCCAAAACAAAACTCTGTAGAAGTACTGGCAGTAATAGTTGGTTTTTCAGGAATCGGATTAACCTTTAGTTCTGTGTCTAAGGATGCAGGGCCACTGCAACCAACAAGGGTAACGATGACCTTATATTTTCCGCTCGCATCAGCCAGGTAAGTTGGATTGGTTGCACCCTGAATCAACTCTTCATCTTTATACCATTGGTTGCCATTCAAAGCTGAAGAACTCAGCAGTACGCTGCCTCCAAAACAAAACTCTGTAGAAGTACTGGCGCTGATAGTTGGTTTTTCTGGAATCGGATTAACTTTTACTTCCGTTTCCAAAGATGCAGGACTGCTGCAACCAACAAGGGTAACGATCACTTTATACTTTCCGCTGGTGTTAGCAAGGTAAATTGGGTTCGTTGCACCTGGAATTAGGTTCCCGTCTTTGTACCACTGGTTGCCGGTAGCCGCTGAAGAAGTCAGCAGCACATTACCACCAAAACAAAACTCTGTAGAAGTACTGGCAGTAATGATTGGTTTTTCAGGGATCGGGTTTACTGTTACTTCTGTTTCTAAAGATGCGGGACTAATGCAGCTGTTTAGTGTAACAATCACCTTATATTTTCCACTAACATTTGCAAGGTAAATTAGGTTCGTTGCACCTGGAATTAAGTTCCCGTCTTTGTACCACTGATTGCCGGTGGCTGATGAAGAAGTTAATAGCACACTACCTCCAAAACAGAACTCTGTAGAAGTGCTGGCAGTAATGGTTGGAGTTTCCGGAATTGGGTTAACGGTTACTTCTGTTTCTAAAGAGGCTGGACTAATACAAGTATTTAGCGTAACAATTACCTTATATTTTCCGCTGATATTGGCAAGGTAAGTTGGGTTCGTTGCACCTGGAATTAGGCTCCCGTTTTTATACCACTGGTTGCCGGTAGCCGCTGAAGAAGTCAGCAGCACGCTACCACCAAAACAAAACTCTGTAGAAGTGCTAGCTGTAATGGTTGGTTTTTCAGGGATCGGATTAACCTTCACTTCCGTGTCTAAAGATGCAGGACTGCTACAACTAATAAGGGTCACAATTACTTTATATTTTCCGCTGGCTTCTGCAAGGTAAGTTGGGTTTGTCGCACCCTGAATCAACTCTTCATCTTTGTACCATTGGTTGCCGGCAGCTGCTGAAGAAGTCAGCAGCACGCTGCCTCCAAAACAAAACTCTGTAGAAGTACTGGCGCTGATAGTTGGTTTTTCTGGAATCGGATTAACTTTTACTTCCGTTTCCAAAGATGCAGGACTGCTGCAACCAGCAAGGGTCACAATGACCTTATACTTTCCACTCGCATCTGCTAAATAGGTTGGATTGGTTGCGCCCTGAATCAACTCTTCATCTTTGTACCATTGGTTGCCGGCAGCTGCTGAAGAAGTCAGCAGCACGCTGCCTCCAAAACAAAACTCTGTAGAAGTACTGGCGCTGATAGTTGGTTTTTCTGGAATCGGATTAACTTTTACTTCCGTGTCCAAAGATGCAGGACTGCTGCAACCAACAAGGGTAACGATCACTTTATACTTTCCACTCGCATCTGCTAAATAGGTTGGATTGGTTGCGCCCCGAATCAACTCTTCATCTTTGTACCATTGGTTGCCGGCAGCTGCTGAAGAAGTCAGCAGCACGCTGCCTCCAAAACAAAACTCTGTAGAAGTACTGGTGCTGATAGTTGGTTTTTCTGGAATCGGGTTAACCTTCACTTCCGTGTCCAAAGATGCAGGACTGCTGCAACCAGCAAGGGTAACGATGACCTTATATTTTCCGCTGGCGTCTGCCAGGTAAGTTGGGTTCGTTGCGCCCTGAATCAACTCTTCATCTTTGTACCATTGGTTGCCATTCAAAGCTGAAGAAGTCAGCAGCACGCCGCCTCCAAAACAGAACTCCGTAGAGGCGCTCTCAGTAATGGTTGGTTTTTCAGGAATCGGATTAACCTTTACTTCTGTTTCTAAGGATGCAGGGCCACTGCAACCAACAAGGGTCACAATTACTTTATATTTTCCGCTCGCATCAGCCAGGTAAGTTGGATTGGTTGCACCCTGAATCAACTCTTCATCTTTATACCATTGGTTGCCATTCAAAGCTGAAGAAGTCAGCAGCACGCTGCCTCCAAAACAAAACTCTGTAGAAGTACTGGCAGTAATAGTTGGTTTTTCAGGAATCGGATTAACCTTTACTTCTGTGTCTAAAGATGCAGGACTGCTGCAACCAATAAGGGTAACGATTACTTTATATTTTCCGCTCGCATCAGCCAGGTAAGTTGGATTGGTTGCACCCTGAATCAACTCTTCATCTTTATACCATTGGTTGCCATTCAAAGCTGAAGAAGTCAGCAGCACGCTGCCTCCAAAACAAAACTCTGTAGAAGTACTGGCGCTGATAGTTGGTTTTTCAGGAATCGGATTAACCTTTACTTCTGTTTCTAAGGATGCAGGGCCACTGCAACCAACAAGGGTCACAATTACTTTATATTTTCCGCTCGCATCAGCAAGGTATGTCGGATTGGTTGCACCCTGAATCAACTCCTCATCTTTGTACCATTGGTTACCGGTAGCTGCCGAAGAAGTCAGCAGCACGCTGCCGCCAAAACAGAATTCTGTAGAAGTACTGGCAGTAATGGTTGGTTTTTCTGGAATCGGGTTTACTTTTACTTCCGTTTCCAAAGATGCAGGACTGCTGCAACCTATAAGGGTCACAATCACTTTATATTTTCCGCTGGCTTCTGCAAGGTAAGTTGGGTTTGTCGCACCCTGAATCAACTCTTCATCTTTGTACCATTGGTTACCGGTAGCTGCAGAAGAAGTCAGCAGCACGATACCACCAAAACAGAATTCTGTAGAAGTGCTGGCCGTGATAGTTGGTTTTTCTGGAATCGGGTTTACTTTTACTTCCGTTTCCAAAGATGCAGGACTGCTACAACCAACAAGGGTAACAATTACTTTATATTTTCCGCTCGCATCAGCCAGGTAAGTTGGATTGGTTGCACCCTGGATCAACTCTTCATCTTTGTACCATTGGTTGCCGGCAGCTGCTGAAGAAGTCAGCAGCACGCTGCCTCCAAAACAGAACTCTGTAGACGTGCTGGCAGTAATGGTTGGTTTTTCTGGAATCGGGTTTACTTTTACTTCCGTTTCCAAAGATGCAGGACTGCTGCAACCTATAAGGGTCACAATCACTTTATATTTCCACTCGCATCAGCCAGGTAAGTCGAATTGATGGCTCCCTGAATCAACTCTTCATCTTTGTACCATTGGTTACCGGTAGCTGCAGAAGAAGTCAGCAGCACGCTACCACCAAAACAGAATTCTGTAGAAGTGCTGGCCGTGATAGTTGGTTTTTCTGGAATCGGGTTTACTTTTACTTCCGTTTCCAAAGATGCAGGACTGCTACAACCAACAAGGGTAACAATTACTTTATATTTTCCGCTCGCATCAGCCAGGTAAGTTGGATTGGTTGCACCCTGGATCAACTCTTCATCTTTGTACCACTGGTTACCGGTAGCTGCCGAAGAAGTCAGTAACACGCTACCACCAAAACAGAACTCTGTAGACGTGCTGGTAGTAATGGTTGGTTTTTCAGGAATCGGATTAACCTTTACTTCTGTTTCTAAGGATGCAGGGCCACTGCAACCAACAAGGGTCACAATTACTTTATATTTTCCGCTCGCATCAGCCAGGTAAGTTGGATTGGTTGCACCCTGAATCAACTCTTCATCTTTATACCATTGGTTGCCATTCAAAGCTGAAGAAGTCAGCAGCACGCTGCCTCCAAAACAAAACTCTGTAGAAGTACTGGCAGTAATAGTTGGTTTTTCAGGAATCGGATTAACCTTTAGTTCTGTGTCTAAGGATGCAGGGCCACTGCAACCAACAAGGGTAACGATGACCTTATATTTTCCGCTCGCATCAGCCAGGTAAGTTGGATTGGTTGCACCCTGAATCAACTCTTCATCTTTATACCATTGGTTGCCATTCAAAGCTGAAGAACTCAGCAGTACGCTGCCTCCAAAACAAAACTCTGTAGAAGTACTGGCGCTGATAGTTGGTTTTTCTGGAATCGGATTAACTTTTACTTCCGTTTCCAAAGATGCAGGACTGCTGCAACCAACAAGGGTAACGATCACTTTATACTTTCCGCTGGTGTTAGCAAGGTAAATTGGGTTCGTTGCACCTGGAATTAGGTTCCCGTCTTTGTACCACTGGTTGCCGGTAGCCGCTGAAGAAGTCAGCAGCACATTACCACCAAAACAAAACTCTGTAGAAGTACTGGCAGTAATGATTGGTTTTTCAGGGATCGGGTTTACTGTTACTTCTGTTTCTAAAGATGCGGGACTAATGCAGCTGTTTAGTGTAACAATCACCTTATATTTTCCACTAACATTTGCAAGGTAAATTAGGTTCGTTGCACCTGGAATTAAGTTCCCGTCTTTGTACCACTGATTGCCGGTGGCTGATGAAGAAGTTAATAGCACACTACCTCCAAAACAGAACTCTGTAGAAGTGCTGGCAGTAATGGTTGGAGTTTCCGGAATTGGGTTAACGGTTACTTCTGTTTCTAAAGAGGCTGGACTAATACAAGTATTTAGCGTAACAATTACCTTATATTTTCCGCTGATATTGGCAAGGTAAGTTGGGTTCGTTGCACCTGGAATTAGGCTCCCGTTTTTATACCACTGGTTGCCGGTAGCCGCTGAAGAAGTTAATAGCACGCTACCACCAAAACAGAATTCTGTAGAAGTGCTAGTTGTAATGGTTGGTTTTTCAGGGATCGAGTTAACCTTCACTTCCGTGTCTAAAGATGCAGGACTGCTACAAC
Source organism: Pedobacter steynii (assembly GCF_001721645.1). Lineage (NCBI taxonomy): Bacteria > Pseudomonadati > Bacteroidota > Sphingobacteriia > Sphingobacteriales > Sphingobacteriaceae > Pedobacter > Pedobacter steynii. The sequence goes on along the minus strand of NZ_CP017141.1, from coordinate 4,862,928 downwards.
TAATAAGGGTCACAATTACTTTATATTTTCCGCTGGCTTCTGCAAGGTAAGTTGGGTTTGTCGCACCCTGAATCAACTCTTCATCTTTGTACCATTGGTTGCCGGCAGCTGCTGAAGAAGTCAGCAGCACGCTGCCTCCAAAACAAAACTCTGTAGAAGTACTGGCGCTGATAGTTGGTTTTTCTGGAATCGGATTAACTTTTACTTCCGTTTCCAAAGATGCAGGACTGCTGCAACCAACAAGGGTAACGATCACTTTATACTTTCCACTCGCATCTGCTAAATAGGTTGGATTGGTTGCGCCCCGAATCAACTCTTCATCTTTGTACCATTGATTTCCATTCAAAGCTGAGGAAGTCAACAACACACTACCGCCAAAACAGAACTCCGTAGAGGTGCTGGCAGTGATGGTTGGTTTTTCCGGAATCGGGTTAACCTTTACTTCTGTTTCTAAAGATGCAGGACTACTGCAACCTATAAGTGTCACAATCACCTTATATTTTCCGCTCGCATCAGCAAGGTATGTCGGATTGGTTGCACCCTGAATCAACTCTTCATCTTTGTACCATTGATTTCCATTCAAAGCTGAGGAAGTCAACAACACACTACCGCCAAAACAGAACTCCGTAGAGGTGCTGGCAGTGATGGTTGGTTTTTCCGGAATCGGGTTAACCTTTACTTCTGTTTCTAAAGATGCAGGACTACTGCAACCTATAAGTGTCACAATCACCTTATATTTTCCGTTCGCATCAGCAAGATAAGTTGGGTTCGTGGCTCCCTCGATCAGCTCTTCATCTTTGTACCACTGGTTGCCGGTAGCTGCAGAAGAAGTCAGCAGCACGCTACCGCCAAAACAGAATTCAGTAGAAGTACTGGCGCTGATAGTTGGCTTTTCCGGAATCGGATTTACAGTTATGTAAATCTCGTCAGATAACTTTTCGCATTTATTTTCATTAGTTACCATGACCCTGTACTTACCAGTTTCAGTAACCCAGTAGGTAGGTCCTTCTTCTCCCTCAATGATATCATTATCCTTATACCATTGATTGCCCGTTAGCGCATCTGAAGTCAATTTTACTGGTGTTCCAACGCATGTAGAAGTCCCTCCTTCAATTTTAATAACAGGGGTTGGTGGTATCGGGTAAACCGTGACTTTTCTTTTTGCGGATGGTTCGCTTTCACAACCCTGATCATTGGTGATAATCACGTAGTACTCCCCTTCTTCCGAGGCCTCATAAGACTGCTCCGTTTTTCCTTCCAGGATTTGATTGTCTTTATACCACTGGTTTCCATGAGCAACGCTCGATACCAGTTTCACCGAAAAACCAACGCAAAATGCCGGTTTAGACGGTGTAACAACCGCTTTATCAGGCAATTTATTTACGATTAAGGTGATTTCGGAAGAAGTTCCAACACAACCAGATGAAGAGGTTGCAAGCACCCTTAATTTTGTATTACTAAAGCTTAATGGAACGCTCGTAATATTTAGGGTTGATGTATTCTCTCCGGAAATGCTACCACCTGCTACAAAATCAGTCCATGCTGAAGTACTGTTATCAAAATATTGCCATTGAAAGGTATTTCCTTCTGTAGTGGAACTCACGGCAACAGAGATGTTTTTTCCTTCACAGGCATTTACTTTATCCAGGGGAACAACGAGTTCCGGAATAGGATTTATACGAATAAGATAAGTGGTCCTTTCTCTTTCATTACCTAATGTACCCAATGTAAAAACACCAGAAGTCTGCGGGGTACCTATAATTTTCAGGACACTATTGCCCGAACTGAAAACTGTGCTTAAACCAGCAGGAAGAGTTCCAATAATTTCAACCTGCCCACCAGCAGCGGCAATAAACTCAACTGGTGTAAGTTCAGCACCAGCACAAAGCTCCTGAACAATGACACCATTGTATTTAATGTTATTACAGGACTCATTTAAAGTCCCGTTAAGGCATTCCAAATGAGGGTCCGATGGGGCCTGAATATGATTTGGATCGGGATTTAAAATTGGGTTTGTAGCATCCGGATCGGTTACATCCGCCGGGCGAAGAATACTTGCCTCCACCGCCAATGGATAGGTTAATGATGAGCTGCTGGATTTAACTATGATTTTAAATTCAATCACAGCATCATTATTCATATCCAGAACCGCATTAAAATCACCTGCCGTCTTTTGGATATTACGAACCACCCCTACCTCACTAACAACCGTATAGCTTTCCCCTGTGATTTCAAATCCAGGAGGAGCTTTAAAGGCAAAAATGGACCCTATTACAGAACTGGGACCGCTGTTTTTTACCCTGATGGTATAAGTGATTTGACGATTTGAAAGTAATGTGGTCACATCCGGAACAATACTTTCTATTTTCAAATCGGCGACCTTTATGGTCAGGTCCACCGGGGTATCTTCCTCACTTCCTTGTATATACGCCCAGGTATCCATGGACTTGACATTTCCAAAACTGTTTAAGCCTGTACCTGAATTACCTGAACCACCAGTAGGCTTGTAGCGTCCCCATTTATGACCATTTTCTTTACTGGAGCGTCCATTAATCGCATTGTAAAATGGGTCGGAAGATTCGTCATAAACTCCTGCTCCCGTGACATCTGAATCATCCCAATAAATCCGGTCGCTGTATACAGACTCATCTTTAGACTGATCAAGTAAATTATAATCAGTCGTATTGTCTGTAAGTTCAATAATTAAACCTAAGGGGTTGACCTCCATATCAATGTATGGGAAATGCACTTCGGCAGACAGCAATTTGGTTTTAAGCTTACTGATCAGCGTACCTTCCTTCAAAAATGCACCATTGCCATCCTTGCCATCCCAAAGCACGCTATTATCTCCCTCTTTAGCCAGACCAATAATGACCCGGTCTGCAGGGCCGGATGGGGTTAAAACAGGTATGGTAATCCGATAAGTACCTGCTGCGCTGGACTTAAACTTAATGTATGCCCCATTTCTACCTGCTATTCCGGTAGTTCCTTCTACACCAATTACCATCAGATTGCTGATTTTCGGCAATTCGGCCTGATTTTTCAACCAGGTCTCCTGTCCTGTTGACCCAGCTATAAAGGCCTTTGCAGGTAAGTCCGGGTTTGGTTTATTATAAAAGATTTTATGGGTTACATTTGTTCCCTGATCCGGACTGGTTGGATTATGCGTGTATTCCAGAATATCCGCATAAGCCGATTTATTTAAACTTTTATAGGTAGGGACAGAATTCTTAGCGAAACCATTGCTATTGGAAAAAAAAGTAAAACCAACTCCATTACTTCCATTGGTTTGCACGCGGTAAGCCCGCCCATCTTTAGTCAGCACATAATGCTTAGCAAAGTAAGAACGTTCTTCTAAAAAGTTCGCGCTTAAATGCAGGTTCAGGACGTTGGCGAACAACCTTCCTGATAACCATTCTGTAGCCGTCTTTTTCCTTACTGAAACATCCCATGCTGCAATTAAGTTCCGGTTTAAGCTATTATTGGAATTTGGTTGAGTCCAGGAAGCATCTGCCAATATATCAGGAACATTCGTATCACTGTCTCCGGTGCCCAATGGAGAAATAAATTCAACTTTCCAAACACCTTCCCCACCGGCAGGCACATCCATTTCAAAAGGAGTATAACCAGTTGGATTTCCGGCACTTCCAATTTTAGCACCAGCCAGCTCCTCAGTCCGGGTTTTGATTCTGCCAATAGTGCGCTCTCCTCTGGTCGAAGTAAAAATATCACCATTTGGAGCAATAAAACGAATAATTCCGTTACTATACCCCTGCGCACTCGATCCGGCTGCAATCACTTCTCCCGCTTTAACGTAAATATAATGTGTTCCGGGAGTTTTGAAAGGCCAGGATTCAGAAGCGTCTGAGCTCGTATTACAATATAGAAAAGCCCTGTTTCCTTTCGCTCCTGAAGGGTATAAATCCTTACTTCCCTCCGCATACGCGGCAGAAAAATTAATCAATAAACAAAATATAAACAGAAAGTGTAATTTCTTAAATAATGATGGAGCAATACGTGAGCGCATTTTTAGCATAATGTTGATCATACAGGCTTATTCTCCTTAAGAGCATTCATAAAAAACGGATACTCTCCGATTAAACGAATGTTTTTATCTCTCCAGATGATCAGCCCCCCAGCAAACTTTCTTAAAGATTAACTATATTTATTGCTACCAAATTACTCAGAATTTTGATTATTACACTAAAAAATATCTAAAAATTGAAAATTTCTCAATAAAAACCAGACCAACAATCACAAAGAACACAAAATATGCTATTAATAGCCTCAAAAGCGACAAAAACAACGGATCAGTAAAACCAACAGGAATATAAAAAAGATAATATACAAATAACATAGTGGAAATAGTTCCCCAATTTGAGGTGATAAATACCGGAAATATTACACAAATCAATTCATCAGGTCTAATAACCCAACCTAAATTTAAGATTATGAAAATTGTTAATGCAACTAAAACTTAACAAAACCATAATCAACAAGAAATATGTGAAACAAAAAAATCCATATACGTATAATATAATAACCAATAAAAACCAAGTATTAACATAATAAGAAATAAAATATCAATTTATCTTTTTAAAATATGCTTACAACCAACGAACAGAATAGTCAAATACCATTATAAAAGAAAAACAAAGAAAATTTAAGGCAAATGAACTAGTCTTCGTGCCAATAATCAGAAATTTTATCTCTTGAAAAAAAATATCCAAGACATATCCCAAAAAAAAGAGCTGCGATCCAAAAGAAGCGATCAAAATTATAATGCATCGGATCTCCGGAAAAAAAGGAAATAAGGAAGGTAGATAGAAACATACTGCATACAGCAATTATACATCCGGCAATATAGAGTGCTGTTTTTTTCATTAGAGAGCGAAAAAAGTAATAAAAACAAATAATGATATAAAATCACCACATGAAGTATACATAATATTTCAATAAGTAATCTTAATAAATTTACAAGATATTATTACAATTGCAAATTGTAATATTTTTCACGACACTCCGCTCTCCTATCGGCTTCGGAATCATCTTCCGCGATAACAGACTTCCAGTATGAATAGGTATCTTATTATTTACACCACTGTAAGCAAAGAGTTTTTTCCCTGGTAATGACCGGAAAATCACAATGTGACGAAGATCATTTTTTTGACTTTAGCCCGATGATATATTTGAATATAATTTATTCTGACTCGATGGATGTCGACGATTAAGGGGTTGTTCCGGGAAGTTCAACCCCTTGTTCTTTTGTAGCTAAAGTGTACCACGAAAAGAAAGTCCGATTGCTTTATCCTGATACAAGGGTGCTATGTTGTAATTCACATTTTGTTTACCCAACACTAATTTCTTTAAATGAGGATAAACGTAGCTGGCAACTTTTGTCGACAAAATTCCTATCCCCGCCCCTGCAACTACATCACTAAACCAGTGTTTATTGTTGTACATTCTCAAGATTCCTGTAGCCGCCGCAACGGTATATCCGGCATAACCATACCATGAAGAGACATCTTTATACTCCTGATTTAAAAATTCAGCAGCAGCAAAGGCATTTGCAGTATGTCCTGAAGGAAAAGAATGATATCCATTCCCATTAGGCCTCAATCGATATGAAGTATTTTTCAAAACAGAAACCGTTCCACCCATAATCGCAGAAGACAATATATAAATCCCGGTCGCATCAGCCAGACTATGTCTGCCTTTGATCCCGGCAAGATTTAAGGCATATACGGCGAGTGCCGGCGCGAACTGGGAATAGTCATCCACATGAGCTGCAAACAAAGGATGATCTTCCTGAAGTTCATTTTTAGTTGTCTTATCCAGATTTCTGACCACATTATTACCTAAAGATACCGCTCCATACCCAATAAATATGGCAGGAACAATTAACGACTTCATTTTTAGTGAATTTCCGGCTGCATTTTTTACTGCTAAAGAATCTGATTGCTGAACCTGGGCATACATTAATCCAGGGATACAACACGCAATTAAAAGGAGACGTAACTTTATCATATTATAGAATTACCAGTCCAAAGTTATGCGCTAAATATGTAGCAATTCTGTAGACAATATGAGGCCAATGATGTTTTGATTTTTTCGTTTAGAATCTTCCCGAAAAAGAAAAGCCAAGCGCTTTTTCCTGATAAGCAGGCATAAGGTTGAAGTTGGTTTGCTTTCTTCCCATAATCAGCCTTTTCAAAGGAGGATATACCAGATATCCCAGCTTTGCAGACAAAATCCCTACCCCCGCACCTGCAACTACATCACTTACCCAATGCTTATTGTTATAGAGCCTGAAAACCCCGGTAGTAGTAGCCACCACATACCCTGCATAACCCAACCATGGCGAAACATCTTTGTATTCCTGCTTCAGAAATTCTGCGGAAGCAAAGGAAGCTGCAGCATGCCCGGAAGGAAAAGAATCGTAGCTGCTTCCATCAGGGCGAAGACGATGTGATTGTTTTTTGGCGATAGCTACCACAGCCGTCATGATTCCCATGGAAACGGCATAATTTCCTGTAGCATCCAACAAATTATTTCTCCCTTTTACACCAGCCAGATTTAATCCATAAACAGCCAGAGCAGGTACGTAACGCATAAAATCATCTGCGCTTTTTGAAAATTTAGGATGATCCTCCTGAAGTTCGCTTTGTGTGGTACGATCCAGATCTCTGATAAAATTATCACCTTTTGCCATTAGTCCATAGCTGATAAATACGGTAGGTATAATAAAAGGTGCTATGCGAAAAGTATTTTTCTTTGCCAAAGAATCCGCTTGCTGTGCCATGCTAAAAAAAGGGAAGCACAGGATCATTAATAGGGCGCATCTCAATCTCAACATCATCATAAAATTCTAAATCAAAACTATGTCCTAATTTTGTAGGAAATCTGAAGTTATCCTTCAGGAAAAACAATCAAACATCAAACTGACAATCATTCTGAGGTTTCAAAATGCAATAAAATTCTGAGAACTACAAAAATGTTGCAGAATTACAGTTTCTTCTCTAGGTTCATTATGAATTTTAAAAAATGAAAAACATCTGATAGGTTATACATTATTACTAAATAAATGGCACCATAAATGTGTAATCAGCATTAAAATTGAAAAATAATACCATATGAATAAATTAGAAATCGTTATAGAACGCTTAATGACCAGATTAGTTGACAGCCTCCCTTCTTTTGTTTCTGCGATTCTCATCTTAGTAATTGGCGTCTGGCTGATCAAGTTTCTGCTTCGTGTTTTAACAAATCGCCTTAACAAAGGAAAAATTGACAGCTCTCTTACCAATTTTCTCCTCAGCATTTTAAAAGCCATCTTATATATTCTTTTATTGCTTACCGTAACCTCAACCCTTGGCATTCCCAACACTTCTTTTGTGGCTGTTCTGGGTGCTGCAGGTCTGGCTATTGGTCTTGCACTGCAGGGCAGTCTTTCCAATTTTGCCGGTGGCGTATTGATTCTGTTATTCAAACCTTTCAGAATCGGCCATTTCATTTCTTCCAGTAATGGCGTAGAAGGAACGGTTCAAAAGATCGACATCCTTTACACGACATTAAAGGCTAAAAATGGCACAACCTTATATGCTCCAAACGGCCCCCTGGCAAATGCGGTGATCAACAACGTTTCTGATAATGAGACCAGGATGGCAGAATACGTGATTGGCGTATCTTATAATTCGGATATTGATGTTGCAAGAGATGTTATCCTCAAAGTTTTAGCTGCTGACCCACTGGTATTAAAAGAACCGGCACCGGTAGTACTTGTCAGCGCTCTGGGAGATAATGCGGTTAACTTAACCACGAGGGCCTGGTCGGCAAATGCTAATTTCTGGCCAACTTACCACAGGAACTATCAATTGATCAAACAGGAACTGGATAAGAACAATATTGGCATCCCTTATCCGCAGCGCGAGATCCATGTGATATCCGATACGCCCGCACCAGCTCTTGGAGCGCAGTAAATTTGATAAGAAATTGAAAAGGACCGTTGTTTAGCGGCCCTTTTCAATTTTACAAACCTGCATTACCTACTCTTATTTGACAAATCATTGTTATTAATACCGCGCTTGCCTTCCACTATTTTGTTGGACCTGCTATACCTGAGGTTTTAGGTTTAGATGTTGTCTTACTATTTTCAGTAGCAAGCCTAGTTCTTTTTCTATACTCCTTTGGGCTGTCTCCTTTTTGCTTTCGGAAATATTTATTCAAATGACTCTCATCAGTAAAGCCAAATTCGTAAGCAATTTCGTTGATCCTTTTATCACTGAACTGCAGGCGATGTTCGATCAGTTTAATTTTGTAATTGGTGATGTATTGTTGCATGGTTTCATCAGCGTGCTTTTTAAAATACCTGCCCAGATAAGCGTTCGAAATACCGAAATTATTACTGATATGTTCCGCTTTTAACTTATCCGGCTCATAGATATTACTCTGAATATATTGCAGGATATCCAATGCTTTCTCTTCATTCTTCATATTGACCTGCTCCGGCAGATATTTTGCAATATTACGGGCAACAACGATGATTAAAGTATTGATTAGTTGCTGAATGAGTTCTTTATTATAGAGATCCTTATTTAGAAACTCCTGCTCTATTGCTGCAACCATTGCTCCAACCAGCACCTTATCGGTTTTATTTTTAAGGATACAACCCGGCTGATGATTGGCGTTATGTAAGATGTACTCTAATCGTTTAACGTTTTCGGCCAGGAGACTATTGTTACGGATGTAGATGTCGTTGAAACGGAGAAAGAAGAATTCGGTACTGGTCTCCACCTCTAAGGAATGATAGTCCTCCGGAGTAATTAAAAAGAGGTGCCCCGGATGATAAGAAAAATTATTTTTATTGATAGATTGTAATCCGGTACCGGAAATGACATAAATCAATTCAAAAAAGCTATGCTGGTGGTCGTCCTTAAGACATTCCCCGATCTTTTTAAACGTGATAGAAAAGGGTTCGTGTAAGTTTTCCTTGATCATGCTACAAAAATACCAAATTATAGAAAACATATACCATTTTACAGCGACAAATCTGGTATAACTTTGCCTTATCATAAATAAGAGAACAAAATGAAAGCAATCGTATTAAAAGAACCAGGAACTACAGATCAGCTGGTCATTTCAGAAATATCAATACCAGCTATTCAGGCTGAAGAGATTTTGGTTGAGGTAAAAGTGATCAGCATCAATCCTGTTGATATCAAAACCAGGAAGGGAAAAGGCCGTTATGCAAAACTAAAGGAGGAAAACCCGATCATCCTCGGTTGGGACATTTCCGGGGTAGTAAAGGAATCAAAGTCTGACCTATTTAATGTCGGTGATGAGGTTTTCGGAATGGTTAACTTCCCCGGACATGGAAAAGCTTATGCAGAATATGTGGCTGCTCCGGCTGCCCATTTATCGCTGAAACCAGATAACATTAGCCACGAGGAAGCTGCCGGAGCTACTCTTGCGGCACTTACCGCCTGGCAACTATTGATAAATTATGGCAGGATTAAAAAAGACGACCGGGTGCTGATCCATGCTGCAGCAGGCGGAGTAGGTCATTTTGCCGTTCAGATGGCAAAACATCTTGGGGCTTATGTCATTGGCACCTCTTCAGGAAAAAATAAAGATTTCGTTTTATCACTCGGCGCAGATGAGCATATCGACTATACGACCCATGCATTTGAAACACAGGTCAAAGATCTGGATTTTGTATTGGATACCATGGGCGGCGAATATATTGACCGCTCTCTGAAAGTCATCAAAACTGGTGGAACACTGGTGAGCATCCCCAGCGGACTAAATGATGAAGTGGCAGAAAAAGCCAGCGCGAAAGGCGTCAACGGTTATGCCACCTTTGTTGAATCGAATGGCGAAGACATGAAAACAATAGCCGGGCTACTGGAAAAAGGAAGCATTAAATCACATATTTCCGAAAGCTATCCTTTTGATCAGATGGCTGCTGCACATCAGCATATTGAAAACGGAAGAACGATTGGCAAGATTGTAGTTACGCTACCTTAATTTAGAACTACATAACAAAAAAGAGGGGCTTATCAGATGATAAGCCCCTCTTTTTTATTCATGTTATGATTTTTAAGCTTCGTATTTTTTAAAGATAGAAGTTGCGGTATGACCACCAAAACCAAAGGTATTGTTCATCACGTAGTTCACCTTTTTAGCGATTGATTTACCTAAGACGATGTTTAATCCTTCAGGAATAGCTTCATCCAGGGTAACTGTATTCGTAGTAGCCGGAATCATATCATGTTTTGCAGAAAGGATACTGATCACACTTTCCAGCGCACCTGCAGCTCCCAGCAAATGGCCTGTCATAGATTTTGTTCCACTGATGGCCACCTGTGAATCTTTAAAGACCGCCTTAATTCCTTTAAGTTCACTTAAATCACCAAGGCCAGTTGAAGTTGCATGTGCATTGATATAATCAATTTGTTCCGGTTGAATTCCAGCATCGGCCAATGCCTTTTTCATTCCCTGGATTGCACCTAATCCTTCCGGATGGGTACCGGTTAAGTGGTAAGCATCGGCGGCCATGCCACCTCCAACCATTTCACCATAAATTGTTGCTCCTCTTTTTATCGCATGCTCGTATTCTTCCAAAACTAATGCTGCAGCACCTTCAGCGATGACAAAACCATCGCGATCTTTATCGAAAGGACGTGAAGCGTGTACTGCATCATCATTATTTTTTGACAAGGCCTGAGCAGCATTGAATCCACCTACTGAAGAATCAGTAATCGCAGCTTCAGAACCACCGGCAATCATCACATTTGCTTTCCCCAATCTGATGGTATCGAAAGCACTGATAATTGCAGTGTTGGAAGAAGCACAGGCAGAAACCGTACAGTAGTTAGGTCCATGCAGCTGGTTGCGAATGGAAATTACACCTGCAGCAATGTCTACAATCATTTTAGGGATAAAATAAGGATTGAATCTAGGGGTACCATCACCCAGGTGATATTCTTTCAGTTGTTGCTCAAAAGTACCTATTCCTCCGTTTCCTGTTGCCCAGATCACACCTACTTCATAACGGTCTGCTTCCTCCATAGTGGAGAAATCAAGGCCCGAATCTTTGATGGCCTGGTCACTTGCTGCAATAGCAAACTGGGTAAAAACGTCATATTTCCTGACTTCTTTTTTCTCCAGGTAATCTTCTGCATTAAAGTCTTTGACTTCACAGGCAAAATGAGTTTTAAATTTGGCAGAATCAAACTTGGTGATTGGTCCTACTCCACTTTTACCTGCAAGGATATTTTTCCACAATTCATCAACTGAATTTCCTAATGGACTAATAACTCCCATTCCGGTTACGACTACTCTTTTCATCCTATTTTATTTGTTTTTATTTAATATTGTTAGTGGCAAAATACCGGTCTATCTATTTAACTAAGGCGCTTCTGGTGCCTGTCTTTTTTCCGTACGCAACAGGTTACTATATCCCCGCGCGATGATTCTTGTACGCCCCTCATTCCATACTTCACATTGTACATTTGCAATCTGCCTTCCTTTCTTAATCATAGTTGTTTCTGCGACGATGAGGTCACCCTCTTTCGCAGAAGAAAAATAATCAATGGCCAGGTTTACAGTTACGTAATAATGAGGCTCGTCATACCCGAATAAGGTTGCCCCCATTGCATCATCTATGATGGCAGCCGTCATCCCGCCATGAAGAATCCCCATTGGATTGGTCATTTCTTTTCTGATGGTATATTGCAAAATTAACTTTCCTTTTTCTACGGACAGAATAACAGGCTTTAACCAATTTAGCACCGGAGAAGGTGATGTTGTCATCTCCTTGCCGATATTCTGCGTAAAAAATTCTGATGGTTTAAGCATATTAATAAGATTCATTAGGGTTGGAAATTCTTTCGATCAATTCTCCGATCACGGAGACAATGCTGTCCATCATTCCGGAACTACGGGTAACTTTAGACATCATTAATCCGCCTTCAATCAAGGCGATAATGGTGGTTGCAGTTTCATTACTATTGGTATCAGGACGAAATACATTGGTTGCCATTCCTTTTTCAATCAGCGTAGCCAGATTGCTCATCCAGCTCATAATCCCGTCGGCAGCTTTTTCCCTTAAAACTTCATTGGTATCATCCGCCTCCACACCTGCATTCATCAACGGACATCCTCCTTCCGGAAAAGGAGTCTGTTCAAAGCTGTGATACACCTGGGCATGGGCAAATAATTTCTCTTTATATCCCGGAAACTGACTTACTTTTGCCTGGATCAATTGCTTTACCTGTGATAAATTATAATCAAAGGCGGCAATTGCTACCGCTTCTTTATTTTCAAAATTACCGTAAATACTTCCTTTGCTAAGTTTCGTTGCTTCGATAAGATCGGAAAGTGCAGTGCCCGCATAGCCCTTCTTATTGAAGAGCCCTGAAGTGGATTCAACAATAAACTGACGGGTACTTTCTGATTTTGCTACAAATTCCACGGCACAAATATACCGATCGGTATTTGAAAAACAAATTAAATGATCCAATCCCTACAGAAAAGGTTAATAAACAGAGGAGCTCTTTTCATAATGAGGATTTTCGGCCTGATCAACAAGGCTTATCTCTTTATTTATGGCTTTATATCTGTCTAAAGCTTCGGGATGCAGGGCGAGAATTCCATTTACCTGGTCGGTATTTCCTACAGCAAGTTGTTCATTCAACAGCTTTACATCTTCTGCATTCAGGGTATTTTTTTCAAATTTTTCCGTCCAGTAATTGATAAAATCAGACAGCTGTCTGGTTTCCATTTCCTTTACAATCGGGCTCAGGCTCTTTTTCAGTTCATCGGCCTCGTAACGTTTCAGGTTATAGAAGGGATTAAATGCCTTAAAAAATGGCATCTGATGTCCCGATAACTTTCGGTAAGAGAGGAAGAGATAAGGTAGGATGACAATAGCAGTCAGGATTAAAGCGCCAATAGTGAGGTTGTTCATAGAATTATAAATCGTCTTATAGTGGCAAAAGTACTAGAAAAATGAAGAATAAGAAATAGATTTGTCGCTATGAGATCTACTTACCCTCTGTTAATCCTCTTATTTCTTTTGTCTGGTTATCAGGCAAATTCCCAGATCCGGTTAATTGTTTTAGATCAATATAACCTGAAAAAGGGAGATACGTTGCAGGCAAATCTATCCAGCCATGTTCACCTGCAATCCGAATCTGCCCCCCGTTCTGCCACTACCCTTTCTACCGACATCAATCTGTTCCAGAAATCAAAAAAGATAAACCTCAATTCCTTTATCTCCGCAGATCATACCATACTAAAATACAAACCCGAACTGACAGGACCGGCCTTATTGGAAATTTCTCAAAAGAGTTTCGCGGAATATTCAAAAGAAGAATACCTGAGCAATCTTAAGGAACAAGGTTTAGTTCCGATTGCAAAGGAGCTGGAGTCTATTCTCAATGGAAAGGACAAGGTAAAAGACAGTGCCACTTTTTACACGAAATCACTTGTTTCATTAGATAAAAAGAAACCTTTTTCAAAAGATCCCATTACAAATGATCATGAAATCACCCTCAAAAGCAATCCTTTTGGAGCCACTTACGGAGATCAGCTAACCGCTGTACTGACCATGCGTGGTAAACCCCTTCCTAATGCGCCCGTGATCCTCTATGTTAAGGCCCGTTCCGGAAATATCATAAGTGAACTACTGAGGTCTGATGCTGAGGGAATGTTGACGGTGAAGTTAGATATAGAAGGAGTTTATTTTTTACAGCACCTCTTTATTGCCAATGTCAGCACCAATAACGAAATCAGTAGTTTATGGTCGACTTTTAGCTTTGAATTTGTCAACAATGTCTATCAGCGCAGCACTTATTCGGAGTTTGGATTTTAAAATCGGGTAGTTTTTTTGAGTTGTATGAGCAGTACAGCAAAAAATACTTTACTTTTAATTAAAAAAAACATGACGCTGCTTTCCTTTCAGGACTCCCCATTTACTGTAAAACTGAGTTTCGATAAATACATCGGGACCATAGCAACATCTACTCAGGAAAACCACAGGGAATTGTTAAAAGAAGTGGCTCAATATCCGGAACTCCGGACAGGTATGACAGAGCTATCTGTAATCGAGGAACACCAGGAGCTGATCTCCCGTTTACTGGCTGATTTTTTTCCAAGAGGGTTATCCCTGAATGAAATTAAAGCAGTCAGCATCCCTTATACAGAAACTATTTTTAATCATACTGATCGCTTCAAGGCTATTTTGAAAGCAGCGGGCGATTCATTCCAGATCAATATCAGAGGTTTTGACGAGCATCAGTTCTATGTGCTGAGCTGCTGCCTTATTCTCAATCAATATTATGGGACCAAACTGGATTTTGGGAAGCCTTTATTCTACGATATTCCCATGCAGAATGGTGTTGCCAAGCACTACAGAATCATGTACAATGCGGATTATCTGGAAGTGGAACCAACGGAAAACGTAGTTAAACTGAGCCAGGAAGAAATTGATTTATTGATCAACAGCTATGATGACCTGGAATTATGGAGAGAAAAATTTCCATCCGGAAGTTGGATTCTTAAAGGATTTGCGCTAATGACATTGTTTGATGCCACCATTGAAAATGCGGTTTCAATATTTAAAGAGAAATTGTTAAAACTCAAAGCCAATGATTTCCAAACAAGTATTGAATCTATTTTTCAATCGATCTACAGAATCCCCGACTTACAGGTTGGGATTACACTTTACCATCCTGCGGAACATAAATTTGGAATTACCACCATTGGGGAGCCTGTAAAAAGTTTCATTTTACCTGACCGTCAGCAAAGGGTTGATCAGGATGTACTTTGCCCGAATTCTTACCGTAGAATAGTGGAGCAGAAAGCAAGTGTGGTCATTTCTGACAGCCTTAAATTCCAGGAATCCGAGCCGGATAATATCCTGGCCAACCGGTTTTTAGCACAGGGTATTAAGAGTTTTATATTGATGCCCATCGTTAAAAATGAAACTCTTTTAGGGGTGTTAGAAGTAGTTTCTCCCCGTTCAAAAGATTTTAACAGCATCAATGTAAACAAGTTAGAAGAGGTGGTCCCATTTCTGACCGATACCATCGAGCGACTGATCTCTGAACTTCAAAATCAGGTCCAGGTGGTCATTCAGGAGAAGTTCACTACGATTCATCCCAGTGTTTACTGGAAATTTCATGCGGAGGCCCAAAGGTTAATTTACGACCGGCAACTGGGTTTCGATGCAACAGTAAGAGAGATCATTTTTCCTGAAGTTTATCCGTTATATGGTCAGGTAGATATTAAAGGTTCTTCGGAGGCACGTAACCATAGCATTCAACAGGATTTCAGAACCCAGCTAAACGGAATAACGTTTATTCTGGATCAAATGACTGCCCCCCTTTCTTTTGAGAATAGTCAAAAAGAAAAAAGATCAATTGAAGCTTTTCTTAAAGAACTGTCTTTTCCGCTTCAGGCAAGTACAGAGCAACATATCAGCACTTATATCGAAACCATTATCCATCCCCTTTTTCGGGAGGCGAGGACTCCTGCCCTGCTACCACTGATCCAACATTATTTCTTATCGACTAACGAAGAAACAGGAGATTTCCATACCAGCAGAAGGCGATATGAGAACACCATTTCTCAGATTAATGAAGAAATGGCGAAAATCCTTGACCATAGCCAGATCAGGGCGCAGCAAATATTTCCTCATTATTATGAACGTTTTAAAACAGATGGTATAGAACATAACTTATATATTGGTTCTTCCATATCACCAGGCCTGAACTTTGATTTTGAAAAGCTCCATGAACTCCGCCTATGGCAGCTCAGAACACTGATGCAAATGGAAATTGCCCACAATCGTCTAAAAGCAGGCCTGCCTTATCCTTTAGATGTCACCACACTCCTGCTCAGCTACCATTCGGCCATTACCATACGTTTTAGAATGGATGAAAAAAGATTTGACGTTGACGGCAGCTACAATGCCAGATTCGAAATCGCGAAAAAAAGAATTGATAAAGCCAATATCAAAAATACAACTGAAAGGATCACAGCAAGTGGAAAAGTCACCATTGTTTACTCCAATGACTCAGAAGAACAGGAATACCTCCGACATATCCATACCTTAAGCGCAGAAGGTTTGTTAACAGCTGAAACCGAGCATTTAGAGGTAGAGGATCTGGTAGGGCTTTCCGGTCTGAAAGCCTTTAGGGTTAAAATTATACATTCAGCATCATAAATTATAATTTTAATACCTTTAGGACATGAAACCTATGACCACAAAAGCTTTACTCCTGGATATTGGCGGCGTATTATTAACCAATGGCTGGGATAGTGCTTCCAGAAGACTTGCAGCAGAACATTTTGCGATTGATTTTGCAGATATGAACGACCGTCACCGAATCATTTTTGATGCTTATGAATCGGGGAAAATGACTTTGGATGAGTATCTGAATCTGCTTGTATTTTGTCAGGAGCGAGATTTTAGCATGCAGGAATTTAAGGACTTCATGTTTGGTCAATCACAAGCCTATCCGGAAACCATTGCCCTCATCAAACAGCTTAAGCAGCAATATGGCTTACAGGTGATTGCCGTGAATAATGAAGGCAGAGAGTTAAACGAATATCGGGTGAGCAAGTTTGAGTTGAAAAGCTTTTTTGATATCTTTTCTTCTTCCTGCTTCGTCCACACCCGTAAGCCCGATAAAGACTTTTATACGATCGCCCTTGACCTTGCGCAGGTAAAAGCAGATGAAGTTATTTACCTGGACGACAGGCTGGTTTTTATTCAGGCAGCGCAACAGCTGGGCATTACCGGGATTCATCACACGACAACAGAAAATACGCGTCTGGCTTTCGCAGAATACGGATTAAAGGTTTAGTCTGCATTAATGTTTCAGGTATTTACAGGGAACATTTTGGGGCTCATAGTCAATATCGTAGGCTTTTTTCAGTAATCTGATAACGATCTCTGATTGAATCCGTTCATTTCTGTGCATTTGGGGCAATAAGCCCATCATGGCATAGCTGATTGGGTTGACTGCGGGAATCAGTGTTTCCCAATCATAGCCTTTCCCCCAGATCAGTCCGGGAAGGGTTATTTTAAGGTCAGCTCCCCGGGAAATCAGGTAATCCATCATCTCTGCTGATTGATGACCATTTTGATTTACCGTATGAAAAATGGGTGTTTGTCCGCCAAAACCATTTTCATCAATCCCCGCTTTTACATTGATATCCATTCCGAATTTTAGCAGGACTTCTGCGGCTGCACAATGGTTAAATTCAGCGGAAATGTGCAATAAAGAGGCTTCATATAAAGGAGTATAGGCACAGCGAAGACTGTATTTTTTAAAGGTTAGTCCCGGATCTTTTTTAAGCTCCTGTTCAAGAGCGGCTGCATCATCCAGCAGTACTGCTAAGAGTGTCTTGTCTTCAAACTGAAGCCCATGATCTACAAATACCTTCACGATGGATTTAAATGCAGGACTTCTGGTGTATTCACTGGTCAATTCATAGATCAAAGGTTCATCGGTGAAAGATGAATTGGGGTCAAGTCCATTGGTAAAACTTGCGCGGATTCCTGCTACATCATGGACTTCTAGGAGGCCGGCAAATTCCTGTAAATCTTTCATTGCAATTCCTTTAAAAACCACAGTTAAGTATTGTCATTTACCTGTTTAATTTACGATAATTTCCCCGGAATTGCATTTTTAATTTTGAGGTTATCTATAAGGGAATTACATTTGGTAAATATTTACGTAAATACTTACCTATATGAAACAAAACATCATCAATGAACTGGGCGCTTTAGCCATTGGAAGCCGAATGCGTAGGCTTCACGATGCTTTATCCAGAGATGCATCAAAAATATATGAGGAGTATGAATTACAATTCGACATCAAATACTTCCCTATTTTTTATCTGATCAGCAGAAGAAAACAGATTGGAATTATGGACATTGCAGAAGAATTAAGCCTTACCCACCCTGCCATTATTCACCTGGCAAAAGAATTGGAAAAGAAAGGATATATTGAATCCATCACTGCTCCTGAGGACCAACGGAAACGGATGCTTCGTTTATCCGCAAAAGGAAAAAAAAGCCTTCCTTCTTTTGAAAAGGTCTGGGAAAAACTTGGCCAGCTGAATCAGCAACTTTTTGAACAACAACACCAGCTGCTTCAAACACTCGATGCCATTGAGCAAACCTTAGATGAAAAATCATATTACAGAAGATTTCATGATACTTTAAAATAATGAATACAGATACAAACGAAAATCAGGTGCAAGATCAGGTGAGTCTGCTTGACCGCCCCATCTGGAATGCCTTAAACAGTAAACATGCCAGTTTTGCGCTTGGCAACGAATACGCAAAAAGATACCCCTCCCAAATCCTGCCTTTTATAGGTTTTGACCTTGATTCAGAACAACCTTTAGAACAACTGAAAGCCTGGATGAAACCCAATGAAATTGTGTATGCGATTGGTGACCTTCCAAAGATCCCTGATTCCTGGCAATTGTTAAATCAGCTGGATTGTGTTCAGATGTTTTGTCCGGAGTTGAGCGTTTCTACATTGGATGAGTCGATAGAGATCCTTACTTTAAAAGAAGAAGATCGTGCAGAAATGTTTGAGCTCATTACCAGTGTACAGCCTGGATATTTTGCGAAAGACACCCCTCTTCTTGGGCATTATAACGGCATCCGTGTGAATGGAAAACTCATCTCTATGTCGGGCGAAAGGCTTGGCCTGGATTCCTTCACGGAATTGAGTGCGGTATGTACCCATCCTGATTTTACCGGTAAAGGTTTGGCCTATCAATTGGTTTTAAAAACCTGTCTTGATATGTTTGAACGTGGGACTAAACCATTTTTGCATGTGTTGAACAGCAATACCAGAGCCATCAATTTATATGAAAGACTGGGATTTGTAAAAAGAAAAGACATCGCTTTTAATCAGCTTAAATCCTTGTAAACCTATAGTCCGGAATGTTTATCTTGAAACCGGAATGTTTATCTTGAAAAAAATGAAACGGATTACTTTCCGTTTCATTTTCATGACCGGCTCGGTGTTACCCGGCAGTTTGGTGGTTATCCTGCTCTTTCTTTGGCGCCAGGAATGAACCGTCAACAATAAACAATTTCACTCCGTTTTCGGAAATGGAACGATGGGAACTCCGTTCATCTGAAACCTGATAGGACATTCCTTTTGTTAATTTATGCTGGGTTCCATCAGAAAGCTCGCTGATCATTTCTCCATCGATACAATAGATGATGTGTCCTTTTGTACACCAATGATCCGCTTTATAGTCTTTTGAATATTCCACTACCCTGATCCGTAAATCTCCATAGCTGATCGTTTTCCAATAAGCGGTTCCGGTTTCGCCCTGATGTTCGGTGGCTGGTATATTTTCCCAATCTGTGTTTTGAAAAGGGATATTTCCTGAGTTCATCGTATTTATGGTGTTAGGGTAATGTGATAGGTAATGACATCTTTTACAGCAAGAAATCCCAGCTTTACATAAACGTACTCCCCCGCTTGTGAGGCATGTAAAACACAAAGTTTTTTTCCATCATTAATGCATTCCTGAAGCAGGTGTAAAGTGATTTTTTTAGCCAGTCCTTTTCCCCTTGACTCGGGTAGCGTTCCGATCATATGTAAACCCGCATGACCTTGCTCATCATAGAAAATCAATCCACACGCCGCAGGCTGGTTTTCATGGTAAGCAATAAAAAGTCTGACTTTGTCCTCCTTGTTGATCAATGCACCTATCATTTCCGGACCTACCTTGTAATTAAAGGACTGTGCAGCAATGAAAGCAAATAAATGTGCCATCTCCTGATCCCGCACTTCTTCAAAGTGAACAGCTGCCACACTTTCCTCATTGAAACTTGTGGTTGACAGATCGATCATCATTCCCAATTGTTTCACACGGGGGGTAAAACCCGCAGCAGACAAAGGTTTCTCGTAGCGCTTCGCAAGGGTTTCGGTAAGGGTCAGCATATTCGGCAGGTCGCCGGCCTGGATATGATTGGCTAATTTCTCAAATACGGAGGTATCAGGATGCTGCTCCATTCCGAGGTCGAATATTCTTTTAGGCCAGTCTGTGCCCTTAACCAGGATTGCCTTAAAATCGGGGGAGGTTAAAAGGGTGTTGGATTGATGGCCAACGAAGTTCCAAAACTCAAATAGGTTATTGACAACAATCCGCTCTGCCGGATCCATATTTTCTTCTGTGCTCATAAAACGTTAGTATCTATTCTTGAATTATTTTACAATATACCAATCCATCCACTTTTTAATCCATCCTACTCGCTCTTTAATAAATTTAGGGCCGAAGAAGAAATTGGACCAGTCTTCAAAATGATCATAATGAAATTTGAAGTAGAAGATCCACCAGGCAAATCCGAAATAAGGAATGGCGTTGATTTCTGCCTCTGATAAGGGCCTGATCTTACGATAACTGGTGATGAACACCTGAAATGCACGGTCTGCCTCTTCCTGAGTCATTCTATTGAAAAGCACCTGCAGGAAATAATGTGCATAAAAGGAAGCCAGGTCATTTACGAAATGTCCTTTCCCGGCAAAATCAAAATCGAAAAAAGTTAGTGTTCCATCTTCCTGAAAATGAAAATTCTTGGGTAAGAAATCGTAATGACAATATCCGTAGCCAAATGAAGAAAGGTCCATTTGTTCTATTTTTTTAGAAACTATATTTACTGCTTTCCGGAGGTAAGCATATTCTTCATCTAATCCTATAAACGCCGGCTTAATCGTCTCCATAGGTATGGTCAGCATGGAATTAAGGTTAAACTCTCCTCTGGGGTAACTCAGTTCCAGATTTGCGGTAATCTGATGTATTTTTGCCATTTCGGTACCAACGAGTGCCAATTGCTCCTCATTCATATCCGCAACGACCTCACCGTAAGCATAAGAAAATAAAACGCCGTATCGGATCCCTTCTGCCGCATTAAAAGACTGGATTTCGTTCCCCTCCAGATCTTTAAGTGGATGAGCAACTTTCGCACTGCCTTCCTGCAAAATATTGAGCAGTTCCAGTTCTCCCTTGATTTCGTCTAATTTTCGGTGTGCATCCCTATAGATTTTAAATATATATCTGGAAGTCTGGTTCTCCAGCATATAGGTATCGCTTACATTGTGGATGAGCAAGCGACAGCTCATTTCATGGAATCCGTATTTTTGTTCAATTACATTTTTCAGGGCCTGGGCGGAGAGCAAAGAGTATTGCGTCGGAAAGATATTCATACACCGCAAGATACAAATTCCATAAAATATTTAACTGTAGCTGCAAAAGAATAATCCCGTTTAAACATCACTTAAAAGCAGTGTTTAAACGGGATTACCCAATCAGATAAAATCGGATTTAGGCGTTCTTTATTTCTTCTTTGACCTCTATTGCCGGTGGAATTAACTCGTAAATGATCGGAGTGACAATTCTGGACAATAAAGTCGAGCTGATCAATCCTCCGATGAGCACAATGGCCAGTGGTGCAATTAAAGGATTGGTGGATATCGCAATTGGGATTAGTCCTCCGATAGCCGTCAGCGAGGTTAAAACAATAGGTAAAAACCTGACCTCACCTGCTTCCCGGATTGCTTCCTGCAAACTCTTTCCCTGTTGCCTCAACTGATTCGTGAAATCAACCAGTAAAATGGTATTCTTTACTTCAATTCCCGCCAGTGCAATTAAACCGATGATCGCTACAAAGGAGAGCGAATTACCTGTAATCCATAGTGCTACCGCCGCACCCACCACTCCCAAAGGAATAACAGATAACACGATTAATGTGCTTTTAAAGGTTTTAAACAATAGGATCAGCACTGCAATAAACAGGAATACCGTGACCAATATGATGCTCATAAAGCCGCCAAATGAATTGTTTCTGGACTCCACTTCCCCTCCCATTTCATAGCTATACCCGGGAGGAAGTTTGAGTTTATTCATTTTTAGCACCACCTCATCAATCACCCTGTTCACCAGAAAACCTTCCTGTACATGTGCCTGTACCGACACTACTCTTTTCTTTTCCTGATGGTTAATCACGGCTGGTGAGGCTTCCAGTTTCAGCTCCGCGATCTGGTTTACCGGAACTGCATTTCCCTGTGCGTTGTTTACATACAGATTTCGGAACGCATCCATGCCCGGTCGTCCTTCCTTCGTTCTGGTGAGCAGCACACCATAACCGTTCTTATTATCATTGTTATAAAATGTTCCCATGCTCAGTCCAGTAACCGCCAGTCTGGCCGTTTGATCGATATTTAAAGTAGAGACACCCAATAACTGCGCTTTTTCTTTATTCATCACGACACGGATGTCACTTTTGAGCAGACTTACCGGATTATTGATGTACATACTACCCGGCACTTCATGCAAGAGCTTTTCTACTCTGATCGACAAGGCACGTAAGCTATCCAGGTTATCTCCAAAAAGCCTGACTTCTACCGGAGCAATTACTGGGGGCCCCTGCTGAAAGTTTTTCACCTCTATCTTCGCACCCGGATAATGTGCCCAGTGTTGCTGTAGCTTCTGAATCAGTCTGAGTTTTTGATCTGGCGAAGTTTCCTCATCCAGCTGTACAAATAACTGCGCAAAATCGCTCCTGTCGTTCTCCGGAATCTCATTATAATAAATGCGTGGATTTCCTTTTCCTACATTGGATGAAAAATACCTGACTTCCGGTTGTTTTTTCAATTCTTTCTCAATAGCACGGGTAATGCTATCCGTATAAGAAAGATTGGATTGATTTGGCGTAGTGATGTTGAGCAGGAACTGTGGTTTCTCTGAGGCAGGGAACAAGCTAAAACCGATCACTTTAAACAGCAATATCGATCCTGCGAACAATGCTACAGCGATTACAATGGTAAAAACAGGTTTTTTAAGTGCTTTATCTAGTAACAAGGCATAACTTCCATGGATGAGTTTTTTCAAACCACGCATTAGAAAATTTCCTTCGGGATTTCCCACATGGTTTTGCAGCAGGCGGCTTGATAAGAAAGGGATAATGGTTAAAGAAACCAGCATGGAAGCCATCACGCAAAAGATGACCGCAAGAGGTAAGGACCGGATAAAGTCGCCGGAACCTTCCGGTAAAAATACCAATGGCATAAAGGCAATGATCAGCGTAATGGTACAACCGACTACGGCCAGTCCGATTTGTTTGGTTGCTTTTAAAGTAGCTTCCATCCTGCTATGCCCCTCGAGCATCCAGCGTTCGATATTCTCTACCACCACAATACTATCATCGACCAGCAAACCCAGGGCTACAACCAGTCCGACGATACTCAATTGATTCAGGTTAAAACCAAAAAGCTGGAGCAGGACTATTCCTATAGCCAGAGAAAGCGGAATGGAGATCATCACAATCACTGCCGGGCGGATCCCAAGTGGCAATAAGGTAACGGCAACCAGCAAAATAGCAATGATAAAATCATGTCCAAGTCCGGAAAGCCGTCTGTTTACATTATTTGCCTGATCAAAGTTTTGCACCAGGTCTATATTAGCAGGTAAGGTCTTTTTGAAGGCTTCCAGTACCGGCAGATAGACACCTTGTGTTTTGCTGATGTTCTCTCCCTCTTTCTGAGCGGCAGTCACAAATAAACAGCGGTGACCATTTAAACGGGTGATGTGTTTTTCTTCTTCATAACCATAATATACCTTCGCTATATTTTTCAAAATAATGTTTTTTCCTCCTGCAGCATATACTACGGTGTTCTGAACAGCTTCTAACGTCCTGTATTCGTTGGTTACAATATTGAAGGTCTGATGGGCGGCATCAATACTTCCTCCCGGGATACTGGCCATTTCACTATGCAGACTATTAGTGATTGCGCTGAGTGGCAGATTCATTTGTGCCATTTTTTCCAGGTTCAGCTCTATCCGTACCTGTTGTCTGGGCAAACCAAAGATGGATACTTTTTTAAGTGCAGCGACCTTTTCCAGTTCATCCTGAAGTTTTTCCCCATAATATTGCATCAGGTTACGGGCTGCATTTTCCGAAACCAGGGCCACTTGTAACACATT
The DNA here is from genome assembly GCF_001721645.1 of Pedobacter steynii. NCBI lineage: Bacteria > Pseudomonadati > Bacteroidota > Sphingobacteriia > Sphingobacteriales > Sphingobacteriaceae > Pedobacter > Pedobacter steynii. Next base: position 4,838,898 of record NZ_CP017141.1, on the reverse strand, counting down.
GACATCTGATGGCTGTTGTTTTTGAACTTCTATGCTATAGATATCTGCGGGCAGTTCCGGTCTTTTGCTGTTGACCTCTCTTACAATTTCCTGGTATTTCGCTTCTACATTGCTGCTATATTTATATTCTACTCTTAGTACAGCCACTCCATTGGAGATATTGGTCCGGATTCTTTTGATATCATCCAACCCGGAAATCGTCTTTTCCAATGGGGTAACCACACGGTCTTCAATATCCCTTGGACTTGTTCCGGGATATACAATGATGACTGAGAAAAATGGCGCATGCATCTCCGGATCTTCTGAGCGGGGCATATTGAACATAGTGGTGATTCCCAATACAATGATCATGAGAAAGATCACCAGGGTAAACTGGCTGTTCTTTACTGCGTAATCTGATATTTTCATTTTTTCTCCTTTAATGGTGAATGGATAGTGATTGCACTTTGGTCTGTCAGGTAGGCAGATCCGGAAACGATTAAACCTTTCGCTTCCTGTAAACCATCGATAATGGTAACCGTATGGTCTTCGATTCCGGCAATGGTTACTTTCACTTTCTTCGCTATCTTATCATCATTGGTAATAAATACATAGCCCGTATTGCCATCTCCATCCAGCAATGCTTCATAAGGTATTTTCCAAATCCCTTTATGTTCCGCATTTCTGGAAGGATTGATCGTCGCTTTTCCAAACATTCCGGAAGCAATGGATTGTGTTTTTTTACCGGTTAGGGTAATATGAGCCGTGAAGGTACCAGTAGCCGCGTCTACCCCTTCGGATTTACGGCTCAACACTCCTTCCAGAAACTGTCCTGGTAAGGCCGCTGTTTCTATTCTTGCCGGATCGTTCAGTTTCAACAATGCCCATTCCTGATCACTGATCCCTACTTTCAGTAACCATTTTCCGGATTGCGCACCATTGGTTTGCAATACCGCTGTTCCCGGTGCCACCTGTTGTCCTGCATCCGCCAGTTTTTTAAGGATATAACCATCCTGAGGGGCATGGATCTCTGAATATTTTCTGTTAAAAGCAACGAGGTTTAATTGTTGTTCTGCCAGTTGAAGTGCGGTTTTGCTGTTCTGCAATTGCTCCAGTGTAGCTACACTATCCGTGTACAGGTTTTTGGTACGCTGGTAATCACGCTTTGCTTTTTCCCGGTTTAACTGGGCTTGTTGCACCTGTGCATTGATTTCGGTCAGGTTTAAAGTAGCCAAAAGCTGACCTCTCTTTACCGGATCACCTTCTTTGACAAGTAGACTATTGATGATTCCACCGGTTTTGAAGGATAATACGACTTCATCATCGGTTGTAAATTCGCCCGATACGGTAACGGGCGCGTTGTGGTGTTCCTGGTTAAGTGCGATGACCTGAACGGGAATGGTGTCTTTAGCGGTTGATTTCTGATCAACCTGTTTTGAGCTATTGCAAGCGTAAAAAAGTGGTGTACACAGCAATATCGCTACATAATGAATGGCTTTCATGTCTATGAATTTTAGTGAGGGTTATGAATTGGATAAGTGGCCTGGTCGCGTTCCAGTTCGGCAAGGGTGATTTGCAGGTCTGCCTGAGTATCGGCCATTCGCAGGCGGGCATTCGTCAACTGGTCCTGCGCATCTATCAGTTCCAGGTATAGCAACTGACCAGCATGGTAGGCTTTAAGCTGATCTTTATAATATTTTGACGCCAATGTCAGTCCTGAAATTGCGCTTACACAGGCCGCTTTAGCTGAATTGTAATTGTTATAGGATTGAAGCAGCTGTAGGCGGAGTGACTGCTCTGCTTCATCCAGTCTGGCCTGAGTGACCTTAAGTCCTGATTGCGCCTGTGCTGCACGGAATTTGTTCTTCCCACCCGTAAAGATATCCCATTGCAGGTTTACACCCCATAGGTAATACCTAGTTTTATCGTTGACCTTGAAATCCATTCCCTGTGACCCCAGGTCGAGAAAAGTATTCAGTTTGGGAATGATGCTTGAACGTTGCAATTTATAATCCAGGGTATTTACTTCCTTCAATGCCTGTAATTGTTTCAACTCCTCACGGCCGGCAATGCCAGTTAGCGTATCCGGTTCTGCCATCACTGCAGGCATAGGCGCAGTAATGATGGAATCTTTTAGCGAACGGTTGAGTAAAAAGTTAAAGTAAGCTTTTGCATTTCCTACATTGCGCTGCGCATTGATTAATGCAGCATTTGTTTTCTGTTGTTCCGTTTGCGCACGAAGCAGAGCAGTTCCATTTCTAACCCCGTTTTTCAGGAGGCTGGTATTTACCCTGATGTTCTCGGCGATGAGTAATAAGGCGCTTTGATAGGCTTCCACTCCCTGCAAAGCCTGATAATAATGATAATAAGCTGTTTTAATGTCTTTTACCAGGGCTCTTTTATATACATTCAATGCGGCTTGCTGACTGCTGATGAGTTGTTGTTTAATCAATTTATTGTAACGGATCTCTGCATTGATCAAAGAAAGAGAAGTTCTCAATTTTACATCATAAAAATTATCAGGGTTTAGCAGGAAAGATTGGTTGGGAAGCTGAGGATATTTATTGGAAGCTGTTAATTCATTTAATGCTGCGTAAACCGGATTAACCAGATCTCCAACCGGAACATCGATTGTACGACCTCCATCCGCTTTTGTATAGCTACCCAACATGCTTATTGTTGGCATATACAAGGCTTTTGCTTCTTTCAAAGCAAACATTGACTTTTCCAGGTCGAATTGTTGCTGCTTTAATCCCTGATTTTGCGCAAAGGCAAAAGAGATGTATTCATCCAGCTGTGGGTTTTGCCCCAGCGCTACCTGAGGTCTCCATAACGCCAACACACAGAAAACGAAGGCGAAAAATGGCTTAATAAATGATGTGTACATAGTGAACAGTGTTTAGTAATGGTGCAAAAAATTTTGTCTTATTGATCAGGTTTAATTAATTGTAAATGATGTATACATAGTGAACAGTGTTTAGTGCATAGGTAAAAAAAAGCCTAGACTCTAATGGAGTCCAGGTATTCGTCTACTGCTTTAAATAATACAGGTTTAACATCTCCTTCATCGGGAAGCATTACTTTTAAACGGCAGCGAAGGTTCAGCGAAACCAGCCCATGCATCATAGACCAAACCTGTAGCGCTGCCTGCATTGGATCTTTGAAAATCAAAAGTTTTTTCTCTATACATTCTTCCAGACACCTAAGCAGGTAAAAAAAGGTCTCCGCACCGTTGTCCTTGTGTAGCTCCTCATCCACGTTCATAGGCGCCCGGATGATGAACATCAGGTCGTACAATTCCGGATTTTCCAATCCGAATGCCACGTATATTTTTCCGAGTTGTTCCAGCCTTTTTACAGGATCTGTACTTATTGCATCTGTTCTGAATGCTTCCAGCAATTTAAGAAAAGCCTGTCCCTGCACCTCATAAAGCAACTCATCTTTGTCTTTATAATAGAGATAAATGGTTCCAGGACTATATTCTATGGAATCAGCGATGTTACGGATAGAAGTTTTCGCATAACCATCTTCCAGGAACATTTTCATGGCCGCAGTAGTGATCATCTTCTTCATCTCCCCTTTTTCGCGTTCTTTTCTTTCTGATATTCCCATAGCTAAATACTAACACTGCAAATATACTGAATGGTGTTCAGTAAATCCAAATAATTCCTTCAAATAAAAATATGATGTTAAATCTGAGAGACTACTGACAGATTGCGGTCCCTTCTGCAATACAAAAATCAGCAAAGCGGACTTCCTCGTTTCTCAACCGTACTGAATTGTTTAGACTACGATATATTCCCCATTTTGGACGGCAAAATGAAGCACCTGTACGCCATAAATACATATCTGGATTGCTATAAGCAAGTAATTCGGTACCGTCACTTATTTTTTTAACTGATATATCATATTTGCCGTTGCTTCCAAAGGTTATTTTCTCGATCACCTCCACCCAGTTTCCCCGGAATAAAGAAAGGTTGGCCAGCTTCACTTTGGTAGTGGTTCCAGAGGAGTTGACATGAATAAGTTCAATTTTATCGCTATTATTTGCTCCGTAACGGGCAGAAAGGGTAATCAATGGGATGGAATCATCACCGTCTACAGCTTTAATCTGATGAAGGTGAGTAAAACTGGACGAGGCCTGAAAACCGGCATCTAATTTAAATTTCCAGCGATAGGTTACTGTCTCTCCATTGGTTGCTTTAAGGTGATCCGGTGATGCATTATAGGTTTTTATTTCCGTACGTTGACGGTCGAAGCTCTGACAACGGTCATTATCCGGAGTAACATGTGCTGAAAATACAAAGACATTTGTATTTAAGTTTGTATCAAATATTTCTGTGATGTGGTCCTGAGGATGGACACAATCTGGAACTTCGCAGGCATTGCCTCCCAAAACACTATTGATCAGACTATAGGTTCCACCCGGCCCGTCGGCCTTTAAGCTTACTCCTGGGGCCAGAACTGCAGCAGCAGAATTTGATTTTTTTTCCTGTACCTCAGTTGACTTGATGGCACCTGTAATTCCCTTTTCGCATGCGCTAAAAGCCAGTCCGGCAAATAGGGTAATTAAACACTGTTTATTCATAGGATGATTTAATTTGGTTAATTTGTATAAATTTTGCAATTTTATTTTAAAACAGCAACACTTAAACGCAATTTGTTTTTCCAATTGGTTTACATCCCAGCAGAAAAAATGAATAGAAAATGAACATAGAAAAAATGATTCATTCAGACTTTTTTAGCTAATTTAAAACTATGATGAAAACGACCAATGCTTATTCATCAATTTAATAATATTATACCGGGGGGTTAATAGTGATGCCTTGCAAGTCGAGACTTGCAGGGCGTTTTTTATGCTTTGTTCTTGTGTTCAAAATCGATTGGTTTTTTATCACTAAAATTCCAGAAAGCAGATTTATTGTTGGGTTTTAAAAGTAAATACACTCCAAGCCCAATCAGCACCAATGCACTGGTAAATCTCGAGAGATCGAAGAAGGCGATATCTTTGAGGGTATAGATTCCACCAATGATTACCAGGACAACCCATCCGGATACCTTGAAATCTTTACGGTAGCCAATCATCAGACCAATTGCAAGCATTACGGTATGCCAGGACAGAATCCAATGTGGAACGTTAATTCCCAGATTATCCAGCATTAGGAGAGATCCAAGTGCGATGATGATGATACCCGCAGTGATATGACGATTAATTTTTTTGTTTTCAGTTAGCGTTTCCATATTCTTTTTTCTTCAAAACTACCGGGATTACTCATGCAGGGCAATGTCCGGGAGCTATATCACCGGATTATATCGGTAAACAGAATAAAAATACCGGTAGAAACACAAACCGGCTATCGCAGCTTTAGACCTTAATTCTTTCTACGACACGGGTATTATTGGCTGTATTCGTTCCGGTAAGCTCTACGTACTTTACATTTGGCAACCAGAAAGAACCGCCTTCAATTCTCAAAAAGATCTTATCCAGTTCAATTTTCTTATTGTTTACCGTTACGTATACATGGAATTTATGGTCTTCATTTGATTCCATGAGGTACATCGGAATCTTTTTATGAGAAACAAAACGAAGTTCGAATTGGTTTTTGGCGATTTCCTTTGCCTGAATACCATAAGCAAATTTTCGCTGAATGTAGTTCAGGTCTTTTTTCTCTCCTTTTTCACCGAAGCGAAGCCAATAAACCAGGATGGGTTCCTTTCTATTCACCTGTCCTTTATCATCCAGGTTAAGTTCACAAATAATGGTATTGGTATTTGGATCTCTCTGAAGATAAAACAACTGGTTTTTGATTCCTTTGGGAGTCGGGAATTTTAAGGGAGAAGGATCACTTCTATCAACAGTTTGAGCAATAACAGAAGAGAATGTACCCAATAACATCAACACCAGAACCAGTCTGCCGATTACTTTAACACGTTTCATAAAAATGATTTTAATACTTATGCAAAGCTAGATATTTCATGAAGCAACTTATCCAGAGGATTGTCAAAATATCAGATCCTGTCATTTTATAATCAGCTATGGAAATGACTAGACTATCATAAACTAATACATCATATAAAAACAATAATAAGCTGGTAATATGATATATAACTTTAATTTACTAATTTGTTTTAATCATTTGATTAAAACATTTATAAGAAATGTTAGTCCGTTTTCAGCATGGCATCGATCCAGAGCGGAATCCTATTTTTACGTTCCTCCATCAACGCTGCAAATCCTTCTTTACTTTCTCCTCTTATACCATTTAAAAGTGGATTCAATACAAATGGAAAAAAGATCAGACCTGCGATGTTCATCACGAAATGAACCGGCTCTACTTTTCCTTTAGTCTTGGCTTCAAGCTGTTGATAAAAATTGGATTGTAAAAAAATCTCCTTCACTTCTATATTGGCTTCCAATATGAGCGGGTTCGCCCTGATTTCGTTCAAGACAAATAAGGGAAGATCAGTATCGTTTTTCAGCAGATTGAGGTAGTGGTTGGTTAGAAAAGTTATTTTCTCAGTCAATGAACTATTTACATCATTCAAAATATCCCTCACCCCTACCAGGAGCTTTTGCAGGCTTTCGATCATTACGATATCAAACAACTTCTCTTTGCTACGGAAATAATAATTAAGCAAAGCCAGATTGATTCCTGCTTCTTCCGCAATATCTCTGGTCCTGGCGGCAGCAAATCCTTTACTGATAAAGACTTTAGCTGCGGCCACCTTAATTTTATCTTCAGTAGAGTGATCTGTTTTCTCTGTTTTCGCCATGCCTGGTTCCGCTTGATGTATGAATACAAAGATAGACGAAAAAGAAACCTCTTCACAAAAACACCCTGAAGGATTACTTCAGGGTGCTTCAGGAATTGTATGCTCATTAAACAAGCAGGTTGTTTAGAAATCAAACTTAACCCTTGCCCGGATACCCCAGCTGGATACTTCCGGATTATTCAGGTAGCTGAATCTTTTTACTGCGTCGACTCTTAACACTTTGAAGATATTTCCTACCCCAACACTACCTTCCATATAGGGATCTCTATTGAGAGAATTGGTAACTGTCAATCCATTTTCATTCCGTACAAACTGCATAGATCCCGGATTCAAGGCCGGATTATTTTCATCACGTAAGCCGCCAAACAAGACCTTAAACGAAGCAACTTCCCTTAACTTTAATTTCTTAAGCAAAGGGATCTTATTAAAGAAAAAACCGTTAAAGTTCTGATCGATATTAACACTTGCATAATGGTCACTTACAAATTCCATGAAATTCATCAGGTTGTAAGAATTAAGCTGATAAGCATAAGTCTGATTTGCCCGGTGAATTGCTAACAGAGGAAAAGGTACTTTTCCAACGATATAAGCCCCCTCTACCGTTACATCGGCATAACCCAGCTGTGAAAGATAAAAACGCTTGTCTACACTTCCCATGAAGTTATGATAGTTGTATTCACCACCCAATACGCCTTTTATCCCGGCAGTATAACGGAGATTAAATACCGGGAAACGGTCGACAATCGGTGTTCTGTATATCTTACCCTGATAGAACTTTTCATGTGGGGCATAACGCAGGCCTAAGCTGATCTCAGAAGTACTGATCTGCTGGATCCGGCCAAGGATGCCATTGTCAGGATAGTTGCTAAAGTACAGCGATCCGGCAGGCGTCTGCTGCCATTTCCTAAGGCCAAGTGTATAAGAAAAATGATTCTCAAACTCATGTACATAATCAAGCCTGTAGAAATCATTGTAAAGCATCATATTGTTCTCTCCTCTTTTGAAAGAAAGCAGGAAATTGTCTTCCTGAACAAATTGTAATTCCTGACCTGGAATTTTAGTATCCCTTTGAAAGCTGGCCCTGAGGTAATTCTGTGGGAAAGCGTAGATGGATTTATTGTTTAAAGAATAAGTCCCACTTAAGAAGTATTTCCACTTATCGTCTTTAAACCCATAAGCAGCATAAGTTTCGAAATAATATCGTTTACTCAATGATGGTGTTGTCCGTCCTCCAAGACGAAGCCGAAAACCTTCTACGCCGTTAAAACTGTAAAAAGTATTAACCGGTCCCATTTCAAATGGCCCAAAATCTTTATAACCGGCAAAGAACAGGGTAACTACATCCATCGTCCTTTTAAAGGAAGGAATGGATTGTAAAGTATCCAGGTTGCCGTAGACTTTCATATTTCCAGCACTCAGAGGTTCAGGTCGGTTATTTGCCCAGAACTGCTCTGATCTTTTATCTGCATCAGGAACAACGACCAATTGCCCTGCACCCCTGTAAGTCGTATCAGGAAGTGGGTTATTGACCTTAAAATCTTTAAAAGTTACTGTCCGCTCCCCTGTAAATCCACTGCCGCTTTTCTTGCTCAGTCCGAAATCAACAATCAGGTTGCTTTTACTCAAATGATAACGCTCGTCAGGATTTTTCTCAAAATCAAGCTTTGCTTCCAAAGCCCTTACAAAGTTCAGGTTAATGTTCTTATTGACCGTCAGATAAGCATTTTGAATGGCATAGTTACCGTCTAAGGTTACATACAGCTTTCCTTCAAACAAAAGATCAGTATTGTTTCTCGGGGTAAAAGCCAGTTCCACCAATTGAGGGTTATGATTTTTGATGGTATCCGTAATGAAGAACTTATAAAAACCAGGTGCCCCATCGGCAATAGGACTAAGCAGTTGGTTACTTACTACTGAAATATTATTATCATAGATATCAATATCCTGATACATCCGGTCAAAGTAAGTACTTAAGCCCTGATTATCGATAAAACGCTCGTCAAAATTTACCCTTTTATCTGCAATGACAACTGTTTTTGTTTTTTCCGGGCTTTTTTTGAAATAATTATTGCTGAGTTTTTCCTGCTGAAAAACCGGAAGTACATTCTTTCCTCCGATTTTGGTTGAATCCTGTTCCTGAAATAAGAACTGATAATTACGGAACATCCGCTTGTTTCTGAATTTATCTGAAAGATTGCTTAATGAGAACATCATCCGTTCATATTTCTGATATTCAACGAAGTCGTAATGCTCCATTCTGTTTTTTGTCTTATTGGCAATCACCTTTCTGATCAGCTCTACAGCAGGATTTTCTTTATTTCTGTACCTTGGTTTTTTACCGGCTGTAATCACCACTTCGTTCATCAGCATTGCCTCAGGCTGCAACTGAACGTTTACAACCTGCGCAGTACCTATTTTAATCACCTTAGTAAGCGGCTTATATCCTACGTAGCTGAACTTCAAAGCAGTATAATTACCATTGATGCTGATGCTGAACTTTCCATCGGCATCAGTTCTCCCACCAAGAGTAGTTCCTGTAATCAAATAAGAAACGTAAGGCAATGTTTCTTTAGTGCTGGCATCAGTAACCGTACCACTGACTGTTGTTTGCTGTGCCTGGGCAACGGCAGTAAAAGCCAATGTCAGGAACAAGGTCAGCATGCAGATAGATGTTTTAAGTTGTCGTCTCATAATGAACCTTATTTCTTTAGGAAATGAAACAATTCAAAAACAAGAGCGGGCCTTCTCTCTTTCAGAGAAAGGTTATGATGGGCTATGGCAATAGTGCTAACTATTACAGATAATGGATAGAATATGTACACGATTCCGGTTAACTTATTTAATACTGAATAGATTAAGTTGTAGAGCGTGCCCAAAGATAAAGCTAACATCTGACTTCCTATACACTTTTGGTCAGTATGAAGGTCAATGTTAGATGTTATGACATCTAAATGAAAATTCTAAGAAATATTGCTGTTATTTTGCGATCCAGGCTTCCGGATTAAGCTTATTCTGGCCGCGCATAATTTCAAAATGAAGTACAGGACCTTCTTCTTTTGAAGCCACCACACCTAAGCTTTGCTTGGTCTCCACTTTGTCGCCCTTTGCAACGCTCACCGTTTTCAGGTTTTGATAGATCGTAAAATACTCTCCATGCTGAATGGCGACGATATAAGTCCCGTAAAGTTCACGGACAAACAATACTTTTCCTTCAAACACGGCTTTAACTGAAGCCCCGTTTTCGGTCAGGATGTTAATTCCATCATTATTGTAGGTGGCCCTACCTTCAGTGTGGGTACCAAAGCGTTCTAAAATAGAATACTGACCTACCGGCCATGGCAAACGGCCTCTGTTATTTTCAAATCCTGCAGAAAGCTTAGCCGCTTCAGGTGAGGCGGTTAGGTAACTGCTATTGGTTTTTTCTTTTGCAACAGGAACAGGCCGGCCTTCGGCAACTGCTTTCTGGGCAGCAAGCCGCTCTTCTTCTTCCGCTTTCTTCCTCGCAATCTCGATCTCTCTTTGAATGGCATTTCTAATTGCCCTGTCGATATCCGCCTGCTTTCTTTTTCTCGCAGCAAGATCCTGTTTGAATTGTTTCTCCTGCTTACTGATTTGATTTAACATCACCGATTGTTCGGATTTGTTTTTGCTCAGTTTCACCTTTTCCTGCTCCTGTTCTGACAAGAGGTTACTTTTTTCTTTTAGGTTCTTATCCAGAACACCGATTTTATATTCTATATTTTTCTGAGTGCCCTGAAGGTAATCCGCTTGTTTTTTACGGTACTGACCAAATTGTTGAAGGTATTTAATCCGCTTGTAAGCTTGATTAAAGCCCTCAGAGGCAAACACAAACATCATCTTATCATAGGAATTCTTGTTTCGCTGCGCAAAACGAATCATGCCTGCATATTCCTTTTTTAATTGCCCCAACTGTCCTTTCAGACTACGCACTTCATTGCTGTTTTCATGAATCTGATTATCCAGGTTCTTTACTTCTGAATTGATGATCGAAATTTTATTCTGCATCAGCCTGATCTTTGCATTTACCGCACGGATCTGCCCCATTGTAAGCCTTTTACTACTGGAAGTCTCGTTCAGGTTCTTTTGCAGCAACTCGATTTCCCGCTGAATGGCTTCTTTATTCCGCTTTAACTCCGCACTCGTCTGCGCAAAGGCAAGGCTTGTAAATGAGGTCAATGTGATGACTAAGAATAGTTTCTGAAGCTTCATTATATAAAATAAGTATCTGAATAAAATCGTCCCTTTAAGGCATTAAATTGATATTGCGATTCTAAAACTATTGAAAACAGGGCTTAATTGCAAATTGTGAAGCAAATGAATCAAAAAATATTTAGACAGAGGCCTCCATATCCTTAAGATGTGCAGTGAGCTTGTCGATGTATTTTCCAAATGCAAACTTATTTGCTCTTTCTGCCAGATACATCAGCGGGATGCCCACAAGCATAAGTGTCAGGATGATATATAAATTGATGATCTTATAAATGATCCCCCGGTTATCATTTATGTTTTTTAAGAATTCTTTCTGTTGCATCATACAATCAAATTACCATTTCCCAATTAGTCAGGAAAGGCGGAGCAGGATTACAGAAAATAAAAAAAAATTTAATCGGGGAAGATCTTTGGAAAGTTACCGGAGCAGAAGTTCAGCCCCAATACCATTTTCAGCATATTCTTTAATCACTAAATTCCTTTTGAACAAAAGGTTTCTCATGTACCTTTTAAGGAACAAATGATCCGCTATTTTTCCTAAAATCCAAAATGGAGAAACATACGAAAACACATCAATCATGATCGTTCCCTGCCCATTTACGCTAAAAATATGCTCATGTTTAAAAGATTTAAATGCACCACGCTGCATCTCATCTACAAAATACTCCGGTGCATTGAATGCTGTTATCCGAGAACTCAGTTGTTGAACAAATCCAAAATGACGCGCCTGCCAGGTCACTTCTTCTCCCATCAGAATTAATCCCGAAAGTCGTCCTCCCACAGCCTTTTCCTTTGTATCCGCCGTCGAGATCTGATGCAGATCAATACTTCTTGATAAATCAAACACCAGCTGGATGTCTGCATTGATATACGTTTCCAACCGGATTTCAGGCATTCACTTTACCATAAACTTCACTGTCCAAGAATTGACCATTGTAATAGAAATCTTCCTTAAAATATGCTTCTTTAACATAGCCACACTTAAGCAGAAGAGCTGCTGAGGCCTTATTTTCAGGATCTATAATCGCATAAATAGAATGCAGGCCAAGGGTATGGAAACCAAAATCAGTAACCAATGTCAAGGCCTCTCCCGCAATCCCCTTTCCCCAAACATCAGGATCCAGCAAATATCCAATCTCGGCCCTGAAATTCGCACAATCAAAATTTTGATAGCCTATATGGCCAATCAGTAATTCCGGATTGTCTTTTAATGTGATTGCCCAACCGAGGTTTTCATGCTTCATAAATCCCTCCTGTACCTTACCTAAAAACTCATAAACATCTTCAATAGATTTCGGCATAGGTCTGGGAATGTATTTCATAACCAATTCATTACTACGCATTTTAAGCAATGCAGGGGCATCATCTAATGTTTGTTCACGCAGCAAGAGCCTTTCTGACTCCAATACCGGCGGCTTATCAAAGTGAAATTTCAACTTATCCTGCTCCATTTTATTTGATCATTTAAAGGCTCAATATAGAAGTTTTCTTTCATTTCATTATCCAGGGATTTTATTCTATACTTGTGCCATAGAATTAATAGCGTTTCTAATGCCCTGAAACGCTATCTTTGTAAAAAAAACTTCCGGGCAATGATTGAATTAAGAAATATAACGAAGAAGTTTTATCAGAAAACAAAAGCGATCACTGCCCTGTCGGACGTATCCCTGACCGTACCTGAAGGTAAGATTTTTGGTGTTATCGGTGCTTCCGGTGCAGGTAAAAGCACCCTGATCCGCTGCGTGAACCTACTTGAAAAACCGACCTCCGGGGAGGTAATTGTAGCCGGGCAAAACCTGATGAACCTTTCTTCAAAGCAACTGGCAAAAGCCAGAAGACATATCGGAATGATCTTCCAGCACTTCAACCTTCTTTCTTCCAGAACGGTTTTTGAAAATGTAGCTTTTTCGCTGGAGCTGGACCACACCCCAAAACAGGAGATTCAAAAGAGGGTTTCTGATCTGCTTTCTTTAGTAGGCCTTGACGAGAAACATCATGACTACCCTGTAAATTTATCCGGAGGCCAGAAACAACGTGTTGCCATTGCCAGAACGCTTGCAAGCAATCCCAAAGTACTCCTTTGTGATGAAGCCACAAGCGCATTAGATCCTGCAACAACAAAATCAATTCTTAGTTTATTAAAAGACATTAACAAGAGACTCAACATCACTATTTTATTAATCACCCATGAAATGGATGTCGTGAAAGACATCTGTGATGAGGTGGCAGTAATCAGTGAAGGCAAACTCATAGAACAGGGCGCGGTGAGTGAGGTATTCTCCCATCCCAAAACCACACTGGCTAAGGAATTTATTGCCTCTTCTTTAAATCTGGAAATACCGATAGATTATATGGAGCGCCTGGTAGCAGAGCCTGCCACAGATAAACGTCCGCTTTTGAAGCTGGAATTTACAGGCCAGTCCGTAGATGACCCGGTATTGTCTGAAGTGGCAAGGCATTTTCAGATCGACAGTAATGTGATCAGTGCCAGAATGGATTACGCCGGTGGTGTTAAATTTGGAGTGATGCTTATTGAAGTATTTGGCACACAGGAAAACAGTCTTCGGGCTATAGAATTTTATAAAAATAAAAACATTAAAGTAGAGGTTTTAGGTTATGTCTGATTCAATGATTTTACTTCTTGCTAAAGGAGCCTGGGAAACCATCGTCATGACCTTTGTTTCTGGCTTTTTCGGGTTCTTAATAGGACTGCCAACTGGCGTTTTACTTTACCTGACCAGGAAAGGACAGGTATTGGAGCATAGAACGTTAAACAATACCATTTCTGTAATTGTCAATATCTTTCGCTCTATTCCATTTATTATCCTGATTGTCTGGATGATCCCTTTCACCAGAGCATTGGTCGGAACTTCTATTGGTGTGGAAGCTGCGATCGTCCCACTCAGCATCGGGGCTGCCCCATTTATCGCCAGGCTGATCGAAAACAGCCTGATCGAAGTTCCCGGTGGGTTAGTTGAAGCTGCAAGAGCGATGGGCGCAACACCATTCCAGATTGTGAGAAAAGTTTTATTGCCAGAAGCACTTCCATCCATTATTAACAGTGCTTCAGTTACCCTGATTACTCTTGTTGGTTATTCCGCCATGGGAGGAGCTGTGGGTGCAGGAGGACTGGGCCAGATCGGATATCAATATGGATACGTTGGCTATGATGTGCTGGTTATGAACACCGTGCTTGTATTATTAATCGCGCTTGTCTTTTTAATCCAGTTTCTGGGCGATTTTATTGCAAAAAAAGTAGATCACAGATAATTCCTCAACAGGATATTAAACATTTAACTATTATGAATATAAAAACTAAATTTTTCGCGACGCTAACTATTCTGACTACTTCCATCCTATTATTTAGCTGTGGTGGCGGAGCAAAAAAAGATGACCCCAACCACATCAAAGTAGGGGTAGAATCAGGACCTGAATATAGTCTGGCTGAGGCCGCAAAAAAAGTAGCCAAAGACAAATACGGACTCGAAGTAGAACTCGTTCAATTTAACGATTATGTGATGCCAAATGAAGCACTTCATCAGGGAGATATTGATGCAAATGTTTTTCAAAACAAGCCTTATCTGGATGTTCAGACCAAACAACGTGGCTATAAATTTGCTATCGTTGGAAACACATTTGTTTATCCTCTTGCCGGATATTCAAAAAAAATCAAATCCCTTAAAGAACTTAAGGATGAAAGTACGGTGATCATTCCTAATGATGCCACTAACGGTGGAAGATCGCTACTGTTATTGCAGAAATTTGGCCTGCTGAAGCTAAAGGACGGCGTTGGACTCTTACCAACGGTAAATGATATTATAGAAAACCCCAGAAAACTAAAAATTCTTGAACTGGAAGCTCCGCAATTGCCGAGAGCTCTTGATGATCAGAACGTAACCATCGCGATTATCAACAATACCTTTGCTGCTCCTGTTGGATTAAGCCCGGAAAAAGATGGCTTATTTGTGGAAGATAAGGACTCTCCTTATGTAAATGCCATTGTTGCCAGAGAAGACAATAAAAGTGCTGAAAAAGTATTGAAGTTTGTAAAAGCTTATCAGTCTGCGGAAGTGGAACAAGCCGCATCCAAAGAATTTAAAGGCGGAGCCATTAAAGGTTGGTAATCCCCGCTAGCTGTTATAAAAAAGGCGCAGATCGATGATCTGCGCCTTTTTTATTGAACCGATATGTACTACCGCAGCGAGAGCCTTTTTCAAACCAACAAGGCAAGGAATCCACTATTTTCCTCAAAGTCAGAATCCCTGAAAATAAATTAAAATGTTTAATAAAACTAAACATTATTACACATATATTTAACAATTCAAGAAAACAAGGTACAAAATGAGGTTTTGAGGGCAACATAAAAGGTACGGTCTTGAAACAATAGAAAAGCTAAATATAAACCACAAATAACAACACAAATGAAAAAATCAATGATTTCCTTTTGCCTGCTTTGCATCGGGTTAAGTGTGAGTGCACAGGTAAAAAACGTAAAACATGTTGTACTTATTGGCTGTGATGGTTTTGGCGCCTACGCCGTTCCTGAAGCAAAGATGCCCAATTTGAAAAAACTAATGGAGACTGGTGCTTCAAGCCTGGAAGCCAGGTCTGTACTCCCCTCTTCAAGTGCGGTAAACTGGGCTTCTATGTTAATGGGTGCAGGGCCAACTGAACATGGTTATACAGAATGGGGAAGTAAAACACCGGAAATTCCATCTGTTACGACTACCAGATACGGTTTATTTCCTTCTATTTTTAGTGTGATCAGGGATCAGAAACCCAGTGCAAAAACCGCTGTGATTTACAGTTGGCCTGGAATCGGTCCGCTGATAGAGAAAGATGCCATTAGCATTGTGGTACCCGGAGCGGATAAGGACGATTTTTGCGCAGACACTGCTGCAGCTATTATAAAGAAAGAACGGCCTTATTTTACTTTTATTCATCTTGATGAGCCGGACCATACTGGTCACGAAATTGGTCACAGAACACCCGCCTACTATGATCAGTTGCAAAAGGTAGATGCCAGAATAGGAAAAATTGTAGAGGCAGTAAAAGATGCAGGTATAGAAAAAGAAACCATCATCATTGTTTCTGCAGATCATGGTGGCACCGGAAAAGGTCATGGAGGAAAATCACTCGATGAAGTGCAGATTCCATGGATCATCAACGGCCCCGGAATCAAAAAGAATCATAAAATAAAAGATGTGATCATCACTTATGATACCGCAGCTACAATCGCCTGGGTAATGGGACTAAAAACGCCTCAAAGCTGGCGTGGGAAAGCCGTGGCAGACAGCTTCAGCAAATAAACCCTTTTAAAAAGAACAGGACCTTTAAATCCTGTTCTTTTTTTATTCTCTGATGCTGTGCGGATCATTTAAAGCCAGTCGGGCAATTTCATCTTTCCGCTTAAACACAACTCCTTTTTGTTGCTGCATATAATTCAACAGCGCTGCTGTTGTTTTTACCATCTGAGGACTTCCCCCTATCCGGTCATGAAAACTGATAGACATCATTCTTTTTTTAAATTCAGATTCAGCATACAACTGATCAAACTCCGCTTTCACCTGATTGAAAAACTGATCTGTTGAGAAATTACTGCCCGCTATCAAAACAATATCATTACAACGCAGGGTATAAGGTACTACAACAAAATCCTTCCGGTCCACCTGGATCACAAAGGGTTCATCTCTGCTGAGATCATCGATATGGTAAGTAAAACCCAATTCCTGGAGTATCTTTAACGTATTCTTACCACGTCTAAGCCAGTTCGCGTTATAGCCTTTCGGCGTAAAACCTGTAGTTTTTCTGATCGCCTCCGCCCCATCTTTTATAAACTTCTTTTCTTCTTCATAAGACATCGTATACTGAGTAGCCCAATTCATCCCATGAGCAGCGGCTTCATGACCACGTTGCACGATTTCTCTGGCCAAATCCGGATTTTTCAAGACCGCTGAACCCACCATATGAGAGGTGACTTTGATTCCGGATTTATCCCAGTTGTCCAACATCCTGGGGATCCCTTCTTTATAACCATATTCATACCAGGATGCGGCAGGCAAGTCGATATACCCCTTTTGCATATTTTGCGGAAATGGGCTTTCCGAATTATCCGGCTGACCTCCGGCTTCAAACTGCATAGAAACTGAAATCACTAGCCTGGAACCGTCAGACCATTTGGTTCTTTCTTTAAATCGAACATGAGCATCAGTTCCCACTGCAGCCTTCAGCCTGGTATTTCCCATTATTCCTGCAATTCCCAGAATACTGCTTTGCCTAATAAAACTCCTTCTTGAACTCATTTTACATTATTTTAAAAGTACACGATACAAAGACCAGCTATTGTGAGGTATAAACTGAATCAATACGGCAAAGAATGCCAGATGAATCAATTGAGAAGGAATTGCCTCCCAATTCTCCACCATCGCTGTCCCCATAATCAATGCCAGCATTATCCAGCTTCCAGCCAGTAACGCGGGTCTGGTAAATAAGCCAAGCAATAACAATAACCCAACCGCAAACTCGGCAATTGGCAATGCATAGCTAAATGGAACAACCAAAGCTTTAGGTATCATTGATTTCTCAAAGCTGCCGACCATCCAATTGCTGAAAGAGGTAAGTTTAGGTAACCTGACCAGCCCATGTCCAAACATGCTGGCAGCAATACCTAGTCGCAATAATAAAAAAGTTGTAGTATTCATTTGATTCCTTTTTTGATAAATTTGATATCACAAAATTGCAGAGAATAAACAAAGCACTATTGTACAATCATTGGATTGATTTGTAAGTTTACAGGAATGGAGATAAAGAATTTACACCGGCCATTTGAGGTCGAATTTCTGGAATTAACCAGTTACCCGGTCAGAGAACATAGAAATACCTTTTTCGAAATGGTCTTCATTCTTGATGGGAAAGGAATTCAGAGCATCAATAACCATAAATTAGCTTATAGCGCCAATAAATTATTCCTGATATTCCCGCAGGACAGCCATGGTTTTGAAATCCATAGTCCTACCAGTTTCTTTTTTATCCGTTTTAATGAAAGCTATCTGAAAGGATTGGGCAAAGAGTGGGTACAAAAACTTGAATTTATGTTTCATAGCCACAACCATTTGCCGGGCTGCATCCTCAATAACATTTCTGACAAACCTTTAATCAGAGCACTCGCAGAAGCGCTAATCAGGGAACAACAGTCCCCACAGGTACATCAGGAAGAAGTGATCAGACAAATAATCAACACCCTGATCACCGTTGCAGCGAGGAACCTAAGTATAGACACCCATTCTTCCGTCAAAAGGGACCAGACAAATTTCCCGATTCATCTATTGAATTACATCCATCAGCACATTTACTTTCCGGATCAACTGAAAGCGGAAAAGATAGCAGATCATTTCCATATTTCTCCAACTTATATCAGCGAATATTTCAGGAGTAAAACAGGAGAAAGCCTGCAACAATATATTTCAGAATATCGTTTAAAACTAATCGAAACCCGTCTTCGCTTTACCGACATGCAGATTAATGAAATTGTACTCGAATTTGGACTTACTGATGCCAGTCACCTAAATAGAATATTCAAAAAGCACAAAGGACTGAACCCCTCCACATACAAAAAAATGCATCATTATTCCTATAGCAGAACTTCATAAAGACTAAAGAATTTATAGATCTTAAGCGCGCTGTTCTTGTTCCAGAAAATCAGCATAAAAATCAGGAACTGTACTATTCCTGATTCCCTCAATCGTTTCCGCGATGGGATAATCCACTTTACAAATCACAGGAACCACCGTTGCCGACTCCATATTGTCTCCCTCATTATTTATATTTAGCTGAAGATAACATGCTTTACGATCCTGCTCTTTAGACCGGCCTACCGACCCGGCATTAATCACCAGCTTAGACTTCCCGGCCTCTTCGGTAGACAGCAAGCGAATAAAAGAAAGGTGAGTATGACCACAAACCATTACATCTGCTTCCTGATCATTCAACATTTTCATTAGTGTCTTTTCTTCGTGCTGATCATAAATGTACTCCTCATTACTCCCCGGGCTGCCATGCACAAGCAGTATGGTAACGGATCCAAAGGTTAACCTGATGCTGGCCGGCAAACCTGCAAGAAACGCTTTATTATCGGAAGTAATTGTAGATTTTGTATGATTAATTGTAGTTAACCTGGCTTCCTGCTCTTCTCTGCTGTGCTTACTGAGGGAAAATACAGGATGGTCAAATGCAATGCGTTCATCATGATTCCCCATAATGGTTGGAATTCCCTTGCTTCGGATCAGTTCTGTCACTTCATTATTCCATGGTGCCCCATCAGTCAGGTCACCCAGACAGTAAATCCGATCTGCACCAAACAACCTGATATCCTCAAATACAGCTTTCAGCGCAGGTAAATTCCCATGTATATCACTAATAATTGCTATTTTCATTGTTCATTCCTAATCTTACGTACAAATCCAGCCAGCTCTCTCGTATAATTATCGAGTAGAACTGCCGAGCGCCTGATTCCATCTAAAGTCATTTTCAGATCATCCTCCGAGTCAATATGATGGTCAAACAGATCCGACAAGCCCAATATCTGAACCACGGGTTGCCTGACTTCATGAGAAATTTTATAAAGCATTTCTTCCATTGCCCTTATCTGTTCTTCCCTCTCCTTTTCTTCCTTAGCCTTACGTTCGGAAATCAATGTCCTTAAAGAAAGGTATTGAATAGGATTTCCCTGTTGGTTCTTAATCGGAACAATAACACTATCCACCCAATAATAAGACCCATCTTTAGCGCGATTTTTGATTTCGCCATGCCATACCCTTCCCTCACTAATCGTCTTCCACATATTTTTCAGAAATTCTTTAGGATGATACCCTGAGTTAATGATTCTGTGATTCTGTCCGATCAGTTCCTCAGCATTAAACTTCGACACCTCACAAAATCTCTTATTCACATGAACAATTTCCCCTTTAGTATCTGTAATAGAAGAAATTATACTCGTATCAACTGCCTGCTGATAAGCGATTAAAAGCGGCAGCAGTTTCTCTTTTGAGCTTGTTTCTGTATACTCATTGCCCGTCCTAAATATGCTCATAAGCACGCAAATCTACGTTTTATAGCGCCTTTTAGGAGATGAAAATAATTTTAATCTTATTTTCGGCTACAAAATTTCTACAGAATTCAATCCTTTCTTTGACCAGAATTTTATAACTTTTTTTTTCCAGATTAAAGGACAGCCGGACTTTCCGAAGGAAATACAAGCAGGGGGAGCTTCAGGTGGCCAACCATCTTTTTGGTCTGGCTACCTTTAAAGATACGCTGTATAAAATGATGTTTGCGGTGCACCATTGCCAGCAGGTCAATCGCCACATGCTCTGTCAGCCAGTTCAATCCATCATCCACATCCATATCTTTAACATGGCGATAGTAGATTTTAGAATAGTTAACCTTACAGGTTACTTCATTTAAGAATGCATCCACCTTATCATGATCGAGACCATGATCAAGATCTGCGGGAGTAATGTGGACAATCAGAATTTCGGCATTAAATGCACGGGCAAAAATACTAAGCGAATGAATCAGCAGAAGATCACCTTCACTCAGATCTGTGGCAAATGCAATCTTTTTCATTTTTTTAAATGCAGTTCCGGGAGGAACCAGCAGTATTGGAAAATCGGCATGATCTATCAGCGCTCTGCTGCTGCTCCCTAAAAAAAACCTGCTTAAGGCGCCTGCCCCCGAAGTCCCCATCACCACCAGACTTGCTTTCTCCCGGTTCAGCGACTCTTTAACCACTTCGCTCACTGTCCCGATTTCTGCACTATAATGAACCGGCGGGCAGTCAGAAACCAAAAGCTCAGTGTTGGTTTTCAGCTCTATAGATAATTTACTCAGTTCTTTATTAGCTTCCTGCTGAAGACTTGAATAATCCATTAAAGGCCAGGCAACGGGCTGCCCCAGAGGGGAAGCTGTGGGTAACATTACTGCATAACACAATTTCAGACTTGCTTTTATACCTTTTCCAAGTTCAAAAGCATAATACGCTGCATTATTGGCTGCAGGGGAAAAATCAGTTGGGACAAGTATCGTTTTCATGGATCCTGGCTTTTAATTGACATTACCATAAAAATCCGGATTTCGTTCTTTAAAAGGAATGATCCTGATCACTTTAAATACTGATTGTGAGCATACTGATCATAAAAAATCCCGTTTCCGACAGACCGAATAGTCTGACAGAAACGGGATAGTCCGGAAAAACTGAACAGGTTAAAACACAGGACCGGCTTCCACCTGAAAATCTTCATCCCTCAGATAAACGACTTCCATGCTTTTTTCATAGTTTGTAGATTTCTTAGAGAAGAAATCATGCTGTGTAGTATCTACATTTAAACCGTTCAAAACAATAGAATTTACTGCTTTCACTTCGAATAATTCTTCGAAACCTAAATTCATCATTGCTTTATTTGCATTGTAACGTACATATTCTTTTACGTCTGCAGTAAGTCCCACTTCAGTATATAATTCGTCAGTATACTTTAATTCATTTTCATAAAGTTCCATCAACAACCTGATCAGTTCTTCCTTGCTTTTTTCCGGGTTAGGAAGTCTTTTATAAACATCCTGCGCCAGTAAGCCAACGAATACACCATGAATAGACTCATCAGCCACAATTTTCTTGATGATGTCTGCGCTGGCTACCATTTGCCCCTGTCCGGATAGCCACAAAGGCATAAAGAACCCACTATAAAATAGAAAAGACTCTAATAATACAGATGCCGCCAATCCCATAAATAAAGTTTCATCACTTACTTTATTAGCATCCAGACTTCTATAATATTTGTCTATTGTTGCCGCTTTAAACTGTAATAGTTTATTGCTTTCCACCCATTCAAATAATTCATTAATCTCTGCAGTACTGTTTACTGTTGTAAAGATTGTCGAGTAAGATTTGGCATGAATGGCTTCCATCATACACATAAAAGACAGGACAGCCTTATTCTGCAAACCATCTATATGGTCCAGCAGTTTTGGCATTCCGGTATGACTTTGTAAAGTATCCAGCAAGGTTAACCCCCCAAGAGCTCTTTTGTAGGCCTGTTGAATTTCGGGCGTTAAAGACTTCCAGCTATCGATATCTTTGGAAGGAATATATTCTGTATCCACCCAGAACTGACGCAGGTTCTGTTCCCAGAACATGCCGGCATAATCATTCTCAGGAGTGTTCCAGTTTACTGCTTTATATTGATTCATCTATGTAAATTTAGTAAGGTAATTGATCTTCCTGGGGATTAAACGGAGCAGGAAACACATTCATCAATGGAAGCTTTCCGCGTCCGGGTGTAGTATAGAGATTTAAGTCCCATTTTATGTGCATAGATATAATACTTCGCAATATCTCGGGTACTGTCTTTGGTATTGGTATGCAAAATGGTTGAAATCCCCTGATCCACATGCTTCTGAATCACAGAGATCAGTCGCAGGACATTCTTCTGATCCATATCATAGGCAGATTTATAGAAGAAGTAATTGTCATTATCCAGATAAGGCATAGGATAATAAGTTGTACTATCACCATACTCTCGGATCTCAATCACATCTACCACCGGCATGACAGATGCCGTTGCATTCATAATATAAGAGGTGGACTGATTGGGTGCAATTGCAAGTCTGTAAGCATGATACAAGCCATGTTCTTTTACCTCATTCATTAATGCAGCCCAATCGGCTGCTGTAGGAATGGACATTCCTTCGAACAATCCAACAATTTTATCATTTACGGGAGCGATATCCTTTTCCAGGTACATTTTGAAGTAATTTCCATTGGCATATTCTGACTCTTCAAAACCTACAAAAGTTTCTTTCTTCTCACGGGCAATTTCCATAGAACTCCGGATCGAGTAGAAATTAACCATCATAAAGAAAACATTACAGAAATCCAATGCTTCTTTACTTTCATACATAATGAAATTTTTGGCCAGAAAGCCATGTAAGTTCATCGCACCAAGGCCAACACTATGTAATTCTTTATTTGCCTTCTGAACAGAAGGAACCATAGCAATATTGGTAATATCAGAAACAACCGTCAGAGAGCGCATGGCAGTGGTCACCGCTTCTTTAATCCTTTTATTTTCCATAACCGTTGCGATATTAAGCGAACCCAGGTTACAGGAAATACCATAACGGATCTGGTCTTCTTTACCGTAGATCTCAATGTCTGAAACTTCCGAGACCTGCATAATTTCCGTACAAAGGTTTGAAAATTTAATATTTCCAATTTCTTTCAGCGCATGGCCTTTATTGGCATTCCCTTTAAAGAACAGATATGGATAACCACTTTCCTTTTGCGTTTGCGCGATTTTCACCATCAGGTGACGCGCATTGATTTTCTTTTTCTTTACCAGAGGATTTGTCACTAGTTCTTCATACATTTCGTTCATGTCGAGTTCATCCAGATATTTACCATATTGTTTATATACGGTATGTGGATAGAACAGGTAACACGCTTCGTCATTTTCAGCAAGCTCCATAAACTTATCCGGAACGATAACCCCGATAGAAAGTGATTTTATTCTCACTTTTTCATCAACATTGATTTTTTTACAATCCAGAAACTCCTCAATATCGGTATGGAAAATATTCAGATAAACCGCTCCGGCACCCGGACGCTGCCCCAATTGATTGGCATAAGAGAAAGTATCCTCCAGGATCTTCATAATTGGCAATACACCTCCCGCACGTCCTTTCACATCTTTAATCGATTCTCCTCTTGCCCGAACTTTGGAAATGTTAAAGGAAACACCGCCACCAATTGAAGAAAGCTTCATTGCAGAGTCTACCGCATAACCAATTCCATTCAGGTTATCTCCTATTTCATCCAGAAAACAAGATACCAGCTCACCGGAACGCTTTTTACCGGAGTTCAGGAAAGTAGGTGTTGCCGGCTGATACTCCTGGTTGATCAACATTTCTGCATATTGTTTAGCCTGAGCAACATCACCCCTGCCCAGGAACAGGGATACTGCGACAACGCGGTCTTCGTAACGTTCCAGGAATTTTTCTCCGCTATCATCTCTTAAAGCGTAGCTCTGGAAAAATTTAAAAGCACTCATGAAAGATTGAAATCTGAATTTCTTTGCATAGACCAGGTCATATACTTCTTCCATCTGCTCAAAACTATACCACTGATAGAAATCTATGTAGTATTCCTGTTCAATCAGGTAATCAATCTTTTCCTTTAGGGTATAAAAGAAAACTGTGTTTTTATTTACGTAGTCGAGGAAATAAGAACGTACTGCTTCTTTATCTTTGTGGAGGCTGAATTCGTCGTCCTTTTTAACCATGATCTCGTTGTTTAACAAGATCCATTTTTTAGTTACCATATCGTTAGCCTTCTATATTTTCTATAAATTTTCGAATGTCTTCTCCGGTACCGGAGAGCTCAAACTGCAGGAGAACAGGCAATTTGAAAAGTACCGAGATTTTTTTTGCCGCCAATGCATAATTAGGGCCCCAGTTTTTATTTCCACTGGAAGAAACAGATTTAATAGCAGCACTATTCTCTTCCAGGAAACGTAAAGTAGAAGCCGGAACTTCTCCAAAGCCGGTAGTATAAGTAATCAGGTGCCCCTCTTCAAGCGGCAGAGATACCTGGTCGATCTTTTGGATCTGCCAGTCCCGATGCAGTTTCAACCGATTTACAAAACGTTCCACATTACCGGTTTTGCTGTCGTAATAAATCCAGGTCATGGGCCCACTATAAAATAAAATCTAAACTGCCGCCAGTGCAGACAATTCTTCGGGCTTAAAACCAATTACTCTGGAGAGCTCTTGTTCCTGTTCCAACAGAATTACGGTAGGTACAGAACGCACTCGGAATTGCATGGCCAGTTCCGGCTGGTTAAATGGATTAATGGTTTCATAGACCACCCCTTTTCTGTCCAGATATTCAGAGACCATATTACATGGGCTGCAGTCATCTTTTTCGAATTTGATTATTCTTTTAGTACTCATTTCGTAGGAATTTATGTTAAATCAGCCCTCTTGGCGAGCTTTCAATGGATTCCAAAAATGCAAAATATTGTTTAGATCAATTCTAAACGTTATCAACACCGGTGGAAAACGGTGGATAAATTATGACGGATACTTTACAGAAAAAACAGTTAAAATAACTACACTCAGTACAGTGTTTTTTGTAAACTGTTAGTATAAAGAATATTGCAGTTTATTCTGTTTCTTCCAGATAGATCTCATGAACTAGAAATTTGATCTTTTCCATTTTTTCCAGGAGGTCTTCCACATCTTCTGAATGGATGTGATGAATCAGGTCGCCGGTTTCCGGCATTTCAGAATTGGGAATTAATTCGAAAGCTTCAATAGATCCTCTCAGGTTCAGATTTACAAGTTTGATATAATTGACTCCATTGGCGATCCAGTCTTTAAGAATAATGGCATCAAACTCTACATATCCTGCGATGGTTTCTTTTTTCATAGCACAAATCTAAGATTTTTAAATACACACTGCCATAGGGTTGTCAGTTTAGCCCCCGTACTTTGATGATATAACAGAAAAAAGATATGGGAAAATTAGATTTAACAAAACAGTATAAAGCCTATTATACGGCTACAGATGAGCCACAACTCATCACGTTTACAGAAGTCCCTTACTTATCTATACTGGGTATTGGAGATCCAGACAGCCAGCAATATGCAGACAAGCTGCAAGCTTTATATTCAGCAGCTTATACCATTAAATTTCAATGCAAAGACCTGGGAAAGGATTTTACTGTAGCAAAACTGGAAGGGCTCTGGAGCTTTAATGAAAATAAGTACGCTCATATTGGTATAGCAGAGGCTCCTTTAAAAATACCAAGAAGCGAATGGTCTTACAGAATGATGATCCGTTTGCCGGAATTTGTTACTCCGGAACAGGTAAACGCAGCGATTCAACAAGTACTGGATAAAAAACAACTGTTATTAGTTAAGGAAGTCCATTTCCATAAAATGACAGAGGGAAAGGTGATCCAGATACTACATACTGGCCCTTTTGCCAATGAACCGGAAACTTTACAGAAAATCCAGCAATTTTCAGAAGCGCATGGCTTACAGAGGAATGGGCTTCATCACGAGATATACCTCTCTGATTTCAGAAAAACCGCTCCCGAAAAATTGAAAACCATTTTAAGGGAGCCGGTGAAATAGCTTTTTGCAGATCAGGGGGCCACAATTGTAAACAGATAAACAGCAAATATCACCAATAATACCACCCCTTGTAAAATATTAGTTCTCCCGGTGGCCAATGAAAGCATAATGGTAAACTGGGAGAGCAGTAATAAAACCGTTGATTTCATGTCAATTCCCAACGTGATCGTCATTCCCGTAACTATGGAAACAATCGCGACTGCAGGAATTGTCAACCCGATACTTGCCAGGGCCGATCCCAATGCCAGATTAAGGCTTGTTTGAAGGCGGTTCTTCCGGGCTGCCCGGTAAGCTGCCAGCCCCTCCGGCAACAGCACAACAGCCGCAATAATTACCCCAACCAAAGACTTCGGGGCCCCTGCATTTATCACTGCATTTTCGATATCCGGCGCTAAAGCTTTGGCGAGCAAGACCACAATGCCCAGACAGATCAATAACAATAATGCACTCAGCAAGGCTACTTTTTTACCTGGTGGCGCTGCGTGAACATCCTCATCTCCATCTGCCTCAGGAGGCAGAAAAAAGTCCCGGTGCCTTACTGCCTGTACCAACACAAAAGTTCCATATAAGACCAAAGAAACAATGGCTACAAAACCCAGCTGAACAGGACTGTATTCGGGTCCCTGCCTGCTGGTTGTATAATTGGGAAGGATTAATGTCAACACCAATATTGCCGTAAGGGTAACCAATGCGGCACTTACTCCCGGTAAGCTAAATACCTGCTCTTTATACCTTACCCCCCCTACCAGTAAGCACATACCAATGATTCCTGTAAGGATAATCATCACTGCCGCCAGCACCGTGTCACGGGCAAGCGCTGCCGTTTCCGGACCGCCAGTTAGCATCAGTGATACAATCAGCGCCACTTCAATGATGGTAATTGCCAGAGCCAGCAATAAAGTACCATAGGGTTCACCAACCTGGTGAGCAACAACTTCGGCATGGTGGACAGCGGCCAATACGCCTCCGATTAATGCAGCAGCTAGCACAATAGCGTAAAAATTACCCAGGTCGAGAGACATGCCAAAATAAGCAATCCAGGCTAAGATGGGAGTGGCGATAGTCCATAATGGAAGAGGCAGCTTTTGTTTCATGGAAGAATATATTAATTTACAACGGTTAAACCTAGAAATTTTCCAAAGGGGGGTATTTATACCTGTTTCTACTTTCAGGTATTTTCGCTCTGATTCAAACCGATAGCAGCCCGTAATTTAGTAGTATAGAAACAACGAATTTACATGTTATCAGAATCAGTTCTTCCTGCAGCAAACAGCTTAAATTTCCGTATCATCAGTGAAGGGTTATTCCAACCTATACTTCAACTTACGCTGACAAAAAACACACCAGGCACAGTTTCCGGGACGGCAAATCTAATCTTAAAAGAACTGGGCAGGGAACTGAATCTTTGTTTCAAAATCTATGGGATCTATAAAACCATCCCTCATTCGTCCAGAATATGGGTCAGCCTGAAAGGATATAAAAATAATGATAACGAACTCAAGCTGGAAATCGAAATGAATAAAGAGTGGACAACAGGTATTGCAAATTATCAATATCATGGACAACACACTAAAATAATCAGGAACGCGACCGTATCCAGTGAACTTTTCGTCAAAACGCAATTCAAAACACAGAACTATTCATCCCCCTTTTTTTAATGCTCTCTTTAGTACTTTTATTTGTAACTACCTGGAAACATCCCCTTCCAGGTAGTCATTTTTACCATTCCGGCATTTTGTTTAACCCGACAAATGCACCTCTCCTGAAAACAACTTATATTTCCATTTTCAAACCACCTGATGATCAGAGGCTAAAGAAGAGATAATATATTATATTTAAGTTTTCTTTCAGATATTAGTGCATATGCAGCTGTCCACAGAAACCTCTCCTCAAACACATCTCCAAAGCTATTTGGAGGGGGGTACTGAAATGGGAGCGCTTATCCGTTCCTATGACTGGTCCGGAACAGCTTTAGGCGCTCCGGATCAATGGTCTCAAAGCTTGCTGACCACTATTGGCATCGTACTAAAGTCACGGTTTCCAATGTGTTTATGGTGGGGAACGGAATTAATTCAATTTTATAATGATGCCTACCGTCCAAGTCTGGGCAATGAAGGCAAACACCCCAAAGCATTGGGGCAACGTGCCGAAGAATGCTGGCCTGAAATCTGGCCGGTTATTAAACCACTGATTGATCAGGTTCTTTCCGGAGGAGAATCCACCTGGAGTGAGGACCAACTAATCCCCATCTACAGAAACAATCGTATTGAAAATGTTTACTGGACCTTTAGCTATAGCAAAGTAAATGATACTTCGGGAAAACCAGTTGGTGTCCTGGTCATCTGTTCAGAGACTACCGACAAGGTAAATACGATGGCGAAAATAGAAAAAACCATCACCGAGCAGATTATTGCCAGAAAAAAAGTGGAACAGGCTGAGGAAATGTTGCGTTTATCTATTGAAGCAGCCAATGTGGGTACCTGGCATATGGATGTGGCTACGCGCAAATTTATCGCTTCCACAAGGATGAAAGAACTGTATGGTTATTATCCTGATGAGGAAGTATCTTACGATGATGTGCTTAACCGGATCCCCGAAGAATACAGAAACAAAGTCAGACTAGCCGTAGAACAGGCAATCGCCAGCGGAGAAAGCTATAGCATTGAACATCCGGTAACGGGATATCATGATCAGACCCCCAGATGGGTCAGGGCCCTGGGAAAACTATATCCCGGAACCTCTGATCATACTGCCCACTTTTCAGGTTTAACACTGGATATTACAGAGCAAAAGCGGGATGAGATGCGCAAGAATGATTTCATTGGCATGGTCAGTCATGAACTAAAAACCCCGCTGACCTCCCTGAATGGCTACCTGCAACTCCTCATCGCCAGAATGAGAAAAACGGAAGACACCTTTATTTCAACTTCTTTGGAAAAAGCCTATGTACAGGTAAAAAAAATGAGTACGATGATTAATGGTTTTCTTAATATTTCAAGGCTGGAATCTGGAAAAATCCACCTGGACATGGAGATTTTCGATCTGGATCAGCTAATCAGAGAAATTATAGAGGAGACAAAACCGACTTTACAGCACCATCACCTTTCTTTATCTCCATGCCTTCCAGTTAGTGTTTACGCGGATCGTGAAAAGATAGGTTCAGTAATTTCCAATTTATTAAGCAATTCCATAAAATATTCGCCAAAGGGCAAAATAATAGAAATCAGCTGCATTACTCATGATGGCGTAGCAGAGGTGAGAGTGAGAGATGAAGGAATGGGTATTAAACCTCAGGCTATTGAAAAGCTTTTTGAACGTTTCTATAGAGTAGAAACCAAACATACTCAAAACATATCGGGTTTTGGAATCGGTCTGTACCTATGCTCGGAGATTTTGCTGCACCATGGAGGCAGCATATGGGTGGAGAGTGAAATTGGAGTGGGTTCAACTTTTCATTTTAGTCTTCCCCTTGCTACCTAACCTCCACTCTCCTTCCCTTATTTCATTAAATCAATCCTTTATGGATTCACTTTAAACTCAACACGACGGTTTAAAGCTTTTCCTTCTTCTGTCGTATTGGAAGTAATCGGGCTGGTAGCACCATGACCTTTAATCATCAGGTTAGCACCATTAATACCCGCATTTACCAGATAAGATTTTACAGAGTTTGCTCTATCTACTGATAAAGACATGTTGTGTTCCGGGGTACCTTCAGCTGAAGAATGACCATTTAAAGTCAACTTTGCTGATGGCTCTTTTTTCATTTCTCTTACTACCTGATCCAGAATTTCAAAAGAAGCAGTCTTTAAAACATCAGAGTTAAACTCGAACTGAACATTGCTGAAGTTAAAGTTGGCTTTCTCTTCGGGTGCCGGGGTCACCTTCTCTTCTACAGGAGGTTTTTCAGGTTGTTTCTCTTCTACCGGAGGAGCCTTAGTCTCTACAGGAGGAGCTGGTTTTGCGGCTAATTTTTTCGTTTTACAAGCCTGCATCGAAAGGGTCAACAGCCCAATCGCGACGATTAGTGTAGGGTTTCTTAGAATTTTCATTTATGCGTTTGTGTTTGTTAAAAATATAAATTTTTATCCGATGATTAAACATTAAAACGAATTAGTTACGAAAATAGTGTCAGCAGTAATAATGTGGTTAAAGTGAAAAAAGCAGCAAAATTGGCCTCGATTTTGAAGCTGTCAGTCAGCCAATTGGCCAAAAACAAACGTATTATGGATTTTTAATCTATAATTATTAATAAATTGCAAACCTGGAATTTTAAGCTGCTTATGCGCGTAGCCAATCTGATCTTAACTTATAACGATCCTGAGCAAACAGAACGAATGATTAAAAATATGGTTCATGAGGATTTTGATTTTTACATTCACGTTGACAAAAAATCTGATATTGAACCCTTTCTTTTTATAGAAGCCCTACCTAATGTCTATTTTATAAAAAACCGGGTAAAGGTTACATGGGCAGGTTTTTCTACAGTAAAAGCAATATTTTCCAGCATCAAAGAATTGGTTGGCAGCGGTGTAAAGTACGACTTCATCAACCTCATGAGCGGACAGGACTATCCGATAAAACCGGCAGCCCTGATTGCAGAGGTACTCAGACAAAATATCGGAAAAGAACTGATTCACCTTGAAGACATCAGAAATGAATGGCAGGAAGGCCTGATCAGAATGGAGAATTACTTCCTTGCAGATTATACCTTTAAAGGAAGATACACCATCGAAAAAGTGATCAACTTTATCATGCCCAAAAGAAAACTCCCTCATAACCTGCATCCTTACGGAAGATCTATGTTCTGGATGCTGAGTCCTGAGGCAGCGATGTTCGTTGTAAAACGGGTGGAAAAGGATAGAAAACTACAAAAGTTTTTTTCTCTATGTTGGGGAACAGATGAATTTGTCTTTCATACCATCCTGATGGATTCTCCTTTTAAAGAACGTATTATTAACAACAATTACAGGTATATTGACTGGTCGCGCGGGGGGGCACATCCCAAGATCCTGGATGAAAATGACTTTGCCCCGATTAAACAGTCAGAGGCTTTGTTTATAAGAAAAGTAAAAGCACCCCAAAGTAGCAGATTAATGAACCTGATAGATCATAAACTTTTAATTTAACAGCATATAAGCGCATGGCTCATATTATCAATTTAAAAACCTTCAAAGATACCAGAGGGATATTAACAGTCCTCGACAGGGTAGTCGACTTTGACATCAAACGCTTATTTTATATTTATGCCGTTGATGATTCTGACCGTGGAGGACACCGACACCACAATACACATCAGGCTGCCATCTGTATTCAGGGCTCTTGCAAAATCACCAATAACGACAGTAAAAAAACTGAGGTATTCGATTTGGATACCCCAGATAAATGTTTGATTTTAGAGCCC
The DNA here is from genome assembly GCF_001721645.1 of Pedobacter steynii. Lineage (NCBI taxonomy): Bacteria > Pseudomonadati > Bacteroidota > Sphingobacteriia > Sphingobacteriales > Sphingobacteriaceae > Pedobacter > Pedobacter steynii. The sequence continues at coordinate 4,807,322 of NZ_CP017141.1, read as the reverse complement.
GAAGACTGGCATGTTATGCATGATTTTTCTGCAGACGCCATATTACTTGTTTTAGCCTCAACCCCATTTGATCCCAAAGACTACATTTATGAGCCCTACCCCGATTCCATATGAGAATTTAAAAAAACTTAATGAACCTTTTGAAACTTTATTTACGCAAAAATTTGCCAGTTTCCTTTCCAGGGGCTGGTACATTCTTGGAGAAGAAGTTGCGCTGTTTGAGCGGGAATTTGGAGATTATCACCAACAGGAGTATGTTGCCGGAGTAGCAAATGGATTGGATGCATTGATACTCTCCTTAAAGTGTTGTGCTTTCAAAAAAGGAGACGAAGTCATTGTACCTTCCAATACCTATATTGCTACTATTTTATCCATTTTACATTGTGATCTGGTTCCTGTGTTTGTAGAACCTGACCTCAACACTTACAATATTGATCCAAAACAAATCAATGCGGCAATTACCGATCGTACAGTAGCGATCATGGTGGTACATTTGTACGGACAATGTTGTGATATGGATCCCATACTTTCCATTGTGGAGGAAAGGCAGCTGAAACTGATTGAAGATTGCGCACAGGCACATGGTGCTACCTATAAAGGAAAACTTGCAGGCACATTTGGAGATTTTGGTGCCTTTAGTTTTTATCCGACCAAAAACCTTGGTGCACTTGGAGACGCAGGAGCAGTGATCTGCAAATCTGAAGCGGATTATATCCAGCTAAAGCAACTCAGAAATTACGGTTCTGAAAAGAAGTACCATAACGGCATTGTAGGCTATAATTCCAGACTGGATGAACTACAGGCAGGTTTTCTGCGGGTAAAACTCCCTTTTCTTGATCAGATCAATTCGCATAAGAAAAAGCTAGCTTCCTTGTACCTGGAGCATTTGTCAAATAATTTTATTAAGCCTGTGGTAGCCGAAAGCTTCGACAACGTATATCATATCTTCAATATCAGGCATCCGGAACGAGACAGACTGAAGGCATATCTCCTGGAAAATCAGGTTCTCACAGAAATTCATTATCCCGTTGCCCCTCATCATCAAAAAGCACTGAAAGAGATGAATGGTCACTCCTATCCGATTTCAGAAGAGATACACAGCACTACTTTAAGTCTTCCCTGTTCGTATGCAAATGATGAAAATCAGATTTTACAGGTCATAGCCTTATTGAATCAATTTAAATAGCCGGGTTTTCCCGATATTACTTTCTATTGAAAGAATTCAGGCTTGCTGTTTTCCAACGGATATAACCGAGTTTATCACATTTGGCACCAACCTCAGTAATGGCGTGCTCAGGCACGTCATTAACGATCTTCCAGCGAATGGTATATTTACTATTGTAACTGATATAAATTACCACATCCTCAAAAAGCGGTTCCATATGATCTAAATCTTTTAAATGCTCATCCTGAAGTTCCCTGGCCAGGCGGCTCAGTCTTTCAGTCATCACTTTAGCTAAAGGAGCTGCCGGTTTAACATCCGGTTCTATAATTGGGACTACGGTTATGGTCATATCGCTGGTTCAAACTGGAATCATATCTACAGTGATGGACAAATCATAAATCATGCCTATAATCCGAAAATTTACTTCCAACAAACTCCAATCCTGAGTTTTCTATCAACAGCACAAATTGAAATAATTTTTTTGACAATAAATAAAGAGATTTATTTTAAAATGATTTCAAAAAGCGATATTTGTCTTAATAAATAATTAGAAACAAAAACAAAACCTATGATGAAGAAAACAATCCTTACCACTCTGGTATTTGCTGCCGCGTTAAGCACTGCATCTGCGCAATTTAAACTAAACAGCAAGGCCGTTGGTGCTGTGGGTAAAGGAGTTAAGGCAGCCACATTCAGTGATGAAGAGGCTGCTAAATTAGCGAAGGAGGCTGTAGACTGGATGGACGCACACAATACTGTTGCTGGACCTAAAGATGCCTACACGGTCAGACTGAACAAAATTTTCGATAAACATAAAAACGAGGAAGGGTTAAACCTGAATTATAAAGTATATAAAGTAGTCGACATCAATGCCTTTGCCTGTGCTGATGGAAGTGTACGTGTATTCTCTGCCCTGATGGATAAGATGACTGATGAAGAATTATTAGCCATCATTGGTCACGAAATAGGTCATGTTAAAAATCATGATAGCCGTGACGCCATGCGCGCAGCCTTTAAACGTGCCGCAATTTCTGATGCAGCCTCTTCTCAATCCGGAGTAGCCAACACATTGTCGCAAAGCCAATTGGGCGACCTTGCCAATGCAATTATGGAATCCAGCTACAGTCGCAAGCAGGAATCAGAAGCAGATGACTTTGGCTATGATTTCCTTAAAAAGCACAATTATGATGTCATGGCAATGGCCAGTGCCTTTAAAAAGCTACAGGCATTAGGTAGTGGTGATAAAAAAAGCACCATGCAAAAGATGATGAGTTCACATCCTGACAGTGGCGCCCGCGCTGAAACAGTAGAGAAAAAAGCTAAAAAAGATGGCCTCGTGAAAGGAAACTAAAACACTGAAATAAAAAGGCCGGCTTCCTTAATTTGGACAGCCGGCCTTTTTATTTCAGGTCATGCTATTTATCAGGGCGTAAAAAACCCATAGAAAATGCAGATCCGGTTCCGAGCAATGCACCTGCAGCCACATCTGTAGGATAATGTACCCCCAGATACAAACGGGAAAAACTGACCGATCCTGCCCATAAAAAAGCCGGGGCAACTACATACCATTTTGGATAAGCGTGAGATAAAGCCGTAGCGGTAGTAAAAGCTGTGGAAGTATGCCCGGAGGGAAAAGAATAATGAGACGGCTGGTAAACTGCATTTATTTTAACCAATCCGTTAAATGGTCTTGGTCGTTTAATGACCTTTTTAAGAATCAGGGTCGCCAATACATTTACTGCAGAACTGCTGGCCACATACAAAGCATTCTGACGCATAGCTTTATCGTTCGTAATTACTCCTGCTGCTAATAAACCTACAGGAACACCAACATTCACCACATCATTATGTTTAGACAGGAACATAAAAAAACCAGTACGTTCCGGGGTCCTGTTTTCTGAAAGGTTAATCAGAATTCTATCGTCCAGCCGCTGCAAGGCATGCTGTCCGAAAACACGAACAGGCAAGACGAAAGATAAACTCAATTGAACAATTAATATATACTTGATAAATATGATTCTTCTGGTGTTCATGCGGTAAATTTACATTTTATTTTATTTAAACCTACCTTAGCGCAAAACCAGAAATGATCCCGAGAGGTAAATTAGACATCCCATTTTCCAATATTCTTATGGGCATCAGGTACTGCTTTTCAGCCGGCCTCTTTCCCGACCCAATTCATAAAAGCCCGGTAGAAAAAACACCTAAGCTCATCACCCTTTCTGTCAGAACGGGTTTCGACCTGGTTCTCAAGGCCTTAAATTTCCCTCCAGGAACAGAAATTCTGGTGACTGACATCAACATCCCGGATATGTTTAATATCATCTCTGCCCATCAGTTAATTGCCGTTCCACTATCATTGAATAAATATAGCCTGCAGATTAATCCGGAGGAAATAGAAGCAGCTATCGGGCCTGCAACTAAGGCGATCCTCATTACCCATCTCTTTGGGGGAATTACTCCATTAAATCAGATACAGGAAATCGCAAATAAGCATCAATTGATTCTTCTGGAAGACTGTGCCCAGGCATTTCGAGGCAACGGCTACAAAGGGCATCCAAAGTCAGATGTCCTGATGTATAGCTTTGGAATGATCAAAACGAATACTGCCATTACCGGGGCGGTTATCCAGATAAATGATCATGAACTTTATAGCCGGGTCAATACATTGAACAATCAATTGCCGATACAAAAAGTCAGCATTTATTTAAAAAAACTGATTAAGGCCATGCTCATCAGCTTACTCAGCAGAAGAATATGTTATACTTTCTTTTACAAAATAATGAGTACCGGAGGAAAAGATTTTGATCAGTTACTCTCTTCCTTTACCCGGGGGTTTCCGGGAAATGATCCCTTAAAGAAAATCAGGTACAGGCCTTGCAAACCAAATCAACTGCTACTGGAAAAAAGGTTAAACGGATTTAAGGAAGTTCAGTTTTCCTCAAGACAAAAACTTTTCCGGGATGTTTTGGCAGATCTTCCTAAAGAGATACAAATTGGCTGCTCAAATCTGCTCAATACCAATTGGGTGATTCCCATTGAGTGCCGGTATCCGGAAGAGATGATCAGACACCTGCGTGCAAATGGTTATGATGCAACCGCTAAAGCATCCAGCCTCGTCAGGCTTCCCAATTCAGTAAGGATACAGGAAAACCCAGATCAACTCTCGCTGACATCACTCGTTTATCTTCCTATGGATACTTCCATGAGTTCCAGAGAACGTACTGAACTAGGCCGCCTGATCCGGGAAAAGCTTCCTTAATGTTTCCCGTTAAAATCTGGTATACAAGGCAAGCTGAATCGCATGGTTCATAGAATTACTGCCTGCTCCCTTTACCGTCTGATTTAAATAACCAGCCTCCAGGTCCAGTTTTTTACTAAAACGGTATCCGCCCGCGAGATATGCCCTGTTCTGATCAAAAAAATGACCATTCAGTTTGTCCTTTTGCTGAACATTAAAAAAAAGTTCGTTCTGTAAAGCAGCAAAAAATCCCTGATCAAAATTTTGTTTTCCTTTCGCCAGCGGAAGGATTGTCCGGAAAAAGTACCTGAACCTTTGTGCAAACAAATCTTCAGCACCATTCTGTTCCATGAACCTTTGCTCCAGGCGGAACCTGTGACTTATATTAACCGTACTGATTTTATGCTTATAAATGTATTGCTGCCATATCCGATGCTCGGTAAGCCGCAGGTCTTTTCTGCCAACCTGATCGACAAAGGTTTCATTCAGTAAATATCCCAGTGTTACATCACTTTTATCATTGATAAAATAGGTAAGCCCTGGTCTGAACATCAAATTTCTCAATTGAGAAAACTGATCCGAGGACCTCAATTGTATGTCGAGATGAGTTCCCCATTTTTTATTGATTTTGTTATTATTCAAAAGAAACAACCAGCCCGTATTTTGATGTTGAACCTGGGCAATGGCAATTTGACTTAAACTGCATAGCATCGCTAGTAAAAAGAAGGAAATACGCATATTCTGATCTTTAATTCGTGTGTTTGCCCAAAATAATAACATTATTTTAAAGATTTAAATTTCCAATAAAATTCAACCCTGTTATTTCCCCGGCTTAAAAAGGGGTATTGCCAGTTATTATACCTATTTTGGTAAAAAAACATGGGTGTAAAAAGGCATTTATTAGATGCTCAGGCTAAGGTATCTGGGGGTAGAATTGTGAAGGGTCCGGTAACAACTTCTGATGATAAAACTTATCATTTTAAAAACCAGACTGGTGGTTCAGACTTTTACCTTTATCTCATCAGAGATGATAATGGTTGGTATGAATCCGGAGGCAATGAAACCGAACATCCACAGGAAGTTGTGGATCAGATTGGTAAACAGATTGACGACTTTTTAAGTAAAAACGAATAAGCAATAGAAAGGCCGGTATTAAAATACCGGCCTTATATGGTAAAGTATAATATCTGATTAATCTAAAACCAGCTGACTCAATGCAGCTTTGGTAAAGCCTTTTAATTCTCCGGTACGTTCTTCTCTGATTTTCTTTACCCAATTTGGATCTGAAAGCAATGGTCTTCCAACAGCTACAAGGTCAAAATCTCCTCTATCCATACGGCGCATTAACTCTTCTAATGAGCTTGGTTCAGAACTTTCGCCAGCAAAAGCACCTAAAAATTCTCCGCTTAGCCCAACAGATCCCACAGTAATCGTGGCTTTTCCGCTTACCTTTTTAGCCCATCCGGCAAAGTTGAGGTCAGAGCCTTCAAATTCAGGCTCCCAGAACCGACGTTGTGAACAATGGAAAATATCCACCCCTGCGTCTGCCATAGGATTTAACCAGGCCTCCAGTTCTTCGGGTGTTTTGGCCATTTGATTGGTATAGTCAGCAGGTTTCCATTGTGATAAACGAAGGATCACTGCAAAATCATCTCCTACCTGTCTACGCACTTCTTTGACCACTTCAATTGCAAAACGGCTCCGTTCCGGCAAAGTCTTGCCACCATAACCATCTGTACGTAAATTGGTACCTTCCCAAAAGAACTGGTCGATCAGGTAACCATGAGCACCGTGAATCTCAACCGTATCGAATCCAAGGCGTTTTGCGTCTGCTGCTGCACGTCCATAGGCCAGGATTGCCTCGGTAATGTCATTTTCAGTCATGGTATTTCCATTGTTAAAACCAGGTCTGTTTAGCCCTGAGGGACCTTCAAATGGTGCAGATGGCACCCATCCCGAATGATGGTTGTCCATAATTCCCATATGCCAGATCTGCGGCCCCATTTTTCCTCCTGCCGAATGAACGTCTTTGATCACATTTTCCCATCCCGACAAAGCAGCTGCTCCATGAAAGTGAGGAATATTGGCATCATTAGAAGAAGCGATACGGTCAATTACAGTCCCTTCTGAAAGGATCAGTCCAACCTCTCCCTCCGCTCTCTTTTGATAATAAGTGGCAACGTTAGCACCAGGTATACCATTTGGGGAAAATGACCTCGTCATCGGAGCCATTACAATTCTGTTCTTAATATTTAATGATTTCAGGCTAAACGGTCTGAATAAGCTGTCAGTATTCATATATTATATTATTTAAATATCGGATTGGATAATTTTACTCAACTCTGCAAATGTGTCTTCATTACGCTTGTAATAGGTCCATTGCCCTACCCTGGTCGATTCTACCAGGCCCGCACGTTGAAGAATAGCTAAATATTCGGAAACCGTAGATTGGGTAAGTCCGGCTTTTCGCTGGATCTCTCCTACACAAACCCCAACTTCAAAGCCTGCATGCAGCTGCTCGGGAAAACTGGATTCCGGATCCTTTAACCATAGCAAAATTTCCAGTCTGGTCTTGTTGGAAAGTGCTTTAAATATTTCTAACTGTTTCATGATACAAATGTATATCGACTTTTTCCGATATTCCTATTAAAAGAAAATAGATGACATCAAAATGATAATATCGGATATTCCCGATATACCTATAAAGCTTCTGTCCGGAATGTTATATATTAGCGCTGCAGAACTTATTTTGGAAATTTTATCCCCCTAAAAATGACTCATCCCTTAATATACTCCCGTAATTTCTTTGCCACCCTTACACTCTTATCCATTTGCCTCTGTGTAAACGCGCAGACCGTAGTTACCACGGCCCTCTCCCCCGACTCAGCAGCAATAAAAGCCATAGATGAACAAAGT